>JBBSSR010000003.1:0-181357 GCA_038241955.1 Flavobacteriales bacterium | reverse complement strand
TGTTGACCAAATCAAAGTGTTCTACAATTAATTCAGGAAGGATAAGTTTTAAAAGTTCTATGTAATTCTCCAAAGCTTGTTTTTTTAATCAGCTAATTTAGTAAATCTTTGATTCCTCCCCAACTTTTAGGATTGATCCTTATGTGATTAAACGCAAAAGTTGGGGATTAGATAATATAATCCAAAAAAGAGAAAATTACTTTTACCTACACCTCTATATTGAACTATAAAAGCTTTTATCGTGGCATTGAAAGACTTAAGTTCGTAATTGACCATAACTATCGTTATTTTGATCCGTTTGCTAGCATGAGGGATGGAAACGGCATCCTTTATTTTCTTTCTTTAAGAAAATAAAGATACAGTGTACAGCCCGACCGCTTTTTCTGCGGTCATGCCAAAAATATTATTATGGTAGAAGGAATGTGTTAGAAATAGACTTTGATTGCGATCTAGAATTTTTTTGAAATAAAAAAAACGCCATCAAATGTTAATTTGACGGCGTCTTCTGTACTAATTCAAACTTGATTTGTAACTAACTATCTAATAAACTCAGCAAATTTTTATATTAAATTATTCTCACCCTTATGAATTAGGAGTGTTACGAAAGTTCTAATTTGTTTTAAACTGCCATGTTTGGCCTATTGTTTCTCCTCCTTTATTGTCATTGACCACTACTTTCCAATAATATTCTTTTGTCGCAACGATTGGTACAGTCAGTGTTTTTGCTTCTAAATTTTCACCAGCTTTCAATGTTGGTGGATTTTCTGTTCCAAAATAAACATCAAAGACAAGTTTATCATTTACGTCTACATCACTTGCCTTCCATTCTAAAGTGGCAGTTGTAGAACCCAATGTACTATTGAATACTGGTAGAACAAGTTCTGGAGCAAAGGGAATGTAGTTTGTCACAGCATCGCCGGATGTGTAAAATTTATTAACATCTGAATACTCACTTGATAAATTTTTATCATCAGTTGCCTTTACTCTCCAATAATAAGCTGTATTTTTTTGAAGTGTAATCTCTTTAGTGTTACTACTACTTTCTGAAGTTTCTACAATTTGAGAAAACTGCTGATCTTTTGCTACTTGAAGTTGAAAAATGATCGGATCCTTACTAGTGTATGTAGAATTGTTCCACTGAAAAACAACCAAATTACTAACGCATAACTTATTATTTGTAGGTCCCACCAAGGTAGGTGTTGTTGGAGCAGTATTTACTGGTGCTGGTACTGTTGGAGAATCCTCGCTACCTCCGCAGGAAAATAGAAGTAAGCTAATTATCGTAATAAATATATACTTTTTCATTTTTAATTTTTTATAATTTTTAGATAGGTTGGAGTCTCTAAATCTACTTTTACGATATACACTCCGCTTGACTGTTCTTCGAGGCTTAGCTGAATTTGACCGTTTTCTACAGTATACTTGTTTGTACAAATAAATTGTGAGTTCAACGTATAGATAGTTACTGTAACTTCTTTTTTAGAAGTAGGTATTCTTATAGCGACTCTTCCTGTTGTAGGATTTGGATACGCTGCAATGGTAAGGAATGAGTCATCTATTTTTGTTGCATAGATTCCTTCACATGCTTTTGCTGTCTTTACTTCCAATAATCCACCTTTATTAGTATCTACTAAGAACGATGGAGAATCTGTAGCAAATTGCTCTTGACCATTTATGAAAATAGTATAGGGAGCAGTTCCATTGCTTATTTCTACCAAAAGCTTGTTTGAATCAAGACTTGATTTTCCTGTAATAATTGCTCCTTTTGGAATTCCAATTGTGAATTTTTGTTCTAGAGATTGTCCCATTACAAAAATAGATACATTATAAGTGTTAGCAACTAAGCCGCTTATTTTTACAGAGTTATTTAGAAAATCATACGATTTACCATTGATAACAGCTGTATATGTATTTGGCGTTTTTGCATTTATGACTATTTCACCATTATTTTGATTGAGACACGTTTCTCCTTTTGATTCGATCGTGAAATTATCTGATGGTAATGTAAAATATTTGTCTTCTAATTGTGATTTCTTATTTCCGTAAATTTTAAAATCTCCTGCCATAATTGCAATTGGAGCATTGATATCCGTTACCTTAATAGAAGAATTATCCATCAAGTTGTACCAAGTTCCGGCATATGGAAATCCTGTCGCTACGTTTTGAGAAGTTACGTCAAAGTTTGCTAGTACTAAAACATCTTTTAGATCTGTAGCTGCCAAAGCGCTATTTGTAATTTTTATGTTTGATGTTAAACTTGAAGAGTTTGCCATTGTCGCAACACCTGAAAATACTGGTTCCGTTGTCTTTAAAGCAATCATTCTAGACCAATCTGAGTAGATTTTATTTCTATTAGTATTTCCAAGCCAATTACTTGTCCATTGTAGTTGTGGTTTGGTATCTAGTTTACAATCGCCTGCAATAGTAGATGAGTTGTCATTTATACTGCCGTTATTACATGTAAAAATAGAAGAATCATATCCTAATTCGCCAAAATCCCATACCATTTTAGGACCTGGAACGAGTAACGAAGTCGCTCCAATAGCCGACATTCTTGATAATCCTACGTTCAATGTTTTTATGTTGTGTCCAGCATTCGTACTGTTACCGTCTGTTTTGGCATTGTACATTAAGCGCTCCTCATCATGGCTTTCAGGATACCCCATTAATCGATTGGCAAGAAATCCATGACTTGCAGGTGTCATTCTTGAGATATTTGCTGCATATCCTTTAAGAAGAGTGCTGTATTGTGAATTAAAATTACCCCACATTATAATTCCTTTACTAGGAGTTTCTGCTATTCTATAATTAGCCCATTCTTTTTCTTCTGCATCTCCGCCTAAATGTTCAAAAATCGTATAATGAGTAGGGTCAACTGACCAAGAATAGTCTGCATAATCTTTAAGAATTGCTACTCTGTCTGCCTGATAGGATCCCGTACATCCTTCATCATTTGCAGTGCAATTTTGAGTAAAACCTTTTGTTAAATCCCAACGGAAACCATCAATTTTATACTCTTCTATCCATTGTTTAATTACTCTTTTTACATAATTCTTTGTCATTGGTGAAGTGTGATTAAAATCTTCCCCAACACTATAGCTGTGTTTTGCTACGGTGTTAAAGTATGGGTTTTCGGTCGTAGGCGAACCCCAACCATCTCCATCAGGATCATTCATCCACATTCTTACCATTGGATTTCTACCAAAAGCATGATTTAACGCGACGTCTAGAATTACTGCAATACCATTTTGATGGCATAAGTCAATTAATTCTTTTAATTTTGATGAAGGGCCGTAAAACTTATCTAAGGCCATATGAAAGGAAGTATTATATCCCCAACTTTCATTGCCTTCGTACTCCATTATTGGCATTAACTGAATTGCGTTTACTTTCAAATTTTTGAAATAATCGATACGATCTATAAGACCTTGATAGCTTTTTTTGGCATCAAAATCCCTTATTAAGACTTCATAAACAACTAGTTTATCCTTTTCTGGCTTCACAAAATTTGTTGTGGAAGCGCTCCATGCATAGGGAGTCTGACCTGTTTGTAGAACGGTCACTTCTCGTTCTTGTCCTACAGGATAGACTGGCATATTTGGATATGATGCAGCAGGAATGTCGCCATCGTCGAATGGTGATAGCACCAAAGTTGAAAAAGGATCTGCCGTTTTTACAAGTGCTGGAGAATTGGCTAATGGAGTTGCATCACCTACCCAATATTGATAGGTATTATTTACACCCGAAACTAATCCGGTTAATTCCAACCAAAATTTCCCTGTTGAAGGATCTTTTTTCATTGCATAGCCCGATGTTGGTTGCCAATTATTAAAGGTTCCAGCTACGTATACAAAATCTTTTCCTGGTGCGTCAAGTACCAAAGTAGCTTTTGTTGCCGAATTATAATTTATACCGTCTACTAGTCCTGCTGGTAAAGCTGCGCTTATAGCTCCTGGATTCACAATAGCAGAGAATTTTTTAACTACTGTTGTGGCACCTTGTGTCACCTCTAGTTCATAATTTTGGTTGCTGGTAATTGCAGTTTGAGTAAAAGAATAAGTTGAAGTACTTGCAGCGGTATTGATACTTATTCCGTTAGATTTTAAGTTATAACTCGCAACACCGTTTGTATTGGTCGCTGTAATAGAAAGATTTGCTCCACTTGCTAGTATCGTGCTGCTATTTGCTGCTGGTGACGTAAGTGCGACTTGGAAAGCGCCCACTTCAACGAATATATCCTGTGATTTTTTGTCGCCTGTTCCATCTTTGGCTTTAACCAAAAAACCAATTTTTCCAATATTTGTAATATTGTAATATGTTGTTGGTGTAATAGTTTTGGTATAGGTATCTGTGCCTGCATTATAAGTAAATTTACTAGCTTCATTTGAGGCCGTCCAGTCACCGTTTAGTGGAGTTCCTTTTTGAGTGGTATCATCCAGGTCAAAAGCCCAAGCCCATAAATAAAGCGCATTCCCCGAAACACCCCAGGTACCTTCATTGATGCTGTTACCATTTACGGTAATAGTTATTGAAGTGGTCTCTCCAAAAGCAACTGGACTGATTGAATAGGTTACTGTTTGTGTCTGCGCTACAGTTGCTAAAGACAAAAAAAACAACAATAAAAGTATAAGTTTTTTCATGGTTTTTGTTTATTAATTAAAAATAGAAAAAAAGGGCTATCGGTAAGACAGCCCTTTTAATTAGAAAATAATTACTAGTTTTTCGTAATAGTGTAGGTAAGTGCTTTGAAATCTATTACTACTGTATAGTTACCAGCAACAGTAATAGGAATATTTGCTCCATCTTTGTCCAATGATAAGTCTTTACCGTTATCACCATAATTGAGAGTCCATGCATTATCCAATCTGAATTTAAACTCTCCAACTTTTAAAAGTCCATTATAGGAATATTTTTTTGTTCCTAAGTCATATACAAGATCGGTATCTGCATCCCATCCGTCAGGAGTTGCATCACCAATAATACCCCAGTCATCCCAAGCTGGGTAAGGAGTAACTTTAATTGTAAGTATATTAGAATATTGTGGTATTCCGCTTGCTCCAATATAAGATTTGATACGAATATCAGCTTCGCTAACAGCATTAGGAAGTAATCCTGCATCTAAAGCGGCTTGATTTAATTGGCCAACAGTAAAAGTTGCGAATCGATCAGTGGTTTTAGAAATAACGTTAATTACTTTAAAATCAGTGCCCGCTTTTGCCATTTCAATTTCATAATTAACCACTGTTTGTGTACCATCGTACTTTGTATAATCCCAAACCAATGTAGTACCTTGATTATCGGGTTTAGCTTTATCAAGTACATATGCTGTTCCTGTAACTGGTGCTATTAACTCTGGAGCTTCAGATGGAACCATTACCGTTAAATCTTCGTCAGATGTTGGTACACATGATACTGCTGACATAAAAAGCATCGCTATTGCGCTTAGTTTGAATATATTTTTCATTTTTTTTAAGTATTAAATTAAAAACCTGGGTTTTGAGTTAAATTCGGGTTAGATTGTAAAGCTGTAGTAGGTATTGGATATAATTTGTAAGTTTCTGGGATAGAAGTACCGCTTTGAGTTCCACCTTTCCATGGCCATACATAAGAATTGCCAGTAAATTTTTCAAAACGAATTAAATCTGTTCTTCTGTGCCCCTCAAAATTCAATTCTCTTGCTCTTTCATCTAAGATAAAATTTAAAGTTAATTGCGAGCTGTTGATTGCATCACCATGTGATCTTGTGATTACGTTGTTCACATAGATTAAGGCTTGTCCAGCATCTCCTCCAGTTGCTCCCCTTAATACACATTCGGCGTACATTAAATAGGCATCTGCTAATCTGTATAATGGGAAATCAGTGCTAGCAAAATTTGTTGAGATAGAGGTTCCTTTAAAATTTGTATTTCTAAATTTAATACTAGGAAAACCATCAGTCCAAAGCTTGTAATCATTCATTTGGTAAGAATGTCCAGTTGTAAAAAACAACTTTGCTCTATCATCATTTGATCCAGCTAAATCACCATTATTAAATAAACCATACCATGCTTTTGTAGCCCTATGTCCTCCCCAGTCTCCCGTTGTTCCATAATCATTAGGATTCATGGTTTCTTTGCTTATACTTCCGTTAATGATATAAGTGGTATTACCATAACTTTGAGATAAATCTGCATCAGCAATTAGAGGAAAAATAATTTCAGGATTGTTATGGTTGTCCGCTGAAAATAGGGCTACATAATTTGGGTCTATTGTGTATCCCCCAGTAGTTATCACTTTATTTAAATAAGTAAGTGCATCATCATACCTTTTTGTTCCTGTGTATACTTCTGCATTAATGTAAAGTTTTGCTAACAACATTTGTACAACACTTTTGTTCACTCGACCATAGGACTTATTTGCAGTAATGGTTTGTTCAACTTCTAATAAATCTTTTTCAACAAAATCGAATAATTCTTTTCTTGTCGATTCTTTTTTAGGAGTAGTTGTATTGATATCATCTTCAGTTACAAGAGGACCTTTTCCAAAACAGTCAATAACGTAGAAATAAGCTAGATCCCTTAAGAAACGTAATTCTGCAATATGATTCTCTCTATTTGGAATATCAGTTTTAGTCTCTTTTAGAATTTTTATTAGATTATTACTTTGTGGAATTGTATAATAAGCTCTGTCAAATAAGTACCTAAAGAATTTATTACTAGGTGCCCATCCTGTAGTGGTGGTTAATTGGTCTAAACCATCATCTCCCCAACGGTTTTTTACCCCGTCTGCAGCAAAATCCTCAAGGTTGATAATTCCTCTTATGAATGCAGCTTCACCAGCATCTTTTGTTATTACATCCGAAGAACCTGGTCCATCAGGTCCAGTAAGTGCAAATGTTCCATAAACTTTAGAAACCAAACCCTCTACAGCGTTAGGATCTTGCGCTAATAATTTATCTAAAGTAAGTTCTACTTTTGGCTCAGTGTTCAAATCGTCAACGCATGAAGCGAAAAAGATAAGAATAAAAGCTGCTCCTATAATTTTATATTTGTTCATTTTATATGTTTTTTTATTAAAAATCTAGATTCATACCAAAGCTGAATACTCTTGGTCTAGGATAGAAATTATTGTCAATTGCATTAAAATTTTCTGGATCTGACCCAGTATAATTTGTAGCAAGAAATAGATTATTAACAGATGTGTATAATCTTAAAGAAGCTCCTTTTATAACATTTTCCATTTTATAACCTAAAGTTACATTTTGGCAACGTAGAAAACTTGCATCTTCTAAGTAATAATCTGAAAAAGGCACATTACCATTTATTGTTTGAAATTCATATGCTGTATCCAATACATTAGTTAAACTATTAGAATTTACAGGTTTAGCTTTGTCAATAAATCCAGATTGTAATTTTCTAGCATTGTACACTTTTCCACCAATTTGTCCATTAAAAGTAGTTGATAAGTCAAAACTTTTATATGCAGCTGTTAATCCAAAACCGTAAGTCCAGTTTGGCCTTAAGGCAACGTAGTGGCGGTCTGCATCAGTGATTTGACCATCTCCATTTTTGTCTACAAATGCATTTTCAATAGGTTTTAAATTTGAATCATAAATTTGTTCAAATACCCAAGCAGAATAAGGCTGTTCTCCTACTGTATTGTAGGCAATTTTTTGCCCTGTCCCTACTGGAATTGCTGATGCATTATCAACGTTTGTTGTTCTATTGTTTAAATCAGTTATTTTTCCCACATTAAACGCAGCGTTCCCGTTTAGCGCTACATTGAAATCTGCAGTGCTTATTACTTTTAGATTCAAGTTAGCTTCGATACCTTTGTTTTCCATCTCTCCAACATTAGAAATAAATTCATTTGTTAAAGCCTGTCCAGGTGCTGCAGAAACTAAAGATAGTAAATCTGTTGTGTAACGTTGATATGCATCGACACTACCAGATACAATATTGTTCGTAAACAAGCTAAAATCTAAACCAACGTTGTAAGTAGCAGTTTGTTCCCAAGTTAAATCTGGGTTAAATGGTATTGCGTAATATCCGTTTACACCAGGAAAATAAGTACTTGAAACACTTGTAGGCCCAAATAGAGGAATGTAAGGATAAGAATTGGATACGCCAGTAATGTCTTGTTGACCAGTAATACCATATCCTAATCTTAGTTTCAAATCACTGATTGCATTTGAATCTTTTAGGAAAGATTCATCTTTAATTTTCCATGCAAAACCTACAGCAGGGAAATAACCCCACCTTTTACTTTCTTGAAATAGAGATGAACCATCTGCTCTCAAAGTAAATGTGAATAAATATTTACTTAATAAATCAACATTTGCTCTTCCGAAAAATGATTGTAAATTTCTCTCGTTGTAGTATCTGTTCATAGGATTTAATGGGTTAGGAGTTTGCTCTCTTATCCCTGTACTTGTATTATATCTATAAATTTCTTTGTTTCCATCTACTTTAAAGTTTTGATAGTTATAACCAGCTTGCGCATCGAATTTAGTTACAAAACCTGTTAATTCCTTCGTATACTGTAAGTACGCATCAAACGTTTGATTGTTAATCGTTTGGTTTTCTGCATAATTTAAACCGGGATTAAATACATAAGAAGGAGGGGTTGTGGCGGCCAAGTTGTTTAATTGGTATGTAGCCAAAGAATTGTTAGAATATAATTCCGTAATCTTAGATTTTGAAGATTCAATACCAAAATTAGTAACTGCTCTCAATGCTTCTAGGAATGGCATTTTATAATCTAGCTGAATGTTCGCTAAAACTTTTTGCACTTCCTCTGGACGTGTTCGTTGGTTTAACAAAGCCAATGGATTTGACTGTCCGTCGATAGAATTGTTTGAGCTTAAAGATTGGTAATATCCTCCAAATTTGCTATTTTGAGAATTGTCATACGCTGGCTTTGTTGGATCCATTGCCAAAGCTCCACCAATTACACCACCTTCGTCGATTGCATTTTTCTTAGACGAAATACCTTTTGCATTAATATCAATTTTTAAATGATCTTCTAATAAAACTGGGGATAATTTGATAGATGCAGTGTATCTGTCTAAAGTATTTGTTTTAACTACACCTTCACTTTTTGTATATCCAACAGATGCTCTAAAAGGAACGCTGCCAAATAAATTTGCCCTTGCGCTGAATGAATTATCAGTCGAAACGGATTCTCTATAAATCAAATCTTGCCAATTCGTATTGGATAAAATTCTTCCTTCAACTTGTGGAGTTGACATATCATCAACATTACCAGATCCATCACTAATTCCTAAAAGATTTGTGTATTTTGGGTGATATTTTTGGATGAAAGACGTGAATTCTGTTCCACTTAGCATATCAACAGGATTATTTACCTTTCCGATAGAAACATTAGATGAAAAAGTAAATTGCGGTTTCCCAGAAGACCCTTTTTTGGTTGTAATAATGATTACTCCATTAGACGCTCTAGATCCATATATAGCTGTTGCAGATGCATCCTTCAAAATCGTGAAGGTATCAATGTCATTTGGATTGATTAAAGTTAAAGGATTAGAAACTCCAGCAGGATTTACATTATCTAAAGGTATACCATCAACAATAATTAAAGGACTGTTGTTTCCCGACAATGACGCTCCTCCTCTAATTCTAATGTTAGGATTAGAGTCTGGCTGACCACCATCTGATGTGATTCGAACTCCAGGAGCTCTACCAACTAATAACTGATCTGCGGACGTAATTGGACCTTTATTAAAATCTTTTGTGGATAATACAGTTACAGCTCCAGTAGCATCTTTTTTCTTAACCGTACCGTAACCTACTTGTACCACAACCTCTTTTAACTGGTTTGCATCTTCTTGTAGCTTTATTAATAAGGATGTTTGCGAACCAACTACAACTGTCCTTGTTGTGTACCCCATATAAGATATGCTTAGCACATCTGTTGGTTTTACATTAGACATTTCAAATTTTCCGTCAAAACCAGTCGCAGCACTATTAGCGCCACCTTCTATTTTTACATTTACTCCTGGAATTGGTTGTCCCGATAAATTGTCGACAACCGTTCCTTCTATTTTATTCTGTGCTATCGCACAAAAAGGAACTAGGAGTACTAAAAATAACAACTTTTTATAAATTGTTTTCATACTTTTTGTTTAAATTAATTGTTTTTTGGTTAAGTTTTGTTCAACTTTCTTATACTTCGATTTTCAAATTTAACTATTTATTAACGCGCCCAACATGATATAAATCAAACAGCGTTACGAAAACGTGATAGTGTTGAAAACTTTGCTTTTTATATTTATTTTTATGCGAAATCTTACAATAAATAAAAAATAATCCTATCTTTAGTTAGAATTGAATAGTTTAGAAAAGGAATACCACTATGAAGAAAAAAATTACTTTAAAACAAATTGCAAAAGAGCTTGATGTATCAATATCAACGGTATCAAAATCTTTGAGAAATAGTCTCGAAATCGGTGAAGAGACCCGATTAAAAGTGCAAGCTTTCGCAAAATTTTATAACTACAAGCCTAATAATATTGCATTAAGTCTTAAAAACCGAAAAACGAAGACAATTGGTATTATTATTCCAGAAATTGTACATCATTTTTTTTCCACTGTTATCGATGGTATAGAGCAAATTGCCAATGAAAAAGGCTATAGTGTAGTGATTTGCCTATCTGATGATTCCTTTGATAAAGAAGTTTTGAATATGGAGCTTTTGGCAAATGGCAGTATTGATGGCTTTATAATGTCTTTATCTAAAGAGACCCAGTTTAAAGGTGATTTTCATCACATTGCCGAAGTAATTAATCAAGGCATGCCTGTTGTTATGTTCGACAGAATAACCAATGAAATTCTTTGTGACAAAGTAATTATAGACGATAAACTAGCGGCTTATGAAGCCGTGCAGAGCTTAATAGACAAAGGTCGAAAAAAGATAGCACTTGTAACAACCGTAGACTATGTGAGCGTGGGTAAACTAAGAACAGATGGTTATACAAAAGCATTACTGGATAATGGTCTGCCATTTGATGAAAATCTAATTATAAAGATTGAGAATATAGATACTTGTGAGATTATAATAGGTAAATTATTAGAAGATAAAGCGATCGATGCGGTATTTGCCGTAAACGAACTCTTTGCTGTAATTTGTATCAAAACGGCCAATAAGATAGGATTAAATGTCCCTAAAGATCTTGCGGTAATTGCTTTTACAGACGGAATGATTTCAAAATATTCTACACCAACAATAACTACAGTAAGTCAAAGCGGAGAGAAAATGGGTAGAAAAGCAGCAAAGATTTTAATAGACAGGTTAGAGTTGGAGGAGGATGAAGATAATGAAAATTATAAAACCGAAGTTATAGAAACTTACCTTATAGAACGAGAATCAACTATGTAGTTTCTTTTAATTGCTAGAAGTTAGTTCGAAATAGAAATCTGACAGTCAAAAAAGGCTATCAGATTTTTTATTTTATACGTTTTTGTAAAATCTTTATCCTTTATAAATACTAAAAAACTTATTTTATTTTAAACTACAACCTTGTAGTTTAAAAAGTAGTATTATATTTCATATTTAAAAATCGGAATAAGAAATATATTTATATATTTACTCCCAGTTTAAACTTTTCTTTTACTTCGAAAATGAGAATAGTTTTTCAAAACAGTAATTTATTTAGAAGTGTTTGTTTAGATACTTTTCGATAAAAAGTATTTATAATATAATGAATACTAGGTTTTCCAAAATTTTAGTTGATGGTTATTTAAGATTAAGATCTTACTATTTTTCAAAAAAGTCAACTGCTCACATTATATTTTTTGTAATAATTTGAAATACTACTTTAATAACATTTTTATATCATAAATCGTAATTTCTAAGTAAAATGTAATTAAGTAATCGTTCAATTAAAACAGAAAATGGCTTCTGCTAATTGCGTGGTGTAGTATATAAAAGTATTTTGATTTTAGACTATACTTTAAAAAGTAAGAATCAGAAAGCAGCAGATAAACATCGCGTTTGTCAAATAAAAACATAAATGATTCAATAATGGAAAAACCCAAATTAAGTTTTTGGCAGATTTGGAATTTAAGTTTTGGATTCTTAGGAGTTCAAATTGGATATTCTTTGCAAAATGGTAACACAAGTAGAATTTTAGAAGCATTAGGAGCAGATGTTCACAGCATCGGTTACTTTTGGTTAGCCGCCCCTTTGGCGGGTTTAATTGTACAACCAATTATTGGTCTTTCGAGTGATAAAACTTGGACTAAATTAGGTCGACGTATTCCGTTTATATTTTTTGGAGCAATTGTATCGGCATTGGCAATGTTTTTTATGCCAAATGCGGAATATTTTACGTATTTATTGCCACCGTTAGCTTTTGGTGCTGTAATGTTATTGTTGATGGATACTTCTTTTAACGTAACAATGCAACCATTCAGAGCTCTTGTGGGTGATATGGTAAATGATGAACAGCGCAATTTAGGCTATTCACTGCAAAGTGCTTTAATCAATTTTGGGGCAGTCTTCGGATCATTATTGCCTTGGATTTTAGTAAAAATTGGAATGTCTAACGTTCCTGCTGCTGGCGAAAAGGTTGCCGAATCGGTAATATGGTCCTTTTATATTGGAGGAGCATTATTATTAGGAACCGTTCTTTGGACTGTTTTTAAAACCAAAGAATATGCGCCAAAAGAACATGCTTTATATAATAAAATTGATTTAGAAGTTACGGAAACTAAGCCAAGCGAAAGTGTTTTCAAATTAATCAGTAACGCACCAAAAATCTTTTGGCAACTAGGAATTGTTCAGTTTTTTTCTTGGTTTGCTTTGTTTTTAATGTGGGTTTACACAACAAGAGCTATTGCAAATCAAGTATGGGGACCAACAGCATTAGACGCTAAATCAATTGGATTTAATGAAGCTGGTGACTGGACTGGGGTTATGTTTGCTTTTTACAGCGCCGTAGCGGCAGTATTTTCGCTGCTTATTCCTTCTATTGCGAAAGCTATTGGAAGAAAAAAAACCTACAGTTTCTCTTTATTTATGGGAGGTATAGGATTAATATCCATGTTTGTCGTTGAGGATAAAAATTTGTTACTACTTTCTATTTCAGGAGTAGGACTGGCTTGGGCTGCTATTTTAGCAATGCCTTATGCTATGTTATCAGGCTCTTTACCGGCCGAAAAAATGGGAGTATATATGGGTTTATTTAATGCTACCATAACGATTCCTCAAATAACAGCAGGATTACTTGGGAGTACGATTATCATGCTGTTTGGAGGAAATCCAATGGCAATTATTGTAATAGCTGGTGTTTCTATGCTACTTGCTGGTTCTGCTGTGTTCTTTGTTAAAGAAAAAGCAGAATAATAAAAGAAAAATAATAAATACAATAATGAAAAATAGAAAAGCATTCATATTCGATCTTGATGGGGTTATTGTTGACACTGCGAAATATCATTTTTTAGCTTGGAAAAAAATAGCAAACAAATTAGGAATAGATTTCACAGTAGAACATAATGAATTATTAAAGGGAGTGAGCCGAGTTCGTTCCTTAGATATAATTTTAGAGTTAGGTCATGTTGTCGCTTTGCAAGAAGATAAAGACAAGTGGTTGATCGAAAAAAATGAGGAATATCTAACCTATTTGGTAGATATGGATCAAAGTGAAATTTTACCAGGTGTGCTAGCCGTTTTAAAGTTTTTGAAAGAAAATAATCAGGCAATCGCTTTAGGATCTGCAAGTAAAAATGCTAGACCTATTCTAGAGAAAACAGGGACTTTGGCTTATTTTGATGCAATTGTTGATGGAAATGATGTTGTTAATGCAAAACCAGATCCAGAAGTATTTTTACAAGCTGCACGCTTGTTGCATTTTAGTAATGAAAATTCAATAGTATTTGAAGATTCGGTTGCGGGTATTCAGGCAGCAAATACTGCTAAAATGATTAGTGTGGGTATTGGTGAGAAAACAATTCTACATAAAGCAAAATATATTTTTAAAGATTTCACAGAAATTGACTCGGCTTTTTTGGAGTCACTCATAAACAGATAAAAATTTAATTTAAAAAAAATAAGGTTAAAGAGGAATGAAGCAAAGAGGTGTTTTATTCTTAAACTTCAAACCTTTCGCTTTAAACTTTATAACAAAAATGAATCAAGATTATATAAAATCCGACAATTGGTCTATCATCGAGGAAGGATTCGATAGAGAAAGTGTAAAATCGTCCGAAAGTCTTTTTAGTATCGGCAACGGTGCAATGGGACAACGAGCTAATTTCGAGGAAAATTATACCGCAGAAACTTTCCAAGGAAGTTATATTGCGGGAATTTATTATCCCGACAAGACAAAAGTGGGCTGGTGGAAAAATGGATATCCAGAATATTTTGCCAAGGTATTAAATGCTCCCAATTGGATTGGAATTAACATCGAAATTAACGGTGAAGATTTTGATTTGAATACCTGCAGCGAAGTAAAAAATTTCCGCCGTGAGCTGAATATGAAAGAAGGTTGGTACGATCGCTCTTTTCAAGCTACTTTAAAAAACGGAACTGAAATTGAAGTGGCCATTCGTCGTTTCCTTTCTATAACTTTGGATGAAGTTGGAGTTATTAACTACGAAATTACACCTTTAAACAAAGACGCCAAAATAATTTACAAGCCGTACATTGATGCTGGGGTAACTAATGAAGATGCTAACTGGGAAGAAAAATTCTGGGAACCTTTAGACATTAGAAAGTCAGGTAATGAGGCGTTTGTTACAGCTCAAACTTTCAAAACGCATTTTAAGGTAACTACTTTTATGCAAAATACTGTTTTTGCAAAAGGAGAAAAACTAAATCTTTCACCTACTTCAGTAGATACAATTGCTGATAGAATTCAGTTTTACTATGATGTAATTGTTGCGAAGGGAGAAAAATCGGCTATTCAAAAAATTGGTGGTTATACGGTTTCTTTAAATCATGATGATACTATTGCTGCTGCCGAAAACGTTATTCAAGTAGCACTAGAGAAAGGTTATAATCAATTATTGCAAGATCAAATTGATGCTTGGGCAAAAATTTGGGAAATGTCAGACATTACAATTGATGGAGACGTAAAAGCACAACAAGGAATTCGTTTCAATATTTTTCAGTTAAATCAAACCTATTTAGGTAAAGATTCTCGTTTAAATATTGGTCCAAAAGGATTCACAGGAGAAAAATATGGTGGTTCAACCTATTGGGATACTGAGGCCTATTGTATTCCATTTTATATGGCTACAAAAGACCAACAAGTTGCCCGTAATTTATTGACCTATCGTTACAATCAGTTGGACAAAGCAATTGAAAATGCCGAGAAAAACTTAGGTTTTAAAAACGGAGCCGCTTTGTACCCAATGGTTACGATGAACGGTGAAGAATGCCACAACGAATGGGAAATCACGCATGAGGAAATTCATAGAAATGGAGCCATTGCCTTTGCCATTTTCAACTATCATCGTTTTACAGGAGATTACTCATACATTCCCGAAAAAGGACTAGAAGTGTTAATCGCTATTGCTCGTTTTTGGCACCAAAGAGCTTCTTTTTCCAAAAACAAAAATCAATACATGATTTTGGGTGTAACGGGGCCAAACGAGTACGAGAACAACATCAACAATAATTTCTATACCAATTATATTGCCAAATGGTGTATTGATTATGCCTATGAGCAAATTCAGAAAGTATCTTTAGAATATCCCTCAGACCACAAACGCATTATAGAAAAAGTAAAATTATCAGAAACGGAGTTGCAGGAATGGAACAAAGTAGCGGGTAATATGTACTTCCCAAAATCGGAAGAAATGGGTATTTATTTGCAGCAAGATGGTTTCTTAGATAAAGATTTAGTTCGTGTAAAAGATTTAGATCCTTCTCAAAGACCAATCAATCAAAAATGGTCTTGGGACCGAGTTTTGCGTTCACCGTATATCAAACAAGCCGATGTTTTGCAGTGTTTCTACTTTTTCGAGGATCATTTTTCTAAAGATGAATTAGAACGTAATTTCGATTTCTATGAGTCTTTTACAGTTCATGAAAGTTCATTATCTCCTTGCGTACACTCCATTCAAGCAGCTAAGCTAGACAAAATGGATATGGCGTATCAATTTTATTTAAGAACGTCTCGATTGGATCTTGATGATTATAATAAAGAGGTCGAAGAAGGGTGTCACATCACTTCGATGGCCGGAACTTGGATGAGTATTGTTGAAGGTTTTGGCGGAATGAGAGTAAAAAATGATACACTTCATTTCTCTCCAAAAATTCCTAAAGAATGGTCAGGTTATTCTTTTAAAATTAATTTTAGAAATCAAATTTTAAAAATTGCCGTCAATCATAAAGAAACAAATTTATCGATTGAAGGCACGAAAGAGCTGACAGTTTTCTTAAATGGTATAGCAGTTGTAGTGCAGCCCGCAATCTTAGTGCAAGCGAACAACTAAAATCAGAATAAAAAAACCCTTTCTTAGTGATCCTTCGAAAGGGTTTTAAATTATAGTGACGACATAACTTTTGAATTTTACCATTAAGAAATTGAGAGACATTAAGAATTAATTTTTCTAAATTTCTTAATGGTTTATTTTAAAAAGAAAAGCAATGTTTCATTCAAACAAAATTAAAATTTTCATGAAAAAAGTAATCATTCTTTTATTCTTCTTCTCAATTTCAGCTTTTGCTCAAATCGATCGAGTTGAACCTCCTTTTTGGTATGCAGGAATGCACAATTCCGAAGTGCAGATTCTGTTTTACGGCAAAAATATTGCCCAAAACGAAGTGACAGTTTCCAACACTATAGTTATAAAAGAAGTAAAGAAA
This sequence comes from Flavobacteriales bacterium, assembly GCA_038241955.1. Lineage (GTDB taxonomy): Bacteria > Bacteroidota > Bacteroidia > Flavobacteriales > Flavobacteriaceae > Flavobacterium. The sequence goes on along the minus strand of JBBSSR010000003.1, from coordinate 164,545 downwards.
ACAGAAAATCCCAATTATCTTTTCGTTACAATAGATACTAAAAATATAGTTGCACAAGATTTTGTATTTTCATTTTCTAAAAATAAAAAAGTTGCCTTCACCAAAAAATACAGTTTAAAACAAAGAAGAGAAAATTCAGCTTCAAGAAAAAGTTTTGATGCCTCCGATTTAATTTACCTCATAATGTCGGATCGTTTTGCAAACGGAAACCCGAAAAACGATAGTGAAAAATCAGTTGTCGAAAAAGGAAACAGAGCACTTCCCGGCGGAAGACACGGAGGTGACATAGCAGGAATGATTGAACACTTAGATTATATAAAAGAATTAGGAGCAACCACACTTTGGCCAACGCCTCTTTGTGAAGACAATGACAAAGCCTATTCCTATCATACGTACGGACAGTCGGATGTTTATAAAATTGATCCACGTTTTGGAACCAATGAAGAGTATGTACAACTTTCGGCAGAATTGCACCAACGTGATATGAAATTAATCATGGATTACGTAACCAATCATTGGGGAGCAGAGCACTGGATGATCAAAGATTTACCAACCTATGATTGGATACATCAGTTTCCAGGCTATGCGCAGACTAATTATAGAATGACAACGCAGTTTGACAGCAATGCTTCTCAAATTGATGCTAAAATGTGCATGGACGGTTGGTTTGTAAAATCAATGCCCGATTTAAATCAGTCGAATCCTTTGGTGAATACGTATTTGAAACAAAATGCAATTTGGTGGATCGAATATGCCAATCTTGATGGTTTTCGGGTAGACACGTATTCCTATTGTGATAAAAAAGGGATCGCCGAGTGGACAAAAGCGCTAACCGATGAATACCCAAATTTTAATATCGTTGGCGAAGTCTGGATGCACAATCAAGCCCAAATGGCGTATTGGCAAAAAGACAGTAAAATTGCTGCCATAGAAAATTACAATTCCTATTTGCCATCGGTTATGGACTTTACTTTACATGATGCCGTGAGTGTTGTTTTTAATGAAGAAGAAGCAACTTGGGACAAAGGAATGATAAAAATTTATGAAAACTTCACCAATGACTTTTTATATCCCAATGTTAATAACATAATGACTTTTGTCGAAAATCATGATACCAATCGATTTAATGAAATTTATAAAAATGATTTTTCAAAATATAAAATGGCAATGTCATTGATTGCAACCGTTCGTGGAATTCCGCAAATTTATTACGGTTCTGAGATTGGGATGGCGGGAAACAAAGACAAGGAAGGTGATGCAGCCATTCGACAAGATTTTCCAGGCGGATGGGCAGGAGATAAAAATAATGCTTTTTCGAAAGTGGGAAGGACTCCAGAAGAACAAAAATACTTTGATTTTTCGGCTCAATTATTCAATTGGAGAAAAACGAACGACGCAGTACATTTTGGAAAAATGAAACATTACATTCCCGAGAACAATGTATATGTTTATTTTAGATATACGGATGCAAAATCGGTAATGATCGTGATCAATAATAATAAAGAAGCAAAAACTTTTCCAACTAAACGTTTTGAAGAAAGTATAGCGAATTATAAAACTAGAAACGATGTGTTTACTGGAAAATCAATTGATTTAAAAAATGATATTACGATCGAAGGTAAATCGGCTTTGATTTTAGAATTGAAGTAACAACTCATAATTATGAAGAAATTAATTTTAGTTTTATTTATAAGTAGCATTTCATTTGCACAAAATGCATACAGGAAATTTGAAAGTTATAAAGTCGTCAACAACAGCTTGGAGATTAAAACAAATGATGGTCAATATACTATAAAGCCATACTCTGATAAAATAGTAGAAACTACATTTTTGCCCGCGGGAGAAACATTCAATCTCAATTCACATGCTGTAGTTTTAGTTCCTGAAAAAACAGTTTTCAAAATCAAACAAACGCAAAATACACTTGTTTGTACAACGAATGGAATTACTGTTTCTATCGAAAAATCGCCATTCCAAATTACGTATTTCTATAAAAGTAAAGAGTTAATTTCGGAAAAAAATGGATATATAAAAAAGGCAAATGACGGCACAACCGATAAAGAAAATCCAAAAGAAACAGTAGAATTTAATGTAGACGAAACTGAAGCACTTTATGGCGCAGGAGCACGAGCATTAGGAATGAACCGCCGTGGCAATCGTTTAGAATTGTACAATCAAGCAGATTATGGTTATGCAACGCATTCCAAAAAAATGAATTTCTCGATTCCTTTAGTGATGTCGTCAAAAATTTATGCGATCCATTTTGATAATGGAGCGATTGGTTATTTGGATTTAGATAGTAAAAAGGACAATACTTTAGTTTACGAAACCATTTCGGGACGAAAAACGTATCAAGTAGTTGCAGGTGATACTTGGGCTGATCTACTTTCAAATTATACGGCTCTTACGGGCAGACAACCATTAATTCCGCGTTGGGCTTTGGGTAATTTCTCTAGTCGTTTCGGGTATCATTCTCAAGAGGAAGTCAATAAAACAATTGATAAATTCATTAAAGACGAAATCCCAGTAGATGCTATAATTCTTGATTTATATTGGTTTGGGAAAACGGTGCAAGGAACTATGGGTAATTTAGAGTGGGACAAAGATAATTTTCCTGATCCTAAGAAAATGATTGCTGATTTGAACCAAAAAGGAGTTAAAACTGTGCTAATTACGGAGCCGTTCATTCTTACTACTTCAAGCAAATGGCAAGAAGCCGTAGACAAAAAAGTATTGGCTACAGACAAAGCAGGAAATCCATTTACATATGATTTTTATTTTGGAAATACGGGTTTGATAGATGTTTTTAAACCCGAAGGAAAGACTTGGTTCTGGAACATTTATAAAAGTCTAATCAACGAAGGTGTTGGTGGCTGGTGGGGCGATTTGGGAGAACCCGAAGTTTTTCCTTCGGCGGCTTTTACAGCACAAGGAACTGCTGATGAAGTACATAATATTTATGGACACAATTGGGCAAAACTAATTCGTGATGGCTACAAAAGGGATTTTCCGAATGTACGCCCTTTCATTTTGATGCGTGCCGGTTATTCTGGTTCACAAAATTACGGTATGATTCCTTGGTCTGGGGACGTAAGCAGATCTTGGGGCGGATTACAATCGCAGCCGGAAATTGCATTGCAAATGGGAATGCAGGGAATGGCGTATATGCACTCTGATTTGGGCGGATTTGCTGGTGATTATTTTGACAATGAACTCTATACTCGCTGGTTACAATATGGTGTTTTTCAGCCAATTTACCGCCCGCATGCTCAGGAAGATGTAGCTTCAGAACCGGTTTATAAAGACATTGTAACCAAAGCAAAAGCTAAAAAGCAAATCGAGCTGCGTTACCAAATGCTCCCTTATAATTATACGCTAGCTTTCGAAAACAACAACAAAGGATTGCCTTTAATGCACCCCTTATTTTTTGAAGAACCTACCAATGAAAAATTATTAAATTCTTGTGACTCGTATTTATGGGGGAATGACTTTTTAGTAACGCCAATTACCAAAGCCGCAGTCACTAATACTACTATTTATTTTCCAAAAAGTAGTAACTGGTACGATTTTTATAATGGCACAAAACATGAGGCAGGAGCCACAGAAAACATTGCAGTTTCGGAAGATCATTTGCCAGTTTTTGTTCGGGGAGGCGCTTTTATTCCAATGATTAAAACCATTCAAAATACTACAAAGTATTCGTTAGCTTACTTTGATTTGCATTTTTATTACGATGAAAAAGCAACTTCAAGTTTTGGGAAATTATACAATGATGATGGACTAACTCCAAATGATTTTGAAAAAGGAGCCTACGAAATATTAAATTTCACAAGCAATATAAATTCTAAAGTGATTACTATTAAAATAAGTACTGAGACAGGAAAATCATTTGATAGTGCCGATAAGGATATTACCTTTTTGGTTCATAATATCGCTAGTAAACCAAGTAAAGTAACCGTAAATGGAGTAAATGTTGATTTTAAATCTACTGGTACTCTTTTAGAAATACCCGTATTGGCAAAAAAGGGATTCAATAATGAAATTAAAATACAATTATAATATGAGAAATAGAAACGCAATAGCAGCAATACTTTGTTTATTAGCTACAACATTAATTGTTGCACAAGAAAAAAAAGAATCAAAAACAAAGGAGAAATGTACAACTGAAAAAGAAAGTAAAACACCTTTTGTTTGGGAAGGTGCCAATTTATACTTTTTGATGACAGACCGTTTTAATAATGGAGATAAATCGAATGATGTTAATTTTGACAGAAACAAAACCACTGGAAAATTAAGAGGCTTTGAAGGTGGAGATATCAAAGGGATAACCCAGAAGATTGACGAAGGCTATTTTACAAAACTAGGAATCAATGTCATTTGGTTTACGCCTGTCGTAGAACAAATTCATGATGGAGTGGATGAAGGAACTGGTTTAAGTTATGGTTTTCACGGCTATTGGGCGAGAGATTGGACGGCATTAGACCCAAATTTTGGAACCAAAAAAGATTTGGCTGAATTGGTTGCAAAAGCACACGCTAAAGGAATCCGAATTATGCTTGATGGTGTAATTAATCATACCGGTCCAGTTACGCCAATTGATTCTGTTTGGCCAGAAGACTGGGTTCGTACAGGCCCAAGTTGTGATTATAAATCGTTCGAAGGTACAACAGCTTGCACCTTGGTAGCCAATTTACCTGATGTAAAAACGGAGAGCACAGTAGCAGTAGAATTACCTCCTTTTTTAATTGAAAAATGGAAAAAAGAAGGAAGATATGACAAAGAAGTAGCTTCTTTAGATGCTTTCTTCAAAAGAACAGGATATCCTAGAACGCCAAAATATTACATTATAAAATGGTTAACGGATTATATTACTGAATTTGGGATCGACGGATACCGTGCCGATACCGTAAAACATACTGATGAAACGGTTTGGGCTGATTTCAAAACACAATGTGATTATGCATTCGCTGATTGGAAAAAAAATAACCCAAAAAAAGTTTTAGATAACAATGAGTTTTATACCATTGCCGAAGTTTATAATTACGGAATTAGTGGTGGTCAGCAGTTTGATTTTGGAGATAAAAAGATAAATTATTTCGAAAATGGTTTTAATTGTATGATTAATTTTGAATTCAAATGGGATGCCAAAAAAGACTATGCTTTTATATTCCAAAAATATTCAGATTTGTTGAACAATCAATTAAAAGGATATAGTGTATTAAACTATTTATCGTCCCACGATGATGGTGGGCCATTTGATGCTAAACGGGCAAAAAGTATCGAAACAGGAACTAAATTATTATTATCCCCTGGAATATCACAGGTTTATTATGGCGATGAATCCGCTCGTTCTCTTGTGATTGAAGGAACTGAAGGCGATGCCACTTTACGTTCTTTTATGAATTGGGAGGCAATTAAAACAAATGCTGAAACGCAAAAAGTACTTTTGCATTGGCAAAAATTGGGTCGATTTAGAAGCAATCATCCATCAGTAGGAGCAGGTGTAAATACAGAGATTTCAAATAAACCATACGTTTGTTCTCGAAATTTCACAAGAGACCAATATACAGACACAGTTGTGATTGGATTAGATTTGGAAAAAGGCAAAAAAGAAATTGCTGTTGGTTCGGCTTTCAAAGAAGGAGCTAAAGTAAGAGATGCCTATTCTGGCAAAACTGCTGTTGTTTTGAATGGAAAAGTAGCGGTAGATAGTGAGTTTGATATCGTTTTATTAGAACTAAAAAAGTAATTAAAAACAACATTTTTCAAAACGTCTTTAGAAATAAAGGCGTTTTTTTTATGTTTATATTTGATTAAAATTACAAAATAATTCCAATGGATAAAATTCTCAAAATAGGACACCGCGGTGCTAATGGCTACGAACCCGAAAATACTTTGATTTCTTTTGACAAAGCAATAGAAATGGGTGCTGACGGAATAGAGTTAGACGTTCACCTAAGTGTAGATGGTCATTTGGTTGTTATTCATGATGAAACAGTTGATAGAACTACTAATGGAAACGGAATTGTCAATAAAATGACTCTAGCAGAGATAAAGGCGATCCGAATTAATGAAAAGTTTGAAATTCCAACTTTACAAGAAGTTTTAGATTTAGTTAATCGAAGATGTTTTGTGAATATTGAATTGAAAAATGGTGAAACTGCTGAGAAAGTGGTACAACTTATAGAAGAATACATCTCTGCTAAAAATTGGAATCACGCACATTTTATAGTGTCAAGCTTTGACTGGAACGCGCTGCAACAAGTTCGGCTTTTGAATGATGCTATTCGGATTGGAGTTTTAACAGAAACCGATTTAAATTTGGCTATTTCTTTTGCCCGATTTATGAAAGCCGAAGCCTTGCATCCCGATTTTCAATTAATAACCAAAGAAGCTGTTGCAACACTAAAACAAAAAGGGATTCTCGTTTTCCCATGGACGGTTAATGATCCCATTGATATTCAAAAAATAAAAGATTTTGGTGTAGACGGAATAATCACAGATTACTTAGATAGAATTTAAAAAAACGAATGTTTACCTTTGCAAAATAATTTTATTCTATTTCAACCATATAAGGTATTTAAGTTCATATAAATTTGTGTTTAGTTTTTCTTATATGTCCTTAAATGTCTTAAATGGTTCAGATTTTTTTAATAAACCTGAAGTTTAAAAACTTTCAACCTCTAGAATTAATCATGAATCAAAATTTTGATATACTTGTTGTTGGTGGCGGAGCTGCTGGATTTTTTACCGCTATCAATATCGTAGAGAAAAACCCAAAGATAAAAGTAGCCATTCTAGAAAGAGGTTCGGAAGTCTTGGGAAAAGTTCGTGTTTCTGGCGGCGGGCGATGTAATGTTACTCATGCTTGTTTTGAACCTAATGAATTGGTAAAATTTTACCCTCGAGGAGAAAAAGAATTACGAGGTCCTTTTCATCAGTTTTGTTCTGGAGATACTATAGAATGGTTTGAGAAGCACGGAGTAGCACTCAAAATTGAAGAAGATGGACGTATGTTTCCCGTTTCAAATTCATCACAAACCATTATTGATTGCTTCCTAAAAGCAACTCAAAAGTTAGGTATTGCGGTTCTTACGGGTCAAAGTGTACAATCTATTTTTAAAAAGGATAATTTTTGGAAGGTAGAAACACAAAATGAAAATTATATTGCTGAGAAATTAGTTCTTGCCACAGGTAGTAATCCTAAAATTTGGGAAATGCTGCAACAACAAGGTCACCTTGTTGTCAATCCAGTTCCTTCATTATTTACGTTCAATATCAAAGATTCCCGAATAAAAGAATTGCCCGGCGTAGCGGCTCAAGTTACAGTTAAGGTAAAAGAGACTAAATTAACTTCGACAGGACCATTGCTAATTACCCATTGGGGAATGAGTGGTCCCGCAATTTTGAAATTATCGGCTTGGGGAGCTCGAATTTTGTTCGATAAAAATTATCAGTTTACGATTTTTGTAAATTGGCTGAATGATGCCGATGCTGAAGATGCTGAAAAAATTCTAAAAACCGTGAAGCAAGAACACGCCAAAAAAGCAGTTTCTAAAAAGTCTCCCTTCGAATTTCCAAATCGTTTATGGGAAAGTTTAGTTTTAGCATCGAATATCGAAGCCGAAACCAAATGGGCAGATTTATCTAAAATTCAAATGCAAAATTTAGTGAATCAATTAACAAGCAGTACTTTTCAGGTCAATGGTAAAAGCACTTTTAAGGAAGAGTTTGTCACTGCAGGCGGAATTGATTTAAAAGAAATTAACTTTAAAACCATGGAAAGTAAACTTCATAAAAATCTCTATTTTGCTGGCGAAATTATCAATATTGACGCCATTACCGGAGGATTTAATTTTCAGAATGCTTGGACAAGTGGATTTATTGTGGCTAATGGTATTCAATCTATCAGTTAATTAACAAAAAATTACATCTATTCTAAGTTTTTTTTAATGACTCTTAGAATACATTTACTTCAACTTAAAATCAAAAGATGAACGTAAAATTACTTTTAGTAGTTTCCTTATTTGTTTTTCAATTCGGCTTTTCTCAAACAGGAAAGCTTCTTAATGGAGTGGTATCATCTGACAATTTTTTACTTTATAATGTTGATGTAATCAACAAAACTTCAAAACAATTTACAAGAACGAATCAAAATGGAGAATTTGAAATTGTTGCTCACGAAAATGACAGTTTGTTTTTTTACTCTAAAGATTTTTATTTAAAAATAATGCTAGTTTCTCCCAATCAGATTGAGAAGAACAGTCTCGAAGTTATATTGCTAAAAAAACCCGAAGAATTACAGGAAGTTGTAATTTCAAAAACGCAAAGTCTTATATTAAGTAAAGATAAAAAATACGAGCAAAGTAAATTAGATCAATATGCCACAGAAAAGTTTGACAATACTGAAGGCCCTCAAACTATGAGAAATGGTACGTTTGTTCACGGATTAAATTTTGTTACTATTGGTAAAAAACTTTTAGAATTATTTTCAAAAGACAAAGAAACAAAAAAAGAAACTGTAACCGAGATTGATTTTGTCACATTAGCTAAAAGCACCTGCGATGCACAATTTTTCACTAAAAATTTAAAATTAAAGCCGGAAGAGATTGATCTTTTTCTGCAATTTTGTGCTTTAGATTTAAAAGCGAAAAAACTAAAAGAAAATGCAAATGTACTTAGCATGATGGATTTCTTATATGTCAAAAATGCAGAATTTCAAAGGTTTAAAGAACTTGATAAATAATCTCTAATGATGAGCCTAAAATTGCGATTGGTATTTTTTCTATCTATTTTTCAGTTCAGTATTTGTCAAAGCCAAGAATTAATTCATGGAAAAGTTCTTAATCAAAATCTCCCTGTTAAAGATGTTGAAATTATTAACTTCAACACTAAAGTACAAACTAACTCAGATCATTTTGGTAATTTTTCTATTGCAGCAAATACGAATGATTTACTAGTTTTTATTGCAAAGGATTACTACTTAAAAAGAGTAGTTGTCAATGAAAAATTTCAGGATAAGAATTCTTTTTCTGTTATTCTAGATCTAAAAGCTGAAGAATTGAAAGAAGTTGTTGTTACTAAAATGAAATCTATTACGCTAAGTAAAGACCAAAAGTACGAACAAGCAAAACTAGATAATATAGATGTCGAAAAAAGAGGTTCGAAACTAAATACGGGAGTTTATGACGGAAGTATTGCAAATGGACTAGATATTCCTAGAATTCTGGGTATGATTGTAGGGCTTTTTGCAAAAGACGGTCAGAAATCTAAAGAAGCACTACCCGAAATAGTATTTGCAGTAAAAGCAAAGGAAATGTATGCTCAAAAATTCTATCTGGAGCAATTAAAATTAAAGCCTGAAGAAATTGAACTTTTTCTGCAATTTTGTGATGTAGATCCCAAATCGAAAGGAATAGTAGAGGAAAACAATAGGCTCAGCATGATGGATTTTTTATACATCAAAAATAATGAGTTCAAAAAGTTGGCCCCAACTACTTATTAAGCCCCCAAATACTAGCATTCAACACTGTGGCAAAACTTACCCAAAGCAAATACGGAATAAATAAGTAACCCGAAATTTTGTTGATTTTAGAAAATTTAATATAGGTTTCGTAAATCATTAACCACAGTACAATGATTTCTAATCCGGCTAACATTGGGTTTTTTAGACCAAAAAACAAATAAGACCACAATGCATTTAGCGCCAACTGAATGGTGAAAAATTGCAATGCTTTTTTAACCGTTTCTTTTTCAAAATCAATTCTATCCCAAACTAATCCCGCGGCAATTCCCATCATGATATAAAGCATAGTCCAAACAGGTGCAAAAAGCCAATTTGGCGGATTAAAACTTGGTTTTACTAGCGTCGGGTACCACGTCGTTATTGCTGACCTTGTTACCACTCCAGATAAATAACCTATAACAAGACAAATAATTACAATAAATATTATTTTGGTCGCTTTGTTCATTTTTTTTGCTTTTTGATAAACCAAAAGTACTTAAAAAAATTTGAAGGAATATCCAAGTAAACGAATAAACGATCTAAGCAAAAAAAGTATCTTTGTCGAAAATTACTATTTATGTTTGAAGTTGACCATTTTATTCCATCAAAATACAGCCATTCGATAGACGGCGGCAATTTTTCTTGGAGCGCTCCAAGTAATATTGCTTTGGTGAAATATTGGGGAAAAAAAGAAAATCAGATTCCTGCAAATCCATCGGTAAGTTTTACATTGAATACGTGCAAAACGATTACCACTTTGGCTTTCGCCAAAAAAAACACTTCGACTCAGATCAGTACTGATAATTCTGAGTTTTCTTTCGATTTGTTATTTGAAGGAAAACCAAAAGAAGATTTTAAACCAAAAATTCAAAAGTTTCTAGAAAGAGTTGTGTTGTATTTGCCTTTCCTAAAAGATTATCATTTTACAATTGACACGCAAAACACTTTTCCACACAGTTCAGGAATTGCTTCTTCGGCTTCAGGAATGGCAGCTTTGGCCATGAATTTTATGAGTTTAGAAAAAGTATTAAATCCCGAAATGACGGATGACCATTTTTATAGTAAAGCTTCGTTCTTGGCACGATTAGGTTCTGGAAGTGCTTGTAGAAGTGTAAAAGGACAAGTTGTAGTTTGGGGAAATCAAGCCAACATAAAAGGCAGCTCTGATTTGTTTGGAGTCGAATATCCGTATGAGATTCATTCTGTTTTCAAGGATTTTCAAGATACGATTTTATTAGTCGATAAAGGAGAAAAACAAGTTTCGAGTACCGTTGGCCATGAGTTGATGCACGACCACCCTTTTGCCGAAAGGCGATTTGCTCAAGCGCATGAAAATGTAGACAAACTTATTCCTATTTTTAAAAATGGAGATCTAGACGAATTTATTAAAATTGTAGAAAGCGAAGCGTTGACATTGCATGCGATGATGATGACTTCTTTGCCGTATTTTATTTTAATGAAACCCAATACGTTACAAATAATTAACGCTATTTGGAAATTTAGAAATGAAACCAAAATTCCTATTTGTTTTACATTAGATGCCGGTGCTAACGTACATGTGCTATATCCGAATGTAGTTAAAGAAAAAGTAATGCAATTTATTAAAGCAGAATTAGTTGGCTATTGCCAAAATGGTCAGTATCTTTGCGACGAAATTGGGAATGGTGCTTTGTCGTGCTAATTCTTTATTTTTGTACCTTTAGTTTTTAATTGAACTATCATGGATACGAATTCAGAAAAAATAGAATTAATACAAAAGATAATTGAAACTCAAGATGTTTCTCTTTTAAAAAAAATTATAGCTGTTTTTGATGAAGTCGATAAGCAAGTTTGGAAAGAATTAACGCCCGAACAGCAAGAAGAAATAAACGTAGGAATACAAAATGAAAATCGTTGCGATGTAGTCGATTTTTTAAACACATAGTGCCAGTTAAAAACCCAAATGGCTAATTTATAATATATGAAAGGACCTTTATTTTACTCAAAAATACTACTCTTTGGAGAATACGGAATTATTCGTGACTCGAAAGGGTTGTCAATTCCTTATAATTTTTATAACGGCGCACTAAAGAAAGATACTAATTCTTCTGTAGAAGCTATCCAATCAAATGGTAATTTAAAACGATTTGTGACGTATTTAGAGCAATTACAAAAAGAACAGCCCGATTTGGTAACTTTTGACTTAGCTACTTTGAATGAAGATGTTCAAACGGGAATGTATTTTGATTCTAGTATTCCTCAAGGATACGGAGTAGGAAGTAGTGGTGCATTAGTTGCTGCTATTTACGATAAATATGCACAACACAAAATTACCGTTTTAGAGAATCTAACCCGTGAAAAGTTATTGACTCTAAAAATGATTTTTTCGCAAATGGAAAGCTTTTTCCATGGTAAAAGTTCAGGTCTTGATCCTCTAAACAGTTATTTGAGTATTCCAATTTTGATTAATTCAAAAGATAATATTGAGGCGACTGGAATTCCAACACAAAGTTTTGACGGTAAAGGAGCAGTTTTTTTATTAGACTCTGGAATTATTGGTGAAACAGCTCCGATGGTAAATATTTTTATGGAAAATTTGAAAGACAAAGGCTTTCGAACCATGCTTAAGAACCAATTTGTAAAATATACGGATGCTTGTGTAGAAAATTTTCTTGGAGGCGATATGAAATCATTATTCGAAAACACTAAAAAATTGTCAAAAGTAGTTCTCAATAATTTTAAACCAATGATTCCAGAGCAATTTCATGGAATTTGGCAAGAGGGAATCGATTCTAACGATTACTATTTGAAACTATGTGGTTCTGGAGGTGGCGGATATATTCTTGGGTTTACTCAAGACATAGAGAAAGCTAGAGCATCTTTAAAAAATTACAAACTCGAAGTAGTTTATCAATTTTAATTTTTGGCTTTAAAACAGAGCTCAAATAACAATTTTTAAACTCTAATTATAATCCATGTTAAGCAGAAAGAATAAACTATTACTACTAAAAATTATCAGTTTATTCTCTGTTGTCAGGGGTTACAATATTCCTATAATTGCCTTGGCGCAATATCTTTCTGCAATTTTCATACTTGCTCCAGAAAAAAGAGCATTAGATGTAATTTTAGATTTCAATCTTTTTATAATTGTACTTGCCTCGAGCTTGACAATTGCTTCTGGTTACATTATTAATAATTTTTACGACAGCAAAAAGGACCTCATTAATCGTCCAAATAAGTCACATTTAGATCGATTGGTAAGTCAGAAAACTAAACTTCAAGTTTATTTCAGTCTAAATATATTCGTTTTTTTAATTGCGTTTTTTGTTTCCTTTCGTGCAGTTTTATTCTTTTCCGTATATATTTTTTTAATTTGGCTTTACTCTCATAAGATTAAAAAATATACAATTATTGGAAATCTAATGGCTTCTTTTTTGGCAGTTTTGCCTTTTTTAGGAATTCTCCTGTACTTTTATTTAAAGATGCCTTTATATGAAATAGAAAACAATAGTGGCAAACTTGGTGTTATTCTGTCTCATGCAACATTCTTGTTTTTGCTGCTTTTAATTAGAGAAATGATCAAAGATTTAGAAAATATAAAGGGAGATTTAGTCAATGATTACAGAACAATACCTGTTATATACGGTGAAGCTACCTCAAAGAAAATCATTACAGTATTAACGATAGCAACTCTCTTACCTGTTTACTTCTTAATTGATGTTTATGATGTTGGATACATGAGTATCTATTTTTACAGTTGCTTTATCTTTTTATTATTTTTTATCCTTTATCTCTGGAAATGGGAAACCAAAGAAAAATACGTATTACTTCACAATGTATTGAAATTTTTAATTGTCTCTGGTGTTTTTTGCATTGTACTAATAAATCCGACTGTATTGTGGCACGGGAAAAAGTTGCTAATGACGGTTTAGAATTAGTTCTTAAGTATTCATTCTATAAATTAAACAGCATTTAATTAAGTAGTTAGCTTTTTCTGATTACCAAAAATCGTTTCTCAATGATATAAATAGTATCTTTGCACAAATTATAGAATATTATGAATAATAAGGACGGCAATAATAAAAGAAGTGGTGCTAGACCAACAAGTTCTAGGCCAAATTCAAATAAGCCAAAACCTGCGATGCAAAAAAGGGCACAAGGTCCAAAAAAAGCAAAAATAAATACTAAAGTAGCTGAAGTAGAAGCTGATAAAGTTGAGAAAAAGGCAAATCAAGCGCCAAAAAGACCTAAAGTTAAAGATGAAATTCGTTTGAATAAATACATTTCAAACTCAGGAACGTGTTCAAGACGTGATGCCGATATTTATATTCAGTCTGGAAATGTAAAAGTTAATGGAATTCCAGTTGTAGAAATGGGATACATGGTAAAACCAGGAGATGTTGTAAATTTTGATGGAGCAGTTCTTACACCAGAGAAAAAAGTATACATCTTATTGAATAAGCCTAAAAACTTTACAACAGCACTAGATGAAGGACAAGAATATCGCAATGTGTTGGAGCTAGTAAAAGGGTCTACTACTGCAAAAATTGGTGCAATAGGGAGAATGGACAAGAACACGACTGGTCTTTTGTTGTTTACAAATGACACGGATATGATTCGTAAATTTACTTTGCCAAGTCAAAAGGCTTCAAAAATCTATCAGGTTTCTTTAGATAAAAATTTAAAGTTTGATGATTTAGAAAAAATTAATAAAGGTCTAGTTCTAGACGGGCATAGAGTTTTTGTTGAGGATGTGAGCTACATTGATGGTGAAGCCAAAAGCGAAATAGGTATTCAATTAAGATCTGCAAACGTAAAAGTGGTAAGGTCTATATTTGAGCATTTTAGTTATGATGTATTACGAATAGATAGAGTAGCTTTTGCAGGTTTAACTAAGAAAAATTTACCTAGAGGAAACTGGAGACTACTTACAGATCAAGAGATTATAAATCTAAAGAATGTATAAGTTCTTTTAAAATAACTGTTTTAAATCCCTTTCACTTCAAATGTAAAAGGGATTTTTTAATTTAAAAAATAAATACTTAAAATGACACCAGAAAAATTACAATCTATAGCTTTTAAATGGTTCGACGCATTTAACAACCATAATTTAGAACAATTATTGTCGCTTTATGATGATGATGCGGAGCATTTTAGTCCAAAGTTAAAAATACGTTTCCCTGAGACCAATGGTTTGATTACAGGGAAGCAGGCCTTAAGAGAGTGGTGGAAAGATGTTTTCGAAAGTTTCCCAAATTTAAATTACAAGGTGACGTCGCTAACGGCAAATGGCGATCGTGTTTTTATGGAATATATACGAACTGTAGCAGGAGATCAAGATATGTTGGTCGCAGAAGTTTTGGTAGTAAGAGATGACAAAATTGTTGCCTCTAGAGTCTATCATGGATAAAAATTATTTTACGAAGTAATATATTTCGATAAAAAACATCATTTTCAGTACCAATTTGCAATCTACGAAAACGTTAAACCACCAAAAAAAGTCGAAAACAGAGTGCGAAAAAATAGTTCTTTGATAAATATAATTACTTTTAAAATCATTAAAAACTGATCGATTAGTACGACCATTTAAATTTTAAAAGTAAAACTATTAAAAATGAACCAAAGAAAATCTTTACTATTGATGCTCTGTTTTCTTACTCTGAGCGTTTGGAGTCAAAATACAAGACCAGAAATTGACGCAAAAGTTTCCCAAATGCTTTCAAAAATGAGTATTGAGGAAAAAATTGGGCAAATGACCCAAATTACTGTTACCACTTTTGATGTAAAAGGGAAACCGGGAGAACTTGACGCTAAAAAGCTAAGTGATGCTATTCAAAAGTATCACATAGGGTCCATATTAAATGTGCCTAATCTTGGAGCTCCAACCATTCAGGTATGGAATAAAGTCCTTACTACAATTAGCAACGAAGCTAATAAAACCAGATTAAAAATTCCGATATTATACGGTATTGATGCTATTCACGGTTCAAGTTATACTGCTGGCGCAACACTGTTTCCGCAACAAATTGGTATGGCAGCAACTTTTAATACAGCGCTTGTTGAAAAAGGTACTGAGGTTTCTGCATACGAAACAAGAGCTTCCTCAATTCCATGGGTTTTCTCTCCAGACTTAGATTTACCGCGAAATCCAGCTTGGTCAAGAATGTGGGAATCCTTTGGTGAAGATGTATATCTGTCCTCTCAAATGAGCGTGGCGATGATTAAAGGCTTTGAAGGGAATGACGTAGGATCAAAATACAATGTTGCCTCTTGCATGAAACATTACATAGGATACGGTAGTACAACCACAGGAAAAGACAGAACACCAAGCATCATTCCCGAAAGAGTGCTGAGGCAATTTGACTTGTCTATTTACGAAGCAGCAATTAATGCGGGATCCAAAAGTGTAATGATCAGTTCAGGAGAAATTAATGGAACTCCTGTTCATGCTAGTAAATATTTGATCACAGATGTTTTGAAAAAAGAGTTGAACTTTCAAGGAGTAGTAGTTACCGATTGGAAAGACATTATTTATCTATACACCAGACATAAAGTAGCCGAGAATAATAGAGATGCTGTCAAATTATCGGTTTTGGCTGGCATTGATATGAGCATGGTTCCTGAGGATTATACTTTTTATGATGATTTATTAGATTTAATCGCCAAAGGAGAAGTTCCTATGTCAAGAATAGATGATGCGGTAACTAGGATTTTAAGAATGAAATTTGAACTGAATTTATTTCAAACAACTGTTGCAAATTTAAAAGACTACGCAAAATTTGGTTCCCAAGAATTTATTGATGTAGCATATAATGCTGCGGCGGAGTCAATCACCTTGTTAAAAAATAATAATGCAATTTTGCCTTTAAATAAAAATGAAAAAGTACTGCTAACAGGTCCTACTGCCAATAGTATGAAGTACCTTAATGGAGGCTGGTCTTACAACTGGCAAGGAGAAAATTCAGATACCTATGCAGCCGATAAAATGACAATTCTCGAGGCCTTACAAAATAAAATTGGCAAAGAGAATGTTGTATATACGCAAGGAGCAGACTTAGAAAAAGTAGATGATGCTGAAATTGCAAAAGCTGTTGAATTGGCTAAAGGCGTTTCTAAAATTATTTTATGTCTTGGTGAAAAAAATTATACGGAAACACCAGGTGATATCAGTAACTTATACATTAGTGCATCACAATCTAAATTGGCGTTAGCTTTGTCTAAATTAAATATACCAATTGTTTTGGTTTTAAATGAAGGAAGGCCGAGATTAATAAGTGATTTTGAAAACAATATGAGTGCTGTTGTTCAATGTTATCTTCCGGGAAATGAAGGAGGCAGAGCGCTTGCTGATATTCTTTATGGAGATGTAAATCCTAGTGGAAGATTGCCTTACAACTATCCTAGATATCCTAATTCATTAGAAAAGTACAATAGAAAATATACCGAAAGTTTAGGAGATGAAGAGCAAAATAATGATGCAAAATACGAAAAAAGTTATTTTCCTCAATTTGAGTTTGGAACTGGTTTGTCCTACACCACTTTTACCTATTCCAATTTAGAAATAGATAAATCAGAAATCGGAACCTCCGATGATCTTAAGGTAACGGTTACTGTGAAAAATACTGGAAAAGTAGCGGGAAAAGTTTCTGTCTTGCTGTATCTTTCGGATAAAGTAGCAAGCATCACACCAGAGGTGAAAGCTTTAAAAAGATTTGAGAAAATTAATTTAGCTGCTGGCGAGAGTAAAACAGTTAGTTTTACATTGATTCAAAAAGATTTACAGTTTGTCAACAATGATTTGAAATGGGTTTCTGAAAAAGGAACTTTCAAAATTCAAATTGATACACTATCCAAAGAATTTATGCTTAAATAATATTCTAATACTACTAATAAAGATGATACCGATGCAAATTGGTATCATTTTTTTATTTTAGTGTTATTGGTTTTCTAATGTAGTCTGTGTTTTATCGTTACTTTTTAGAAACACAATCAAAGTTTAAAAATTTTGGAAAGAACATTTGCTGTGAAGCGTGATGTTTTTAAGTGATTAGCGGGAAGGCTAAATTCTTCTCCGCAATCAAAATGTGAATAACCCAGAATGACTCTAAGCCCTTCAGGAATAGCGCTTAAAATTGGTCTCTGCTCTTCTATTAGCGCTTGCTTAATATTTTTTATTTTTTGTTTTTCAATTAAAAGATGTGAAAAGGTAACCATTACAGCAAAATTAAAAACGGCATGTGCTGTTTCACTTTTTATTCCGATTTCATTTGAAATCATTTCAGATATACGACCTTTTTTATTTGAGAAAATTAGATTCAAAGGAATTTGACCTTCCTCTTCAAAAGAATTGTTTATTGCTGTTATTTTTCCGTTTTCAACCGTTAAGAAATCGTAAAACTGGGAAGCAGAAATGGATTCGAGTGCACTGTCATATAAAGTTTTGTTCTCAATTATTGCATCTAAACCAATTAGAATAGTGCAAATACTTGCGTCTAGTGACTTCCTCAGCAAAGCTTCATTCTCATCAAATCGTTTATTAAGTTTCGAAATTACAGAGGAGGAGATTAAATTTCTGAGAGAAATGAGTAAAGGTGTTGCCATATCATATTTTTATAAATAATTATTTATAATAATTACAAATAATCGATTAAAAGCATTTTTTTGCCGATCATCTGGTAAAAATATAAAAAATTAAATGATACGCAATAAAATAGTAAAATCATTTATTTTTTTTTAATAAAAAAAATGGTATATGGGAATAGAAACGTATTAGTTCTAAAAACAAAAATTAACTGAGGTGTCAGTAATAAGGGGCTTTTTTCTTTATTTTTAGTTAAAAGCGTAACAGATAGATAATTAGAATTGTTGTACAGGCTTAAAAATTACTTTAAATATTCTGGAAAGTATTTTTCTAAAATTAAATTAAGGGCTGCCATTGTCAATATTTTATTTTGAAAACCAGTTATTGAAGAATACGTATCTGCTTTGGCCTTGTCCTCGGGACTATTCGAACTAGTAAGCATTATAATTATCGAATTTCCTTTTTGCATGTCGTCAAGCTTCTCGAATGCTGAAGCAAATTCCCAGCCGTCCATTAAAGGCATATTGATGTCTAACAATATAAGAACAGGTTTTGGAAATGGCGCATTTGCTTTTTCATACTCACCACTATTAGTAAGATAATCTAAAGCTTCGCGACCATTTAATGCAGTTACAATAGAATCGGTAATGTTTGCTTTTTTAAGCAGCATTTTACTGATGAAGTTAGTTGCCATATCATCATCGATCAGTAAAATAGAGTTCATTTTTTTCATTTGTCAATTACATTAAATTTGATAATCTGATTATAAAACACCACATAATTAACAGTTTTTTTAATGATTTAGTATGCTTTTTTTTTAAAAACAACACATACGGTTTTTTATTTTAACTGTATTAATCTGAATGTAAGCAATTTAATAAAAATAAAAGTAATATAAAACAAAAAACCCAAACATTTCTGCTTGGGTTTTGTGGTACCTCCAGGGATCGAACCAGGGACACATGGATTTTCAGTCCATTGCTCTACCATCTGAGCTAAGGTACCTTGCTTATTAACTCACATGGTTGCTATTTGAATAGTTAGTCTGTGAACTTGTTTGCGGGTGCAAATATAAGATGTTTTTTAAATTAAACAATACATTTTTTAAAAAAAATCTATTCGTACATTAGCATTTTTAAATAAAGCATTATGATTTTAACCATAGACGTTGGAAATACGAGAATTAAAGGTGCTGTTTTTGAGGGTAATAACGCATTAGAATATTGTGTATTTTTAAAAGAAGAAATTCAAAAAAAAATTGAAATTATTTTAAAAAAATACGAAAAAATCACTCATTTGGTTGTCGCTTCGGTTGGAGAATTTGATAAAAGGTTCTTTTTGGCATTCGAAAATGACTTAATAGTATGGTTTGTGTCGCATGAAGATTCATTTCCTTTTTCTAATAATTATACTACACCAAAAACGTTGGGAATCGATAGAATGGTTCTTGCTGCTGGAGCTACTTTAGAATTTCAAAATCAGAATCGTCTAATAATAGATGCAGGCACTTGCGTTACCTATGATTTTGTAAATCAAGATAACGTATACCAAGGAGGCGCGATATCTCCTGGGTTGCGTTTGCGATACGAAGCTTTACATAATTATACAGAAAAACTACCGCTATTAAAAGTAGAAATTCCAAATCACTTCATTGGAGACTCTACGGCTGAATCAATTCATTCGGGGATAGTAAATGGATTGGTTTATGAGATTGACGGTTTTATAAATCAATATAGAGCGTTGAGTTCAAATTTTATAATAATTTTAACGGGCGGAGACACAGATTTTTTGGCTAAACGATTAAAAAATACCATATTTGCCAATTCAAATTTTCTATTGGAGAGTTTGAATCAAATTTTTCAATATAAAATTAAAAATGATTAAAAAATTTATTGTTACTGCGTGTTTCTTTTTGTCAATTGCATCTTTTGCTCAAAGTGGATCAGCTTCTCCTTATTCGTATTTTGGAATTGGTGAAGTTCGATTTAAAGGAACCCTTGAAAATCGCTCTATGTCTGGAATAGGGATCGAGCAAGATAGTATTCATATCAATTTAATGAATCCTGCGAGTTTTGCGAGTTTAAGGCTTACAACTTTTACTATGGGTGGAAGTTATACTTCAACAACATTAAAATCTGAAAGTGAAAGTGCTAAAGCGCAAAGAAGCACTTTAGATTATATAGCAGTTGCATTGCCATTAGGAAAGCTTGGAGTAGGTTTTGGTTTACTGCCATATTCCTCTGTTGGTTATAATATTGTTTCACTCAGTTCAGATGCTAATTTGAATAGTAGCCGATTAACGGGTACAGGTGGTTTAAACAAAACCTTTTTAGCCGTTGGGTATACAATTGTTCCCAACTTAGTGGTAGGAGCGGATATTCAATATAATTTTGGAAAAATAAACAATACAACCTTAAAGTTTCTAACAGAAATTCCTGTTGGTACTTATGAAGAGAACGAGTCTACTTTGTCTGGATTAAACGTTAATTTTGGGGCAATGTACCAACGTAAAATTAATGAAAAACTGAACTTTTTTAGTAGTTTGAGTTTCTCTCCAGAAAGTAAATTGAGTTCAAAAAATGTTCAAAGATTATCGGCAGTTCAATATGATCCTAATTATAACTTAGTAAGACTTGATGCTTCTGATGAAAATGCCGTTGAAAGAAATTTAACAATGCCTAGCAAATTTTCTTTTGGTGCCGGTTTTGGTCAATCAAAAAAATGGCTATTAGGGACGCAAATTATTTACCAAACTGTTGGCGATTTAGCAAATCAGTATAATTCATCAGCTAATGTTTCATATGAAAATTACACAAATTATAGTTTAGGTGGATATTACATTCCTAATTATAAAGTGTTTTCTAAATATTATGAAAGAGTAACGTATCGTGCAGGTATGAAATTTGGTAAAACAGGAATTAATGTTAATTCAAAATCAATTAGTGAAACTGCTTTGACGCTTGGTTTTGGTTTGCCAACAACCGGAGCGCTTTCTAATTTTAATCTTGGTTTAGAATATGGAAAAAGAGGGACAACTTTAAACGGACTAATTCAAGAAAATTATGCTACTTTAAGTATCAGTTTCTCTCTTAATGATAAATGGTTTAGACAATATAAAATTAATTAACTTTAAACTGATTCATTACAAAAATGAGGGTGTTTAAATATACATTATGACTTTTAAAAAATATTTTTCATTTATAGGATTTATAGCGTTAGCTGTAACGTTGTCTATGGGATGCGAAAGTAATTTTAAAGAAGTACAAAAAAATGATTTTTCAGAGTTTATGCCAAGCGGCGATGCAGATGCTGTCAATTTGAAATATACAGATTCAGGTAAGATAAAATCTATATTGATAAGTGCAAAAATGTTAGATTATGCCAATGTAGAATTCCCATTTACCGAGTTTCCTAAAGGAATCGATGTAACGATCTACGACAATCAAGGAAAAAAGACTTTTATACGATCAAATTTTGCAGTTTCTTATAAACAAACGAATATAATTGACTTACAAGGAAAAGTAAAAATCACGTCCGAAACGGGACAAATGCTAGAAACAGAGCAATTGTATTTTGATCAAAAAAACCAGTGGTTCTACACCGAGAAAAGATTTAAACTAACAGATGTAAAAGGATCTAGTACAGGACAAGGAATAGATTTTAGTAAAGATTTTAAAGTAATCAATTCACAACGAATAATAGGGGAAATTGAATCCTCGGAATAAATTAATATACAAATTATGAATATAATTAAGTACACGCCGTATGTCTATCTTGCCTTCGGAATTTTTTTCATTTATGATGGGTTTATGAAGTGGAATTCGGGTGTAGAAACGCCATGGATGAGTTTCATCATTGGAGGACTAGCTATTTTTATGTTTTTCTTTAGATTAAAATTTGCTAAGAAGTTTGCTGATAGAAACAAACAATCCTAATTAATGGAAATTAGTATTATAATATTATGTTTAATACTATCTGCTTTTTTTTCAGGAATGGAAATTGCATTCATTTCTTCGAATAAAATTTATCTTGAATTAGAGAAAAAAAAAGATAATTTCATTTCCAAAGCACTCACTAAACTTACTGAAAAACCATCCAAATTTTTGGCAGCAATGCTTATTGGTAACAATACCTCGCTTGTGGTTTATGGTTTTTTTATGGGCGAATTGTTGATGCAAAAATTATTGTCTTTTCATTTTTATTTTTCGGATTTGACGAGTTTGTTGATTCAAACGATAGTATCAACATTGATCGTATTAATAACAGCAGAATTTTTACCAAAGGTTTTTTTTCAAATTTATGCCAATTCATTAATTAAGTTTTTCGCAATTCCGGCGTATATTTTCTATCTCCTTTTTTATTTAATAGCTACTTTTTTCATTTGGATATCAGATTTTGTTTTAAAAAAGTTTTTTAAAACCGAGGGCGATGAGATACAGCTTTATTTTAGTAAAATAGAATTAGGAAATTACATCACAGAACAAATGAGCGCCGTTGGAGATCAAGAAGAGGTAGATTCAGAGATACAAATTTTTCAGAATGCTTTAGATTTTTCTGGCGTAAAAGCTAGGGACATTATGACGCCAAGAACTGAGATTGTTGCTATTGACTTGTTCGAATCAGTCGAAGATCTTAAAGTGGTTTTTATAGAAACGGGCTATTCGAAAATTATGATATACCAAAAGTCACTCGATGATATAGTAGGCTATGTACATTCGTTTGATTTATTTAAAAAGCCCAGTAGTATAGAAGAGATTTTAAACCCGATAGAATTTATTCCAGAAACTATTTTTATAAAGGATGCAATGAATTTATTGACCAAAAAAAGTAGAAGCGTTGCCGTAGTTTTAGATGAGTACGGAGGAACATCAGGAATAGTGACCATAGAAGATATCGTTGAAGAGCTTTTTGGCGAAATTGAAGACGAACATGATTCTGACGAAGAATTAATAGAAACTGATTTGGGTAGTGAAGGATTTATTTTTTCGGCACGTTTTGATGTTGAATATCTAAATCAGGTCTATAAGCTTGCAATTCCAGAGAGTGATTCCTATGGAACACTTGGTGGATTTATTGTAGATTTTACTAAAGAAATTCCCCAAATTGGTGATGAAATAACGATTGGAAATTATCATTTTATAATTGAGCAAGCAACAAATAAGAAAATAGAATTAGTTAAAATGTCTATAACAGACTGATAATTTTTTTTATATTTAAAAAAAAACAAAAAAAGAACAGTAGTTCTATAATTATTAATTAGATAATTGTATTTTCGCAAACAAAATTTAAAATTAACAATACTATACAATGGCAGTTTTAGCAAAAATTAGACAGCATTCCGTTATAATGATAGGAGTAATTGCTCTAGCATTATTTTCATTTATAATACAAGATCTTTTTTCAAAAGGAGGTATGAGTTCAAGCTCCAAAGATGTAGGAAGCATCAATGGTAAAGATGTCTCATTTGAGGATTTTAGAATCAAAGTGAGTAATGTTGAGAAAAGTGGACAAGGAATTACTTCGACCGAAGCTTCAAAAAGAGTTTGGGATCAAGAAGTCTCTGTAGCTTTGCTTTCTGCCGAATTTGATAAATTAGGTTTGAGAGTAGGTGAAAGCCATATTTTAAATGTTCTTAAAGGAGATGCTAATATTGGTAAAAATCCAATGTTTTTGAACGCTGCAGGAATATTTGACGTTGTAAAATTCAAGGAATATTTTAAATCAAATCCAGAGCAAGCCCAATATTTAAAAGATAGAGAGAAAGATGCTGAGCTTAACGCAAAGTTTCAAATCTATAATTCTTTAATCAAAGCAGGAATTTATACTACTGATAGCGAAGGTAAGTTTAACTATGAAATGGGGGCTAACAAAGTAAGTTTTTCTTACGTTGCTGGTTTGTATTCAACAATAAAAGATAGCGATGTTAAAGTAAGCGATGCTGAAATTGTTGATTATATGAAGTTGAGTCCAAAAAAATTCAAATCCGATGAGATTCGTGAAGTAGAATATGTGTTGATTGAAGATAAAGCATCGGCTGCAGATATAAATGATGTAAAATCCAAAATTACAGCTTTGTTATCAGGAAGTGTTGTATATAACAAGACAACAGGAAAGAATGATACTTTAGCAGGATTTAAAACTACAACTAATGCAATTGATTTTGTGAATTCAAATTCAGACATTCCTTATGATTCTACTTATGTTGCGAAAAAAGATTTGCCAGCGGTAGATGCAGAACAATTATACAACTTAGCTCCGGGAGCAGTTTACGGTCCTTATGTATTTGGTCAGTACTACTGTATTTCTAAATCTTTAGGTACAAAAGCAGGTGTAAATGCAAAAGCAAGTCATATTTTAATTAGTTATGAGGGAACTCAAGTTCCTAACCAAAAAGAAAAAAGAACCAAAGAGCAAGCTAAAGAAAAAGCTGAAGCATTGTTAGCGCAAATAAATGCCAATCCAGATAGTTTCTTAATGTTAGCTTTTACAAGCTCTGATGATTCTTCTTCTCAGCAAGGTGGCGATTTAGGGTATTTTAGCCAAAATCAAATGGTAAAACCGTTTAATGACTTTGTTTTTAATAACGGAATTGGTAAAATTGGTTTAGTTGAAACTCCTTTCGGATTTCACATCATCAAAATTACAGACAAACAAGACGGAATTCGTTTAGCTACTGTAGCTCAAAAAATTGAAGCATCAGAAGTAACATCTGATAAAATATTTACAGAAGCAACTAAGTTTGAAATGGATGCGGCAGATAAGGATTTTAACAAAGTTGCAAAAGATATGGGACTTACAGTAACTCCTGCTGTCCCTCTAAAAGCAATGGATGAAAATTTTGGACCATTAGGTAATCAAAGAAATATTGTAAGATGGGCCTTTGAAAAAGAGACTAAAGCTGGAGCGGTAAAAAGATTCGAAGTAGCAAATCTTGGACATGTTATCGCAAAAGTTAAAGCGATAGATAATTCAGGATTAGTTCCTGTTACTCAAGCAAGACCTTATGTAGAGTCTATACTTAAAAACAAGAAAAAAGCAGCGATTCTGAAAGCTAAAATGGTAGGAAGTTCATTAGAAGACATTGCTAAAGCTACTGGTTCATCAGTTCAGCAAGTAGCAGATGTGACTTTAGAAAATCCAGTTCTAGCGGGTGGCGTGGGTCAAGAGCCAAAAGTTGTTGGAAACGCACTTGCTCTAGCAGCTAACAAAATGTCTGCTCCTATTGAAGGAACTACAGGTATCTATGTTGTTAAAAACACATCTACTGTAAAAGCACCAGCGTTGAACAATTACGCATCATATGTTACAAAAGTAAAAGCAGCAAGCGATTCTGATGTTAACAGAGTGCTTCCAGCATTAAAAGAAGATGCCGATATTAAAGACAATAGAAAAGATTTTAATTACTAAACAGTAGTTTCAATACAAATTAAAAACCCGATATTTTCTAAATAATTTAGAAAATATCGGGTTTTTAATTTGCAGTTTTTGTTCTGTTATTTGCGATGGCACTAATCGTTTAAGATCATGTCACTATACGGAATTACAGTTTCATAACCTCTTGAAACAAAATAATGCTTGGGGTCCTCTTCTGCAATTACTAACACGAAATCACCTCCCCAGGCTCCGAGACTTTTTATAGTTCCATTATAATCTGAAAATAAAGTTTCTTTGACGGTTTTCATTTCGAGAATAGAACTTAATATCTTTTCATGTTCTTCCAGTAACTGTGTAAACATGGCTGTTGTTTTTTCGGTTACAATATTTTTAGTGATTTCGTTGATCCTATTTTTATAATCATCTAAATTATTTTTTTTACTCTTGTAGAAAGCAATGGCATTTTTACTGTTTTGCTTTTTATTTAGATAAACAAAGTAAAGATTTTTTGAGAATAAAGTGGGATCGAAAACTACTTTTTCGACAATTGGTTTTCCTTGCTCTAAATGATAAATAATAGGGAAATCATTTTGTGCGCAGGCAATATCATAGCCGCTACCTCCAAAGCTGTTTTCAAGTAGTGTAAAGGCATCTACTTCTAGCCATTGAGCGATATTGTTTATAAGAGTAGAAGAGGTTCCTAAGCCCCATTTTCTAGGAAAAGTTAGTTGTGTAGAGATCGTAAATCCATTTTCCTTTTTCAATAGTTCTGGATTTAATAAATAAGCTTCGTGTAAAATAGTAAGTAAGGTGTTTTTTATCGAATCTTTTTCAAAAGTAGCTTTTTCTATAATTTCGGCGAAAAGTATAAGATCTTCAAACCAAATACTGCCATCAGCATCATAACTAGTCCATTTTATTTCTTGATTGATGCCATTTTCAACAATCAGCTTTTGCCCAAATTTAGTTGGTAACGCCAATGCTTTTGCACCATCAAGAACCAAATATTCTCCTGTTATTAGAAGTTTACCGTTGCTGTAGAAGCTTTTTTTCATTTTTGTTTTGAAATTGATATTTTAACTGCCATTGAATTTTGAAATTGAATCTAGTTATTTTCTGAGCTTTTCAATAAATTCATGCACAGCACTGTGAGAAACGGTATTGTGTTTAAAATGTTTTTTGATTAAGAAACGTTCTTCATCATTGGCATCAAACTGGTTTAGAATATTATTGAGATGCATTTTCATGTGGCCTTCTTGAATTCCTGTTGTCGTTAAAGAGCGCAATGCAGCAAAGTTTTGTGCCAAACCAGCTACTGCTACAACTTCCATTAATTCTTTTGCCGAAGGTTTTTTAAGCATTTCCAGCGATAGCTTTACCAACGGATGAAGAGAAGTCAAGCCACCAATAGTGCCTAAAGCAAGAGGCACTTCAAGCCAAAAACTAAAAATTCCATTTTCTATTTTAGCATGAGACAAACTTGAATACTGTCCTTTTCGAGATGCATAAGCGTGTATGCCTGCTTCTACTGCTCTAAAATCATTTCCAGTTGCGAGAACCACAGCATCGATTCCATTCATTATTCCTTTATTATGAGTTACCGCTCGAAAAGGTTCTACTTCGGCAATTTGAATGGCTTGAATAAATTTTTCTGCAAATTCTTGTGGATTTTCAATGTGTTTTTCGGCGAGTTCTTCAACGGGACAGGAAACTTCGACTCTAACAATGCAATTGGGTACATAATTAGAAAGGATGCTCATGACTACTTGTATGTTCTTTTCTTCCTCGGAAAATAAAGAGTACAAAAGTGCCTCTTCCTTTAAGGTTTTCGCAAACTGCTCCAAGCAGGAATTTATAAAATTGGCACCCATGCTATCTTTTGTTTCAAACGTTCCATGCAGCTGATAATAATTTGGCATTAGATTGGTTTTATCCTTCAGAACAATATCTAAAATTCCACCACCTCTTTTCTGCATATTTTTTGTGATGCTTTCGGTCGCTTCAAAAAATTTTGTTTTATGTTGGGCGAAAAATAGCACTAGTTTAGATTCGTCTCCTTTATAAATAAAATGGACTTGACCAATTTTTTCGGTATTAAGAACGGTTGCTTTAAATCCGCCACGAGTTGACCAAAACTTAGCAGCTTTTGCGGCAGCGGCAACGACGGAGCTTTCTTCAATAGCCATGGGGATTGTAGTGTACGTACCGTTAATTAGAAAATTAGGAGCAACACCCAGAGGAATATAAAAATTAGAGATCGTATTTTCTATGAACTCATCGTGTAATCTTTGTATTTTTTCGTCGGTGTTCCAGTAGTTTTTGAGAATTGCTATAGCTTCAACCGGAGTAGAAAAATATTGATTTGCAATCCAGTTTATTTTTTCTTGTTTAGATAATTTAGAAAATCCTGCGATGGAGTTATTCATATTTTAAAATTAAAGGGTAACTCAAACAAAGATACACATTCCATTTCATAGTGTTTTTTCAAATGTTTTGTATTTTGTAGTTTATTGGTTTTAATTTGTGTAAATAATCAAAAATATTTTCAAAGTATTCTGTGTCAAAGCCATTATAGATAGTGGATTTTTTACTTCAGATAAAATGAACAAAATAAAATACGGGGTATAAATTTATAATTGGCATTAAATCTCATCTATATTATAAATAAAAAACTCAAGACCGAATAATTTACTATACTTTTGATACGATCGTTATCATTCCAAGGTTTTTTAAGAATTTAAACAAAATACCATTTTAATAATAATGTGTTAAGTCTAAACCTGCTACAGCACGAATTATTTGTTGATTTAACTTTTTTTACTTGGCACTAATTTAATTTTGGTTAAAAAATAGATTTTTGCAACATTTAACACATCAAAAGTGCTTTATGTGTATTTTTTTCACTAAAATTGTCGCTTTTATAACTTAATCTATATTATGAGGTCAGCTAAGTTTACGGCGTTACTTTTATTTTTGTCTTTTACTGTTTTTGGACAACAAAAAATCACGATTGATGAAATTTTTAATAGCGCTTTTCGTGCTAAGGGTATGGAAAATTTACAGTCAATGAAAAACTCCAATCAATATACCGTCTTGAATTTTGATAGAGCAACAAAGAGTATCCAAATAGATCTTTACGATTTTGCAACATTAAAAAAAGTAGCGACACTTATTGATACAAAGGACCACAAAGAACTACCGGCTATCCAAAGTTACACATTCGATGCCTCAGAAAAACTAATTTTATTAGCTTGTAATAACAATAAAATTTTCCGTCATTCTTTTACAGCCGATTATTTTTTATACAATACGACAACTAAAGAATTGACAAAATTATTCGACTTTCAGGTGCAAGAGCCTACTTTTTCACCAGATGGTACAAAGATCGCTTATGCTAAAGAAAATAATTTATTTGTTTACGATGTCGCATCAAAAAAATCGAGTGCAGTCACTACAGATGGGAAAAAGAATTCTATTATTAACGGAATCACGGATTGGGTTTATGAAGAAGAATTTGCTTTTGTAAGAGCATTTGACTGGAGTAACGACAGCAAAAAAATAGCTTATATTCGTTTTGACGAAAGTGAAGTTCCAGAATTTTCTATGTCTGTCTTTAATAAAAATTTATATCCGTCGGTGGAAACTTTTAAATATCCTAAACCCGGAGAAAAAAATTCAGCAGTTTCGTTGCATATTTTTGATGTTTCAGCGAATGCAACTAAGAAAGTTAATTTAGGGAATTACAATGATTTTTATGTAGCCCGACTGCAATGGACGAACGATGCCAACGTACTATCGGCACAAGTTTTAAACCGCCATCAAGATAATTTGGATTTGCTATTTATCGATGGTACTACAGGGGTTGCAAAGGTAGCTTTGAATGAAAAAGACAAAGCCTATGTTGATGTAACAGATAATTTGACATTCTTAAAAGACA
This sequence comes from Flavobacteriales bacterium, assembly GCA_038241955.1. Classification (GTDB taxonomy): domain Bacteria; phylum Bacteroidota; class Bacteroidia; order Flavobacteriales; family Flavobacteriaceae; genus Flavobacterium. The sequence goes on along the minus strand of JBBSSR010000003.1, from coordinate 135,169 downwards.
ATAGCTTTATTTGGACAAGTGAAAAAGACGGGTTCAATCATATTTATTTCTATGACAAGACTGGTAAGCTGATAAATCAAGTTACAAAAGGGAAATGGGAAGTAACTTCCTATTACGGATTCGACGAAAAATCAAAAACTATTTTCTATCAATCTACTGAAAATGGTTCCATCAATAGAGCAATCTACCGCATATCATTAGATGGCAAAAACAAAATAGCTTTAGCTAAAAATGAAGGTACGAATGCTGCGACGTTTAGTCCTAATTTTCAGTTCTTCATTAATACGTTCTCTAGCGCTACGCAACCAACCACGTATACATTAAATGAAGCAAAAGATGGAAAACAAGTTCAGATTATTGTCGACAATAATGCATTGGCCCAAAAACTAAAAGCTTATAACTTACCTTCAAAAGAGTTTTTTGTATTAAAAACTGAAAAAGGGAATGAATTGAATGCTTGGATTATCAAACCAAAAGATTTTGATGCTTCAAAAAAATACCCTGTTTTTATGTATCAATATTCGGGACCAGGTTCACAACAAGTAAATAATGATTGGAATAGTGCTGATGATTATTGGTTCATGATGTTGGCGCAACAAGGATATATTGTGGCTTGTGTGGATGGAAGAGGTACAGGTTTTAAAGGTGCCGATTTTAAGAAAATTACGCAGTTGCAATTAGGAAAATATGAAGTAGAGGATCAAATCGATGCAGCAAAAGTAATTGGAAACTATCCTTATGTTGATAAGTCTAGAATAGGAATCTTTGGTTGGTCTTACGGAGGTTTTATGGCGTCAAATTGTATTTTTCAAGGAGGTGATGTTTTTAAAATGGCGATTGCTGTTGCTCCAGTAACTAATTGGCGTTTTTATGATAGTATTTATACGGAAAGATACATGCAAACCCCGCAAGAAAATGCTAAGGGATACGATCAAAACTCTCCAATAAATCATGTAGAAAAATTAAAAGGCAAGTTTTTATTGATTCATGGTTCAGCCGATGACAACGTGCATGTTCAAAATTCTATGGAAATGATGGAAGCTTTAATTCAAGCCGACAAACAATTCGATTCTCAAATCTACCCCGATAAAAACCACGGAATTTATGGCGGTAAAACAAGAATTCAATTATATACTAAAATGACTAACTTTATCAAAGCAAATTTATAACTCAAAACCAAAACCAAGCTAAAAAAATGATAGAAAATCAAGTAAAAACGGCACATCCAAAAGGATTATGGGTGTTGTTTGGAACCGAAATGTGGGAACGATTCAATTTCTACGGAATGAGAACATTGTTAACACTGTTTTTAGTAAATTCTTTAATGATGAAAGAAGAGGATGCTTCTTTAATTTACGGAGGTTTTCTGGGTCTTTGTTATTTGACTCCAATGTTGGGTGGTTTTATTGCCGATCGTTTTTTTGGAAATAGAAATTGTATCATGCTAGGCGGATTAATGATGGCCGTGGGTCAACTATTATTATTTACTAGTGCGAGTATTTTTGGTGATAATTTAAGTTTATCAACCGCTATTATGTATTCTGGATTAGGAGTAATCATTTTTGGAAATGGTTTCTTTAAGCCTAACATTTCCAGTATGGTAGGGAGTTTGTATCCCAAACAAGAAAAAAATAAACTGGATACCGCTTTTACTATTTTTTATATGGGGATCAATATAGGTGCCTTTCTAGGTCAATTTATTTGTCCATTATTAGGTGATGTAAAAACAGATGGAATAAGAGATATTCACGCGTTTAAATGGGGATTCTTGGCGGCAGCTGTTGCAATGCTTATTGGGACTTTGTTGTTTTATTTCTTGAAAAATAAATATGTGGTTACGCCAGAAGGAAAACCTTTAGGAGGATTGCCTTCTAAAAATGATTCTTCTGATTATGAAGAAGGAGAAGCGCAAAGTGCTGTTTTTTCTACTAAAGCCTTACTGCTTTCTGTTGTTGCTTTTGTTGGGATGTTTTTACTATTTCATTTTTCAGTAGATGGTGATAATGTAGTAAAAACAATTATTTATCCTATAATTTATGCTTGCGGGATCACTCTTGCAGGTTTAATTTTGTCTGACAGCTCATTAACTAAAATTGAGAAAGATAGAATTTGGGTTATATATATTATTTCCTTTTTTATTATTTTCTTTTGGGCAGCTTTCGAACAAGCGGGTTCTTCTTTAACATTTATTGCCGATAACCAAACAAATAGAGACTTTTTTGGATGGGAAATGCCAGCCTCTATGGTTCAAATTTTTAACGGATTATTTGTTGTTGCATTAGCGGTTCCATTTAGTTTGTTGTGGGATAAATTAAGAGCGAATGATAAAGAACCTATTTCTCCAGTAAAATTGGCTTTTGGACTATTAATAATCGCAATCAGTTTCTTTATGATTGCTAATCAAGTAAAAGATTTGGGTAGCTCAGGACTTTTAGCTGTAAAATGGTTGATTTTATTGTATTTATTGAATACTTGTGCAGAGCTTTGCTTATCACCAATAGGTTTATCATTGGTAGGAAAATTATCTCCTAAACGTTTTTCTTCTTTATTGTACGGTGTGTTTTTCTTGTCAAATGCATCAGGATATGCATTAGCTGGAACCTTAGGAGCCATATTGCCAGCTACAGGAGATAAATTTGATAAAGCAAAAAATTTAGGTATAGATTTGCAAGCTGTTCTTGACAAAACAGTAACTCCTACTGCAGAACAAATACAGTTATTAGACAAACATCAAATTATGGACCACAATCCACTTTTTGTAGGTTTCGAAATTCATAATTTATTTGAATTTTTTATGGTTTTTGTCATACTAACAGGACTAGCAGCAGTATTACTATTTGCATTAACTCCATTTTTGAAAAAAATGATGCATGGTATTCGATAATAGTAGGAAATAGAAAATTTAAAAAAAACATCATATTTTTGATTCGCTCAAAAGCATGATGTTTTTTATTTATAATACTTAAAATATAAAGATGGAACAAAATTTAAGTTTAGCGCAAATACAAAATTTTAAGGGAAAATATCCAAAGCAATTGTGGTATTTGTTTTTTAGTGAAATGTGGGAACGTTTTTGTTTCTATGGAATGAGAGGAATGTTGGTTGTCTTTATGGTTGGTCAACTAGGAATGAATGACAGAATCGCTAATCTACAATATGGTGCAACGCAAGCATGGGTATATGCTTTTACTTTTATTGGAGGATTATTTGCCGATAAAATTCTTGGCCTCAGAAAATCGTTATTTTGGGGAGGAATCTTAATGATTATTGGGAGTGTTATTTTGTCAATAGATCCCAAGAATTACTTTTTTATAGGTATTGGTTTTACTATTGTTGGAACTGGGTTTTTTAAACCTAATATTTCATCCATGGTCGGACAATTGTATAGCGAAGGTGATCCAAGAAGGGATGCAGGTTTTTCTTTCTTTTATATGGGAGTAAATCTTGGGGCATTAATTGGTGGATATATTTGTATCGCTGTTGCTGAAGGTTCGATGTGGCAATCTATTGTTCCTGAACATTTGCGTTGGAATGTTGGTTTCGGTTTTGCTGCAATTGTTATGATTATAAGTTTATTAACATTTACAAGAACGCAAAAATCATTAGGCCCCATTGGATTGTCGCCATTAGCACATATCGACACTTCGAAAAAGAAACAATTTGAAATTCTAACGTACGCTGGGTCATTATTGATTATTCCTATTATCATTATAATGGTTGCCAATACGGTGTATACAGATTATTTTATGATGTTTATTGGGCCAGCTTCGATACTATATTTGCTATATGAGATGAAAAATTTCTCCGTTGCCGAGAATAAGAAACTATTTGCAGCATTGATCTTCATCATTTTCTCTATTTTCTTTTGGGCATTTTTCGAGCAAAGTGGTGGTTCCTTAAGTATTTTCGCTGTAAATAATCTTAACAACACCATTCTTGGAGTTGAGTTGAGCCCAAATGGAGTAAATAATTCGGCGAATTCTTTCTTTGTTATTGGTTTTGCTGCTTTAGTTGGTTTGGTTTGGTTATGGATGGCGAAAAGAAAAATTGAGCCTAATACTGTTATTAAATTTGGATTAGCATTTTTATTTCTTGCAGGTGGTTTTTGGATATTTTATTACACCAAATTCTTTGCAGGTGCTGATGGTAAAACATCTTTAGGATTGTTCACTTTTGCGTGGTTTATTATCACTTTTGGAGAACTCTGTCTGTCACCTATTGGTATGTCAGCAATGACAAAGCTTTCTCCTCTAAAAACACAAGCGGTTATTATGGGCATGTGGTTTTTGGCAAGTGCTTATGGTCAGTATTTTGCGGGATTGCTAGGTGCTAACATCGCTGAAGCTTCTGAACATGCTACCAATATTGAAAAATTAAATGTTTATGCTGATGGTTACAAACAACTAGCACTTTATGCATTGATAGCTGGGATTGTTTTAATACTAATATCCCCTTTGGTTAAAAAATTAATGCAAGAAGTAAAGTAAATAATAGCAATCAAATCATAAACTATGCCTAATACGACTACTAATACCCATGTCGAATCCACACTTTTTGGACATCCGACAGGATTATTTATTTTATTTTTAACCGAAATGTGGGAGCGCTTTTCGTACTATGGAATGCGTGCTTTATTAGTATTGTATATGACTACGCAAACGATTGGAGATGATCGCGGAGCAGGTCTAGGTTGGACTAGCCAAGAAGCCTTGGCGCTTTACGGTTGGTATACGATGCTAGTTTATCTAATGTCAATTCCGGGTGGAATGATAGCTGATAAATTACTAGGACAAAAAAGGGCTGTTTTAATTGGAGCTTTGATACTTTGTGCCGGACATGGCGTTTTGGTATTAAGCGATACTTGGGCTTTTTATACAGGTTTGGGATTGGTTATTCTAGGAGTAGGTCTTTTAAAACCGAATATTTCAACAATGGTTGGGGGACTATATCAACAAGGTGATATTCGTAGAGATAAAGGATTTAGTATTTTTTACATAGGAATTAATACAGGATCTTTATTAGCAACATTGATCGTTGGATTTGTTGTTGCAAAATGGGGATGGCATGCTGGTTTTGGATTAGCAGGTATTGCTATGCTTTTAGGATTAGCCGTTTACATTTGGGGACAAAAATATCTGACACATGTTGGTAATTTTGAACCTGTTCATGCTACTACTGAAAATCAATCTTCTTATGGTGAGCTATTTAGTAATTTATTAGTTTCACAAAAACAATTAATTATTACCGCTTTATTAGTTGTAGTTTCATTTTATGGTTGGTATAAATTAGGTTGGGGATTTGGAATATTATTTTTGTTCTTGACCTTGATTACTGCATTAATGATGATGATCTACAAGGAGTTGACAGCAACAATAGATAAAGATCGCTTTATGGTATTGCTGATTTCCTTTATTATGGTGATTATTTTCTGGGGCGCTTTCGAGCAGGCTGGAGGATTGATGAATTTATATGCGGATTCTAAAACAGACCGTATTTTGTTTGGATTGGAAGTTCCTACTGTGATGTTTCAAAGTTTAAATGCTGGGTTTATCGTTTTATTTGCTGCTGGTGTTGCTTCTATTTGGGCAAAACGCAAGTTAAAAGGACAAGAAGCTTCTTCTCTTTTTAAAATGGCAATTGGAATTGCGATAATGGGCTTTGGTTTCTTGTTCATGGTTTTTGCTGCTATGCAGTTTGAAAGTTCAGGATACTCGTCAATGTTTTGGTTGGTTTTAGCGTATTTATTTCATACTTTGGGTGAATTGTGTATTTCGCCCGTAGCACTCTCTTTTATTACGAAATTATCTCCTGTAAAATATGCCTCGTTAATGATGGGAGTTTATTTTGCAGCAACAGGTTTAGGGAATAAAGTTGCTGGAATTATTGGAGAATCAGCATCTAAATTTGGAGAATACAGTATATTTTTAGGTATTTTTATTTTCACATTGGTGATCGGATTCTTATTTATTCTTTTATTAAAGCCTTTGAAACGTTTAACACACGGAGCCGAAGACAACGAAAAATAGTTTTTAAATTACAATTATAAGACATGAATCAAAATTCTACAGACCAATTTTTTTCTAATCCTGTTTTAGGACATCCATCAGGTTTATTTGTACTTTTTTTTACAGAAATGTGGGAACGTTTTTCTTTTTACGGAATGCGTTCTTTACTTATATTATTTTTAACCACTTCATTTGTTGATGGAGGTTGGGAGTGGAGTCGCGAAAATGCTTCGGCTTTATTTGGATCTTACGTTGGCTTGGTTTATCTGTCAACTATGTTAGGGGGATATTTTGCCGATAAAGTTATTGGTTTTCGATGGGCAGTTGTTGTAGGTGCTATTTTAATGACCTTAGGTCATGCGTCGATGGCTGTCGAAACAGAATTTTCTATTTATCTAGGCTTGGTTTTGCTAGTTTTTGGGAATGGTTTTTTTAAACCAAACATGACTTCTATTATTTCTGAAATGTACAAAGACAGACCTGAAAAAAAAGACGGTGCCTATACCTTATTTTATATGGGTGTAAACGCAGGAGCTTTTTTCGGAATATTACTTTGTGGTTATTTGGGTGAAAAAGTGGGTTGGAGCTATGGCTTTGGATTAGCAGGAATTTTCATGTTTTTCGGAATGTTACAATTTTGGCTTTCGCAGAATATTTTTGGAGATATAGGTCTAAAACCGAATAAGGAAAGTGTAGCCAAAGCTGCAGCATTAGACACAGATAAAAGAAATCCATTTACACCTTGGCAATTGGCTATTATTGGTTTGTCTGCAACATTAGGTTTATTGTGGATTTTAAATGCGCCGGCGTCCAAAATATCTGGAGGAAAAATTAATGTCTTTGGCTTCCTAGGTGAAAATGGAAATGTAATTGCAATAGTTACCGCTTTAATTTTATTTATTATTTTGTTAGTATACCGCTTTACACAATACTCTACAATAACTCGTCAGAAGTTAATGGCAGTTACTTTTTTTGCTTTTTTGACTATCTTTTTTTGGGCAATATTTGAACAATCACCAAACAGTTTAACAATTTTTGCAAATGATTACACCAATCGTGTTTTAGAAGGAAGTTGGAGTCTTATCTTTTTAGTAATTAATTCATTAATTACCATTTTACCACTTGCAATTATTACGTATGTGTTATTATCACTTTTTAAGAAAACATTTAAAAATTATGCTGTAGCTAATCTTATTTTAAGTTGTAGTTTTCTCATACTGTGGGGAATTGCTCTTTGGATGCTAACACGAGATTATTACACAGCAGGTTATCTAACTTTGTCTGACAGTACTTTGCAAATGCTTAAAATTTCTAAAGTTACTAAAGCATTAACCGAAGTCCCTGCGACTTGGTTTTCTACTTTGAATTCGTTATTTATTATCACTCTAGCGCCCTTGTTTTCTAAATGGTGGGAGAGTAAATACAATCCAGCGGCTAATATGAAATTTGGTATCGGAATGAGTTTACTTGCGCTTGGTATGGCCTGTATAGCTTTTGGAGCTGGAGGGATTGAAGCAGGAGCGAAGACAGCTTCGGTTAGTATGATCTGGTTGATATTGGTTTACTTGTTTCACACTATGGGTGAACTATGTATTTCTCCTGTTGGTTTATCTTATGTAAGTAAATTAGTTCCCGCTCGAATGATTGCTTTTATGTTTGGAGTTTGGTATTTAGCAGTTGCTATAGGTATGAAAGGAGCTGGTATGTTTGGCGAGAACATTGATAAAATAGCCAATGAGCATGGTTTGAGCTATTTCTTTTGGATGTTAACTATTATCTCGATATTTGTTGCTGTATTCTCAATTGCAATGACACCTGTTATTAAAAAATTAATGCATGGTGTGCGATAAGGTTATAAATATATTTTTTATAAATTTGTAAAAAAGTAAAGAACGAATGAAAAAAATATTTTTAGTGGCTTTATTCTTTATAGGATTCGGAGCTACTCAGGCTCAAGAGCTAAAATGGTATACCGATGTCAAAGAAGCTATAACGGTTTCTAATAAACAAAAGAAACCATTGTTGTTGTTTTTTACAGGAAGTGACTGGTGCGGTTGGTGTATTCGTTTGCAAAAGGAGGTGCTTAAAACTCCGGAATTTGAAAACTGGGCAAAACAAAATGTTGTGCTAGTAGAATTGGATTTTCCTAGAAGAACTGCACAGACAGAAGAGATTAAAAAACAGAACAATGAATTGCAACAAGTATTCGGCGTTCAAGGTTTCCCGACTGTTTACTTTGCAAATGCTGTTCTAAAAGACGGAAGAATTAATTTTGAAGGATTGGGAAGCACAGGTTATGTTGCTGGCGGACCAAAAGCGTGGTTGGACGTTGCAAGTAATTTTGTAAAACCAGTTGTACAGACGGGACCAAAACCGAAATCGAAAAAATAATAACCCAAACTAATTAATTTAGAATATAGAATCCCTTTTCACTTGTTGCGTGAAAAGGGATTTTGTTTTTAGCACAGGTTGCTTTCCAAAGTTTTAGAATTGTATTATAATTTGATCCATCGGCGACCACAATTTTAGGCTTGGTAATTGCCAACAATCTTTCTAAATTGATTTTTGTAGATTTGGTGAGTAGCACTATATCTGGTTTTATCGAAATGGGATAGGAGGCAGAACTATCTATTATAACTATTTTATTTCCTTTAAAATAAATAAAATTCTCCAGTCTTATTTTAGATTCTAGTGTGCTGAAATTACCACACAAATAAGACGACAACAACGTGTTGTTTTTAAAGTTTTTCAAGAGACTGTCATTAGCATATAAAGTTACTTTGTTCCCTTTTCGTGCAGTCATTAAAGTGTTCTTTCTATTATTGTAAACGATAAATTCGTCTTGACTTTGCACGTCCCATTTTGTTTTTAGCGTTACAATTTGTAAAAGAAGTATAGATGCCAAAGCAAATAATAATTTTTTCCCAGTGGGTTTTTTGAACCAAATTACTGTTGTAATCAAGACAAGGTAAGTTGTGGTTAATAGCATTGTATTTAAAGGAATATCTTTTAGTATAAATTGTTCGAATGACGCGATGCTACTAATTATTTTATTTAAAAAGTAAATACTCCATTCTAATACTTTTGAGGGATAGAATGGTACCCAATTGCATGCTGCGAAAATCATAACCAAGCTTCCTAAAGCCATAATAAAACTAAGAAAAGGAATTACGATTAAATTGGTTACAAAGAAAAGACCAGGAAATTGGTGAAAGTAATAAATGCTTAGAGGCAAAGTTCCTATTTGAGCTGCAAATGAAACAGTAAGAATGTTCCAAATGTATATTTTAATTTTATTTTTTGGTGTCCAGAGTTGTGCCAAAAGTGGTTGCAACCAGATAATAAAAAACAAAGCTGTATAACTTAATTGAAAGCCCACATCAAATAAAAAAGAAGGTTGAAATAATAAAATTAGCAGCATGGAAACCAGTAATGTATGGTAAATATTGGATCCTCTTCGTAGAAACTGACCAATGGCAACAAACGAAAACATGGTAATAGAGCGCAAAACAGATGGCGCCAAGCCAGCCAAAATGCCGAAAAGAAACAGAGAACTTAGAATAATTATTAATTTAATGAAATTCCCGCGCTTTGAGTTTGGGAATGGTTTTAGAATAAAAGTGACAAACAAGAGTATAAAACCAATATGTAAACCTGAAATTGACAGAATGTGTATCGCTCCCGCATACTGGTAATCGCGAATAATTTCTGGCGATATATCTTGTCGTTGTCCCATAATTAAAGCGACGGCGACATTTAATTCTTTTTTATTAAAATTGCTTTTTTCTAAATTTTGAATAATACGACTTCTTATTTTTGCAGTGTAATACCAGATGTCTTTTTCGGTTTGAGAATTTACTTTTAATTCACTGATATCAGTGTAGAGTTGGGCATAGATTTGTTTGTTCTCTAAATATTTTTGATAATCAAACTGGTTTGGATTTTTTTGTGAAGTGCTTTTATATAAAGTGGAAGTGATTTTTAATCGATCTCCAATTTGAAAATCATGATTTGAACTGTCTTTGCGAATGTTCAGCAGTATTCGACCAGAGACTTTTTTTTGATCGATTGAATTAAGTAGTGCAACAAAGCGTTCGTTTGTGGGAGAGCTTTTTAATTTTTCTCTTACAGTTAGTGTAAAAGTGTGTGTGTTGTCAAAAGCATTTTTGAAATCGACGTAGTTATTTTGTTCGTACGAATCAGTATGGATTATTTGTGAAGCTCCTCCGATGGAGAATGCAACTATATACGTCGCGATTCCGAAATAAAAAGAATATTTAATTTTTGATTTGGATACGAAGTAAGTGATCAAGCAAGAAATAGTAGAAATTGCCAATAAAAGAAAGACAGTCGAAGGATTGGGTTTTGTGAAAGAAACAAATAGTATACCCAATATAAAAGCGATCGTAATTCTTGTTAACGGAAATTGCAATGCTTTCATGTCTGTAGATTTGTTCCTTAAAATACTATCATTATGTTACTAGACCAATGTACAAATTATTTGTAAGAAATAAGAAGTTTTTTGATGTTTGTAGTTTTGGTGTGTTTCAAAGGTTTTTTTTGCGTAAGAGATAGAAATAATCCGCCGCTGCGAAATGGATAGTCCGACTCCATAAAGAAAAGAGGCCGACTAAGGGATATGCTAAGTAGGCCTCTTTTCTTTATGGGGTGACGCCCAAATTTATTTTAGCAAACTGAGTAGAAATAGTATTAGATTACTTTAGGTCTTCGAAAATTAAGTGTGCGGTTTTTTTACTAGCGCCAGTTCCTCCCAATTTTTCTTCGAGTAAATCGTAATTTTTAAGCAGTGCTTGACGATAATTGGGTTCTAAGATTTTGGTTAATTCTTCTCGAATGCGTTTGGTAGAGCAGTCGTCTTGAATTAATTCGGTTACCACTTCTTTGTCCATAATTAGGTTGACAAGCGAAATGTATTTTAAAGTTATGATTCGTTTTGCAATTTGGTAAGATGCCCAACTGCCTTTATAGCAAACGACTTCGGGAACTTTGAAGAGTGCTGTTTCGAGCGTTGCTGTGCCAGATGTCACTAACGCTGCAATAGAATTACGCAATAAAGCATAGGTTTTATTAGAAACAAATTTTATGTTTTCGCCGGATATGAATTGTTGATAAAAAGATAATTCTTGACTAGGTGCGCCAGCGATTACAAACTGATAGTCTGGAAAATCTTTTACAACACTAAGCAGTACGGCTAACATTTTGCTTATTTCTTGCTTACGACTTCCTGGCAAAATGGCGATTATAGGTTTCTGGGACAGATGATTTTCTATTCTAAAAGTTTCGGTATCAATCCCTGATTGGTTATGAATGGCGTCAATTAATGGATGTCCAACAAAGTGAACTGGGAAATTATGTTTGACTTCGTAGAATTCTTTTTCGAAAGGTAAAATGACATACATTTTGTCAATATCGTGTTTTATAGCAGTTATGCGGTTCTCTTTCCAAGCCCAAATTTGTGGCGAAATATAATAATGATTTTTATAACCGTTTTGTTTAGCCCATTTGGCAATTCGCATATTAAAACCTGGATAATCAATATAAATAATGACATCTGGTTTGAATTGTGTAATGTCATTTTTGCAAATTTTAATATTTGACAAAATTGTTTTTAGATTAAAAATCACCTCGATAAAGCCCATAAAGGCTAATTCGCGGTAATGTTTCACCATTGTTCCACCTACATTTTGCATTAAATCTCCTCCCCAAAATCGAATATCGGCATTTGGGTCTTCCTCATAAAGTGCTTTCATCAAGTTGGAACCGTGCAAATCACCAGAAGCTTCCCCTGCTATAATGTAGTATTTCATTTTTTTGCTTTTAAAAAGATAAAACGAACGCTAAAAAATTATTTTTAGTTCTAATTTTTCAAACAAAGATAGTCTTAATTCCATTTTTAAAGTAGTACCGTGACAATCGTTAAAATAATCACTGCCAAGACGACACCTCTTGCCATTAATTCTTTATTCATTTTTAGTAAGATTGCAAAAGCAGCTAGATCTAATATGGAACCAAGAGTTACAACTTTGCCAAGGTGTCCTTGACCCTTCATTATTTTTAAGCCTTCGATAAAGTCTAAATGAGCTACAAGAGTGATGTAAAGAAATATTCCTATTAATGATGACAGAATCCCAATTGCAAATCCGATAAGTAAGTCTACTTTATTCATGTGCTTATTTTTTTTAGAATATTAATTTTTAGCTGTTTTTTGAATCATCTTTGGTTTCATTCCAATTCCACTGAGTAAGATTTTGAATAGCGTGATGGGCTGTGAGATCAAATTGTACGGGAACTATAGAAATATAACCATTTTCGAGCGCCCATTCATCTGTATCTTCGCCTTTGTCTTGATTGACAAATTCACCAGTGAGCCAAAAGTAATCCCTTCCTTGAGGGGTTTGTCGCTTGTCAAATTTTTCCATCCAAAGGGCATTCGCTTGACGACATATTTTTATTCCTTTAATTTCCTTTTCTTTTAATTTTGGAAAATTCACGTTCAGAACCACGCCTTGAGGAAGTTTATTTTTTAAAACTTCGAGTGTTATACTTTTTACAAAGGATTTTGCATCTTCGAAATTAGCATTCCAATCATAATCTAAAAGGGAAAAACCGATAGCAGGAATTCCTTCTATCCCAGCTTCTACAGCGGCACTCATTGTTCCGGAATAAATAACGTTAATAGATGAATTTGATCCATGATTTATTCCTGAAACGCAAAGATCTGGTTTTCTTTTCAGGATCTCATTTACAGCTATTTTTACGCAATCTACAGGAGTTCCTGAACAACTGTATTCTGTTATTACATCATTGTCTTTTGAGATTTTATTTAGATAAAGTGTATTATTTATCGTGATAGCATGTCCAGTAGCGCTTTGCGGTTTATCTGGTGCCACTACTATGACTTCGGCAATCTGCGAAATTACATCAATTAGAGCTCTTATTCCAGGAGCCGAAATACCGTCGTCATTCGTTATTAGTATTAAAGGCCTTTCAAATTTCATTAGTACAATTGTTAAAAAAAAGATTTGTTGATAAAAATAGTCTTTCTAAACAAATGTAGTAACACAAAATCTTATATTGCGAAGAAATAAAATATTTTTTTCGCCCCGTATTTACTTAACTTAAAATTGCATTATTTTATATCTTAACAAAAAATTATATAGTGTCCTAAAGACTTGGCATAGTTTTTAGAGTATCTTAGATAAAAAAATTGATGAATCCTATTATTCGCTTTATGAAAAAAAATTATAAAATACTCATAGCAGTGTTATGTCTTTCGGCAACATTATTTGCCTTTAACATTAACACAAAGAAGGCAATTGATCCAGATCGAGATAAATTACTTTTGGAATTATTAACTTTTGTAATAGAAAAAGGACATTACAATCCTGCGAAAGTTGACGATGCATTTTCGAAAGGAGTTTTTAAAGATTATATCGCTGCTTTAGATCCTTCTAAACGCTTTTTCCTGCAATCGGATATTACTGAGTTTTCTCAATTTGAGTTACAATTAGATGATCAATTAAACAATAGGGATCTAACTTTTTTCAATCTTACGTACGATCGTTTGATGCTTCGTATGGAAGAAAGTAAGAAAATTTTTAAAGATATTTTAAAAAAACCATTTGATTATAAAGTAGAAGAAGAATTTAATGTTGATTACGTGAAAGCACCATATTCGAAAAATTCGACTGAATTGAAAGAAAAATGGAGAAAGCAAATCAAATTGTCTACACTATCTTCTTTTACAGATAAACAAAAGACCGAAGAGGATAAAAAGTTAAAAGATCCTAAATACGTTATGAAAACTGACGCTGTTTTAGAAAAAGAATCTAGAGAAGGGTCTTTAAATTCTTTGAACGAATCTTTTGGTTTTATGAATGAATTAAAAAGAGATGATTGGTTTACGCTTTATATAAATTCAATAATGTCTCGTTTCGACCCTCATACTACTTATTTTGCACCAGAAGAAAAAGAAAGGTTTGATGTAAGTATGAGTGGTAAATTAGAAGGTATTGGAGCTCGTTTGCAAAAGAAAAATGATTACACTGAGATTTCTGAACTTATTTCTGGTGGGCCAGCATGGAGAGGAAAGCAGCTTGCAGCAGGAGACTTGGTAATTAAAGTAGCTCAAGGAAATGGAGTAGCTGTAGATGTTGTTGGTATGCGTTTGGATGATGTTGTTAAGAAAATAAAAGGACCTAAAGGTTCTGAAGTAAGACTAACAGTAAAAAAAGTAGACGGAACCATCCAAATTATTTCTATCATAAGAGATATAGTTGAGATTGAAGAGACCTATGCAAAATCGAGTGTTGTAGAAAAGAATGGTTTGAAGTATGGTGTTATCTATTTGCCAAAATTTTATATTGATTTTGAAAATAAAGATGGTCGAGATGCAGGTAAAGACATTGCATTAGAAGTAGAACGTTTGAAAAAAGCAGGTGTAAAAGGTATTGCTTTAGATGTAAGAGATGATGGAGGTGGATCGCTTTCTACAGTAGTTGATATTGCAGGACTTTTTATAGAACAAGGTCCAATTGTTCAAGTTAAATCTGCAGGAAAGAAAAAAGAAATTTTATATGATACCGATAAAAAGGTAGAATGGACAGGACCTTTTGTTATTTTAGTGAATGGATTCTCTGCTTCTGCGTCAGAAATTTTAGCTGCAGCTATTCAAGATTATAAACGAGGGATAATCATAGGAAGTAAACAAACCTACGGAAAAGGAACGGTTCAAAATGTATATGATTTAAATCAATTGGTGCGTAATAGTGCTATTGGTGATTTGGGTGCATTGAAAACGACAACCCAAAAATTCTACAGAATAAATGGAGGATCTACACAGCTTGAAGGCGTAAGAAGTGATGTAGTAATGCCAGATCGCTATGCTTATCTTAAAATGGGAGAGCGTGATGAACCGAACGCTATGGATTGGGACAAAATAGACCCTGCTACTTACACGGTATGGAAAGACAATTCTAAGTTTGAGCAAGCTATCGTAAACAGTAAAAACAGAATAGATCATAATGTTCAATTTCAGTTAATTGAAGAAAATGCAAAATGGATCGACAGTAGAAGTGAGGAGAATAATTATAGTTTAAACATTGATAAATTTAAATTAGCACAAAACCAAATTGACGATGTAGCTAAAAAGTTTAAACCAATTTTGGACTATAACACCAATTTAACTTTTACATCATTGCCTTATGAGATAGAAGGAATGAATGCAGATCAAACTCTTAAAGACAAGAGAGACAGATGGCATGAAAGCTTGGCTAAAGATGCTTATGTTGAGGAGGCGCTAAATATACTAGACGATCTGCAACCTAAGTCTGTAGTGAGAAATAATGGTATTGTTGAAACTAAAAAAAGTAAATTGGTTAAGTCCTAAATATACTTTAGGATTCAAATTAAATAAAGAAACGCTCCAAACTTGTTTGGAGCGTTTCTTTTGGTGCCATTAGGAAAAGACTGTGTGTTTTTTAAATAGTAATTGCAACTTGTTATGAACTAAGAGCGTTTAAAATCCTTTACTTCATAGTAGCTTTGTAAAAATAATTAGTAAAAAGTGAACCATGAACCAATCCCATTGTAAGGAGAGTTTACCATTCATTTACTTTATTGGCATCCATTTTAATAAAAATAAATAATAAAATGGTAAATCCCCAAAGTCCAGAACCTCCGTAAGAGAAAAACGGTAATGGCACACCAATTGTTGGAAAAATCCCTACTACCATTGCTATATTCACAAAAAAGTGAATGAATAAGATTCCAGCAACACAAAATCCGTATACTCTACTAAACTTTGTTTTTTGTCTTTCGGCAAGATAGATTACACGTAGCAATAAGCAAGTAAATAAAGCCACTACCACCATTGAACCCGCAAAGCCCCATTCTTCTCCTACTGTCGTAAAAATGTAATCGGTATGTTGCTCTGGCACAAAACCACCTTTGGTCTGTGTGCCTTGGAGAAAGCCTTTGCCTAACCATCCGCCAGATCCAATTGCAATTTCAGACTGGTTAGTGTTGTATCCTATACCTTTCATGTCTACAGCTTTACCCAACAAAATGTTAAAACGGTCACGATGATGCTGCTTAAATATATTGACAAAAACATAATTTACAGATAAAACAAAACCGGATATAAGAGCAAGGATAATTCCGCTTAACACAATGTTTCGATCTCCTAGTCTTGATTTATAATAAATTATAGCTATTATAATAAAAGCAATTAAGATCACATACTGTGGTTCTAGTACTAATGTTAATACAAATAATAATATAGTAATGAAGCCAGTCCATACGTACCAAGAAGGTAATCCTTCTCGATAAAGAATAATGATAAAAATACTGTATATCATTGCGCTTCCTGGGTCGGGCTGAGGTAGAATAAGCAAAACAGGTAAAAATACAATCGCTAGTGCTTGCAATTGTCTGTTTAAGTCTTTTAAATTAATTTGAGAATCGCTTAAAAATTTTGCCAATGCTAATGATGTAGCTGCTTTTGCAAATTCAGAAGGTTGCAATGTAAAACTACCAATGGCATACCAGCAACGTTGTCCTGCAATTGTTTTGCCAAATAAAAATAATCCAGCTAAAGACAATAGAGCAATACCGAATATAATACTGGCATATTTTTCGTAAAACTTACCATCAAGATATAATATAATTAGAATTAGTGGAATAGTGAGCGCAATGAAAATAGCTTGCTTTTCGTAAGTTCCTTCAGTCGAGGATAAAGAAGAAGAGTAGATATTTAACCAACCTAAGCCCACTAAGGCAAAATAGATAATGATACATATCCAATCAATATTATTTGCTATACTTTGATTTTTCATTTGGAATGAATGTATTATTTTTTAAGCTTTAGTTGAGTCTTTTACTATTACAGGAATTTTTTTGATCTTGCTTTTTGCAATAGAATCTTTAATTCGAAGTTCTTTTTTAACTTCGGCAGAAAGACCGCCCAGTTTTGCATAGCGGCTTTGTAAGCTTAGATTCAAAATTCGAGTTTCTAAGTCAACACGAGTGATTTTCTTTTTGAGATATTTTTCAATCATTAAGGTGGCAATTGGTCCAGCAATGGTTGCTCCAAATCCACCATTTTCCACCAAAATTGCTATGGCAATCTTCGGGTTGTCTTTGGGAGCGAACGCGACAAATATAGAGTGATCTTCTAATTGAGTTCTAACGCCATTTATTTTGGCGAAATTTTCGGCAGTTCCAGTTTTTCCGCATATATCAATGCCTTCTACCCTAAGTGCTTTAGCAGTTCCCTTATTATAAACATCAAATAAACCACTAATCATTGGTGGGAAATAGGCTTTGTCTATCGTAGTAACATGTTTGGTTGTGAACTTTTTATCGATTTGCTCCCCTTTTATTTTTTTGATCATATGAGGAGTATAGTAATATCCTTCATTAGCAACAGCCGCCATCATATTGGCCAATTGAATAGGAGTCATTAATACTTCTCCTTGTCCAATAGAGTTTGAAACAATTGTTGTACTCCTCCAGCCACCATTTGGATATATTTTTTTATAGGTTTTAGAATCGGGAATATTTCCTTTTTTCCCAATAGGTAAATCATAGCCCATAAATTGGCCTAGACCAAAACTTTTTGCATAATCACTCCATATATCGACAGCCATAGCCGGATCTGAGTATTTGTTTATTGTAAGCATATAAGCACTAGCAAAATAGGTATTGCAAGAGTTGTAGATTCCGTTATGTAATTGAACATACGGTTCATGTGCATGACATTTCATGAAACGTCCTCTTGCGTAACTAAAACCGTGGTGACAAATAAAATTCGTTTTCTCATTAATTGCACCTTCCTGAAGTGCAATTAGCCCTGTCAGAATTTTAAACGGTGAACCGGGAGGATATTCTGCCAATAGACCTCTATCGTACAGCGGTTTTGCAATTGAATCGTGATATAATTTTGTATAATTTTTTGAGCGTTGACGACCTACTAAAATCCCCGGATCGTAAGAAGGTGCAGTTACGAGCGCTAATATTTCACCAGTTGATGGTTCGATGGCTACAATCCCGCCCCTTTTATTGACCATTAATTGTTCTCCATATTTCTGAAGTGCTGCATCAATAGTTAAGTTGATATCTTCTCCTTGTTGGGCTATAGTGTCATATTTTCCATCTTTATACGATCCGATTTCTCGATTGAATTTATCTTTCTGGAAATATTTTACTCCTTTTATTCCGCGAAGTACTTCTTCGTAGCTTTGTTCAACTCCCTGCTGTCCTATTAAATCGCCGCTTTTGTAATATGGATTTTTCGCGATTAATTGTTCATTAACCTGCGTTATAAAGCCAAAGATATTGGCACCGTAATCTACTTCATAAGCCCGTAGTGAACGTTTTTGAAAATAGAAACCTTCGAATTTTCTAATTTTTTCTTGGAATGCCGCAAATTCATTTTTATTTAGCTGCGCCAAGAATACCGACGGTAATCGCGGACTGTATATTTTTGCTTTTACTATTTTTTTAATAAAATCTTCCTTAGTGACATTTAGTAATTTGCAAAACTCAAGAGTATCCGTATTCTTCAACTCTCTAGGAATTACCATTATATCGTATGATGGCTGGTTTGCTACTAATAAAACTCCATTACGATCATAAATATAGCCTCGTTCGGGATAGTCATATTGGATTTTTATTGCATTATTGTCTGATTTCAATTTAAATGAATCATCAACTATTTGCAAATAAAAGATTCTTATTATTAGTAAAGTTGCACCAATAATAATTAAAGCTGGCAATAATACTTTTCTCATCTTCTTTTGGGTTTTATAAGATAAATAAGTATAATGCAAGTAATAATGGTAAAAATCGAACTTAACAGCGTTCGTAGTAATACATCTAGAATGAAACTTATTTGAAAAGTTTCTAATAGAAATAGTGTCAAATTATGAATAACAACTGCCAATAAAATGAACGTAAAACGTTCTGGTGTTAAGACGTCATTCAATTTTACAGTTTGATACTCGTAGCTTAACCCAAATGAAAATTTAAAAATTGAAGGCCTTATGTAGGCTAGTAATAGGCAGGCCGTTGCGTGAACTCCCCCAGAATTTGAAAATAAATCCATAAGTAAACCTAGAAAAAAACTAGCTAAAAGTAGCCCAGCTTTGTTTCCATTTACGGGATATAAAATTATAAAAAGAATATACGGGAAGGCGGTTATATAACCATAGAAATTCATGTTGTTAAAAACAAGAATTTGTATGGCTAATAAGAATACGAATCGAAAAATATTGACTAACAATGTGCTATTCATCTTTGCCTAGCTTTTCTAAATTTTTAATTTCTTCGCTGTTTCCTGATTTTATAATGTAGACATGTCCTAGATTTGTCATATCATTAAAGAGTTTAACTTGTATGGTATAGTAGTGTATTTTTTCATCGGGAATAAATATCTTATCAATTGTGCCAATACCTATATTTTCCGGAAAAATAACCGATTGACCGCCAGTTACTATGGTATCTCCTTTTCGTACACTAGCTAATCGAGGGACATCTATTAATTGCACAAAGCCAGTACTCTTTCCATCCCATTTCAAAGTTCCAAAATGGTTAGACTTCTTTATCTTAGCATTTATTCGAGATTTTGTATTTAGAATACTCAATACGGTAGAATAATTGGGAGATACGTTGTCTATAACTCCTATGATGCCTAAGCTGTTTATAACACCCATATCTGGTTTAATTCCTTTTATGGATCCAGCGTTCAAAGTCAAATAGTTTTCGTGAACATTAAATGAATTATGTGTGACTTTCGTAACTTCTATATCTTTTGGAAAAACTCCTTTTAAACTGTCCATTAATTTTGGAAGTAAAACTGAATCTTGCTTTTTAAATAATAGGCTTCTCAAATTTGCATTCTCTACTGCAAGTTCTTCATTTTTTTCTTTTAATGTAAGATACTCTTCAAAAGAATTAACTCTCTCATAAACGCCACCACTGAGAAAATTGGCGGAAGTAATGATTTTACTTTTATGAAAGGAGTGTGATTGAATAGTAAGTCCTAACGAAATACCCAAAAGCAGCAAAAACAGTAACTTATTACTGTTTTTTATAATAAATGAAAATATCTGCTGCATTTTTTAACGGTATATTTAATGTTATTTAAAAACTATATAAAGAAGATTTTTATTTAATTAAGATATTTTTAAATTTCGAAATATTTTTAAGCGCCATTCCAGTTCCTCTTACTACAGCTCTTAAAGGGTCTTCTGCTATATAAACAGGTAAATCTGTTTTTTGAGAAATTCTTTTATCAAGACCTCGCAACATGGATCCACCACCTGCTAAATAAATACCTGTATTGTAGATATCCGCTGCTAATTCCGGAGGCGTTTGAGATAAAGTTTCCATAACTGCATCTTCAATACGTTGTATTGATTTATCTAATGCTTTTGCAATTTCTCTGTATGAAACGTCTACTTGTTTTGGTTTACCAGTTAGTAAATCTCTTCCTTGAACAGACATATCTTCTGGAGGACTTTCTAGATCTTCTAAAGCAGCTCCAATTTGAATTTTTATTTTCTCTGCAGTAGTCTCACCAACAAATAAATTGTGCTGAGTACGCATGTAATATACGATATCATTTGTGAAAACGTCACCTGCAATTTTTACTGATTTATCGCAAACGATTCCACCTAATGCTATTACGGCAATTTCAGTAGTTCCACCTCCAATATCAACAATCATATTTCCTTTTGGTTGCATGATATCAATACCAATACCAATAGCTGCTGCCATAGGCTCATGTATTAAGTAAACTTCTTTACCGTTAACTCTTTCGCAAGATTCTTTTACCGCTCTCATCTCTACCTCAGTTATTCCAGATGGTATACAAACTACCATTCTAAGTGCTGGAGTAAACATTCTTTTCTTCAGTGCAGGAATGCTTTTAATAAACATACTGATCATCTTTTCTGAAGCATCAAAATCTGCAATTACACCATCTTTTAAAGGACGTATTGTTTTAATGTTTTCATGCGTCTTACCTTGCATCATGTTGGCTTCTTTACCAACTGCAATAATTTTGCCTGATATTCTGTCACGCGCAACTATAGACGGGCTGTCAATTACGACCTTGTCATTGTGAATGATTAAAGTGTTTGCTGTTCCAAGGTCTATCGCAATATCCTCGGTCATGAAATCAAAAAATCCCATATGTCTTTTTGGGGTTAAAAAGTTATAAATATATTATGCACAAAGTTAAACAAATTAATGTTTAAAATGACGCGTTCCTGTAAATACCATTGCAACATTATTTTCGTTACAATAATTAATGCTTAATTCGTCTTTAATGGATCCTCCTGGCTGAATTACTGCTGTTATTCCTGCATTTTTTGCAATTTCTACACAATCAGGAAAAGGGAAAAATGCATCACTTGCCATTGACGCACCTTCTAAACTAAATCCAAAAACTCTTGCTTTTTCGATGGCTTGTAAAAGAGCATCTACTCTTGAAGTTTGTCCTGTTCCAGAAGAGATTAATGTTCCGTTTTTTGCGAAAACAATAGTGTTGGATTTCGTATTTTTACAAACTTTAGATGCAAATATTAAATCATTAATTTCTTGTTCGCTAGGCGCAGTAAGTGTAACGGTTTTTAAGTCGGCTTTAGTATCCGTAATGTTATTTCTTTCTTGAATCAATAATCCGTTTAAACATGTTCTAACCTGTTTTTGAGGTAGTTCAAGCTCATTTTGGACTAAAATAATTCTGTTTTTCTTTTCTTGCAGTATTGATATTGCCTCCGTATCATAAGAAGGAGCAATAACTACTTCACAAAACAACTTATTTATTTCAGTAGCTGTAGCAACATCAATCTTTGTGTTAGCAATTAGAACCCCTCCAAAAGCGGAAGTTGGATCACAAGCCAGTGCTACATTGTATGCTTCGCTAATTGTATTTCTTGTTGCTAGACCGCACGCATTATTATGCTTTAGAATTGCAAAAGTTGGACCGTCATTTTTAAACTCATTAATCAAATTTACGGCAGCATCTACATCAAGTAAATTATTGTATGACAATTCTTTACCGTGAACTTTGGTAAACATAGCTTCAAAATCACCAAAGAAAAAACCTTTTTGATGTGGATTTTCTCCATATCTTAGAACTTGACCATTTTCAATACTTGCTTTATAAATGGTTTCATCTGTATTGAAATAATTAAAGATCGCTCCGTCATAATGAGAAGAAACATGGAAAGCTTTAGTTGCTAATAATTTTCTATCCTCAAGGGTAGTAGCGCCGTTTTGAGTAGTAATCATATCAAGTAGCAAGCTGTATTGGTCTACAGATGCTACGATTACAGTGTCTTTAAAGTTTTTTGCAGCAGCACGAATTAACGAAATTCCACCAATATCAATTTTTTCTATAATATCTTCTTCACTTGCTCCAGACGCAACTGTTTTCTCAAATGGATATAAGTCAACAATAACCAAATCCAATTGCGGAATATTATATTCTTGCATTTGTGCTATATCAGAGTCGTTGTCTTGACGATTTAATATTCCTCCAAAAACTTTTGGATGTAATGTTTTTACTCTTCCACCAAGGATAGAAGGATAAGAAGTTACATCTTCAACAGGGATTACAGGAATTCCTAAATTTTTAATAAATTCTTCAGTGCCTCCTGTAGAATAAAAAATTACATTTTTTTCGTGTAATTTCCTTACAATTGGCTCTAGACCTTCTTTTGAAAAAACTGAAATTAATGCTGATTGGATTGTTTTTGTTGTGCTCATTAAGTAGTTATGATTATAAAATGCAAAAATAGTTTTTTTTGATAATATAATTCAATAAAAAATCTGTAACAATGTCTTAAAATAACATACCAATTATTAAATATACTTTTTTTAGGTATTTGAAATAAAAAGATACAATTTTACAGTAATAAAAATTCAGAATTTATGGTAGTTTACCTTCGATTAATAAGAGAAAGCTTTGGTTTTGCGATAAACGCTTTACGGAATAATAAGTTGCGAACCTTGCTCTCATTATTAGGTGTAACTATTGGTATTTTTTCCATAATAGCGGTACTTGCGGCAGTAGACTCTTTAGATAGAAAAATTTCAAAAGACCTAAGTAGTCTTGATAAAAACACTATATACTTACTAAAGTTTCCTTTTGGACCTTCGGAAATCCCACAATGGAAGAGAGAGCAATTTCCTAATGTAAAATATACCGAATACATTTATTTGAAAGGAGCAATGACACATACCGCTCAATTGAGTTATCAAATATTTACAAAAAATGAATCGATTAAATATGATTCAAACACTGTAAGTGATGTAAATATCGTTCCAGTTTCTCATGAGTTTATTGATATCCAAGGGCTTGAATTTGAGAAAGGAAGATTTTATAACGAATCGGAAGCTAATTCAGGTGCTACTGTTATTGTGCTTGGTAATCAAATAGCAAACTCACTTTTTGGAGATTCGGAACCTATTGGGAAAAATGTTCGATTGTACGGCCAACGATTTACTGTTATTGGTGTTTTGAAAAAACAAGGTTCGAGTATGTTTGGTGATAGTGATGATTCAAGTGCTTTTATTCCTGTGAATTTTATTCGGAGACTCTATGGAGATAACAATCCGCGATTAACGAATGTGATTATTTTTAAACCTGAAAAAGGGGTTGATATGGAAGAGTATAAAAGTGAAATTTCACAGAAGTTAAGAAATTTTAGAGGTCTAAAAGCAGGAGAAATTGACAATTTTTTTATTAATGTCTTTGCAGGCTTTCTTGATCTTATTAATAGTTTTATAGGCACTCTGCGTATGGGAGGAATTTTTGTAAGTATTTTTTCTTTTCTTGTTGGTGGTTTTGGTGTTGCTAATATTATGTTTGTCTCCGTAAAAGAACGTACAAATTTGATAGGGATTCAAAAATCATTAGGAGCTAAAAACAAGTTTATTTTATTTCAATTTTTGTTTGAAGCTATTATTCTATGTGTTATTGGCGGTATAATTGGTTTGTCAATCGTTTATTTATTGTCAATCGTCTTAACAGATGCACTCGACTTTGAATTTGTGCTAAGTTTTTGGAATATAATTATTGGGTCTGGTTTGTCAATTATCGTTGGGGTAATTTCAGGAATTCTTCCTGCAATAGCTGCCTCTAAATTAGATCCAGTTGAAGCAATTCGAACTGGAATGTAATTTTTGGAAGGATACTTTATTATTTATTTCTTTCAGGAGATAAATTCATTTGTAACACATTAAACTATAAATGCGGAGGATATTTTTAGTTTTAGATCAAAAAAAATCCCGATTGCTCGGGATTTAAATTTATCTAATTGTATTGTTCTGAATCAAATCAATATATAGATTGATCTTATCTTTTAATTCTTTTCTAGCTGTTATAAAGTCTAAGAAACCGTGTTCTAGAAGAAACTCAGCTGTCTGAAATCCTTCTGGCAAATCTTTTCCAGTAGTATCTCGAACAACTCTTGGTCCTGCAAATCCTATTAATGCGCCTGGCTCAGAAATATTGATATCTCCTAACATGGCGTAAGATGCAGTTGTTCCTCCCGTTGTAGGGTCTGTACAAAGCGAAATATAAGGTAATTTAGCTTCGGCCAATTGGGCAAGTTTTACAGATGTTTTTGCTAATTGCATTAAGGAATAAGCCGCTTCCATCATTCGCGCACCACCTGATTTAGAAATCATTACAAACGGCAATCGGTTTTTGATAGCATGATCAATTCCTCTTGCTATTTTTTCGCCAACAACAGCTCCCATAGATCCGCCAATAAAAGCAAAATCCATACAGCAAATTACCAGCTCTTTCCCTTTGGATTTTCCAACACCTGTTCGAACGGCATCTTTAAGGTCTGTTTTTTCCATGGCCTCTTTCAATCGTTCTGCATATTTTTTTGTATCAACAAAATGCAAAGGATCTTTTGAAGTTATGTTTCTATCTAATTCAATAAATTCATTGTTATCAAATAAGATATCAAAGTAGGCAGCACTTCCAATTCGTACATGGAAACCATCTTCAGGACTTACGAATAAATTACGAGCTAATTCATCAGCATCAATAATTTTTCCTGTAGGTGATTTGTACCAAAGGCCTTTTGGAATATCCATTTTATCTTCGGTAGCAGTAGTAATTCCTTTTTCTTTTCTTTTAAACCAAGCCATTTCTTAAGTGTTCAGTGTTCAGTAATCAGGTATTGAGTTTTTTTTGTTTAAAGTTTAAGGTTTAAAGTTGGGGTAACCTTAAACCTTAAACTTTTGAACTTTAAACTTTTTATTACAATGTATTCACATTGTTTAAGTCAGCAAATGCTTGCTCAAGTCTTGCGTTGAATGTGTTTTCACCTTCGCGCAACCATTTTCTTGGATCGTAATGTTTTTTGTTTGGAGAATCGGCTCCGTCTGGATTACCAATTTGAGTTCTTAAGTACTCTACATTATTAACCATATAATCGCGAATACCTTCTGTAAACGCAAATTGTAAATCAGTATCAATATTCATTTTTACAACTCCGTAGCTAATTCCTTCTCTAATTTCTTCTAGAGTAGAACCAGATCCACCGTGGAAAACAAAATCAACAGGATTTAGTCCAGTTTTGAATTTTTCTTGTACGTAATCTTGAGAATTTTTTAAAATTTTTGGAGTAAGTTTTACGTTACCTGGTTTGTAAACACCGTGCACGTTTCCAAAAGAAGCTGCGATTGTAAATCTTGGACTTACCTTTAATAATTCTTCGTAAGCATACGATACTTCTGAAGGTTGAGTATATAATTTTGAACTATCAACATCTGAGTTGTCCACGCCATCTTCTTCTCCACCTGTAATTCCAAGTTCGATTTCTAATGTCATTCCCATTTTGCTCATTCTTGCTAAATATCCTTTGCAGATTTCGATATTTTCTTCAATTGGCTCTTCAGATAAATCAATCATATGAGAAGAATATAGCGGTTTGCCAGTTTCTGCAAAATGTTTTTCTGATGCGTCTAATAATCCGTCTATCCAAGGCAGTAATTTTTTTGCACAATGGTCAGTGTGCAATATTACTGTTGCTCCGTAAGCTTCGGCTAATGTATGAATGTGTTTTGCACCTGCAATTCCACCAGCTATAGCGGCTTTCTCACCAACATTAGAAAGTCCTTTTCCAGCATTAAATTGTGCTCCACCATTTGAGAATTGTATAATAACGGGTGCGTTCAGTTTAGCAGCGGTTTCTAATACTCCATTAATAGTATCAGATCCGATGACATTTACCGCAGGAAGGGCAAAACCTTTTTCTTTTGCATAATTAAAAATTTCTTGTACTTGATCTCCTGTAGCAACTCCTGGTTTAATATTGTGTGCCATTGTAATTTTTTTTTTTAGTTTTTAGATTATAGTTTGCAAAAATAAGAATTAATTAGCATTAGAAGGGGTAATTTATACCAAAATTAAAAACGGAGTTAGCAAAATTGTACTCATGAAACCATCTTTTATTCATTTCATTGGCTGGATTATAGGTCTTAAAGCCTATGTCAGCGCGAATTACGAAGAAGCCTAGATCATAACGAATTCCGAATCCAGTCCCTAATGCCATTTCGCTTAAATCCTTAAAACTAGTAAATCGCGCTGGCTCGGAGATTACGGCATCATAAACATTCCAAATATTTCCGGCGTCTGCAAAAAGTGCTCCATTCCATTTTCCGCTAATATTAAAACGATACTCTGCACTCATAGCAATTTTTAAATTTGCCTCGTTAAAGTTGTTGGTCGATGCACTACTTCCAGGTCCCAAGCTATAAGGTTTCCAGGCTCTATTGTCATTAGATCCTCCTGCGTAATAACTTTTTGTGAACGGGATGAAATTTGAATTACCATATGGTATTGCAACACCAAAAAACGCTCTAGTAGCAAAAACATTTCCTTTACTTACACTCCAATGCTTAATGAAATCAAATTCTGTTTTTATGTATTCTGAATATTCTAAATTAAAAATTTCATAATTTCCATTAATATTTTTTGGAATATTTCCTACTTGCGAGATCGCGCTCAAAATAGTTCCTGCTGATTCTACTTTGGTTCTAAACATATAAAAACTATTGTCTTGAATGTCTTTTTTTGTTGTTTTGGTGTAAATAATACTGGTAGAGAAAATAAAGTCATTATCTGTTAGTCTTATTTTTTGTTGCTCTATACTGCTGACATTTTTATAGTCGGCATCGTTAGGCGATAAAGCAGTTTTTTCAGTCAATACAGCATTCGTAAAGCCATCTGTGCCACTATTTATAATTAAATTTTGATTTGTATCTACATTAAGAGGATCCGTGTTATATTTTTTACCAATGTCATTCAAAGCATCATAGGAAGACCCGTATACGTTATAATAATTTTGTGGATTAAGATTTCGTATGAATTGGATATTAAAAAGATCAAATCGCATCGTGCTGTTTCTTTTTGGGATCCAATTGTAAGAGAAGGAACTTGTAAAATTTTCTTTATCTAAACCAATATTATTCTGTTTTGAAACTCCTACGCTCAGTACTGTTGAAGGAATCATACTTTTTGGAATAATTTTTTCCGTTTTAAATGGAAATAAAACTCTAGGAAAATTAAGCTTTGCATCTATTCCGTATTCCGACAAATTAAAGAAGCTATCTCTAGAATCTGCGATATCATTAGACGCACCTATATTTCCCCTTGCAGAAATGGCTAAAGTTTCCGCACCATTAAAAACATTTCGAACAGTTTCAGTAATGCTTCCTTCAATTCCAAAATCTTCAATATTGGAGTGAGTTAAATCTAACGTATATCCGAAACTAAATTTTTTACGAGGTGTTAAATAAATTTTAGCAATTAAAGATTGTGCAGTTGAATCTCTTTTGTCAACCTCATATTGAATTGTAGGATAGGTAAAAATCTTTAAATTGTTTAAATAACGAGTCGTTAGGACCGTTTTGTAATCAGCGAAAACGCCACCTTTAGTAATAAAAACAGCATCAGTTAGTGCTCTAGGATGATACTTAATTTTTTTATAAGCATATAAATTCTTATTATTATAAGTAACACTGTCCTTTATTTGTAATTTGTGGTTGGCAGTCGAATAATCAGTGTAAATGTTTACATCACTAATTTTGTATATTTTAAACGCTGCCGTTTTTGTAGAATCATTCTCTTGATATTGGTAATCGCCTATTTTTAAATTGATGTTTGCTTCATGTTTTTTATTGATTGTATCAATGTCAAAAGTCACATAATTGGGCTGAAAATTATAAACACCATGATTTCTAAATAGAGTGCTAATTCTATTTTTTTCATTTTCAAAATCTTCCGTTTTATATTGTTTACCAGATATAAGTAGTGTTGGGGCTGTATTATAAAGCGAATCTAAAACTGGCGATTGAATTGTGGTTTTTAAGGAATCTAGAAAATAAGGGTTTCCTGTAGTAACAAAATAATCAATTTTTCCTTTCTTTGGGCCTATGGAATCTAATTTAAAAGAAGCTTTAACATCAAAATAACCAATATTATGGTAGTGACTTCGTAAACGAATTAGCGATTTTTTTGATCTCACAGTATCAATTATTACAGGAGGTTCTCCCGTTTCTTTTAGAAAATTATGTATGCCCAAGTACCAAAAAGAGGTTCGAAGTCTTGCAACTTGTTTTGCAGATAGCCAGCTAACTTCTCGGTTGTATTTTTTTTCTTTGTTTTTATATTTTGCATTGAATGTCGAATCTGGAGAAGGATTTGCTAGATTGTAGATATTCAATAGCATGCGATATCCTAAAATAGAACTATTGGGCTGCTGGTACAATTGATCATAAATATTTTGATCTTTTAAAACCTTGTCATTCTTGTAAATTTTATTTTTTACAAGAAGCTGCTTTGTGGCGGGAACTCTCTTTTCTGCATTACAACCCGAAATTAATATTGCAATTAGAATAAATGCTGTTATTTTTGTAGCATTGTTTTTCTTTAGAAAAAATAGTGGTTGTCCAAGATTATTCAGAACCCATTTTTTTGTTTTATAGAAAGAAAAATTTTTATGCATGTGAGCGTTTCAATTGTTATACCAAATTTAATTCAAAAGTACATTTTTTTATGGTTAGTAAAAACCAAATAAAGCTTATATCCAGCTTGCAACAGAAAAAATATCGTTTTGCAAATCAATTATTTTTTGCAGAGGGTATAAAAGTAATTCAGGAGCTACTAAAATCAAATTTTGAATTGGAACATATCTATACCACAAAGTCAGATTTTGATCATGTGTCAAATGATAAAAAAACAATTATTTCCGAAACTGATTTGAAGAAAATTAGTGCTTTGTCTACACCAAATACGTGTTTAGCTGTTTTTAAAATCCCAGCAGAAAATAAAATAATTGATTCAGGTTTAATTCTAGCGCTAGATTCAGTTCGGGATCCTGGTAATTTAGGAACCATTATGCGCTTGTGTGATTGGTTTGGGATTAAACAATTACTATGTTCTAAAGAAACAGTTGATATTTACAATCCAAAAGTAGTTCAAGCCACAATGGGTTCTATAACTCGGGTAAATGTAAATTATGTGGATTTAGATCCATTTGTAGCCAAAACTAAACTGCCTGTTTTTGGAACATTTATGGATGGAGAAAATATTTATAAAAGTACTTTGCCTCAAGAAGGTATTATTATAATGGGAAATGAAGCCAATGGAATTTCTGAAAGTTTAGAGCAAGTAATTAAAAACCGATTAACAATTCCTCGTTTTGGTGATTTTCAAAAAACCGAAAGTTTAAACGTAGCCACTGCAACCTCCATTATTTTAAGCGAATTTAAGAGACGTGTTTAAAATTAATTTAATGGAAAGTAAAGTTTATTAAAACGGCTCTAGATTTCATAGAATCAATATTTCCCGTCCAAGGACTATTGGGATCATTGTCAGGTATTAACTCGTTATTGATTCCGAAAGAGCCTCTAATAGAAGGAGAGAAGATAAAATACTCTGAGAAAATATCGATGCCAAAACCTACTTCATAATTTGTTGTCCAAGATTTTACTCTAAAACGTTCTTCTTTGTTATCATCTAATGACTTTGAATTACTAGAAAGATTCAAATTTGCCGAAAGACCACCTAATAAATAAGGACGAATATTTCCAGTTCTTAGAGCGGAATATTTTAATAATAAAGGAAAATTAATATAGGTACTATTTACTTCCCTAATCGCATCGTTTGACGAATCAAAACTAGGATCTGGAGGAAAATGTAAAATTCTGTTTGCATAATAAAGTCCGGGCTCAAAACGCAAGTTTAAATATTCCGTTAATCGTACATCTGTGACCAAACCAACATTAAAACCCGTTGATTTATCTGTTTGAATATCGGGACCAACACCTTTATAATCAATTTTAAAATCATAAGAATTAAATCCTAAAAAGAAGCCAAAATAGACCTTGTGTTTCTGCCAATTTTCGAGATTAATAATGGGATCTTTGCTGAACATTCCATTTGCATTTTGTGAGTTTCCTTTTATCGCAAAGCAAAGTAGCATTAATACAATTAATTTTTTCATATATATTCTGACTATTATTTTTTAGATGCTGAGTAAATGGTTGCCACGCCAAATGTTTGCGGCATAGCTTCAACATGTATAAACCCAGTTTTTCTTAAAATATTGTTTAAAGCTTCTCCATATGGGAAAGAAGCTGCAGATTCCGACAAATAACCATATGCTACATCATCTTTCGAAAATAATTTCCCAATTAAAGGCAATATATTTTTGCTGTAAAAACGATAACCTTGTTTATAAGGAGTTTTGTCTGGAACCGATGTTTCTAAAATAACAAAGATACCTCCTGGTTTTAATACTCTCAAAATCTCTGAAAGTCCTTTTTCAAGATGTTCAAAATTTCTAACACCAAAAGCGACGGTTATAGCATCAAACTGGTTGTCATCAAAAGGCATGTTTTCAGAATCGCCTAAAACCATTTCAATTGTTTTAGAAAGATTTTT
Organism: Flavobacteriales bacterium; assembly: GCA_038241955.1. Classification (GTDB taxonomy): domain Bacteria; phylum Bacteroidota; class Bacteroidia; order Flavobacteriales; family Flavobacteriaceae; genus Flavobacterium. The sequence continues at coordinate 104,164 of JBBSSR010000003.1, read as the reverse complement.
TTCGGCAATTTTTTTCTGGCCCACTTCCAGCATTCCAGCAGAAATGTCTAGCCCAATAATTTTTGACGCCTTTGTGTCAGCCATCAAAATAGCCAGATCTCCAGTTCCTGTTGCAATGTCTAAAATAGTTGCTGGATTAGTTTTTGCAACTAACTGCAAAACTTTTTTTCTCCATTTAACATCTATACCAAAAGAAATAACGCGGTTTAGATTATCATAATTACCAGAAATGGTGTCAAACATTTGTGCAACTTGCTCTTTTTTGGTAAGTGTTGAATTTTTGTATGGTTTGATTTCTTCTGACATTTTTTATATTTCTACAAATATAATACAATCTTGAGAAAGAATAAATGAGTTTCTAGATTAGGAGTGTGGTTTTATTAGAAATAGTTAATTTTTCTTATATTTGATAGGTAAAGTAGATTTATAAAAATAATTGAAATATCACTGAAAGTGGGTATTGTGGGTTTTATTTTTAATGCGGAAGTTTGTACCATAAATTTTTAAATATTTATGAATGATTAGTAGGGAATTAATGACCCAAATCAAATGGATGCTTCTTGCGCTATTTATCTCATTTGTTCTTGTACTGTTGTTTGAAAGTACTGTCGTAAATGGCAGTATTGTTGTAAAAGCGCAAAACACGTTCTTAGGATTAAATTTGTTTTTGGAAATTTTAATTTTCTTTACCTTTAGTACCTTCGTGGTATTTGGTACTAAAGGTTTTTTTGAGTTGTACTCTCAAAAATTATCAAATAGCATTGTCTTCATTTCTGGAGTCATATTGATATTTGTAATTTGTATATTATGTTATCAAATTCTTTTACAAGAGTAGGTCATCCCTCTAGTCATTTACTAAAAAAAGCATCCTAATTTAGGATGCTTTTTTTATTTTATCTTTTTATAAAAGTCTGATAGGAATAATCGTAGAGATGTTTCTCGTCTCTCGAATTAAAAACATCATCTGTCTCTTTCCAATATTTAGGATCTATTTCTGGGAAAAAAGCATCGGCTTCAAAGCTGTGATGCACACGTGTAACTTCTATTTTATCAGCGTAAGGAAGCGCAAGATGATAAATTTCACCGCCGCCAATAACAAATGAAGTTTCATTTTTTGGGCAGCTAGCAATCGCTTCTTCTATAGTATTGACTATAATACAACCTTCACGATGATAATTTTTTTGCCTTGTTATTATGACATGAGTTCTATTTGGAAGCGGCTTGACTAAACTTTCAAATGTTTTTCTTCCCATTATAATATAATGTCCAGAAGTTAATTCTTTAAATCGTTTGAAATCATTTGGAAGATTCCAAATCATTTCATTGTTTTTCCCTAGTGCATTATTTTCTGCAGCGGCAGCAATCATAATTATCATATCTTGATTTTTACTTAGAATTATCCTCTTCTATTTTTAATTGTAATTGCGTAATTTTCTTTTGTTGTAACGCAACGAGTCTGTTGATTTGGTCACGTTCCCAATTTTTGTTCATAAAACGATCCGTTATAAATACTTTTATAAAATGCAAAATGAAAAGAAAAAGCCAAATGGTTATAATCCAAATGCACCATGTGTAATTTATCCCAATATCGAAAAAATGAGCGGCAATAAATAAAAATAAACTAGTTAAAGTAAACATAACGAAATGATAATACAATCTCTTCTTTTGTTTTAAACGTCGTCTAGCATATTCGTATTGCTCGTGTATTTCTGTTTCCATGGGTTAAATTTTGTTTATAAAGATAAAATTTATTTTGAAAAAACTGGGTTTTGAATGGTGATAATTTAAAGAGAAAACGTTTTCTTAATTAGGATCGAAAATTTTCAGCTGTTTATCAGTTCAAATAAGTAAAAAGAACAGCTGTTTTTTATCATTCTGCTAAATCTTAGGCGCCTAAAGGAAAAGTCATCTTATTTCGCTTACTTTGTTAGAACATTAAAAACGAATTACTTATGTCTATAAAAAAACAATTTATAAAAACGAAACCGGTTTGTAAAGTTACTTTTTCAGTACTTGCCAAAGAAGCAAACGAGGCTTCAGTCGTGGGGGATTTTAATAATTGGAGTATAGCAGCTGGAGTGCTTAGCAAGCTGAAAAACGGCACCTTTAAAGCTACATTTGATTTGGATAAAGACGCTGTTTATGAGTTTAAATATGTAATTGATGGTGAATTCGTCAATGAGCCAGAAGCAGATTCCTACAAGTGGAACGATTTTGCTGGTTCAGAAAACAGCATACTAGCGGTATAAAAACGATCTAGGACTTTTTTTATTAGTCTTTAAAGAATAATAAAAACTATTTAAATTTGGCAATTATTTTAGCCACAAATTCACAAATTAGTAAAGTTTTAATTTGTTAATTTACGGCTAATGTTTCTTTGTCTACTAGAGCTCTTTTCTTTAAATAAAATTATTTAAACAGCAACATTTCCTTTTATAAGAGGGTGCGGTTCATAACCTTCTAAAGTAAAGTCATCAAATTCAAACTCAAAAATATTTTTTATAGCGGGATTTAAAATCATTTTAGGTAACAGTTTTGGTTCCCTTGTGAGCTGTAATTCAAGTTGCTCAAAATGGTTATTGTATATATGAGCATCACCAAAAGTGTGAATGAATTCGCCCACTTCTAGATCACAAACTTGTGCAATCATCATTGTTAACAGTGCATAAGAAGCAATATTAAAAGGAACTCCAAGAAATATATCGGCACTACGCTGATACAGTTGACAGGATAATTTCCCTTTTGTTTCTCCTTTTGATGGGTCTGGAGCCGCAACATAAAACTGAAAAAAAGCATGACAAGGAGGTAAAGCCGCTTTGTTATTGGTTACATTTTCTTCAAATGATTTTGTCGTGTCAGGAAGCACAGATGGATTCCATGCCGAAACAAGCATTCGTCGGCTGTTTGGATTGGTCTTTAATTCAGTGATTAATTCAGTGATTTGGTCAATTTCTTCACTGTTCCAATTGCGCCATTGATGCCCATAAACAGGTCCTAAATCGCCATTGCTGTCTGCCCAAGCATCCCAAATTTTAACGCCATTTTCCTGTAAGTACTTAATGTTGGTATCCCCTTTTAGAAACCAAAGCAATTCATAAATAATAGATTTAAGATGCAACTTTTTGGTAGTTACCATCGGGAAACCTTCACTCAAATCAAATCGCATTTGGTGACCAAAAACACTTTTTGTTCCCGTTCCAGTGCGATCTCCTTTTTGACAACCGTTGGTCATAACATGTTGCACTAAATCTAGGTATTGTTTCATTTGTGTGTAATCGTTATACGGTTTAATCGAGTAAAGAAATTACCGATTATACTATTTTAAATTATGATTATCTTTTAGAAATTTCATCTCGGATCTTAGCTGCTTTTTCATAATCTTCGTGTTCAACAGCCTGATCTAGCAACTCGTTTAATTCTTGTAAGCTGTGTTTAGAATAGGTTTCTCCAGATTCATTACTTTCGCTATTATGTCCAAAAGTTTCGGGACTAGAAAGTATATCATCTATTTCCTGAGATGCGGCATCTGTTTCTAATGGATTTGCTTTCAAATAAATCCCTGCCTTATCCAAGATGTTTTTATAAGTGAAAATAGGAGCATTAAATCGCAGTGCTAGTGCAATTGCATCAGATGTTCTAGCATCTATTATTTCTTCTATTTTATCTCTTTCGCAAATGATACTAGAGTAAAAAACGCCATCTACTAATTTGTGTATAATTACTTGTTTGACTACAATATCAAATCGTTCTGCAAAATTTTTGAATAGATCATGAGTTAAAGGACGAGGAGGTTTGATTTCCTTCTCTAATGCAATAGCAATTGACTGCGCCTCAAAAGCACCAATAACTATAGGTAATTTTCTTTCGCCATCGACTTCGTTCAAAATCAATGCATAAGCGCCGTTTTGCGTTTGACTATATGAAATTCCTTTTATTGATAATTTAACTAAGCTCATAGCGGTATAGTGGAAAAGTACAATGTACTCTATTTAATTGATCGTTTTTTTTCTAAAATAAAGTGCAATTTTAATCAAAATCTTTTGAACAAAAAAAGCTACCCAAAGCAAAGATACAATTATCTTATTTTTAGGTAGCTATTTTTATTTAGAGAATTCTAAAATTTATGAATGATTTTGCTTGAAGGCTTTTAATTTCTCAATTAATTTTGGTACAATTTCAAAAGCATCTCCTACCACACCATAATCTGCTACCTTGAAGAAAGGTGCTTCTGGATCGCTATTGATTACTACTTTAACTTTAGAAGAGTTTATACCTGCAATGTGTTGTATGGCTCCAGAGATCCCAATTGCAATATATAAATTGGTGGCAACTGGTTTTCCTGTTTGTCCTACGTGCTCTCCGTGAGGCCTCCATCCTAAATCGGATACTGGTTTTGAACAGGCTGTCGCTGCTCCTAGAACCGTTGCCAATTCTTCAATCATTCCCCAGTTTTCAGGTCCTTTTAAACCACGTCCGCCAGAAACAACAATGTCGGCATCAGCAATAGAAACTTTACCTGAAACTTTTTCTACGGATTCTACTTTTACCCCAAAATCATTGTCTCCAATATTTGGGCTAAAGTCTTCTTCTGTTAAAGTGGAAGCGCTTTCGTGAATTCCATAAGAGTTTTTAGCCAAAGCCAAAACTTTTACGTCTGTACTAATTTCTGTTGTATTGAAGGCTTTGTTTGAGAAAGCATTTCTTTTTACTTGAAAAGGAGAAGTGCTTATTGGTAAACCCACCACATTTGAAGCAAAACCAGCCTCTAAAGCTACTGCTACTAATGATGAAAGGTAAATACTATCCGTCGTTGATGAAAGTAAAACTAATTTTGCGCTTTCTTTTTGTGCTGCTTGTTTGATAACATCGGCATAGGCTTTGGCAGTAAATCCAGCTAACTTATCGTTGGTTACTTTTAATACTTTATCGACACCATATTTTGATAATTCCGATACATCACCAGCATTTACGGTAACAGCTGTAACAGTTGTTCCTAATGATTCTGCAACTTTTTTTGCATAAGAAGCCAATTCGAATGCCACTTTTTTAAATTTTCCTTCTGCAGATTCTGCATATATTAATATTGACATAATAATTTTAGATTTTAGATTGCTTCGCCAGTTCGAGCAAAGCTCTCGGGTTACGATTTTAGATTTTTGAAGTAAGATGATTTTTTAGATTTTAACAGTGTAATCTGCAATCTAAATTCTATAATCTTAAATCACTTTCGCTTCGTTGTGTAATAAATTAATTAATTCATCCAAATTGTCTGCAGAAACTAATTTCACTGCCGATCTTGGAGCTGGTTTTTCGAATTTCACCGCTTTTGTTTCTATTGGTGCATCAACTGGCTCAAGAATGGTTAATGCTTTTGATCGTGCTGTCATGATTCCTCTCATGTTTGGTATACGTAAATCTTTTTCTTCTACAAGACCTTTTTGCCCACCAATAATTACAGGTAAAGTAGTGCTTATGGTTTCTTTTCCGCCATCTATTTCTCTAACCGCTTTTACATTTGCTCCGTCAACGGTAATGCTCGTGCACGAATTTAAAAAGTTATACCCTAGAATTCCAGCGATCATACCTGGAACCATTCCACCATTGTAATCTAATGATTCTTTTCCTGCAATTACAACATCGTAACCACCGTTTTTGATTACTTCGGCTAATTGTTTGGCCACAAAAAAACCATCTGTAGGATTTGCATTGACACGAATTGCTTCGTTAGCGCCAATGGCTAATGCTTTTCTTAAGGTAGGCTCTGTATCTGGACCACCAACATTTACTACAGTCACCGTAGCACCTTGTTGTTCTTGAAACCAAATTGCTCTTGTTAAACCAAATTCGTCATTTGGGTTAATTACATATTGAACGCCATTGGTATCAAACTCAGTGTCTCCGTTAGTGAAGTTAATTTTTGAAGTAGTATCAGGAACGTGGCTGATGCAAACTAATATTTTCATAATTATATATATTAAATTCTTTTTTATCTCTGACAAATTTAAAATAATAAATTGAATAATATACTATGCGTGCATAATATTTTGCATAACTATTACGATTTAGTAGTTATTGCTTGGGATCGTACCAATTATGTGCTTTTTGTTAGATTTCTATAAGTTCTAAAACTTTAAATAGCTAGGGAGGTGTGAATTATGTAATTTTAAAATTAATTAGTATAATGAACGGTTATCCAAATGTAGTTATCTTTAAGATGATATAATTTGAAAATAAAGACAAAATGAAAAAGGTATTAATTGCATTAGATTACGGTATTTCGGCTCAAGAAATAGCCGAAAAAGGATATGAAATCGCACAAGGTTTAGATGCAAAAGTGACATTACTGCACGTAGTCGCAGAAGAATCCTACTACAACACTATAGATTCAGCACCTTTTATGCTTATATATGGAACTAGTTTTTTTAATATGGTAGATAGTCCTAATCTCATAGATGCTTCTCTAGGTTTTTTAGGGAGATTGAAATCACATTTAAAAGATACTGAAATAGCAATTGAAGCCATTCGAGGACATTTTTCTGAAATTATTCTAGAAACAGCCCACAAAAATCATTTTGATGTAATTGTATTGGGTTCTAAAAGTAAAAATTGGCTTCAAAGAACGATTGAGGGTAGCGTTACAGAGCGTGTTTTGAAAGAGTCTAAAATTCCTCTATTTATTGTCCCAATAAAAGAAAATAAATGATATAAAATTTGAGAATTATGGTTAAGAAAACGAAAAAGCAAAAAGAGAAAGTCGAGAAAGTGATGCATGAATTTAAGGAAGGTACCTTGCAATCTGGAAAAAGTGAAAGTATCGTTACTGATCGAAAGCAAGCTATAGCCATAGCATTGAGTGAGGCGAAAGAAATAAAGAAAGCATAATTAAAAAAGTGCTTTGAACTTTAAAATCAAACAACATGTCACTTTTAATACTGTTACGACACGGACAATCTACTTGGAATCTCGAGAACAGATTTACAGGGAATACCGATGTGGAGCTATCACCATTGGGCATAATTGAAGCTGAAAGAGCAGGAAAACTTTTGAAACAATTCCCACTCAATCTAGTTTTTACTTCAACGCTACAACGTGCGATTCACACTGCAAATATAGTGCTTGCTGAATTAGGGAAAAACATACCTGTTATTCAAAATATTGCTTTGAACGAGCGAAATTATGGAGATCTACAAGGGTTAAACAAAGCAGATTGTATAACAAAGTATGGAGAAAGTCAAGTGCAATTGTGGAGAAGAAGTTACGAAACGACTCCGCCAAATGGAGAAAGTTTAAAGAACACTTTCGATAGAGTAATTCCCTTTTATAAAGAAAAGATTGAACCAGAATTAAAAACTAAAAACATTCTTATTGTAGCACATGGTAATAGTTTGCGTGCTTTGATTATGTTTTTAGAAAATATCAGCCCAACAGAAATTTGTAATTTTAATATTGCTACAGGGGTTCCACGTGTGTATGAATTCAATTCAGAAATGATTTTGCAAAAAGCGCATTACATTGAAAATATTGGAAAAGATATTGAAGTTCTGAAATTATAATTTAATTGTGGGTCTTCTATTAAAAGGACTAATTATTGTAAAATTCATGATAATTTTTTTAATTGTTGAGTAACGTTTCTGTCTCGAATAGTGCAAAAGCCTTGAGTTACACTGATGTACTAGCCCGGATAGTAGCGGCATCCTTCTTGTGGTCTCGTTTTTTTCTAACGAGATTACAAGAAGATATAGCGGATAGCCGGAATAGCTCCTAAATAACATTAGTTGCAATTGATTTTTTTTTAAAGTGTTTTATGCCTTTAAGTGATTTAAAATAATTATTTTTGCTTTTCTAAAATTACACACAGACTATATAATATGAGAACGATACAATTTAGAGAGGCCATTTGTGAAGCGATGAGTGAAGAAATGCGTCGCGATGAGTCCATATACTTAATGGGTGAAGAGGTTGCAGAATATAATGGTGCATACAAAGCGTCTAAAGGAATGCTTGCCGAATTTGGCGAGAAAAGAGTAATTGATACGCCAATCGCTGAGCTTGGTTTTACTGGAATTGCAATAGGATCTGCGATGAATGGATGTCGCCCGTTAGTAGAATATATGACTTTCAACTTTTGTTTGGTTGGAATCGATCAAATTATAAATAATGCTGCGAAAATACGTCAGATGACAGGTGGACAGTTTAATGTGCCTATTGTTTTTCGAGGACCAACTGCTTCGGCAGGACAATTGGGAGCTACACACTCACAAGCTTTAGAGAATTGGTTTGCAAATACGCCTGGACTTAAGGTGGTTGTTCCGTCTAATGTTTATGATGCTAAAGGTTTATTGAAATCGGCTATACGTGATAATGATCCCGTTATTTTCATGGAGTCTGAGCAAATGTATGGTGATAAAGGTGAAGTGCCAGATGGCGAATATACTATTCCTATTGGTGTTGCCGATATTAAGCGTGAAGGAACGGACGTAACTATCGTTTCTTTTGGAAAAATCATCAAAGAAGCGTATATCGCTGCGGATGAATTAGCCAAAGAAGGAATCTCATGTGAAATTATTGATTTGAGAACAGTTCGCCCAATGGATAAAGATGCTATTTTAACTTCTGTTAAAAAAACAAATAGATTGGTAATTCTTGAAGAGGCTTGGCCTTTTGCAAGTGTGTCATCTGAGATTGCTTACTTAGTTCAAGAGCAAGCTTTTGATTTCCTTGATGCGCCAATTCAACGTATTACAACTGCTGATACGCCAGCGCCATATTCTCCAGTATTGTTGAAAGAATGGTTGCCAAATGCTGGTGATGTTGTGAAAGCAGTTAAAAAAGTTATGTACAAATAATCGAATATCACTTTTTAAAAAGCTTCATCATACTTATAATTGATGAAGCTTTTTTTTATATACCATGAAAAAAATTGTAGCCTTTATCGTTTTATTTTTTATTGCTATTAGCAGTTCTATTTTTGCGCAAACAAAAGTAAGCGGTATTGTGACTGATAAGTCCAACCAGCCTATTCCGTTTGCTAATGTTGTTTTTAAAAATTCTAGTGAAGGGATTGTAACCAATGAAGATGGTATTTTTTATATAGAATCTGCTACTACATATAAAACATTGGTGGTTTCCTGTATTGGTTTTTCGGAGAAAGAAATCACTCTGGAAAAGCAAGTCAATTATGATTTTAAAATTAAGTTAGACGATCAAGAAAGCTTAAAAGAAGTCGTTGTTTACGCGGGTAAAACATCCAAAAAAAATAACCCTGCACTAGATATTCTGAGGAAGATTTGGGAGAAAAAGCGTAAAAACGGATTGTATCTCTTCGATCAATATCAAATGGAGAAATACGAAAAGGTAGAATTTGATATTAACTCTATAGATAGTGCTTATAGACAGCAAAAGATTTTTAAAGGCATGGAATTTATTTTCGACCATGTAGATACTTCAAAAATTACAGGAAAGACATATTTACCGATTTTTGTAAATGAAGCCTTGGTTGATGTATACGGAGATAACGAATTAAAAAAAGTAAAAGAAATAACGAAGGCTAACAAAACATCTGGGTTTGATGGTAATCAGCAAATTTTGTCTTTTATAAAAGATTTGTATTCGGATTATAATATTTACAACAATTACATAACACTGTTTGACAAAAGTTTTACAAGCCCGCTTTCTACAACAGGAATTGATGTCTATAATTATGTTTTAAGAGACAGCACCTTTATTGATAACAAATGGTGTTATAATATTGTTTTTTATCCTAGACGAAAAAACGAACTGACTTTCAAAGGTGACTTTTGGGTTAACGACACGACGTATGCGATAAAGAAAATCAATATGGCCGTTACCAAAAGTGCCAACATCAACTGGGTGAAAGATATTTATGTAGAACAAGAATTTGAAGTACTTAATGATTCCGTTTTTTTATTAACCAAGGATTATTTAATGTCGGATTTTGCTTTAAACAAAAAAGAAAAATCGCCCGGGGTTTATGGAAAAAGAACCACTTTTTATCAAAACCATAAATTCAATGTAAAAAAACCAACGGCGTTCTATAATTCGGAGGTCAATTTTCTAGATCCCGAAATTTACAATAAAAGTGAAGAGTATTGGGAGGAAAATCGTTTCGAGAAATTAAGCAAAGATGAAAAAGGCGTATATAAAATGCTGGACACTTTACAGGGCGTTAAGGCATTCAAGCGAATTACGACCTTAGTAACAATACTCGCAAGCGGTTATGTAAACTACAATAATTTTGATATTGGACCTATTTTTTCAACAGTGGGGTTCAATGATGTCGAAGGATTTCGCGTACAACTAGGAGGAAGAACCTATTTTGGTCCAAACGATCCGTGGCGTGTACAAGCATTTACTGCTTATGGATTCAAGGATGAGAAGTTCAAATATGGTTTTGCAGGAAAATGGATGGTTGACAAGAAAAATAGAGTAATCATTTCGGGCGGTAATAGGCGTGACGTTGAGCAATTAGGCGCTAGTTTAACCACTACGAACGATGTATTGGCTCGAAATTATGGTTCATCGGCTTTTTTCAGTACAGGATCAAATGGCAAGTTGACAAACTTGAGTTTAACAAACGCCTACGTTGCCATCGAACCCGTTAAGAACATGACTTTTCAAACAGGTCTAACATACAAAACACTAAACTCTGCTTCACCTGTTTTTAGTTTAGACTATTACACCACATTGCCAAGCGTTGCAAACCCAGCAGGAGAAATTAGTGGTAAAGTGGTGCAATCAGAATTTAATCTTCAAGCCGAATTCACGCCAAATCGTCGTACAATTGCATATGGAGTAGAGAGAAGCATTGCAAGCAGTCCATACACAACCTTTTTTGTGAACTACAGCCATGGGTTCAAAGGAGTAATGAACAGTGATTTTAAATACGAAAAACTACAACTATATTTCAAGCAACCCATAACAATAGGACCACTAGGACGCAGTACTGTAATTGTAGAATTAGGAAAAACGTTCGGCACCGTCCCCTTGGGTTTGTTGAGTATAGTACCTGGAAATCAAACCTATTTTACGATCGAAAATGCTTTTAGTAATTTAAATTATTACGAATTTGTAACCGATCAATATTCAATGTTTCAGTGGAATCATGATTTCAATGGCAGACTATTTGCACGAATTCCATTTATGCGAAAACTCAATTGGAGAGAAATAATTGGTATAAAAGCAGTATATGGAACCGTCTCTGAGGCTAATAATGCCATAAATGCTTCAGGACTTGTCTATACCGCTCCAGAAAATGTGTACTGGGAATACAACGCCGGAATAGGAAATATTTTCAAAATATTCCGTTTAGATTTTGCTTGGAGAGGCAGTTATCTCGACACGCCAAATACCAATAGATTTACAGTAAAAGGATCATTTGGTTTTTATTTTTAGAAGCTAATCCAGTTATTCATTTCAAGCTTTCTCAAAAATCACTGTTTTTGTATGAAGTAAAAAGAGCTTCCGTTGGTCGCTTTTTTACTTCCACAAAAAATAGCAATTTTTATCAAAAGGCTTTCCATTACTCTCTGGGCTAAAAAAAATAAATATGCAGCAAGCCATTGATCATCTTTTTCAAAAGAGCACTATATTCAAACACATTATAGACACGTATGGATTGCCAACGATTCCTGTAAGACCTCAAGGATTTGAAACTTTGGTTTTGCTAATTCTAGAACAGCAAGTTTCAATAGATTCGGCAAAAGCAACTTTTTTAAAAATAAAAAGTACGCATACTCAATTTGCACCCGAAGTTTTAATTCAAGTTTCGGATGAGGAGTATAGAACCTTTGGCGTAAGCCGACAAAAAACGTCCTATATCAAAGCTTTGGCTTCAGCGATTCTTACAAAACAAATTGATTTAGAAAGTTTACCTCAAAAATCAGCACAGCAAGTTCGAGAGGAGCTTATCAGAATTAAAGGAATTGAAAACTGGACTATTGATATTTATTTAATGTTTTGTTTGCAAGAGCAAGATCTATTACCATTGGGTGACATTGCTGTTGTCAACACACTAAAGGAATTGCTTGACATTCAAGACAAAACGAGTATGGAAACCCACACCCAAGATTGGAGTCCATACCGATCCTACGCTACTTTTTTGTTGTGGCATTATTATCTAAAAAAACGCAAAAGAACGATAGAATATTAGAAGGATAATTTACGAAAACGATATAGTTATATCTTTCGATTTTGTGTTGAAAAAAAGTATTGTTTGATTACTTTTGCATCGTAAATAAATTTTGAAAAATATAAATAATAATGACTGCAGATAAATTAAAAACTTTCGATGTATTGATCGAAATACCAAGAGGAAGTAGAAATAAATACGAGTACGATTTTGATATTAAAAGAATGCGTTTTGATAGAATGCTTTTCTCTTCAATGATGTATCCAGCTGATTATGGTTTCATACCAGAAACGTTAGCATTAGATGGAGATCCACTTGATGTTTTGGTTCTTGTAACGGAGCCTACTTTTCCTGGTTGTGTGATGGAAGTAAAGCCTATTGGAGTTTTCCACATGGCAGATGATAAAGGACCAGACGAAAAAGTTATTTGTGTACCGGTTTCAGATCCTATCTGGAATTCATTAAATAACCTTTCGGATATTAACCCACACTTATTAAAAGAAATTGAGCATTTTTTCCAGGTTTACAAAGATCTTGAGAACAAAAGAGTAGATGTTGGTGGTTGGGGAGATGTAAACGAAGCATATGCAATTATCAAAGAATGTACAAAGCGTTTCGAGGATATTCCAAATAAACCGGCAGGATTATTTAGTATTAAATAATTTTTCCCCATCTTTTAAACAAAAAAAGCAATACTCCGCAATGAGTGTTGCTTTTTTTGTTTAAATTGCTTTCGATTAAAAATTTCTCAAATTAATTAACCAACCAAATAGAATGTTTATGAATACAATTATGATTTATGTGCCAATCATTATGGCAATAATAGGGCTTATTTTTATGGTGATCAAAAGATCTTGGGTCTTAAAACAAGATCCAGGAGACGGTAAAATGAAAGAAATCTCAGATTATATTTATGAAGGGGCTATTGCATTTTTAAAAGCCGAATATAGATTGTTGGCAATATTTGTTGTAATCGCTAGTGTTGTATTGGCAGGGATTACTTTTATTCCTGGTGTTCAAACACACTTATTAATAGTTGTAGCGTTCATATTTGGGGCGTTTTTCTCTGCTTTGGCAGGAAATATGGGAATGAAAATAGCTACCAAAACTAACGTTAGAACAACGCAAGCCGCGCGTACTAGTTTACCACAAGCTTTAAAAGTTTCTTTTGGTGGTGGTACAGTAATGGGATTAGGTGTAGCTAGTTTAGCCGTTTTAGGTTTAACTGGTTTTTTTATAGTTTTTTTCCAAATTTTTATGCACGGTCAATGGACCTCTACTGAAGATATGACTGTTGTCCTAGAAACACTAGCAGGGTTTTCTCTTGGAGCGGAATCTATTGCGTTATTTGCTAGAGTGGGGGGAGGAATTTACACTAAAGCAGCCGATGTAGGTGCTGATTTAGTAGGTAAAGTAGAAGCTGGTATTCCAGAAGATGATCCTCGTAATCCAGCAACGATTGCTGATAACGTAGGAGATAATGTGGGTGACGTTGCGGGAATGGGAGCCGATTTATTCGGATCGTATGTAGCAACTGTACTTGCGGCAATGGTTCTAGGAAATTATGTGATAAAAGATATGGGTGGAAACATTCAAGATGCTTTTGGCGGAATTGGACCTATTTTATTACCAATGGCAATCGCTGGTTTCGGAATCCTATTTTCTATAATAGGAACGATGTTGGTTAAAATTACAGACGAGAATGCAAAAGAACCACAAGTTCAAAAAGCGTTGAATATAGGAAACTGGGTTTCTATTCTTTTAACAGCTGTCGCTTGTTATTTCTTAGTACAATACATGCTTCCGGACACTATGAATATGTCTTTCTTTGGTGAAGGAACAAAAGATATTTCCTCTATGCGAGTATTCTATGCGACACTTATTGGTCTTACTGTGGGTGGTGCTATTTCATCGGTTACAGAATATTATACTGGATTGGGAACAAAACCAGTAATGGCAATTGTTCAAAAATCAAGTACTGGTGCTGGAACAAATGTAATAGCAGGATTAGCTACAGGAATGATCTCTACTTTCCCAACCGTATTATTGTTTGCTGCAGCAATTTGGTCTTCCTATGCTTTGGCAGGATTTTATGGAGTTGCATTGGCGGCTTCAGCAATGATGGCAACAACCGCTATGCAATTAGCAATTGATGCTTTCGGACCTATTTCTGATAATGCAGGTGGAATTGCTGAAATGAGCGAATTGCCAAAAGAAGTACGTACTAGAACCGATATTTTGGATTCAGTAGGAAACACAACAGCAGCAACAGGAAAAGGATTTGCAATTGCTTCTGCGGCCTTAACATCTTTAGCACTATTTGCTGCGTACGTTACTTTTACAGGAATTGACGGAATTAATATTTTTAAAGCACCTGTGTTAGCTATGTTATTTGTGGGTGGAATGATACCAGTGGTTTTCTCGGCTTTAGCCATGAACTCTGTTGGAAAAGCCGCTATGGATATGGTGTATGAAGTGCGTCGCCAGTTCAAAGAAATTCCAGGTATTATGGAAGGAACTGGAAAACCAGAATATGCAAAATGTGTTGATATTTCGACAAAAGCTGCTTTACGTGAAATGATGTTACCAGGAGTTTTAACCATTGGTTTCCCTATTGCTATTGTGCTTTTAGGCAAATTAGTTTACGGAGGTAATAATCAATTAATTGCTGAAATGCTAGGAGGTTATATGGCTGGAGTTACTGTTTCTGGAGTTCTTTGGGCTGTTTTTCAAAACAATGCGGGTGGTGCTTGGGACAATGCTAAAAAATCATTCGAAGCGGGCGTTATGATTAACGGAGAAATGACTTTTAAAGGTTCTGATGCGCACAAAGCTGCGATTACTGGAGATACAGTTGGAGATCCTTTCAAAGACACTTCTGGACCATCGATGAATATCTTGATCAAATTGACTTGTTTGATAGGATTAGTTATGGCTCCGATTTTAGGCGAAGGTCATTCTGTTTCTGCTATGACTGAAGGAGGTTCTTGCTGTGCTAAAACTGAAATGCATGCTGGTGGACATTCAAAATGCGATAGCTCTAAAATGGCAACAATGACAAAAGAAGAGTGTGCTCAAATGTGCAAAGAAAAAGGGTGTACACCTGAAGAAACAGCTAAATGTTTGGCTCACTATGATACAAATGGGAAATATATAAAAAATCAAAAAACAGATTGTTTTGATACAACTAAATACAGTAAAAACAGACTTGATGTTAACTTATCAACTGTCAATGGTGTTACCGTTGGAACTGTAACCAAAACCGAAAATGGTAAAACAACGACTGAAGTTTATGAAGGTACAGAAGTTGAGGTAAAGGCAAAAATTGAAGCAGCAAAATAAAAGCTTTAGTTATTATATAAAGAACGCCTCTAATTTTAGAGGCGTTTTTTATATATGTACTTAATGTTTCTAAAACAATCCGTTCAATTCAGCATCTATTCTGTTAATGATATTTCCTAAATCTTCTGGATTATCAACAAAATTAATATTATCTACATCGATAATCATAATTTTTCCTTTATTGTAAGTATGAACCCAAGCTTCATAACGTTCGTTTAGTCGACTTAAATAGTCTATAGAAATTGAGTTTTCATATTCGCGACCGCGCTTGTGAATTTGCCCTACCAAATTAGGTATTGAACTCCTTAAATAAATTAATAAATCGGGCGGTTTAACAAAGGATTCCATTAATTCAAAAAGTGAAGTGTAATTTTCAAAATCACGATTGGTCATCAAACCCATAGCATAAAGATTGGGCGCAAAAATATGAGCATCTTCGTAAATCGTTCTGTCTTGAATGATTTTTTTACCGCTTTCGCGAATTTGCATCACTTGTCTGAAACGACTATTGAGGAAATAGATTTGTAAATTGAAAGACCAACGTTCCATTTGATGGTAAAAGTCATCAAGATAAGGATTGTCGACTACTTCTTCAAAATGAGGTTCCCATCTAAAGTGTTTAGCTAATAAACGTGTTAATGTCGTCTTTCCTGATCCTATGTTTCCTGCTATAGCTATGTGCATTATTGCGTTTCGATTTTATAATTTCTAAAAATGTAAAAATAGATAAAATTTATTTCGAGTAAGAGAATTTATGAAACGTTTTTGAAATATTAATTGCTAAATTCTTTATTTTAGTATAGGCTCAAATAAGAATAATAGCAAACCGTTTATAAATATCCATTGATTGGCTATTTATAAACGGTTACTATAATTGCTTTTAGAATAATTATTACGCCGCCATTATTTTATAAAAATGTTCCGAATCGCTCAAAATGACATGTATATCCGTTTGGATTTCTAACTAAGTAATCTTGATGTTCCGGTTCTGCAGGCCAAAATTTTGTATAAGGCTCTAATGTCGTCACAACTTCTGCATTCCATTTTTTAGAGTTGTTAACGATTTGAATTACTTCTTCCGCCGTTTTTCTTTCTTCTTCATTTTGAATGAAAATGGTAGAACGATAACTCGATCCTCTGTCATTTCCTTGTCTATCAACTGTTGAAGGATCGTGAATTCTGAAAAAGAAATCAAGTATGTTTCTAAAATTGGTTTTTGCAGGATCATACGTTAATTCAATTCCTTCAGCATGGCCAGGATGATTTTTGTAGGTTGGGTTATCATTATCTCCACCAATGTATCCGACCTCTGAATCAATTATTCCAGGTTGTACTCTAAATAAATCTTCCATTCCCCAGAAACAACCTCCGGCTATATATGCTTTTTTATAATTTTCCATATCTTATAATTATGATTAAGAATCTTCTTGTTTGTATAGTGTTCGATAATTTAATAAAGTTACTTCGTTCCTAATAATTTGTTGCTAGAATTTTTGTTAAAAATCCATTAAAGTTTATCAGGTAGCATTGAAATAACTTGGTTTAATTTCAAATTTGCTTAAAATAATTTGCGTAATTCGCTTCAATCAGCTTCAATTTCGGAGAAATATAGCGCTCACAAAAAACACCTTCCTTATTTTTTTTATAGTAATCAAGTTGATTTTCTGTATTCAACTTAAATTCATTAAATGGAAGTGCTTGGGTGATAATTGGATCATCAAAATCAACTTGTAACTCAGTAATTAACTTTTGAGTTTCGTTTATTTTTCCATTGAAAACATATACTGCGGAACGGTATTTTTCACGAAAACTATGTCTTGTAGTTGCAGCATGCGTGTGCAAATGCACTTCGATTAAAATTTGTAGAGGAATAGTTTCAGGGTTGAAATGAACAATCACAGCTTCGGAAAACGATTCGTTTGGTGCTGTAGAACTAATCCAACCTTGCTCTACTTTTTCAACTCCTATCAAAGATTGAAAGTAGGCTTCTGTGCACCAATGACATCCTCCGCCAAAACCAATTTTTGCTATACTCATTTTAGATTATTAAGATACTTCAAAGCGTTTTATAGTACTGCGCCAAGTTTAAAACTTTGCCATCCGTTTTCTTTTAGTTTCTAAAAAACCTGACTCGCGATCTGACGAATATTTTCTGATTTACCCATAGAATAATAGTGTAAAACAGGAACTCCAGCTTCTTTTAATTCTTTCGATTGTTGAATAGCCCACTCAATTCCTACCTGCCTGATGTCAACGTTACTTTTGCACTTTTCCACTTCAGTAATTAAATCTTGCGGTAAATCGATACGGAAAATTTGTGGTAGGATTTGTAAATGTCGCTGAACCGCAATAGGCTTAATTCCAGGAATGATTGGAATTGTTATTCCTATTTCACGTGCTTTCTTTACAAATTCAAAATACTTTGAATTATCAAAAAACATTTGTGTTACCACATAGTCGGCACCTGCGTCTACTTTTTCTTTCAATCGCTTTAAGTCGGAGATCAATGAAGGCGACTCCAAGTGCTTCTCAGGATAACCTGCGACACCAATACAAAAATTTGCTTGATCGTCGCTATCCATAAGTTCATGCAAGTACATACCTTTGTTCAGGTTATCAATTTGCTTGACCAAATCTTTGGCGTAACAATTTCCACCATCTTTCGGCATAAAAGACTGCTCGTCTTTCATTGCATCGCCACGCAAAGCCATTACATTGTTGATTCCCAAATAGTGACAATCTACCAACATATACTCCGTTTCCTCTTTTGTAAAACCACCACAAAGTAAATGTGGTACAGTATCTACGTTGTACTTGTGCTTGATAGATGCACAAATACCTAATGTTCCTGGGCGCATGCGCGTTAGTTTTTTATCTAAAAGTCCGTTGCCTTTATCAATGTAAATATATTCTTCGCGAGAAGTGGTCACATCAATGAAAGGTGGTTCAAATTCCATCAATGGATCGATGTTTCCGTACAATTCTTGTATGTTTTTACCCTTCTGCGGCGGAATAATTTCAAAAGAGAATAATGTTTTTCCCTTTGCTTCGGCTATGTGTTCTGTTACTTTCATAATCTTCCCCCTAACCGCGCCATTGCGCTGGAATTCCTGAAAGGGGTCATCAGGTTTGTGTTAATTTATTTGCTTTTCAACCCCCTTAGGGGGTGAGGGGGACTAATCTGCTATATTCGGACTCAACCACTTCATGGCATTATCCGTTGAGGTACTTCTTCGCTTGGCGTAATCAACAATTTGGTCTTCTTTTATTTTTCCTAATCCGAAATATTTACTGTCGGGATTCCCAAAATAATACCCAGAAACCGAAGATGCTGGCCACATTGCCATACTTTCAGTTAAGGTTACGCCAATTGCTTCTTCGACCTTTAGTAATTTCCAAATAGTTGGCTTTTCTAAGTGGTCTGGACAAGCTGGATATCCTGGTGCAGGACGAATACCTTTGTAATTCTCTGCAATCATTTCTTCGGTACTTATATTTTCAGTAGCGGAATACCCCCAAAATTCTTTACGTACTTTTTCGTGCAGGTATTCGGCAAAAGCTTCTGCTAGACGATCGGCTAATGCTTTAACCATTATTGAATTATAATCGTCTAAATTGGCTCGAAATTCATCTGCCCACTCGTCTACTCCAAAACCTGTGGTTACACAAAATGCACCCATATAATCGGTTTTTCCTAAATCTTTTGGCGCAATAAAATCGGCTAATGCTATATTTGGCGCTCCTTTAGTTTTTTGTGCTTGTTGGCGAAGGGTCAAGAATTTTTCAATTGCTTTTCCGTTTTCGTCATACAACTGAATGTCATCATCATCGACTTGATTCGCTGGAAAAATTCCGAAAATGCCTTTGGCAGTAAATTTTTTTTCTTTCAAAATCACATCCAACATCTCTTTTGCATCTTTAAAAACAGCTTGTGCTTGTTCACCAACCACTTCATCCGTTAGAATTGCGGGATATTTACCGTGTAGCTCCCACGTTCTAAAAAACGGAGTCCAGTCAATATAAGGAACTAAAACATCTAGGTCAATATCAACAATTTGGGCACCAATGTGTTTTGGTTTAGTAAATTCGTAAGTATTCCAATCTAGCTGTAATTTGTTTTTGCGTGCTTGTTCAATTGTTAGGAAATTTTTATCTCTAGAACGACTTAAAAATGTTTCTCTAAACGCATCGTAGTCCGCACGAATGTCGCTGGCGTATATTTTTTTGTTACTGTCTAGAAGATTTCCAGCAACGGTTACAGCTCTTGACGCGTCATTAACATGAATGATGGTTTCTCGATATTGAGGTGCGATTTTCACGGCAGTGTGCGCGCGAGAAGTGGTTGCGCCACCAATCATCACTGGGATTTTAAGACCTTGTTTGTCTAATTCTTTAGCCAAATAAACCATTTCGTCAAGTGAAGGCGTAATCAATCCACTCAACCCAATTATATCAACGTTGTGCTCAATGGCAGCTGCAATAATTTTTTCAGGAGGCACCATAACACCTAAATCGACAATTTCGTAATTGTTACACGCCAAAACTACAGCCACAATATTTTTTCCAATATCATGAACGTCACCTTTTACAGTCGCCATTAATATTTTTCCGTTTCCTTGTTTGTCACCGGCTTGTTTAGAAGCTTCAATAAAAGGCAATAAGTAAGCTACTGCTTTTTTCATCACCCGTGCCGATTTTACTACTTGTGGCAAAAACATTTTTCCGCTTCCAAATAAATCACCTACGACATTCATTCCTGTCATTAGGTTTATTTCGATTACTTCTATTGGCTTTACAGCTGCTAAACGAGCTTCTTCAACATCAAGTTCTATAAAAGCATCAATGCCTTTTACCAAGGAGTGCGTAATACGTTCTTGCACTGTTCCCGAACGCCATTCCTGAATTGCTTTCTCAGTACTCTTTACATCGCCTTTTACATTTTCGGCAAAATCGAGTAAACGTTCCGTTGCATCATCACGACGATTTAGAATAACATCTTCTACATGTTCCAATAAATCTTTTGGAATCTCATCATAAATCGATAGCATCTCGGGGTTTACAATTCCCATCGTCATTCCGTTTTGAATAGCATGGTACAAGAAAACCGAGTGCATCGCTTCCCGAACGGTATCATTTCCTCTAAAAGAAAACGACACATTACTCACGCCACCACTAATGTGTGCATGTGATAAATTTTCGCGAACCCATTTCGTTCCTCTAAAGAAATCTAAAGCATTCAAACGGTGTTCCTCCATACCTGTGGCTACAGGGAATATATTTAAATCGAAAATAATATCTTGTGGCGGAAAACCAACTTTGTTTACCAAAATATCATACGAACGTTGGCAAATTTCGACTCTTCGGTCAAAATTATCAGCTTGACCCGTTTCGTCAAAAGCCATAATAATAGCTGCAGCGCCGTATCTTTTTATTAATTTTGCATGGTGTATAAATTGTTCTTCGCCTTCTTTTAAAGAGATTGAATTCACCACACTTTTTCCTTGAACCACTTTCAATCCCGCCTCAATAATATCCCATTTAGAGCTATCAATCATAATAGGTACACGAGAAATATCCGGCTCGGCAGCAATTAAATTCAGAAATTTGGTCATTGCATATTCGCCATCTAGCATTCCCTCATCCATATTAATATCGATGATTTGCGCTCCACCCTCTACCTGCTCTTTAGCAATACTGAGTGCTTCTTCGTATTTTTCTTCCTTGATTAACCGAAGAAATTTCCGCGAACCCGTTACATTCGTTCGTTCGCCAATATTTACAAATACACTCTCGGGTGTAATAATTAAAGGTTCTAACCCCGATAATACTAGATTTCTTCTATGTTCTTTGTGTGCCATTTTTTCTTAAGTTACTGAGTTACTAGTTGCTTAGTCTCTAAGTTTTTTTATATTTCTTGCTTCATTACAAAGCTATTTTTAGTCTTTTGGGCGTGACCACAAGGGTCGGGCTATTCGTTCCCGCATTTTTTCTTGGCAAAAAAAACCAAGAAAAAAGAGCTTCACTGCTATCCCTCACGCGGTATGCTTCTCACAAACAACACTGTTTTCTTCCTTTTTGTCATTCCGACAAAGGAGGAATCGAATCATTTACTGATTTTTATTGCTCTCGTGATGAAACGTGCCAGCCAACAAGAGATTTATAGCTTTGTCAAAGTTTTAAACTTTGATAAAGTTTCTGTTACTAGTTAAAAATAATTTGAAAAATAACTATAAAATCCACAAATCCCGATTAAAATAAGCAATAAACCAGATAAAAAAATTTTCAGTTTAGTTGCAAATAACATATCGTCTGTTGAATAATTATAAAATTTGTATTTTACACAAATAATGACTCCTAATACAGTCGAAAACACTCCAATTATTAATTTTAAAATCGCATACTTTAAAAAAAGATCTTCTTCCATTTATTTTTTTTATTCTAATTAAGATATTGTCTTTTAGTAAATATTAGTGCTAGCATACTACTCGTAAACATATACAAAATCAACA
Source organism: Flavobacteriales bacterium (assembly GCA_038241955.1). Lineage (GTDB taxonomy): Bacteria > Bacteroidota > Bacteroidia > Flavobacteriales > Flavobacteriaceae > Flavobacterium. Next base: position 82,165 of record JBBSSR010000003.1, on the reverse strand, counting down.
ACTTATAGCTTTGTCAAAGTTTTAAACTTTGACAAAGCTTTTATTCCTATTCTACATCACAGCAGTCGAAACTCTCGGTTTATACTCACTTGCAGCTTCTGCGATTAAGCGAATGTGATTTGGCGTTGTTCCGCAGCAACCACCAATTATATTTACCAATCCATCTTCTAGATATTCGCGAATGAAAGCTTGCATTTGCTCTGGTGTTTCATCGTATTGACCGAAAGCATTTGGCAAACCTGCATTGGGATGCGCCGAAATATTAAAAGAGGTGTTTTGTGATAAAGTTTTTAAATACGGTTTGAGCAAATCGGCTCCCAAGGCACAATTAAATCCAACACTCAACAAAGGAATGTGCGACACCGAAACCAAAAATGCTTCTACCGTTTGTCCTGAAAGTGTTCTTCCCGAAGCATCGGTTATAGTTCCTGAAACCATGATTGGAACGTCTATATTGCGTTCGTCCTTTACTTGCTCGATAGCAAAAAGAGCTGCTTTCGCATTTAGTGTATCAAAAATCGTTTCTACTAAAAGCAAATCACAACCTCCGTCTAGCAAGGCTTCGACTTGTTGCTTGTAAGCAATACGCAAATCATCAAAAGTTACGGCTCTGTATCCTGGGTCGTTTACGTCTGGTGACATACTTGCGGTACGGTTTGTTGGGCCTATTGAACCAGCAACAAAACGAGGTTGGTTTGGATTTTTGGCTGTGAATTCATCGGCTACTTCGCGAGCGAGTTTAGCCGATTCGAAGTTTAATTCATATACAAATTCTTCAAGATGATAATCGGCCATACCGATTGTGGTTCCTGAGAACGTATTGGTTTCGACAATGTCTGCTCCTGCTTCAAAATAGGCTGCATGAACGTCTTTGATAGCTTGAGGCTGCGTTAAGGACAATAGATCATTATTCCCTTTTAGAGAATGCGGAAAATCTTTGAATCGTTCGCCACGGAAATCTTCCTCCGAGAAATTGTATCGTTGCAACATTGTCCCCATGGCGCCATCGAGCACGAGTATTCTCTTTTTTATTTCTTCTTGAATTGTTGACATATTTTTTATTTCTCGCAAAGACGCAAAGGCGCTAAGCTCATTATTACTTCCAAAAATTCCTATTCTTAACTCTTTAGCCCCGATGGAAACGACATCCTTTTATACTGGGGTTCAGTATAAAAGATATAGTGTACAGCGGGAACGTTGATGGCAAAAAAGCTCCAATCATTCGCTCTAAAAATAATATTGTATGGTTGTCAGGAAATGGTTTGAGGAATACGAGGATGTATTCTTGTGTTATCTATCCGCGCTATGCGTGGTAGAATGTAGCACCTTCTTTAAAAAAAATAAAGGGTTGCTAAGGTTTCATCGGGTCTTTTCCCTCCGCCTTTCGTGATAACTTTCAATAAAAATAGGAACAGTGCAAAGTAACGACATAGCAGTAAACTTTGCAAATTTTTTTGAGGCTTAAAAGTGTGTAATATTGCTTAAATTGTTTAAAACTTTGGTTTTTGTTTTGTACCCCTAAAATTAACGATTTCAATTCGTCTCATTTTAGTGTTTACTCTATTAACCAAAAAATTATTTTTATCGATAACTGCTTTGTGCAAAAGTTTGTTTGATTGTGATTTGGAAAATAAATCAGGATAAAGGATGATTAGACGTGTTACTTGTTTTATTTTCTCCTCTAGCTGCAAAATTTCTTTAATGGACCAGACTTCATCCAAATAAATAAGTACAAGGTCTAAGCCCTTTTCTGCTTGTGGTGTCCATTTAATGACTAATGCCATTTTGAAAATTTATCCATAACAGTAGAATGGTTTACGAATTCATTGTTGTCCGCTTGAGAAATTCCAATTTCAATTTCCTTTTTTTCTTCTTCAGATAATTCGCCGTACCAGTCGTTTTTACTTGCTTTAATCAACAGTTCCAGTTTTTCCAAAAGACTTTCATCTACATTGGATAACTCTTGAATGAAATTCTGTTTTCTGATTGCTAAATTCATATGTCATTACTTTACATGTATGACAAAGATATAACTAAAAAAGCTCAAACTATAGTACGAGTTTGAGCTTTAGTATGTTAAAATCTAAAATTCCCAATTCCAATAAGGTATCGGCAAAGAAATTTAGTTTTTGAGATTACACGATCGCTTTCACGACTGCTTTTGGTGCTTCTTTGCGGGTTCCGTCGAATCCGTCAACGCCAGAAACGGTGGTGTATTTAAGGACATATTTTTTGCCCGGATTTATAATTTGGTAAGCTGCCTGACACATTAATGTGGCTTCGTGAAAACCACAAAGTATTAATTTTAATTTCCCAGGATAGGTGTTTACATCGCCAATAGCAAAGATTCCCGGAATATTCGTTTGATAATCTAAAGCATTGTTTACTTTGATAGCGTTTTTTTCGATTTCTAATCCCCAGTCTCCAATGGGTCCTAATTTTGGCGTTAGGCCAAATAGCGGAATAAAATAATCGCAAGCAATGCTGCGGTGCGCACCATTTTCATCAAGATCTACCGATTCAAGACGCTCAGCTCCCTTCAAACCTACTACTTCTCCAGGAGTAATCAATTTGATTTTTCCTGCGTCTTTTAATTCTTGTACTTTATCTACTGAATCTAATGCTCCTCTAAATTCATTTCTTCGGTGCACTAAAGTAACTTCTGACGCTACATTCGACAAGAAAATACTCCAGTCTAGGGCAGAATCTCCTCCTCCTGCGATTACAACTCGTTTGTCTCTAAATTTTTCAGGATTTTTAATAAAATATTTAATCCCTTTGTCTTCATAAAAATTGATTCCGTCAATTAGTGGTTTACGAGGCTCGAAACTCCCTAAACCTCCTGCAATTGCAATAACGGGTGCGTGGAATTGTTTTCCTTTGTTTGACGTTACAATGAAAGTGCCGTCTTCTTGTTTGTCGATCGTTTCGGCACGCTCACCAAGTGTAAATCCCGGTTCAAATTGCTTGATTTGCTCCATTAAATTATCGACCAAGTCTCCAGCTAAAACTTCCGGGAATCCAGGTATATCGTAGATTGGTTTCTTTGGATACAATTCAGTCAGTTGTCCTCCTGCTTGTGGCAATGCGTCTAGAATATGACATTTTAATTTTAATAACCCTGCTTCAAAAACGGCAAATAGACCAGTGGGTCCAGCTCCTATTATAAGTATGTCTGTTTTAATCATTATATTTTAATTTTACTCTTTATTTTAATAAGGTGTTCTATTATTTTGCAAATAAACGAATGATTCGAATTTCTAAATGTGATTATTATCACAAAATTATATTGCTTATTTCTGTATTCAACTGTGTTTTTATTCTTTTTTCTTCAAAATCTCTGTAATTTCGTTCATCTTTTGTACTTTTTCTTCAAAATTACCTTTTAAAGTCTTGCGGTATTCGTTGAGGTTTTCGACCATTTTATTGATGTCATTAGGAATTACATCTTCGAAAAATTCGCGCAATCTTTTGGCTGTAGTCGGCGATTTTCCGTTGGTTGAAATTGCAATTTTTACATTTCCTTTGGTCACAATTCCGCCCAAGTAGTAATCACACAAATCAGGTGTATCGGCAATGTTGCAAATCAAATAGCGTTTTCGTGATAAATCATAAACTCGCTTATTGACTTTTAAATCATCGGTACAAGCAATAACTAGATGGCGTTTTTTAAGCATTTTTTTTTTAAACTTCGCTTGTGTCAACTGTACTGAAGGATAATTTTTTACTAAAGCTTCCAATTCAGGTAAGAAAGTTGGCGCCACGACTTCGACGTTTGCATTGGGACTTGATTTTAACATAAACGATAACTTTTCTAATCCTACGTTTCCTCCTCCTACAATAAGTACGTTGAGGTTGTGTAGTTTTAAAAAAACAGGATATAATTCGTTTTTCATTCCCAATTCCTCGGTAAATGGGAGGGAAGCCGAGTGCTTATTATAGGGATATGATTCGTTTTGTATCATTATAAATTTATTTCAGCAGCTACAAATTCTTCGTAAAAGCCTTTTAGTTTATTACTTTCCTTCACCACTTCACCAATTACAATGATTGCTGGTGAGCTTAATTTTTTTTGTGTTACTACTTTTTGTATTGAATCAATGGTACCTAATCCTAATTTTTCATTTGGCGTTGTGCCATTTTGAATAATAGCTACGGGAAGATCTCCTTTTAATTCTTTTTGAAATAAAGCAACAATTTGGGCTAGTTTACTCATGCCCATCAAGATTACGACCGTTGCAGATGATTTCGCTGCTAATGCGACATCATTTGACATACTTCTGTCTGAAGTTGTTCCTGTAATTACCCAAAAACTCTCAGAAACGCCTCTTTTGGTCAATGAAATTCCTTGATTAGCAGGAACAGCAATCGCCGATGAAATTCCGGGTACGACAAAGGTAGGGATTCCAAAACTTTCTATGTATTCAATTTCTTCACTTCCGCGGCCAAAGATAAATGGATCTCCTCCTTTTAAACGAACCACATGACCATAAGTAAGCGCATTATCAACAATTAGCTGATTGATTTGTTCTTGCGTATACGCATGGTTTCCTATTCTTTTTCCAACATAAATTCGAATCGCTTTTTGTGGAGCATAGGCTAGTATCTCGTCGTTTGCTAAGGAATCATATAGAACTACATTTGCTTTAGCTAATGCTTTAACTGCTTTTAGCGTAAGCAAATCCGGATCACCGGGACCTGCTCCGACTAATGTCACTTTGGGTTGAATTGTTCTAGGCATCTATTAAATCTTTAGCTCTGTATTTTTCGATAGTATCAAAAAACTCTATTCCTTCTTGAATATATTTTTTTGCAAAAGCTTCAGTAGGCTCATTTTTATTGATCTGATATACTAATTCTCTGAAATTTGTAGCGAACTCAATTTTTTTACTTTCGATAAAAATGGTGTCAAATAAATCTACAATTCCTGCATGTGTATTTGTTTTTTCATTTTCAGAAAGTAGTAATGCTTTCGCACCGTTTACAAAACCGGAATAAGCGTGGTAAATAGCATCTGACCATTTATTATCTTCAAAAGATTCTTGTGCAAACGTCAATTTATCTTTTGCTTCAAGTAATAAAGTAGCAACCAAATCGATGATTACACCGGCACATTCTCCGACTCCAACTGCTTTTACATAATTGTCTGCGTTTCCCCAATCTACAAAGTCACCTTCCGTTAGATTCGTTACATCTGCTAAAGGTTTTAAAATTTCGTAGAAATATTTTTCTCCTTTAAGATCGTAATAATCAAGAAATTTTTGTCCATTCCCATTTGTATTAAAGTCATTTAAAATAGTACGCAAAGCTTCTGGCCCTCTTCGGCTTGGGATTTTAATTACTTTATCAGCAAATCGTCCGTTACCATTCCCTAAACGTCCACCACCTAATAAAACTTGTAGCGCTGGCGCTACTAATTTACCTGCGTTAATTGACATTCCTTGAAAACCTATGGCAGACATATTGTGTTGTCCACAAGCATTCATGCAACCACTAATTTTGATTTCGATGTCACGGTTGTTTTTATAATCTGGATATTCCGCATTAATTACTCTTTCAAGTTCATCTGCTATTCCTGTGCTGCTTGCAATTCCTAAGTTACAGGTATCTGTACCAGGACAAGCAGTAATATCGGCAGTAGAATTATATCCTAATTCTACCATGCCTATTTTTTCTAATTCTTGGTAAAAGAAAGGTAAATTTTCTTCTTTTATATTACGAATTACAATGTTTTGACGCAAAGAAAAACGCAATTCATTAGCACCATAATTCTTGATTAAATCAGCTAATATTTGTGCTTTATCCGTATAAAAATCCCCTAATAACACTTTGATTCCAATAGCAACATACCCTTTTTGTTTTTGAGGAATAACACTTGATGCTTTCCAAGCTTCGTAAGCAACAGTATCTTCAATAGTCACTTTTGGCACTTCTAATAATGGTTCTGGAATAACTCCATCAAAACCCGTAAGATCAAATTCGTAGGTTTCAAAAGCGATTGCTTTTTTCTCTTTTTCAACCAACTCCAAGAAAGCTTCTTTACCAAGATCTTTGATTAAAAACTTCATACGCGCTTTCATTCTTTTGGTACGTTCTCCGTATCTGTCAAAAACACGAATAATACCTTCAACCGTTGGGACAATTTGATTGGTTGGAATAAATTCGCTTAATAATTCCGCGTGTGCTGGTTGAGAACCTAATCCACCTCCAACAACAACTTTAAATCCGCGAACTCCATCAACAACTTTTGCAATTAAACCAAAATCGTGTAAGTAACTCAAAGCCGTATCTTCATCCGAAGAAGAGAACGAAATTTTGAATTTACGTCCCATTTCTTGACAAATAGGATTTCTCAATAAATATTGAAACATTCCGTGTGCATACGGTGTAACATCAAACGGTTCGTTGACATCAACACCTGCCAATTCACTTGCGGTAATATTTCTTACGGTATTTCCACAAGCTTCTCTCAAGGTGATATCGTCTTGAGCCAATTCAGACCAAAGTTGAGGTGTTCTATCTAAACTCACAAAGTGAATTTGAATATCCTGACGCGTAGTGATGTGCAAACGTCCTGTAGAGTATTCATTAGATACTGCAATAATTCTACTTAATTGCTCACTAGTTACTTTTCCATAAGGCAATTTAATACGAATCATTTGCACTCCTTCTTGACGCTGACCATAAATACCACGAGCCAAACGAAGACTGCGAAAGCGTTCACTATCAATTGTTCCTCCACGAAAGGCGTGGATTTTTTTTTCTAAATCGATAATCTCTTTCTGGACAATCGGGTTTTCTAATTCGCTTCTAAAACTTTCCATAATATCTTTTTTCCTCCCCCCAACCCCCTCCGAAGGAGGGGGAGTCGAAACGGGGAATGTTACATTTTATTTTTTATAAATTCTATTTTCCATCTTAGCTCCCTCTCCTTTGGGGAGGGCTGGGCTGGGGATTATTTAATAAATCCAACTCCTGCAGTGGTGTTGGTTGTAGCATCAATTAAGATAAAAGCACCATTCGATTTGTTGTCATTATACGCATCAAAATAGATGGCTTTGCTCAATTTAATAGTTACTTCTCCAATTTCATTAATAGAAAGTTGAGAAGCTTCTTTTGTTCCTGAATAATCAGTTGCTATTACGTTTTTTACACTGTCAATTTTGGCTAAAATGCGATTGGTATTGTGCTGCACAAAATATTTAGCGCCAGGAACTAATTTTTTGCTGTCCATCCAACAAACGGTTGTTGTGATGTCTTTGTCAACTCTAGGAAGTTCGTTCGATTTTACAATCATATCGCCTCTTGTTACATTAATATCATTTTCTAATTCGATAGTGATAGACGAACCAACGCTTGCTTCATCAAATTGTTTATCAAAAAAGTGAATTTTTGTCACTACAGATTCGGTTAAAGAGGGAAGAATTGTTACGGCATCTCCAACTTTGATATTGTTTCCGTATAATTTTCCGGCGTATCCTCTAAAATCGTGGTATTCTTCCGTTTTTGGACGAATAACCGTTTGAACTGGGAAACGTGCTTTTCCGTTATCGTAAACATCTTTAGATTCTAAATTTTCTAAATGTTGAAGAATAGTTTTTCCCGTGTACCAAGGCATTTTTCCTAAAGTTTCTACTACATTATCTCCTGTTAAAGCACTTAATGGAATGTAACTTACGTTTTGTTCTTTATAAGCACTTTTTGCATTTAATGCTTGAAAATCGGCTTTGATTTTTTCGTAAACTTCTTCCGAATAATCCACTAAATCCATTTTGTTAACCGCAACAATCACGTCTTTTACTCTCAATAAATTATTGATAAAAAAATGACGGTACGTTTGTTCAATAACTCCTTTACGAGCATCGATTAAAATGATAGACACTTGTGAAGTCGAAGCTCCTGTAACCATGTTACGCGTATATTCTACGTGACCTGGAGTATCGGCAATGATGTAACTTTTTTTCGCAGTCGAAAAATAAATATGAGCTACATCAATTGTAATTCCTTGTTCTCTCTCAGCAACTAATCCGTCAGTAGCCAAAGAAAAATCAAGATAATCATATCCTTTTTTCTTGCTACTTTTTTCTATTGCTTCTAATTTATCTGTGGTTAAAGAGTGCGTATCATATAATAATCTTCCAATTAAAGTACTCTTTCCGTCATCTACACTTCCTGCTGTTGCTATTTTTAAAACTTCCATATCTTTTTTCCCCTCCCCGACCCTCCCCGAAGGGGAGGGAGCCGAGCTTGGCATTTCATTAAATTAAAAATTCACTTTCTTTATTCCTCTTTTTCTCCACTATACCTCCCTCCCCTTTGGGGAGGGCTGGGGTGGGGATTCTAAAAATATCCTTGTTGTTTTCTTTTCTCCATTGCTGCTTCCGAACGTTTGTCGTCAATTCTAGCACCTCTTTCAGAAATGGTAGAAGTTCTAATTTCGCCAACTACTTCAGCGATTGTTGCAGCATAAGAATCAACTGCTGCCGTACAACTCATATCTCCAACAGTTCTAAAACGAACAATTCTTTCTTGAATTTCTTCGTCTTCTTCTTGGTAAACAAAAGGAGAATGTGACCAAATCATACCGTCTCTTAAGAATACTTTACGCTTGTGCGAAAAGTAAATAGATGGAATTTCTATTTGCTCTTGTTCGATGTAACTCCAAACATCTAATTCCGTCCAGTTTGAAATTGGAAAAACGCGAACGTTTTGACCATTTTCAATTTTTCCGTTTAATAAATCAAATAACTCAGGACGTTGATTTTTTTCATCCCATTGACCAAAATCATCACGAACAGAAAATATACGTTCTTTAGCTCTTGCTTTTTCTTCATCACGACGCGCTCCACCAATACAAGCATCGAATTTAAATTCGTCTATAGCATCCAAAAGTGTAGTCGTTTGCAAACTGTTTCTACTAGAATATTTTCCAGATTCTTCAACAACTTTACCTGAATCGATAGCGTCTTGTACATTACGAACGATTAATTCTAATCCTAATTCTTTAACTAATCTATCTCTAAATTCAATAGTTTCAGGAAAGTTATGTCCCGTATCAACGTGCAATAATGGAAAAGGAATTTTAGCAGGAAAAAAAGCTTTTTGTGCCAAACGCACTAAAGTAATAGAATCTTTTCCGCCAGAGAAAAGCAACACAGGCTTATCAAATTGAGAAATCACTTCTCTAAATATGTAAATTGCTTCGCTTTCTAAAGCATTGGTTTTTAATACTGTACTCATGTTGTTTGTGTTTTCCCCTCCCCAGCCCTCCCCGAAGGGGAGGGAGACTGGACGGAGTTTCGTTCGTTTATCTCTTGTTCTATTTTCTTCTCTCTATTCTGTAATCTAAATTCTGAAGTCTATTTTTGGTGCAAGCCGCACTCTTTATGACTGGATTCCCAATACCATCTTCCAGCTCTAATATCTTCGCCTGGAGCAATTGCTCTAGTACAAGGTGCACAACCAATACTTACAAAATCTTTTTTATGCAAAGTATTTTGTGGCACATTATTATCATCAATGTATTTTTGAACTTCTTCTAAACTCCATTTTAATAATGGGTTAAATTTTATAATATCAAAATGAGCATCGTATTCAAAAAAATCTAAATCATGTCTATTCTCCGATTGCTCCGCTCTTAAACCTGTAATCCAAATTGAGTTTCCTTTCAACGCTTTCGTCAAAGGTGCTACTTTACGAATAAAACAACATTCTTTTCTGTTTTCTACCGATTCGTAAAAGCTATTTGGTCCTTTATCTTGAAGTAATTTTTCAACAGCTGCAGCTTCGGGAAAACACACTTTAATTTCTTTTTTGTATTTTTTTAATGTTTTATGAAAAACATCATACGTTTCCTGAAATAATCTACCTGTATCCAATGTAAAAATGGTAATTGATAAATCATTTTTGGCTATCAATGCCGTAATTACTTGGTCTTCTTGACCAAATGAAGTAGAGAAAACAACTTTGTCTTTGTATTCATTAGCCAAAAAAGCCAAAGTTTCCTCAATCGAGAAAGCGGCAGTTTTTTCTAATAAAGTATGTACTACTGATAAATTCATTTTTATAATTTTACGTACTATCTATTATCCTATCGGAGTAGTAGATTACTGCGCAAAAATACTATTTATTTCTAATTTACAAAATATTATTTTATATTTTTTCTTAAAATCGGACTGATTTCTAAATAGTTAAACACTATATTTTGTTTGGAACGTCAAACATGTAGAAATAGATATTATCATTAACTAACTGTAAAACAGTATGTTGAATTTTATTTTTAATTTTTTTTCTAATACCCTACCATTTCTATAGGATTATTATAAATTACTTTTTACTTTTGACAAAATTTTTTGATTTATGGATTTTCAAATTGGACTTGTAGCTGCGGGTTTATTCGTTGGTTTTGTGGTGGGGATGACAGGAGTAGGAGGCGGCTCACTAATGACGCCTATATTATTATGGTTTGGTATTCCCCCAACTACTGCTGTTGGAACCGATTTATTGTATGCTGCTTTTACTAAAATGGGAGGCGTGTTTGTACATCATAAAAAAAGGAATATCAATTGGAAAATTACTGGACTGTTGGCTTTAGGTAGTGTTCCCGCTGCGGTATTGACTATTTGGATTTTAAAAAGCATCAAAATGGACGTCACAGTAATGAACTCTATTATAAAATACAGTTTAGGATGGGCTTTACTTTTTACCTCTATAGCTGTTTTATTTAAAAAGAAAATAATGATCTTTTCCCATAAATATTCAGGAGATAGATTTCATCACGAAAGTAGGGCTCAAGATGTTTTAACAGTTTTTATCGGCCTTTTTCTAGGAGCTGTAGTGACATTAACATCAATTGGAGCAGGAGCATTAGGTACCGTAACTTTATTTTTCTTATATCCGCTTTTCCCAACTCCAAAACTAGTAGGAACTGAAATTGCCCATGCTGTTCCATTAACACTTGTCGCAGGATTAGGTCATGCTTCTATGGGTAATTTAGATTTAGCTTTGTTGGGACAGTTACTAATAGGATCGCTTCCGGGAATATATATAGGCAGTATGCTAAGCGGAAAAGTGCCTGATTTGTTCCTGCGAAATGCAATTGCTGTTATGCTGTTTATGGTGGGTTATAAGCTTATTTCTTAGTATTTTTATTAAAGAGATGACTATAAACTGCCGTATTTTGTAAATTAATATGTAGAATTATGTAATTTTTGATTTACTATATCTTTTGTTTCTTATTTTAAAAAGCAATATCTGCTAAAGAGTTGTTTTCAAGAATTTTTAAAGTGTTGTCTCGAATTTCAGTCATCAAGCGCCGAGCAGCACATTTTGCTTCATCTTCGCAATCATCACATTTTTCATAAAAATTATGACTAGCACAAGGTAATAATGCAATTGGTCCTTCGAGAATGCGATACACATTGGCCATACTGATGTCTTTGGGATCTTTTATCAAATAATAACCACCACCTTTTCCTTTTTTGGCTCCTAAAAAGCCCGAATTGCGCAATAACAATAATATACTTTCCAAAAACTTAATCGAAATGTTTTCACTTTTGGCAATATCGGCAATAGCGACAGGTGTTTGATCCTCTTGTCGTGCCAAGAATGTCAATGCTTTTATTCCGTATTTTGTTTTCTTTGAGATCACTATGATTGTAGATTAACGATTGTAGATTTTAATGATATACTATTGCAAAATAGGAATTCGGATTCATTAAAAACAGTATTTGGGATTTATTTGTTTTTATTCTCTAAGAAAGCTTTTGCATTTATTCCTGTTACTACTTTTTTACCTGTTTGTTTTTCTAATTCGTTGCGTGCATTTCCTGCGATACTTCCGCCACGTTTTGCTACATCAGCACTTTCAGCAAAATTTTTCGGATTCGTCGCTTGCGATATGTCTTTGGTGGAAGCTTCTGCTAACATATTTAAAATTAGCTCAGTGTTGGTCATATTATCTCGAAGATTTTCTTTTTTTAAACCCTTCAAAGTTTTGTATTCTTTGGTTGTTTTTCCCGACCAAGTTTTAGTAATAATATCAGTTAAACTTGCAAATAGCTGTCCTTCTTTTAATCCTAACCTTTTCCATTCATCGGTAAGTTCTTTTCGAATCTCTATACTTTTAAGGCGCTGATTTATCCAATTTTCACTGTATCCAAGATTTAAGTATTGTTCTAAAGCCCTGTCGATCGTGAGTTCAGGATCTTGCATTTCGTTTAATCGTTCGTTGGCTATCTGCGCTAACCACAACTTAAAAGGTTCTGCTTTTGGTGAAGGAATAGATTGTACTAAACGGAAAAGTTGCTCCGTTGATACAACATCGGTTAAACGCATTTTACCATCGACTGCCTGCATTTTCAACCCGTGACAATTCGTCACGGTTTCATTACCTTCCGCCTTTAATCTTTGTTTTAGCTTCCGCCAATAGGCATTTGCATCAATACTTTCTGTCAAAACTGCAACAACGTCAACAATGGAAAAAAACCATTCTTCCTTATCCTCGTTCCAAGAAGTGCGTACTTTTTTCTCTTCAAATAATTTAATATCATTTTGCTTTTCCATTATAATACTTTTAAATATTTAAGACTGCAGACTTCTCAGAAAATCACACTATTTTCAATAACAAAAATATACTTTTTGTTTGAAGTATTTCTAAATAATGAAAAATCAATCAGAAGCCTTCAAAACAGCATTACAAATAACAATAGCATTTTTTTCCTCTAAATAAAATTCATGTTCTTGCTTCTCAAAAATTTGATTTGTAAGTTTTAAATCTTCAAACCATTTTCCTTTTGGCACATTCAAATCTAGTTCACCATAATACAATTTGATTTTACAATTCGGAGTTTCATTTTCTAATCTTAATCTTGTAGAAGAAACTGCAAAAAGTCTGCTAACATTTAATCCTTTTAAAGCAGCTTTCCACGCAATTGTTCCGCCAACGCTAAACGTAAGCACATCAATTTGGTCTTTTTCTAATTTTAAAAGGTGATCGACTGCTTTTTCAATTCCACCATTGACAAATTCATGGTGCAGAATTTCTTGGGTGTAATTATTTTTATCAATTTCGGCTAATTCACAACAATCATAGTACTGAATTTCGAATTTATCATTCAACAGTTCACTATAATTAGAAATCCAATCTGATTTCTCTTTCCCCCATAAATCTGATAAAATGACTAATCTTGGTTTCATATAGTAGTAAATGCTTGAAAAACGAATAGTTAAATTTATAAAGTCGTTTCGTAATCTTTTTTATTTAAAAAAAACACTAAGATAATACTTTCTTGCACAACAAGAATCTAAACAAAAAACCCACGGTCGAAACCGTGGGCTATAGAAATATGAATTAACCTTTAAAAAATTTTCACGAAAGTGCCTGTTCCAAATCGGCAATGACATCTTCTACCGTTTCTAAACCTACAGAAACGCGTACCAAACCATCGGTAATACTTACTGCCAAACGTTCTTCAACTGTTAATTTACTATGAGTTGTAGAGGCAGGATGTGTTACAATAGTTCTAGTGTCACCTAAATTGGGAGATAATGAACACAATTTTATTTTGTCTAGAAATGCTCTTCCAGCTTCTAATCCGCCTTTAATTTCAAAAGCAACGATATTACCTCCTAATTTCATTTGCTTTTTGGCAATTTCATACTGTGGATGCGATTTTAGAAATGGGTATTTTACACTTTTTACATTTGGATGTTTCTCTAAAAAATCCGCTACTTTCAGAGCATTTTCACAATGTCTATCTACGCGAACAGCCAATGTTTCTAAGCTTTTAGATAATACCCAAGCATTAAAAGGGGATAGAGAAGGACCTGTAAGTCGAGAAAAAGCATAAATAGTTTTTATCAAATCAGCATTTCCAACGGTGATTCCTCCTAGAACTCTTCCTTGACCATCCATCAATTTAGTAGCAGAATGTACTACCAAATGGGCTCCCCACTTTATCGGTTGCTGAATGTACGGTGTGGCAAAACAGTTGTCGATAATCAAAATTAAATTGTGTTTCTTGGCGATAGCTCCTAAAAGTTCCAAATCAATAATATCAACAGCAGGATTGGTTGGCGATTCCGCAAAAAGAATTTTTGTATTTGGTTTTATAAAACTCTCAATAGTGTCCATTTTCGTAAGGTCAAAGTATGAAGTTTCAATATTCCATTTTGGAAAATAATTTTTAAACAAAGAATGAGTTGCTCCAAAAACACTACTTGCAGAAACAATATGATCACCTGATTTTAGCAATGCTGCAAAAGTAGAATATACCGCTGCCATTCCAGACGCAAATGCAAAACCCGCTTCAGCACCTTCCATTTTACAAACCTTCTCTACAAATTCATTGGTATTTGGATTGCTATAGCGGCTGTAAATATTACGGTCTTTTTCATCTGCAAAAGAAGCACGCATATCTTCAGCATCTTCAAATACAAAACTAGAGGTTAAGTACAAAGGCACAGAATGCTCCAAATATTGCGTTCTTTCTAACTGTGTTCTGATGGCTTCGGTTTCAAAACCAAATTCTTGTTCGTTCATAAACTATATTATTATCCCCACCCCAACCCTCCCCAAAGGGGAGGGAGCTAGAGCAGAAAGGTTAAAAATTATTTTTTTCTAGTTGTTACTAGTTCCCCCTTTGGGGGTTAGGGGGATTCCGTTCAAAACGACTTTGTAATGTATGGTTGCTGTTGGCTCTAATGTTTTAGAAACGGAGCAATATTTTTCGAAAGAAAGTTGTGCGGCTCTTGCTGCTTTTTCTGCGATTATCTGTCCTTCTAGATAAAACACCACGTAAATATCTTTGAAGGGTTTAGCTTCGTCTACTTGCACACGTTCGCCCTCAACTTCGGCTTTAAAAGAAGTAATCTCCTGCCGTTGTTTCTTTAGAATCGAAATCATATCAATAGCGCTACAACCCGCAACGCCCATTAAAACTAGCTCCATCGGACTAGCTCCTAAATCACTTCCGCCAAATTCTGCGCGACTATCTACGTTTACAAGATGGCCTCTATCATTTTTAAGTTCAAAATGAAAAGCGTCGTTTACTCTGTTAAGTGTTATTTTCATTAGTATTTTTATTTTATAACAATAATTAGTTGTCTTTTTTATCCAGTTTTTCCCAGTAATCTAGAATTTGCTTTTTAGTATCGGAATTTAGCGATTTGAAATTATCCGAAAAACTATTTGTAACAAAACCATCAGAAATAGTTGCTCCTATTGTATAAATTTGATCTTTCTCAGAATAAAGTAAATGGACTGCTTGTTGTTTAAAATCCGAATCATAAAGTCCGTATATAAAAAAAGCATCAACACTTTTATCTTTATTATAATCGGCAAAGCCCTTTCTACTTCCCCAAGCCGATATAATACCATTGTGATTAATCGTAAAGGAGGATAAAAGTACCCATTTACCATCCTTTTTGGTAAACCGTTGAAAATACATTTCGTCAGGATTTGAATTTTTAGCTATTTTAGAAAAAATAAATACATTCTCCTCATTTTCTAAATGATGCACTTCGTCTACCTGAATAATTCGGACTCCATTATATGGAAAGACATCTTGAGTATAACTTTCTTTATTTCTCGTAACGCTAGAAACTTGAGCAATAATGGTGTTGGTAATTAATAGAGCTAGTACGAATATATATTTTCTTTTCATTAGTATTATTTGATCGCTGATTGTCTTTTTTTAATTTGAACGCGACTTATTTTATTGTTTTTTTATTGAATATTTAAAACGAAAACCTCTTTTATAAGAGTAAGTAAAAAAGAAAGTGGATCCAAAATCACTCCAAATAATGGAAATGTTTCTGTCTCGATCTTACTACAATATTATTTTTTTTTTGCTTTTTTGGATTTAGATACTGGTTTTGCCACTGGCTTTGGCTCTGCTTTTACTACAGGCTTAACTTCTTCTTTTTTATTGCGATTATTAGTTTCATAAAGTTCAATTAAACGATTAGTTAACGTTGGTTTTTTAAAATTTTCAGTATTTACTGCGGTCAAAAACGCAGGGCAATCTTTAAATAAAAGTTCACAATGCCTTCTAACTATTTTATCCATTCCGACGTTAACAGACATCATATCTGACAAAAAATAAATAAAAAAAATACCATCTTCGTTTTCCTTACCCATATAAAGCATAGTACCGCTGCCACTTCCAGTAGATGTTCCTTTACTTGGATTGTAACTAAATGTAGATTTAACCAGATCTGTCGCTAATTTAATCCCATTAGAATACACTATGTAAAGCCAGTATTTTTCAGTTCCTTTTTTTATGCCATCCTCTCCTTTGTCTTTGTTGATAAACAGTCGATTAGCTTCGTATTTACTACCGTCTTTATCAGTGTATTCAATTTTTTTAAGGTCTGTACTTAGAATTTTCTCTGTGTCACCTTTTTCAGTCAGTCTAAATTTAACTTTAGAAGTTTGTATTTCAACCATTTCGGCGAAACCCTTTTTTACAGTTCCATTTTCATACGTTAAAACTGCTTCATAATATTTCGCCTGCATTGTAAGAGAAACTAGACATAAAAGAAGATAAATTTTTTTCATTTTTTTAAATTTTAATTGGGTTTGTTTGTTATTTAATCAACTCAGTACTCATTACCGAATTCTTTTTAGAACAACCCCAAAGATATTTTATTTTTTTTAATTTATACCCCTTATCCTTTGTCAGACAATCTCAAAATATCTCCAAAAACCCCCCGTGCCGTTACTGCAGAACCCGCTCCAGCTCCCTGAATTACAATTGGTCGATCGCCATACGATTCGGTGTAAATTTCGAAGAATGAATCCGAACCTTTTAAACCGCCAAGAGCGGTATCAGCAGGTACCGAAACTAATTTAACTTCCAGATTTCCTTTGTCATTTTGTAAATCGCCTGATAACTCACCAATGTAGCGCAACACATGATTTGGTTGTTGTTGTGCTTTTATTTTATCATAAGGTGGGTCAAACTCTTTCAGCTTATTTAAAAATTCAGACACATCTCCTTTGCGCAAATGTTCGGGGATTAAGTTCTGAATCGAAATTTCCTCAAACTCATTCTGCAAGTCTAATTCTCTAGCCAGAATCAATAATTTTCTACCTACGTCATTCCCGCACAAATCCTCTCTTGGGTCCGGTTCTGTGTAACCGTTGTCTATAGCTTCTTGCAAAATTTCGCTAAACGGAGCTTCTTTTGCAGAGAAATTATTGAACAAATAACTCAACGTTCCCGAGAATACCCCTTTTATTTTGGTAATATTTTCTCCCGAAAGATGCAGTAATTTTATAGTGTCAATTAAAGGCAAACCAGCACCCACATTTGTTTCATACAAATAGGTTTTTTGATTGTCGGCCAATACTTTTCTGAGTTCTTTATAAAAAGAATAACTTAACGTATTGGCAACTTTATTAGACGAAATTAAATCAAAACTATTCTCGGCTAATTTGGTGTAATTTTCAACAAAACTAGTGCTTGCCGAGTTGTCTACAGCGATTAAATTCTCTAAATGATGCTCCGTTGCGTAGGTAATAACATCATCAATAGAATATAAAATTCCGTTGTTTTGAATTTCATTTCTCCAGTTTAGCGAAACTCCATTTTTATTTAAAAGTATATTTTTCGAATTGGCGATTGCAAAAACATTGAGTTTAATCCCTTTTCGTTTTTCGATCGCTGCAGCCGATTCTAGAATTTGATTAATTAAAGTACCGCCAACCAATCCATGACCAAAAATTGCAATATTTATTTTTTTCGAAACGCCAAAAATCTCACCATGAATTACATTCAAAGCTTTATTGAGCTCTGATTTTTTTACTACCAAACTCACATTTTTACCTGTAACCGTGTTGTTGAAGAGAATAGGAACGATTTTATTTTTAATTAAAGCGGTGTACGGTTTGTGAAACGTGCTTAAATCTTGTCCAATGATCGAAATCACCGAAACATTATCTGTAACCGTAATTTTATTTACATCTTTCGAATAAAAATCATTTTCAAATTCTTTTTCAAGTTCAATCATCGCTTTCGAAGCTTTATCGGCAGCCACAACTAGCCCAATTCCTCGTTCCGAGGATCCTTGCGAAATAATACTAACACTAATATCATTGTCGCCCATTACTTTAAAAATACGAGCATCAACTCCCGTTTTTCCTAGTAAACCTCTTCCTTCTAGGTTAACTAGCGAAACATTTTCGAGTACCGACAGCGTTTTAATTCCTTCTTTATCTGTATTCGAAGTGATTAGCGTTCCTTGATTTTCGTGATTGAATGTGTTTAAAATTCGCAACGGAATGTTTTTTTCTAATAAAGGAATAATCGTTTTTGCGTGCAAGATTGTGGCTCCAAAATTCGCCAACTCATTCGCCTCGTTAAAAGAAAGATGATCGATTTTTTTGGCATCCAAAACTAAATCAGGGTTTGCCGTATAGATTCCGTCAACGTGCGTATAATTTTGCAATTCTTCGGCATCTACATAATTCGCAATCAAGGAAGCCGTGTAATTGCTGCCGTTTCTTCCCAGTGTCGTCGCTTCGTTTTTGGTATTCGAACCAATAAAACCTGTCACAATATTTACTGTTGTTCCATTGTTTTGTTTAAAATAAGCGACAACATTTTTCTTGGAAAGTTGTTCTAGTGGCTGCGCATCACCATAATTAGAATCTGTTTTAATTAATTCTCTAGTGTCGGCAAAGCGAGCGTTTATACCATTTTTCACTAAAATTGCCGTCAATAGTTTAGCCGAAAGCAACTCTCCTTTAGATAAAACTTCGTCTTTTATTTTTACACTATAATCGCCAATTAAACTTACGCCTTCAAAGAGTTTCTCCAATTTTGTGAACTCTTCAGACAAATCTACATCCGTATAAACGTCTTGCTGATAGGTTTTAAAGTCCGCAAATAATGGCTTATAATCCCCATTTTTAGCCGCCAAAAGCAACAGGTCTTCTAGTTCATCTGTTGCATTACCACGTGCCGAAACTACTACCGCAATTTGCTCGCCATCCTTTATTTTGCCAGCAATAATTGCGACTACCTTCTCCAGTCCGTCTCCATTAGACAAT
This sequence comes from Flavobacteriales bacterium, assembly GCA_038241955.1. GTDB lineage: Bacteria > Bacteroidota > Bacteroidia > Flavobacteriales > Flavobacteriaceae > Flavobacterium. Next base: position 63,108 of record JBBSSR010000003.1, on the reverse strand, counting down.
GACTTTCCTCCAAATTTTAATATTTTCATGCTACTATTTTTTAAAGCTAAAATCTCGTTTTAACTATTTTTTATTTTTTTCTCCTGCAAGGTTTTCAGAAACCTTATTGGTGTAATTCTTGTTTTCTACTACCTAGTTCAAAGAAGATCTTGCAATAAAATCCGCTAAGTATTAATCTTCATTCTTTGGGCGTGACCACGTTGTCAAAATGGGCTAACATACACTACCGCTCATTTGCCCATTTTGGTAACGCGGTCGGGCTATACGCGCTACTTCGGTAGCCAGCTTCTATCCCTCACGCGGGTGAACTACAGCTCTTTTTTTTAAACAAAAACTCCTTTAAGCAAATTGTCTAGTTGTTGATATTCGATCAAGAAAGCATCATGTCCGTGAATCGAATCAATTTCTTGAAACGTCACATTCTTATTGTATTTCTTTAATGCTTCGTAGGTTTCCTTGTTTTCCTGTACCGTGAAAAACAAATCCGAATTGATTCCGATAATATGAATATCGGCTTCTATTTGTGACGCTACTGCAATAAAAGATTCTCTGTCTCTTGCAATATCTATCGTTTTCAGCAATTGATTCATCAACTTATAAGCCGATAGCTGAAACCTTTGCTGTAATTTTTCGCCGTGATGACACAGCCAGCTTTCGATATTAAAAACAGCTAGTTCTTCATTGATAGATCGGTCAAATTTAGCTTTGAATGACTCCGGAGTTCTATAGCACAACATGGCATGAATTCGAGCATCCTCTATTGGCTTAGCCGAATTATTCAAAATTTGTTCTTGCAAATAACAGTTGGCAATCAACCAATCGGTTGCTTTCCAGTCGGTTGCAATCGGAATTAAATGGTGTGTAATTTTTGGTTCTAGCGCTGCTATTTCCCAAGCAATTCCGCCGCCTATAGAACCTCCAATAATGGCAAATAATTGATTTATTTGAAGTGCTCTTAGGCCTTCAATAAAAATCCTTGCTACATCTCTAGCTGTAAAATCAAGATAATTTTCGATTATAGTTTCATCGAAACCATTTCCGGGTATATTAAAAGCGAGTATAGTATATTTATTGGTGTCGATTGTTCTGTTATCGCCTATAAGTACGTTCCACCAACCGGTAGATCCCACCACTTGTGAATTACCAGTTAAGGCGTGATTGACCATAACAATAGGTGCAGTATGCAATGCCAAACCAAAAAGATGATAACTCAAATTGAGGGTAGGATAAAAAGCACCATGTTCGGTAGTGAAATTTAGTATGGTAAGAGTGGTTGGTTTATTTTCCAATTTCAAATCTATTTTTATATTTGACTTGTACCTGGAAATATTATGAAGAAAGCTAGAAAAAACTAGATGATTTCTTGTGTTATCTTTCCACGTTTGGCGTGGTAGAATGCAGCACCTTCTTCGATAAATCGAAGGGTTGCTAAGGCTTCATTGGGTCTAATCCCTCTGCCTTTCTTTATAACATTTCAATACGGTTCTGAACTTAAAGGTGCAAATTTACTGCAATTTTATGAAACAACCAAATTATTATTCAGCTTATCTTTAAAATAACTGATTCGGCTAGTTTTAAAAAATGCCAAGAATTACACGAAATATCGCGAAAATCTTTTCAGTCAAAAAGATTTTTTTGTGTTTTTATTCGTGTAATTCTTGGCAAATAATTTTACCAACAATTTCGTAAGCCGAAATGCTTTAAATTAAATAAAAAGAGTTTCATTTTCTTTAGAATACATGTGAAATAATAAAGAATTTTTGTCTTTTTTAGGGTTTAAGTTAAAGCTTTCATCTATGTGAAATCTAGTGTGCTCCAACTCTTTCATTAAGTTGAATGGCTCTGTTTTTATTGCTTTTAAAAGTTTTTTTAGAGACGATACTTTGTTTGTGATATATGTTATAGTTTTCATGATACTTTATTTTTGTAATTAATGTTTTTTTAAGGCTTATATTTCAAATGTTTTGCAACATTATCTTTCTTTTTTTATAGCACAATGAGTTTCGTTTTCTAAAAAATCAATTGTGCCTTTATACTTTTACTGCTAATTGGGCAAATACAGCTGCTAAATCGGCTTTTAAATCTTCAATATCTTCGAGTCCAACAGACAGTCGAATCAAATCTTTGGTGACTCCAGTAGCAATCTGCTGCTCATCGGATAATTGCTGATGCGTTGTACTTGCCGGATGAATAATCAAGGATTTAGTATCTCCGATATTGGCTAGTAGCGAAAATAATTTCGTTTGATCTGCTAATTTCTTGGCAGCTTCAAATCCGCCTTTTAAACCAAATGTTAGTAAACCATTTTGTCCTTTTGGGAAATACTGTTTCGCTAGATTATAATATTTACTCGATTTCAATCCAGGGTAATTAACCCACGCTACTTCTTCTTGTTTTTCCAGCCACTCTGCCAACGCTAAGCCGTTTTCACTATGCTTTTGGACTCGAATTGGCAATGTTTCTAATCCTTGAATAATTTGGAAAGCATTAAACGGACTCAATGCTGCTCCATAATCCCGCAATCCTTCAATTCTTACTTTGGCAATAAATGCTGCATTTCCTAGTGCTTCGTGATACACTAATCCATGATATCCTGCAGATGGCTCTGTAAACTCAGGGAATTTACCGCTACTCCAGTCGAACGTTCCAGCGTCGATAACAGCTCCTCCTAATGAAGTCCCGTTTCCTGCAATGTACTTGGTGAGCGAGTGAATTACAATGTTGGCTCCGTGTTCAATAGGATTCAATAAGTAAGGTGACGGAATTGTATTGTCTACAATGAACGGCACTTTATAGGCTTTGGCTTCCGCCGAAATTGCTTTAAGGTCAAGAACATCTAATTTTGGATTTCCCAAACTCTCTGCAAAAAATACTCTAGTATTTTCTTTAGCAGCTTTTCTGAAATTTGCAGGATCTGATGGATCTACAAAAGTGGTGGTGATGCCAAAACGAGTTAATGTCGAATTCAATAAATTGTAGGTTCCTCCGTATAAACTATTTGAAGCTACAATGTGATCTCCTGATTTTAGCAAAACTAATAATGCCGCCACAAGCGCCGCTGTTCCAGATGCGGTTACGACAGCTGCAATACCGCCTTCTAGCGCAGCGAGACGTTGTTCTAGAATATCATTTGTCGGATTGTTTAATCGAGTGTATATGTATCCAGGTTCTGTAAGACCAAATAAATTGGCAGCATGCTCAGAATTATTAAATACATACGAAGAGGTTTGGTAAATAGGCACTGCTCGTGTACCTCCATGTTTGGTTACATCATGTCCAGCGTGCAATGCATTTGTTGCGAATTTTTGTGTGCTCATAATTTTATTTTATTTTTAATAGTTTTAGTTATTTAGTCTTAATTTTATAATTGTAATTTTTTATCCTTTAATGCTAAAAAAGTAAAAAACCCTTTTAGACACGTATCCAAAAGGGTTTTAAGTTGTATGACAAACTTATACTTTTGGAATCAGCAGCGACAAATACACATAACGACGTTACCACACATCATCACTGACTTTGCCTTGCAAATGGTAACCGTTTTAATGTCGAGTTGTTTCATAACTTACTTGTTCTTAATGTTTTGTTAATGTTGAAATAGACAAAAAAAAACCTCCCAAGTTATTGGGAGGTTTTTGCTATATCGTATTGTAATTTAAAATACCGCTATATACACCTCCCCCTACAGGTTTTCACCTGAATGGTTTTTGCCGACATATTACATAAATTACGTATCATAATTCCTTTTTTTTCTTTGTTCGACAAATGTCTTACTAATTTTTCGATATTCCAAACCTTAAACAATTATTTAACGAATAAAAAACAATGTGTTAATAATATAACTATTTATAATCCAATATCTTGTAAAACAATGTGAACCTGATGATAGTGCCTTGTTTCTTTCTAATAAAAAAATCTCAGATCGAAATTAAAATGTTTCTCTAAATTAGAGTTTGATAAAAGTTCAGTATAATTGAAATAGACCATTATTATGTAAATTGTCTTTATCTTTAAACTTGCATTTTAAAACCATAAATGCAAAATGGTTTGCTGCCGTCTTTTTAAATACAAAAAACCTTCCTGTTTGAATAAGTCACAATCGCGATGTGACTGTTTATTTTCATAATTTCTACTAAATGGAATGAAAATCTTTGAGCCGCGTGAGTGATAGCAGTGAAAAGCCCGGAAATGAGTGAAGCGATAGCGCAACTTATTGAGGACTTGCAGCGAATAGCACGACAATATTGCTAAAATGAGCCCTTATGCGGCATACTAATGACTCATTTTAGGAATAGTGGCACGCCCAAATTGTTATTTTTCTGTGCTTATGGTGGTGCAACTGTTTTAAATTAAAAAAAAAGTTAAGTTTAATTTGCAATTCAAAATGGTTTCATACCTTTGCAGTCGAATACAAGAGGAAAAATTTGAACTGATTGCAACCTCTTCATAATGAATTGACTTCATTATGGATGCTGAAATTTTTCAGTAGAAAAAATGCTAAAGCAGAAACTCTCCTTTAGCCTTTCTAGCAATTTTTTTTCCTCGCTTAATTTTTAAATTTATATTTATTATGGCTTATTTATTTACGTCAGAATCTGTAAGTGAGGGACACCCAGACAAAATTGCAGATCAAATTTCGGATGCTTTAATCGATAACTTTTTGGCATTTGATGCTGACTCAAAAGTAGCTTGTGAAACTTTGGTTACAACCGGTCAAGTAATTTTGGCAGGTGAAGTAAAGTCGAATACCTACTTAGATGTACAAAATATTGCTCGTGAAGTGATACGCAAAATTGGTTATACAAAAAGTGAATACATGTTTGAAGCCAATTCTTGTGGTATTCTTTCGGCTATACACGAACAATCTGCCGATATTAATCAAGGTGTAGACAGAAAAAATCCAGAAGAGCAAGGTGCAGGTGACCAAGGAATGATGTTTGGTTATGCGACTAATGAAACGGAGAATTATATGCCATTGGCACTTGATTTATCTCATAAATTATTGCAGGAATTAGCTATTTTGAGACGTGAGAATAAGGGAATCACTTATTTACGACCTGATGCAAAATCGCAAGTTACCTTAGAATACAGTGATGACAACAAACCTACACGTATTGATGCAATTGTAATTTCGACACAGCATGATGATTTTGATGAAGAAGCTACTATGCTTGCTAAAATCAAAAAAGACATCGTTGAAATTTTGATTCCACGAATCATTGCAAAAAATCCGACACACGCTCATTTATTCAATGATAAAATTCAGTACCATATTAATCCAACAGGGAAATTCGTAATTGGAGGACCTCACGGAGATACTGGTTTGACTGGAAGAAAAATCATTGTAGATACCTATGGTGGTAAAGGAGCTCACGGTGGTGGAGCTTTCTCAGGAAAAGACCCAAGTAAAGTAGACAGAAGTGCTGCTTATGCAACCCGTCATATTGCTAAAAATCTTGTTGCGGCAGGTGTTGCCGATGAGATTTTGGTTCAAGTATCTTACGCGATTGGAGTTGCAAAACCAATGGGTATTTTTATTGATACGTATGGAACCTCAAAAGTGAATTTAACAAATGGTGAAATCGCCAAAAAAGTAGAAGCTATTTTTGATATGCGTCCTTATTTCATTGAGCAACGTTTGAAATTAAGAAACCCAATCTATAGTGAAACTGCTGCTTACGGACACATGGGACGTACTCCAGAAACGGTAACTAAAACTTTCTCTGCTCCTGGTGGATTAACAAAAACAGTTACTGTTGAGTTGTTTACTTGGGAAAAATTAGATTTTGTAGATCAAGTGAAAACTGCTTTTGGATTGTAAAAATTTGAAGTATTTGAATAAAAAAAACCCGTTTAAAGCTATTTAAACGGGTTTTTTATGTTTTGATAAAAGGGAATTAAAGTGTAGCCTAATGTAAATAAAATGTTTTAATAGAGGTAATTTATTCATTGACTCAATCTGTTTTCAATATCCATTCTTTCGTGTAACACTCTAACAATTTCAATTTCATTATTTTTATCTTTTTTAAAAAAAATTAAATGTGATTTTACTTTTGAATATTTATACGATTTTCGAATGCTTCCAAAGTCGCGAGCCATTTCGAAGTTTAGAACGATATATTCAATTTCGTCAACAATTGCATTATAATATCTATCTGCTTGTTCCTCAGACCAATTTTCTCTAGTATAAATCCAAATGTTATTAATGTCTTCTAATGCCTTTTCACTAATCATAAATGTTGACATTATTTTTGAAAATTAGCTTTAAGCATTTCAAGATTTTTATTGCGGTCAAAATTTTTAATTTTACCACTTTTTTCTCCAATTTTCAATTCGTTAATTAACGATTTAGTTTTAGTTTCTTCTTGTTCAAAGATTCGTAAAGCAGTTCTGATTACTTCACTGACAGAGCTGTACTTCCCTGAAGCAATTTGTTCATTGATCAAATTTTCAAAATAATCTCCCAATACTATTGATGTATTTCGTGCCATAATTTTTTTCTCAAAAATACCAATTATTGGTATTGTAAGCAAAATTTAATTGTATTTTTTGAAAAAAATTAGTGCTAATGTATTAATGCTTTAGATTCTAAAATTTTAAATATGTTATTTTTTTCGAAAGTAAAAGATGAGTTACTTCGTAATTTCTCTAAAAATAGCTTCTAGATTTTTATTTTTCTGGTTGAGTTGTAGCGTTTTCAATCCATTATCGTGAGCAAAGTCAAAAACGGCTGGACGCATGTCAGTATCTGCTACAAAAACTAATTCCCATAAGCAATCATGGATGTTTTTATACGATTTTAAGTGCGGAATCCTAGCAATAAATTCTTCTTCTATTTTAAAATCAAATTCTACTTCGATTATTTGCTCTTTGTCGGCCGAAATTAAGTTGTCTAGTTTTTTATCCGCAACAATTTTCCCTTTGTCAATTATAATAACTCGGTCACAAATGGCTTCCACTTCTTGCATAATGTGTGTCGAGAGAAAAACGGTTTTATCTTTTCCCACGTTTTTAATCACATTTCGAATCTCAACCAATTGATTCGGGTCTAAACCTGTCGTAGGTTCATCTAGAATCAAAACATCAGGATTGTGCAATAAAGCATTCGCCAATCCAACACGCTGGCGGTAACCTTTAGACAATTGTCCTATTTTTTTGTGACTCTCCGTTTGCAAACCAGTGAGCTTAATTACCTCTTCAATTCTTGATTTTTCCACTTTATACACATCGGCGTTAAAAGCCAAATATTCCCTCACATACAAATCCAAATACAAAGGATTGTGCTCCGGCAAGTAGCCAATAGAAAGCTGCACTGATTTTTCCTGACTACTTACATCATGACCATTTACAAGCGCAACACCTTCATCGGCATGAATATAAGTCGTCAATATCTTCATTAAAGTCGATTTCCCTGCTCCGTTTGGGCCCAAAAAACCCACGATTTCTCCTTTATTTACAGAAAATGAAATGTTGTCTAGCGCTTTTTGTGCACCATAACTTTTCGAAATATTTTTAACTTCTATTGACATATCGTGTTATTTGTTACAAAAGTAATTAGAAAATAAATAGTTCACTAATAATTATTTGGGCGTGACACTTTACCCACAAAAGGGCTAATTTTCTTTGTGCTTATTCGCCCTTTTGTGGGTAAACTGTGGGGCTATCCGCGCTACTTCGGTAGCGAGCTCCTATCCCTCACGCAAAACCAACATCTTTAGGATAATCACAAGAAGATACTTTTCTTCATTATTTCAAGAGAAAAACTCCAAAAACATCTTTTGTTTTAGATAAATGCAAACCAAAGAGGAATTTTCTATTTTTAAATCAATATTTTAAAGCTGTTTTAGCGACTGTTTTTTATCAAATGTGAAATATTAAAACGGTTTAACAAAGGAATCTTTTTTTGTTACACAAAATATAATTTTTTTTTTGGCTGGCTCAAAATATGTCATACATTTGCATCAAATAATTATAATGCAAACAAAAACAATGTCTACTAACCGTTTTTATTTTAGCAACTCTTTTTATTTCTTCTTTAGGAAGTAAGGGATTGTGCTATGGTTATTTGAAAAGTAAGAAACAAATAAAACTAATATACAATCCTGATGAAAATCAGGATTTTTTTTTGACCCAATGAGAACGAAAATTGCAATACAAGGAATAATAGGATCTTTCCATCACCAAGTAGTGAAGGAATATTTTGACGCTAACGTTGATATCGATGAATGCATGTCTTTTGATGCGTTGATCCAAAGTCTACTTTCGGGAAAAACAGATCAAGCCGTTATGGCGATCGAAAATTCAATTGCAGGACCAATTATCCCTAATTATGCCTTAATCGATAAAAATAACCTGCATATTATAGGAGAACATTACTTGAATATTCATCAAAATTTAATGGCTTTAAAAGGTCAAAAAATGGAAGATATTCTTGAGGTTCATTCACATCCTATGGCGTTATTACAGTGTAAAGATTTCTTAAAACAATACCCAAACATTAAATTGGTGGAGGATAAAGATACGGCCGAAACTGCTCGCAGAATTCAGGAAAAACATTTGAAAGGAATTGCAGCAATAGGAAGCGTTAATGCAGCAGAAATGTATGATCTTGAAATTATTGCGCCATCCATTCAAACGATAAAAAATAACATGACTCGTTTTGTGATTATTAATAGAGAAAATTCATTTGTTGCTGAAAGTGAAATTAACAGAGCTTCAATCAAATTTGAATTGGATCACAAGCGAGGCAGTTTGGCTGCAGTTTTGAACGTAATGAGTGATTGTAAATTAAATTTAACAAAAATTCAGTCGCTTCCAAAAATTGAAACCCCTTGGAAATATTCGTTTTTTGTAGATGTGACTTTTGAGAAATATGCAGATTTCGCCAAAGCAAAAGCACTATTGCAAATTATGGCGGAGTATTTTAAAGTATTGGGAGAGTATAAAAATACTAAGCCGTAAGAAGTATTAAGAATAAAAACTCTGAAAAGAGAAATATAAAATAACATGATCACACTAGCCAATCGTTTAAAAATAGTTGAAGAATATTACTTCTCTTCCAAGTTGAGAGAAGTACGCCAATTGGCAGCCGAAGGAAAACCAATTATCAATATGGGCATAGGAAGCCCTGATTTGAAGCCTTCGCAAGATGTTGTTGACGCAATAGTAACTGCAATGCAGGACGAAAGCGCGCATCAGTACCAAAGTTATCAAGGGTTGCCCGAATTAAGAAAAGGAATGGCCGATTTTTATCAAAACAACTACGGCGTTACTTTAGATCCTGCTGTCGAAATTTTGCCATTAATGGGTTCGAAAGAAGGCATTATGCATATTTCATTGGCGTTCTTGAATAAAGGAGATCAAGTTTTGATTCCGAATCCAGGATATCCTACGTATACTTCGGTGACAAATTTGGTAGAAGCAGTTCCTGTGTACTATGATTTGAAAGAGAGTAGCAATTGGGAACCTGATTTTGAAGCTTTAGAAAAATTAGATTTATCGAAAGTAAAATTGATGTGGTTGGGTTATCCGCACATGCCAACAGGAGCGAGAGGAAGTTTGGCATTATTTGAAAAATTAGTAGCATTTGCTAAAAAGCATGATATTTTATTGGTCAACGACAATCCGTATAGTTTTGTTTTGAATGATAATCCGATGAGTTTGTTGCAGGTAGCAGGAGCGAAGGACGTGGCTTTAGAATTGAACTCCTTGTCAAAAACATATAATATGGCAGGTTGGAGAGTGGGAATGGTTTTGGGAAATGCAACATTGATTGATGCCGTTCTTAAAGTAAAAAGCAATATGGACAGCGGTATGTTTTACGGCATACAAAAAGGAGCAGTTGCCGCTTTGAATAGTGATAAATCATGGTTTGAAGACATGAATAAAATCTATCGTAAAAGACGAATATTAACCGAGCAATTGGCAGAAAAGCTAGGTTGCGAAGTATATAAGGAAGGTGTTGGATTATTTGTTTGGGCAAAATTACCCGCAGGAATCGTCTCTTCGGAAGATTTTATTGATAAAATATTATACGAAAAGTCTATTTTTATCACGCCAGGAACTATTTTTGGCAGCAATGGCGAAGGTTATATTCGTTTTGCGCTTTGTGTAAAAGAAGAGAAAATAGAAGAAGCGATACAAAGATTTGCGTAGAGACGCGATTTATCGCGTCTAACGCATTACAATTTTTCTCAAAGTTTGGAACTTTGACAAAGGTTAAAGATTTTGACAAAGGTTAAAAACAAAATGTTCTTATGAAACGTGGAGCCCTAGCCCTGATAGAAGTGGCATCTCCCGATATAGAAAAACAAGGCTTTTTTGCCGTAGTTTTTATTGATCGGGAATACAGCGGATAGCAGGAAATAGCTTCAAATAATTAAAAAAATGAATATATACGTAATAGGAATTGGGCTGATTGGTGGCTCCATTGCGCTGGATGCAAAGGCGTTGTATCCCCAGGCAAGGATTTTTGGAATTGACAATAATGAAATTCACTTGCAGGACGCTCTAACGCTAGGAGTTATAGATGAATCGGCTGTATTTGAGGATTTGGCTAAGGCTGATTTTGTAATCGTTTCGGTTCCAGTAGATGTGGCATTGACGCTTTTGCCAAAGGTTTTAGATAGTATTCACGATAATGCGATTGTTTTTGACGTTGGTTCTACGAAAATACCTATTTGTGAAGCGGTTGCTAATCATCCAAAAAGAAGAAATTTTATTGCCACACATCCAATTGCGGGAACAGAGTTTTCAGGTCCAACTGCAGCGATAAGAGGTTTGTTTGAAGGCAAAACAAATATTATTTGTGAGGTCGAAAAAACGGCTTTTAAATTACAAGAAAAGGCATTGTGGCTTTTTAGTGCTGTGGGGATGAGAATTCGATATATGGATCCTAAATCGCACGACAAGCACATTGCTTATGTGTCTCATTTGTCTCATATTAGTTCGTTTATGCTAGGAAAAACAGTCATTAACAAAGAAAAGGACGAGCAAGATATTTTTGACATGGCGGGTTCAGGTTTTGAAAGTACTGTTCGTTTGGCCAAGAGTTCGCCAGCGATGTGGACACCCATTTTTAAGCAAAATAGAAAGCAGGTAGTCAAAACATTAGAAGAATACATTGCCAATTTATCAAAATTTAAAGAACTTTTAGAAAATGAAGATTATGAAGCGATTTACGATGAAATGGAAAGTGTTAATAAAATAAAAGAGATTCTGAACGGAATGAAAAAATAGACAATTGCAAAAATCAATTGCAATTTCAATAAAGTAATAAAAAATAAAATTAAAGAAATAAATAACTAGAAAAGATGGAAAACAAGAAAGAAATGAGAAATTGGTTGAACGAATTCAATTTGACTCATCCATTTGTGATTGCAGGACCTTGTAGTGCTGAAACAGAAGAGCAAGTATTGAAAATTGCTCACGAATTGAAAGACTCCGACGTTAGCGTTTTTAGAGCAGGAATTTGGAAACCAAGAACACGTCCGGGAGGATTTGAAGGTGTTGGTGAAATTGGATTGAAATGGTTAAAAAAAGCCAAAGCAGAAACAGGTTTGCTTATGGGAACCGAAGTAGCAACTGCTGCGCACTGTAAATTAGCTTTAGAAAATGATATTGATGTTTTATGGGTTGGTGCTCGTACAACTGCAAATCCGTTTGCAGTACAAGAAATTGCTGATACATTGGCAGGAACGGATAAAATTGTATTGATCAAAAATCCAGTAAATCCAGATATGGCTTTGTGGTTGGGTGGTGTGGAACGTTTGTATGCTGCAGGAATTAAAAATCTAGGAGTGATTCACAGAGGGTTTTCTACTTACGAAAAAACCAAATACAGGAACATTCCAGAATGGCAAATAGCGATTGATTTGCAAAATAAATTCCCTGATTTACCTTTGATCATTGATCCATCTCACATTACAGGAAACCGTGATATGATTCTAGAAGTAACGCAAGAAGCACTGAATTTGAATTATGACGGTATGATTATCGAAACACATAATGATCCCGATAACGCATGGAGCGATGCTGCACAACAAGTAACTCCAGACGCTTTGAAACAAATTTTTAAAGATTTGAGAGTGCGAAAATTAGATGATGCATCTGATGAGTACACTCAGAAAATGAAAAAATTGAGAGCTAACATTGATGTTCTAGACACTAATTTATTAGACTTACTAGGAAAGCGTATGAAAGTAGCTGACGAAATTGGTCAGGTAAAAAAAGACGCTAACGTGGCGGTATTACAGAATACACGTTGGAATGAAATCCTTGGGAAAATGATACTAGAAGGAGAAAAGAGAGGTTTGACAGAAGAGTTTGTTCTAAGAATGTTCAAAGCGATCCACCAGGAAAGTATTGGTCACCAAGAAAAAATTGTAAACGTTTAATTACTGTTTATCATTTATTAAATTCAATCTCCACTTTTTTTAAAATTGTGGAGATTTTTTATTTTACTGTTTTGTTAAATTTTTTTTTCTTTAAACGGGAAACAAAGAATTATCTTTGCAAAGTATTAGATTATAAATCTAAAATCATAAATCTAAAATCCTATTATGACAGGACTCGTATATAAATCTACAGGAAGTTGGTACACCGTAAAATCCGAACAAGGTGATTTTATAGAATGCCGCATGAAAGGGAAATTTCGTATAAAAGGAATTAAAAGCACCAATCCTATTGCGGTGGGTGATATTGTAGATTATGAACTCGAAGAAACTTCGGATATTGTAACCGGAACGATTAACAACATACACGATAGAAAAAATTACATCGTTCGTAAATCGGTTAATTTGTCGCATCAAATGCATATTATTGCCTCTAATATTGATCGTGTATTTTTATTGGTAACGATTAATAATCCACCTACTACATTCAACTTTATTGATCGTTTTTTGGTCACTGCAGAAGCCTATGGAATAGTAGCTATTCTAGTTTTTAATAAAATTGACACTTTAGACGATGCTACTCTAGACGAGCAATTATACATGCAACACGTGTATGAGAACATTGGCTATAAATGCCTTCGTGTTTCATCTACAGAGAAAAAAGGAGTTGAGGCATTGCAAGAAATGATGTTAGGCAAGGTGAGTATGTTTTCGGGTCATTCGGGTGTTGGAAAATCGACGTTGGTGAATGCAATGGAACCTTCTTTGCATTTAAAAACCAAAACCATATCCGAAGCTAGTAAGCAAGGGCAACATACCACCACTTTTGCAGAGATGTATGATCTGTCTTTTGGCGCTCGAATTATTGACACACCAGGAATTAAAGGTTTTGGAATGGTCGATATGGAGAAGGAAGAAATAGGTGGTTATTTCCCTGAGTTTTTTAAATTAAAAGACCAATGTAAGTTTAACAATTGTTTGCACAAAGAAGAGCCACACTGTGCTATAAAAGCAGCATTAGAAAATGACGAAATTGCTTGGTCTCGTTACAATAGTTACCTTAAAATTTTAGAAGGGGACGATGAACATTATCGCACGGATTCCTATGATGAAGATAGAAAAGCTAGCGATGAAACGAGGAAATAGTCCCCCTAACCCCGAAGGGGGAATTCTTAGAAAATGTAAATATAAATTTGTCAATATATGATTTTAGTTTTTAATCAGTGCAATGTTCACCATTTGGGGGTTAGGGGGATATGAAAACAGTTATACAAAGGGTTTCCTCCGCCTCAGTAACCGTAGATGCTAAAGTTGTAGCCGATATAAAAAGCGGGTTACTTGTTTTGGTAGGAATAGAAGACGCTGATACACTCGAAGACATTCAGTGGCTTTGCCAAAAAACGGTAAATCTTCGTATTTTTGGAGATGAAAACGAGATCATGAACTTATCAGTGAAAGATATTGATGGTGAAATCATTATTGTTTCTCAATTTACGCTTCATGCAAATACCAAAAAAGGAAATCGTCCTTCGTATATAAAAGCTTCCAAACCTGAAATTGCTATTCCTATGTATGAAAAATTCATATCTCAAATGGAACAGGAGTTGGGCAAAAAAGTACAAACCGGAATTTTTGGTGCCGATATGAAAGTGGCTTTGCTCAATGATGGCCCTGTTACTATCTTGATGGATAGTAAGAATAGAGAGTAGTAAAAATGATTTTTATAAAGCTAGTTTACATTATCAATCGCACACCACCTAAGTCAGCGACACGATACGAAAATTTATCTCCTGGAGAACCAATAAACATAAAGTTTTTCGGAATTTTCCATTCATCCGAAAGTTTAGAAATTAAGTCAGGACCAAAAATCCCTTCAATTTCAATGAATTCGATATGAATTTCGGGGTAAGCCCTGTCTAAAACTTCTAAATCTATTTTTAATTTTTCATTAGAAATTGCTCCTTTATAAACATTCACGATTTTGAGTTTTTTGGTAGTTTCGTTATTTTGTACGTACTGCATGACTTTATTTAAAATAGCAACATCGTCACCTTTCGTGAAAAACACAAACTCTTGAGAGTTTATGGTGGTGTGAAGTCTGCTTAAAAAGCGATTGCTACTAATAACAAATTTTCGAAGCGGTTTATAGAAGTATTCTAATGTGCTGATGCTTAATTCGATTATCAAAAGTCTATTTAGCATTATTAAAATAAACAATAAAGCGGGTGTAAAGTATTTTATAAAGGTGTAAAAGGAATTTTCATTTAAAATATAATTTCCAATAAATGCGATAATGATCAAGGAGATAGCGATAACAACGGACAACCCTCTTGCTTTTTCTGGACGAGGTAATTTTTTTCGTTTAAATTTCAAGAGTAGATTTCCAATTCCAAACAAAGCCATAACAGCTAGAAAAGAGAAGGTATAAACTCCTGCCAAAGATTCTAATTTACCATTCGTTACAAATAAAATAGAAACACATAATACTAAAAAGCTAATTATGATTCTGTAATTAGAACCTCTCTTATTTTCTTTCAAAAAATAATTAGGTAGAACTCTATCTAAGGTCATTCTTTTTAAAAGTCCTGTTACACCTACAAAGGAAGTTAAAACGGCACCGCATAGTACAAAAACCGCATCTATAGAAATTAGCCACGATAACCAGTCACCACCAGCAGTATGTCCTAGATAGGCTAATAGCGATTCTTTGTGTTCGCCCAATTGCGCCATGGGAATAATAGCAATAATTAGTATTGCAATTACAGGATTAAAGAAGGTAACAATGGCCCACATGTTACGTAATGTTTTGGGAAAAACACCCGTTTTCTGCTCTTCAACAAAATTGGCAGAACTTTCAAATCCCGAAATCCCAAGCATTGCCACTGAAAAACCGATAAATAGCGTGTAGAGTAAACTATGCGTCGTTAGCGGAATAGCCCAATTCATATGAAAGGTTTCTAAGCCATTAAAAGAAACAAATAAAACACAGGTAACGACTAGTAGAATAAGCGAAACTAAATGAAAAAGGAAAATACCAACAGCGACTTTTGCCGACTCACCAATACCAATTATCGACAACACTGTAAAGAGCAATAAAACAACAATAGTTGCTTTAGTAATTGAAATAGCAGTAAAAATGTGTTGCAAATAATGCATGGCTTCTGAGGCAGAAAGTACAGCCGTCGCCATGTATGAAAGTACCGTTAAGATGGCTGCAATAGATGCCATTCTCTTCGTAGATGTATTTAATAAGACATTATAAGCACCACCATTTAAGGGCAAAGCACCAACAACCTCGCCATATATTTTGCGGAATAAAAACAATACAACTCCAACAAACAAAAGAGATATCCATGCATATTGACCAGCATAAGCAATAGTTAAGGCAGATACATATAAGCAGGAAGAACTAATGTCATTGCCGCAAATTGCTGTAGATTCTAATTCGTTTAATTTTTTATGGATAGTTTTTGTCATGTATAATTTTTTAAGAAACTGTTTTTTTTAAATCGGGAATCACTAATTTTATTTTTAAAATTAGATTCTAAACACTAAAATCAAACGCTTTTTTTATGTGATAAAGAAAAGTATCTATTTTTCAAATTTAAGGAATATTTTTTTTTAAAGCTTTAAAAAGTGATTAGCATTATGATACTAGTAGTTGCTACAGACAGTGAGAAGGTGTGAAAAGATGTTTTTAGACTTATTAAAAATCACTAAGTTATTGATTAAAAGTCAAATAAAATTATTAAAAAGTAACCAAATCTAATATATTTTAGTTTTAATAAGCGAAATTTAATATAAAAAACGTATATTCACATTTATCTTGTTAAATAAAAAGTCAGTTTTTAAGGCTTTCAAATTGATTGATTTTAGGAAATTACAGTTTAATTTCTTGTAATGATGATGGTTTAGTAGAGTAGTGTTTTCAGGTATTCTTGTAACGTGTTATTTTTTAAATCCAAAATTGAATGCTATTTTTAGTATAGTTTTGGATAGTAAAGCATTGCATGAATTATTTTAATTGTTTTCAAAAGTAAAGCATTACAATTCTGATACACTTCGATTTAAAATAGTAATAATCAGCTATTAAAACATGATTTTAATCATGTTTTAATAGCTGAAATTTTTTGAATTTTGTATTAATAATAAAAACCAAATTTTATGAAAAAGTTATCTTTATTAGTTTTAGTAGCAGCAATGTTTATGTCTTGTGGTGAAAAAAAATCCGGTGATAATTCTACTGACTCTGGATCAGAAGAAAATGCAACAGCAGCAACACAAGATCCTTCTGACTACGATCCTAATCGTGGTATGGGGAAATTTACAAATGTAGACTTGGGAGCTTCTTTAGATCAAGCGATGGCCAAGAAAGGAGAAGAGGTAGCAAGTGTCAAATGTACATCTTGTCATAAATTAACGGATGAAAAATTAGTTGGACCAGGATGGAAAGGTGTTACAACACGAAAAAAACCAGAATGGATAATGAACTTCATTACCAATCCAGACCCGATGATTGATAAAGATCCCGAACTACAAGCACAATTAGAATTATGTCTTGTTCGTATGCCAAATCAATCATTAGCGGACACTGAAGCTAGAGAAATTCTTGAGTACATGCGTCAAAATGATGGCGTTAAATAAATAAAAAAAGGAAATCGATTAAGAGTAAGAATCTTGCTATTTTAAGAAATTAATTCCCTCAACAATATGAAAAAAAATTTAGTTCAAGCAATTTTAGTAATTGCAGTAGGAAGTGCACTTGTCACTTCTTGTAGGCCTAAAACTACAGGTGACGCAGTGAGCGGTGATGCGGCTCAACGTGTGTATGTTGCCCCAGGACAATATGACGAATTTTATAACTTTGTCTCTGGAGGTTTTAGTGGTCAAATGAGTATTTATGGACTTCCGAGTGCTCGTTTGTTGAAAGTAATTCCTATTTTCTCACAAGATCCCGAAAGTGGATGGGGATATAGCGAAGAAACCAAACCGATGTTAAACACTGCTGAGGGTTTTATTCCTTGGGATGATCAACACCATTTAGAACTTTCTCAAACAAACGGAGAAGTAGATGGAAGATGGATTTTTGCTAACGCCAACAACACGCCTCGTATTGCGAGAGTAGATTTAAAACGCTTTAAAACAGCAGAAATTCTTGAGTTACCGAATTCAGCGGGTAACCACTCTTCGCCTTTTATTACAGAAAACACAGAGTATGTAGTTGCAGGAACACGTTTTGGTGTGCCTGGTGACTATGAAGGTGGTGATGTGCCTATTAATACGTACAAGAAAAACTTTAAAGCACACATCAGTTTTGTCAAAGTAGATAAAGTAACAGGAGAAATGGATATCGCATTCCAATTGCGCTTGCCAGGAGTGAATTTTGACCTTTCTCATGCAGGAAAAGGAAAATCTCATGGTTGGTTCTTCTTTACTTGTTATAATTCAGAATTAGCAAATACACTTCTAGAGGTAAATGCATCTCAAAATGATAAAGATTTTATTATGGCGGTAAACTGGAAAAAAGCGGAAGAGTATATCAAAGCGGGTAAAGGTAAAATGGAAAAAGCCAGATACGCTCATAATACTTGGGATGACGAAACGCATACTGGAAAATCAGTTATTAAAGAGGAAGTTTTAGTATTAGATGTTGAATCATTGAAAGATGTTCTTTATTTAATGCCTTGTCCAAAATCACCACACGGTTGTGATGTAGATCCAACAGGAGAATACATTGTAGGTTCTGGTAAATTAGCTGCTTTAATCCCCGTATTTAGTTTTGATAAAATGATCAAAGCTATTGCAAACAAAGATTTTGAAGGAGATTACGAAGGAATTCCCGTATTGAAATACAAATCCGTATTACACGGAGAAGTTCAGAAACCAGGTTTAGGGCCATTGCATACTGAATTTGACGGAAAAGGAAATGCATATTCAACTATGTTTGTTTCTTCTGAAATTGTAAAATGGGATATCAAAACACTTAAAGTGTTAGATAGAGCACCTACGTTTTATTCTACAGGTCACTTAATGATTCCTGGAGGAGACTCTAGAAAACCATTTGGAAAATATCTGGTTGCGTATAACAAAATTACAAAAGACAGATATTTACCAACAGGTCCAGAATTAACACAATCAGCTCAGTTATTTGACATTAGTGGAGACAAAATGCAAATGTTATTAGATTTTCCAACCATCGGGGAACCTCACTATGCACAAGCAGCTCCAGCCGATTTGATTCGTAACAATGGGCAGTTGAAAATTTATGATATCAAAGCCAACAAACACCCAAGAGTAACAAAAGGTGAAAAAGAGGCGAAAGTAGTTAGAGAAGGTAATAAAGTGCATGTTTACATGACTATGATCCGTTCTCACTTTGCTCCAGATAATATTGAAGGTATTAAAGTAGGTGATGAAGTATATTTTCACATTACCAACTTAGAACAAGATTGGGATGTACCACACGGATTTTCTATTAGAAGAGCGCCAACTGCAGAATTGTTAATCATGCCAGGTGAAACAGCTACTTTATATTGGAAAGCAACAAAAGTGGGAATTGTCCCTTTCTATTGCACCGATTTTTGTAGTGCTCTGCACCAAGAAATGTCAGGATACGTTAGAGTATCTCCTGCAGGAAGTAATGTTCCGTTATCCTACAGCCTAGGTACTAATTTACCTGCATCTGCAAAATAATTAAAAAAATAGAAATAAGGGAGCAAGTTAAAAGCTCCCTTATTTTTTAAAAAAAATTCTCAAAATGAAAATATCAAATTTAACTTTGCTTTCAAAAGTTATGCTTTTGATCGTAGGACTGCTTTTTGTAGCATCCTTGTTTATGCCTTTATGGAGAATCGAATTATCAGCACCGCAATACCCCGAGGGATTAGTTTTGCAATTATATGCAGGTAAGATTGCTGGAGATGTAAATATCATCAACGGATTAAACCACTATATCGGAATGGCTACTTTACACACAGAGAATTTCTTTGAGTTTAGTGTCTTACCCTATATTTTCGCATTCTTTGGTTTACTCTCTTTTGTGTTAATTTTTATAAATAAAAGAAAACCCGTTTTTATATTTCTAATTACTTTCGTACTTTTCGTTGTGATTTCAGCAGTTGATTTTTACAGATGGAATTATGAATACGGACACAATTTAGATCCACATGCTGCTATTATTGTTCCTGGTATGGCGTATCAACCTCCTCTATTAGGATACAAGCAGTTATTGAATTTCGGAGCGTTCTCTATACCCGATATTGGTGGTTGGATGCTTTCTGCTGCTGGGGTTTTATTGGCCGTAATTGTTTGGATCGAATACAAATCAAAAAAAATAGCTTAATGAAAAAAATATCGTACTTCTTACTTTTTATCCTACTAGTTTCATGTTCTCCAAAAGGTACTGAACCTATAAAATTAAACTCGGATGGATGCGATTTTTGTAAAATGAAAATAGCAGACGGAAAATTTGGTGCTGAACTCATTACCCTAAAAGGAAGAGTTTATAAGTTTGACGACATACACTGTATGATGGGTTTCAAAAAAGAAAACACCGATAAGGACATAAAGTCTTTTTACATTCATGATTTCAATCAAAACAATGTTCTCATTCCAGCGAAAACCTCCTATTACTTGACTGGGGGCCAAATTCATAGTCCAATGAGAGGGAATACAATTGCAGTACAAACAGAAAAGGAAGCGATGGAAATAGCAGAAAAATTTAATGCAAATTCCATTTCTTGGGCTGAAATTATTAAATAAATTATAATGAAATATTTCATAGTTATTGTACTTCTATTCTCATTGTCAATTAACGCCAATACCATTCATGTAGGAAAAAATTATTCTTATACATCTGTAAAGAAAGGAATCGCTGCTGCAAAAGCGGGCGATACAGTAATGGTTCACAGCGGATTATACAGAGAAGGAAATATAATAATTGATAAAAAAATTATCTTTGTAGGCAATGGTTTGCCCGTTTTAGATGGCGAGAAAAAACACGAAGTATTGTCTATAAGAGCAGATAGCGTTGTTGTTGATGGATTCAAAGTAATAAGATCAGCGTACGCAACCATAACCGATCCATGTGGAATAAAAGTGTACAATAAGAAGTTCGTTGTCATTCAAAATAATATTTTGGAGGATAATTTTTTTGGAATTTATCTTCAAAATTCACAAAATTGTATTATAAAGAATAATAAGATAACCGCACATGGCCAAGACGAACAAGAACTAGGGAACGGTATACATTGTTGGAAATCAAATGATATTTTAGTTATAGGTAATCGTATTGACGGACATCGTGACGGCATCTATTTTGAATTTGTTTATGATTCGGTTATATGGCGAAATATCAGTACCAACAATATCCGCTACGGACTTCATTTTATGTTTTCTCACAGCAACTCTTATATCACTAATGTTTTTAGAAACAATGGTGCTGGTGTGGCTGTAATGTACACGAAGAATGTAAAAATGTTCAATAATACCTTCGATCAAAATTGGGGTGCTTCTGCCTATGGCTTGCTTTTAAAGGATATCTCAGACAGTTATATCTTCAATAATAAATTTACTACCAATACGTCAGCCATTTATATCGAAGGAGGCAGTCGTATTAAAATAGAAAAAAATCAATTTAAAGAAAACGGTTGGGCAATGCAGATTCAAGCCAATAGCATTGATAATGTGATTGTTAATAATAATTTCAGAGGGAATACTTTTGATATGGGTACTAATGGCAGCCTTGTGTTAAACACATTCAACAGCAATTATTGGGACAAATATGAAGGATATGACCTCAATAAAGATGGCATTGGTGACGTTCCTTATCATCCGCTGAGTTTGTTTGCGGTTCTTATCGAAAACAACCCTTCTGCGATGCTTTTATTCAGGAGTTTTATGATTACTCTTTTGGATAAATCCGAAAAAGTTTTACCAAGCATCACCCCGGATAATTTTATAGATGATAAACCCTTAATGAAATCTTTACCGTTATGATAGAAGTAAAAGAGGTAAGTAAAAAATTCGATAAATTAGGAGTGCTGAAAGAGGTATCTATTTCCTGTAAATCGGGTCAATGTATTGCATTGATTGGACCCAATGGCTGTGGAAAAACTACTTTAATTAAAGCAATTTTGGGAATGGTTTTGCCTGACAAAGGCAGTTTGGAATTTAACCAAAAATCTATTTTTAACGATTACCTATACCGAGAAAAAATTGGCTATATGCCACAAATTGGTCGTTATCCTGATAATATGACAATTGGGGAAATTATAGAAATGATCAAAAAGATTCGAAATTCTAAAGAAAGTTTAGATGAAGATCTATACCACGGTTTCGAAATCGAAAAAATGTTGCATAAGCAAATGCGAACTCTTTCTGGAGGAACAACTCAAAAAGTGAGTGCTGTTCTAGCCTTTTTATTCAATCCAGATGTTTTAATCTTAGATGAACCAACCGCTGGTTTAGACCCATTAGCGTCTGAATTGTTGAAAGAGAAAATCATTAAAGAAAAACAGAAAGGAAAATTGATCATCATTACTTCGCATCTTTTAAGCGAGTTAGATGAACTAATTTCTGAAATTATATTTATGCAAGAAGGAAAAGTTTTCTTTCATAAAAGTGTTAGTGAGTTAAGGGCAGAAACGCAAGAAGATAAAATATCGAAAGCTATCGCTAAAATTTTAAGAGCAAATGCACATGAACAGAATAATTAAAATTATATTATCCGATATTCTAAAAAATAAAATTGTAATTGTATATACCTTCATTTTAGCCGTTTTATCATGGAGTTCCTTTGCTATGGAGGACAATTCAGCAAAGGGAATGTTAACCGTTTTAAATGTTATTTTATTTACGGTGCCGTTGGTGGCTATTTTGTTTGCAACGATATATATATACAACAGTTCTGAATTCGTAGAATTATTGGTTAGCCAGCCCATTAAGAGAAGTAAGATCTGGATTAGTTTATTCATTAGTTTAATGCTGTCACTGGTGATCGCTTTTTTTGTCGGCTCAGGAATACCTTTGCTAATTTACGCGCCTAATTTTAATGGTGTAATGATGTTAATTATTGGTGTTTTAATTACGGCAATCTTTGTTTCATTGGCATTTTTAAGCGCCATATTTAATAGAGATAAAGCACGAGGAATTGGTACTTCTATTGTTATTTGGTTGTTTTTTGCTCTAATTTTTGATGGTTTAATTTTGTTCTTATTATTCCAATTTTCAGATTATCCAATTGAGAAACCGATGATTTTCATCACCTCAATGTCTCCCATTGACCTAGCGAGAATACAGATGTTATTACACCTTGACGCTTCGGCCATGATGGGTTACACGGGAGCTTTATTTAAAGAATATTTTGGCAATGCATTAGGTATTGCTATTTCTTTATTCTTGTTGGTTTTATGGGTAATTGTTCCTTTTCTAATTTCGCTTAAAAAATTTAATACAAAAGATTTATAGTAATTGAATAGAAGCGATTTAGGTTTTAGCCTATCTATTTTACGATTAAATTTCGGGATTATTATAGAAAGGAAACAAACATTATAATAAAAAGAAACATATAAGTACTTGTGTACTGTAATTAAATAGATGAGGTTCTTGGCTGTTTTATAGTATGTTGAGGCTGTGGAGAGATGGAAAGTGTACTGTCATATTTATCGAAAAAACAGGTTGCTTTATTAAATTATATACCATAAAAAAAAGCGTAAATCTCTCGATTCACGCTTTTCACCTTTAATCAAAATTATAGTTAGTTGAATTAATAATATTTTTATTTTGGTGAAAGAACATCACCGATAATGTGAATAACGCCATTAGAAGTCTCAATTGAAGAAAGCACTTCAGTGCCGTTTACAAAAGTTTTGTCTCCTACTTTGGTTATTTTTACTTTTCCACCAAAAACCATATCAAACGACTGGCCGTCTTGCATGTAGTCGGTTTTTAAAACTCCAATATAGGTATGATAGCCTAAAAGATTTTCTAAAGCATCTTTGTTCTCTGGTTTTAATAAATTATCTACGGTTCCTGCAGGCAATTTATCAAAAGCAGCATTAGTAGGTGCGAATACAGTAAATGGACCAGCATTGCTCAATGAGGTAGCCAAACCAGCTGCCTTTACTGCGGCTACTAAAGTGGTATGATCTTTACTACCAGAGGCTACTTGCACGATGTTCGGATTTGAAGTTTCATCTACAACTCCTTCTTGTCCTACTAGTCCTTCCGTAGGAGCGGCTGTAACTGTCTCGTTTGTCGTTTCGGTGTTTTGTTTGCAGCTTAAAACTGCAAATAAACTAAGCGCTACTAAAATTCTAATTGGGTTTCTCATATTTATTAAATGTTTGGTTTTATTTTAAAATGTAATTAACTTTAATTTGTTTTTATTGTAATGATTTAACGGTTCATTATCGCCCTTTTTTTACACCTTAACGAAGATTACACAAGGCTTACTTCAATTTACAATAAGTATGTTTTTAGTCGCAATCCCATAGTTTACGTTCTCTAAATTGAATAAACAAATTACCAAAATTTAAACTGTTAATTATATGATAAAAATCATGTAGAACTTTTTTTTTCTTTTTTTAAAATTTGTAAAGTGGTATAAATCATACCAATAAATAATAATAGAGCAGCTAAGAGTAATAATTCGTTTACTTTCGGTATTAACGTATAACTAAATGCTGCGACTCCTTGTATTGCAAGAATGACTTCGTTTAGAATTACACCAATCATAAATAGGGTCAATCCCAATTTTATTTTTTTTGTACTTGCAACTAAATGATTTACCATAATGTGGTATAGTAAAAATAACGAGATTATAGCTAGTAAAATTAAATGCAAATAAGCGATAACGATAGGTCTAAAACCAAAAGCAAGTTGACTCAGTGCGGGAATTGTTGAGCCTAATTGCAATAAAAATTTAATACTCGTAGCAAGCGCTACAAATAGAATTATATTTTTAAATAAAGGAGAATTCTTTTTGATGGCTTCGTATTTGTGGATTTTTACGAAATAAACAAACTTAAACCACGCATAAACCTGAAGTATTGCTGCAAGCAACGTTAGTAAATACAGCCACATGGGTAAATCTAACCATAAAGTAGATAAAAAATAAGCAGGAATACAAGAGCAAACAAATAACAAATAAATACTTTTTAGTTCCGGATATTCTGATTTTTTTAGGTTAAAATAACCAAAAAGTAATCCCATGCAAGCAAAGAAAAACCAACCATTATACTGAAAATGTAAATAATAATAAACGGAAGCCAAATAAGAATTTTGAACAACATTCCTACTTATCATCATATAAGCAAAAAAGAAAGTTCCTAGACTGGATAGAATGTTAAAAACAATTGCAGCTTTAAACCAATTAAGAGCTAGATTATCCGAATCTATTTGTTTGAAATCTTTAAAGAAGCGAATACCCAAAAAGATAAAAACAACGATACTAAAAACCGAAAAGAATATCGAGAAGATACCATACCCTTGTATGAAAAACGAAATTAGCATTCCGTAAGCCCCTATTAGGTTTGCAATAATCAATTTGTTATAGGAAGTGCTCTTAAAGTCTTCTATTTTAGTTTGTATATAATAA
Source organism: Flavobacteriales bacterium (assembly GCA_038241955.1). Lineage (GTDB taxonomy): Bacteria > Bacteroidota > Bacteroidia > Flavobacteriales > Flavobacteriaceae > Flavobacterium. Next base: position 38,121 of record JBBSSR010000003.1, on the reverse strand, counting down.
ATCATCAATACTATAATAGTATGGCTTACCCAACCCGAAAAAGCAAAGTTGGAGTGCGAATGCAATATATTTTTTTGATTGAAATAGGGGAACTCAAAACCTATTTTATAACGCATTAATGTGCCTAAAAAAGCAACAATGGATAAATTGATAAAAGAGAATTTAATCCAAAATTTTAAATCTAACTTCATTATAATAATTTTTTTTAGGTTTGATTGTATTGGTTTTTAGAGGCTGAAGAAAACTTGAAGATACGTGTTTTTACTCTAAATAGTTAGTGCCTCAAAGATAAAATTATTTTTTTTATAAACTCTTCTTTAACGCTTTTCCCTATGGTAATAACTAGGGTAGCTTTTACCTTTATTTTAGGCTATAACAACTAAACTTAAGAAATGTACTATTTAGTATATAAATATTTGTAGTTTATATCTTTCTATAGTAGTATTTATTGTACATTGGTTTGCATTTAACAAAAAACCAGAAACTATGTCAAATTTAACAAACAACCGTCTTAACAGTACGGCTACAGCGGCACAAATGACCGCCGTAAAAACAGCACTACAAACTATAAGTACTAATTTGCCTTTCTTAGTAGGGCTAACTACAGACGAAAGAGTTGCCTTGCCCTCTATAGATGTAAACAATAAAGCATTTACCGAGGATGCAATTAATGCAGGTCTTAATAATGCAACGCTTATACCATCGTATGTCTCGGTGGCGAACATGCAAAATGATATTACGTTATTCAGTCAACTAGAAGAGATTATAGGTTTAGTCAATCAGTTGGTAGAAAAACTAGAAGATACTAAACTCCTAGCCGGTAGTGAGGCCTACGTTTCTGCATTGGCATTATACAAGCTCTTTGGCGCTGCGGCAGATGCAGGCGTTGCGGGTTCGGATGCTATTGTAGGGCAACTCAAAACACGTTTTGCAGGTCAAGGCGGTGCAGCAAAAATACCAGTAAGCCCAAATTGAGTACCTGTCAATTACATAATGCCACTTTGTGTAAAAACGCTTTCCTGTATAGGAAAGCGTTTTTTTTATACTTTTAACTTATTTGTTATAAAACACAGCATAGTTAGGTTTATAAACTAATTAATAATGGTATTATACAATAGTTTATTATTAAAAAAACACTATAATTATTTATATTAGGCATATACAAATATAGTTTAATAGTAAGTTTAGTTAGGTTAATAACATTAATAGTTATGTTATTTACATAATACTACAGTGTTTTATACTTAACTTAATACAGTATAAAACTATTTAAAGTATAAAAAAACTATATTTGTTGTACTAAAAAAAAAAGAATGAAAGATCGTTCGAAAAAGTACCTACAAAAAGCAGCCAATGATGTGATTCATGTAGGCAACTTGATTGCATGGATAATACAAGAAAAACATCTCAAAAAGAAAGATGTAGCACAGCATTTAGGCATACTCCCAACTACGCTTACACAATATTTTAAGCAACCCTCTGTGCAAGTAGGGATTTTGGGACGGCTGAGTCAGGCGCTAGATTATAATTTATTAATTGATCTAGGCGAACGGCTCAACATTCCGTTTGAAACCAAAGCCGAAAAACAACTTAAGGCCGAATTAGCCACTACTAAAGCGGAACTTGACCACTTAAAAATTGAACTTAATTTGCTCAAAAGAATACACAAAATAGAGTAACTACTTTGTGAACCACAAAACAATATACGGATAAACGATCTAACTCTAGAACAGTTAGTAGTGACACCAAACCGCATCGCGAGTATAAAAAAAACGTAGGCAGTACTTAAAAAAAAATACAATGACTGTAGAACAATACATTGCCAATATAAACAAAGAATACAAACGTGGCATTGCTACGGAACATACCTATCGTGGCGATCTCAAGCAACTGTTAGAAAGTATTGTTCCAGACATAGCGGCGACTAACGAGCCCAAAAGAATTTCCTGCGGTGCGCCCGATTATGTATTGACTAGAAAGGACATTCCGTTTGGGTTTATAGAAGCCAAGGACATAGGTGACAAAGATTTATCAGGAGCCAAAAAAACAGGAAACAAAGAACAATTTGATCGTTATAAAAACTCATTAAACAATCTAATTTTTACCGATTATTTAGACTTTCATCTCTATATAGACGGTGTTTTTATAACCAAAATTGCCATTGCCACTATTGTAAATGGTGAAATTGTGGCGCTACCCGAAAACTTTACCCTTTTTACCAATCTTATAAAAGACTTTTGTTTACACATAGGTCAGACTATAAAGAGCTCCAAAAAATTAGCCGAAATGATGGCGGGTAAAGCCCGACTACTAGCCGATATTATTGGCGAAGCCTTGATTAGTGACGAAACACACAACGAAGACAGTACCTTAAAGGACCAAATGAATGCTTTTAAGGAAATACTAATTCACGATATTTCGCCCAAAGGTTTTGCCGATGTGTATGCACAAACCATTGCTTACGGAATGTTTTGCGCCCGTTTGCACGACCCCACTTTGCCTACTTTTTCCAGACAGGAAGCTGCTGAGTTAATCCCGAAATCGAATCCGTTTTTGCGAAAACTCTTTGGTTACATAGCAGGTCCAGATATTGATGATCGTATAAAATGGGTGGTAGACAGTTTGGTCGATATTTTTCTTGCCTGTAATGTTGCCGATATTCTGAAAAGCTACGGCAAAAGCACCAAGATGGAAGACCCCATCATTCATTTTTACGAAACATTCCTGAGCGAGTACGACCCCAAATTACGAAAAGCAAAAGGGGTTTGGTACACGCCAAAACCAGTAGTCAATTTTATCGTTCGCGCCGTAGATGATATCCTGAAAACCGAATTCGATTTGCCGCAAGGACTTGCCGATACGAGCAAAACTAAAATAAAAGTCGATCTACAAGGCAAAAAAGTAGAACAAGAAGTACACCGTGTGCAAATTCTAGATCCAGCCACAGGAACAGGAACATTCCTTGCCGAAGTAGTCAAGCACATTCATAAAAATTTTGGGAATCAGCAAGGCATTTGGAGCAATTATATAGAAACCCACTTGTTGCCACGACTCAATGGTTTTGAGTTGCTTATGGCGTCCTACGCTATGGCGCATTTGCAAATGGATTTATTGCTTACCGAGACAGGATATAAACCCACAAAAGAGCAAAGGTTGCGCATTTATCTCACCAATTCTCTCGAAGAAAGCCATCCGGATACAGGAACACTGTTTGCCAATTGGCTGAGCAGCGAAGCCAACGAAGCTAATTTTATAAAACGCGATTCGCCTGTAATGTGCATTATTGGTAATCCTCCGTACAATAGAAATTCTAATAATTCTAATAAATACATTGACAAATTACTATTAGATTATAAAAAAGATCTAAAAGAAAGAAACCTAGTGCCATTAGATGATGATTACATCAAATTTATCCGTCTAGGTCAAAATTACGTTAACAAAAATGGAAGTGGAATATTAGCTTTTATCTCGGCAAATAGTTTTATTGATGGTATTACTCATCGTCAAATGCGAAAAAATTTATTAGAAACTTTTGATAAAATTTATATACTTGACTTACACGGAAATGCTAAAAAGAAAGAGACTGCGCCAGACGGTACAAACGATCAAAATGTTTTTGATATAATGACAGGTGTTAGTATTAATATTTTTGTAAAAACCGGGAAGAAAAAAATGAATGTATTAGGAAAAGTATTTCAATATGATTTGTTTGGCAAACGGGAGTTAAAATATGATTTTTTACTAAATAATTCTGCGAGTTCTATAAAATGGAACGTATTGAATTTACAAAATTTTGAGCCATGGAAAAATTTTGTAAATGGTTCAATAAACTATAACGAATTCATTAGTTTGGTTGATTTATTTAATAACACTTCTCCGTGTATAAGAACTCATAATGATAGCGAATTAATAAGTTTGAATAGTTTTAAAAATGAATTTAACGAAAAATATTTATATAAAGTATTTGACTACCGTTTCGTTAATTTTGATTTATCAAAAATTGGAAGATCTAGGATTAAGGTTATGAAAGAATTCTTGAATAAGGACAACTTGGGTTTGATTTTTCAAAGAGGTTCTTCATCCAATTTACCGAACACGCCTTTTATTACTAAAACAATCTCAGATCAAGGAGCCATAAGACCAGGTACAACATCCACATCAACAGTAGCACCCCTCTATCTATATCCAGAAACCAACGGACAACTTTCAACACAAGCAGAAGCAATTCGTCAACCCAATTTAAAACCAGAAATTGTAGCGGCAATTGCCAAGAAATTAGGGTTAGAGTTTGTTACCGAGAAAATTCACAATTCACAATTGGAAACTCACAATACTTTCGCTCCCATAGACCTGCTCGATTACATTTATGCCGTATTGCACTCGCCAACCTATAGAGAGAAATACAAAGAATTCCTAAAAATAGATTTTCCTAAAATTCCGTATCCTAAGGATGCAGCTACCTTTTGGCAATTGGTCGCATTAGGGTCACAAATACGAGAAATTCATTTGCTAGAAAGTAGTATTGTAGAGGATTACATTACCCAATATCCTGAAAATGGTGATAATGTGGTTGTCAAGCCAACTTATAAAGAGGGTAATGTATACATCAACGAAACCCAATATTTTGCAAACGTTCCCGAGGTAGCTTGGCACTTTTACATAGGCGGTTATCAACCCGCACAAAAATGGCTCAAAGACCGTAAAGATAAAACACTAAGCTTTGAGGGTATTTTTCATTATCAAAAAATAATTGTAGCCCTTACGGAAACCGATAGACTGATGAAAGCAATTGATACCATAGCAATTGAGTAGCACTCGAGAAAAGCACCTTTGCCAAAGTTTTAAACTTTGGCAAAGGTATTTAGAAACAAAATTTAGCTACACTCGCAAAGCTCCACGAAAACCGCGTCCAGCATAATACGAAGAAGCGCCATTGTGATACACGAAAACAGTGTCATATCTAAAATCAGCAAAAACAGCACCACCTAATTTCCTAATTTTGTCAGGCGTTTGTATCCAACTAGAGGTTTTGGCATCAAACTGACCTAGTTTTTGTAAATAGCGGTATTGTTCTTCGTCTAAAATGTCGATGCCCATGGCTGCTGATACTTCCATCGCATTATTTTTAGGTTTGTTTTCTTTGCGAGAATCTAAGGCTTCGCGGTCGTAACAAAAACTTCTACGGTCTTTGGGAGTTTCGGCAGCACAGTCATAAAAAAGGAACTCGTCTGTTTTTTCATCGTAGGCAACCACGTCAGGTTCTCCGCCTGTTTTTTCCATTTCAGACAACGACCAAATTTTTTGAGGATTCGCTTCTAGTTTTATTTGAATTTTAGCCCAGTCCATATCAGAATGCCGTGTCATGTTATCGTCAAAGCGAACTTTTAAAAGTTCTAATAAAATGGTTTGATCTTCTTGGGATAGTTCTTTGTTTATTGATTTTGCCATGATTGCTTCCTTATTGTTTAATGAATGCCTTCAAATTTAGATAAAATTTAAGGAAGGAATCGAGAACATATATTTTTTTATTGGTTTCAAATAGAGTTTAAAACTATGTAATTTAAGGTCATCTCGATTTAGCTTCTAAAAATTTTAACACCGCAAATTCGCAAATTATTTCAAATATAAATATTTTAAAATTTACGAATCTGTGGTAAAAATTAGCAATCCAACATTGTAGACTTTATGTCTGCTGAACCAAATCTATGGACTTTAAGTCCATAGTGGTTTAGTTATGTTTTGGAAAACAAAGGATAGATATTTTGTCATTTTTTAGTGTATTATACCCTTTACTAGCAAATACTTATCAACTAGTCTAAAACGAAACTTTTCTTTACTATTTTAAGTAATTTTCCTGTTACACCATCTATGACATATTCATAACTATTGGCTGGATTTATTTTTTTTTGGTATTTATCATTTCCTACAACTTCCACATACCATTTTGCTTTACCCTCAGGAAATTTATTTAAATCAACTCTGCCAAGACTAAATTGCAACTCATATTTTTTTATTTTTTTCTCACCAATTATTTTTCTTGCTATTGGGATCACTTCATCGTAACATATTTTATATCCTTTGTCGTAGTTATATACTTCTCGTTCTGTTCCGTCTTCATTAAAAATAATAGATATACCAATTTCAGTACCTCCACTTTCCTCATATGGTTCATAATATAAATTTATCCTTTCAATTTTTCCACTGTAATAGTAGTATATCGTTTTATCTACATTCTTATTTTTATTTGTTTGATTATAACCAATTCTATCGGTTGATTTAAAATAGTAATTTTTATAATTATCATTGTTTATTATTATTTTATCATCTCCACTCATTGTTTCTACTTTATATTTTTCAATATCAAAAGTCATTTCGTCTGGCAGCAATTTGAAAATTGAATCACCGTAATTGCATTGAGACAGATCCTTTTGTGCAAACACTAGAAATGGAAAGAACAAAAAAATAGTTTTTAAAATGTTATTCTTCATAGTATTTATTGTAAAAGGTTATTGTTTCTAGCGATTTCCCATTGCCATTTCCAGGTATATATTTTACTACTAGAGTAAACCATATAGTTCTTAGTACTTTTATCTTTGAATTTGTGACCATTCTGTCCTTTAAAAGTGTGTTTTAAATTTAAAGCTCGAGGGATTTCTACACTAAAGCTGCAAGGTAGCCCCACTTGCTATGATGGCATAACAAATTTATTAGTTAACAATTTCTTCAACTATAGTTTTTCCACTTTTAGCATCTATTCTAAAAAATTTGTGTCTCAATCCTGGCGATTCTGATATACTATCCTCAAAATAAACTTTCCAAGAATAGGTCTTTATGTTATTATTTGTTAAAGAATCTCTTTCTAGACCTTGGAAATAAAATTTGCTACCCGCTTTTTTTTCAGTGTTTTTTATAATTTCTTTATAACAAATAGGATATTTAGCATATTGATTATGATCGATAGTTTTAATAACTTCTCCTTTGCTATTATAAATGTATTCGTTACCGATGTTGAAAAATCCTTTATTATAAAATGAAGATGAATTTGTTGCTTTTAATGTTAGAGTATCATATAAAATATGCTTTTCAATATTTGATTTTTTGTCAATACTATACTTTCTCCATTTATCACTATAAGTTACAATAGTAATCTTAATACTATCATTTTTGATTAAAGTAAAATACCCATCTTTATAAAGTTTATTTTTATATGGATTAATATTTATTGTTTTTTCAGTTTCAGAAATTTTATCGTCAAAACTACAATCTGAATTATTAGTTTGATTTGGTTTTATTGAAGAACAAGCAAAAAGCAAAAGTGTTAACGTGGATATATATGCTTTCATAGTTTTATTATAAATGTAGTTGTTTCCATTGGTAGTAGAATGTTGATTCTTTTGGATTGTCATAATCCATATAGTTTCTAGTGCTTTTTATTTTAAAAATGTGCTTTTCTCCAGCTTTGAAGGTATGCTCTAAACCTAAAGCGTGCATGACTTCGTGAGGTATTTCAACTTGTGGTTTGATAAGCTGCCTATCATTACCAAGAAACATTAAACATACTGTTCCTATTGTTCCACCATTATTTGAAGAGGTAATAATTTGTTCACTATCCGTTGGTGATTCTTTTTGTGAGCTACTTTTAAGATTTGTTAAATATAAATAAATTTCATCATTTGGTTGTCCTTTTTGTCTGCCTAGATGTAAACCGTTTAGACTTGCAATTAGTTTTATTTTACTTTTTTCGTCTTGTTTTACGTTGTCGATACTACCAGTTTCAAGATTAGTTTTAATTCCGTCAATAAAGGTCTGTTCTGCAGGATTAGTTATGGGTAATGTAAGCTCGAGGGTTTCGGAATTTACATTTGTGATTTTAATGTCAATTAGTATTGGATTAAAAGCGGTATTAAAATAGTTTGATAGTGTTTCATTATTAAATTTCGCATTTATTTTTTCTTTATCTCCTTTATTAAAATTAACAACAACCCAACGTACATTTACTTCTTTAGGTACAGGATAAAAAAAGTTAATTGCGCCAACTGTTTCGTTATCGGCTTCTAGTTTTATTTGGGCTGTTGTAGCGTTGCTAGTATTGCAAGTGATGCGGACTTGTTTGGCATCTTTCAGGTTGGCAGGTGAAAATGTAAAATCGGGATGGTCTTCAAATTTTATTTCATTATAAAGGGCATAGTTTTTGGTTTTTACTTTGCCTAGTTTTATTTGTTCTACGTCTAAAGTTATTGTTTGTCCTTTGCGCATGCTTACCCAAACCGGGAAATATTTTTCACCATACACTTTTATAGGGTTGTACTCGTTTTCAAATGCAGTGAAATCTGTACCATCATATATTTTCTTAAAATCTTCATCAAACTTGTCAAATCCAAATTTTCCGTCCTTAATTTCATCACTTTTTGCGGTAAAGCTTAAAATTAGTTTTTTCTCTTCGTCCTTTTCTTCTGCGGGTTTGCGTTCTCTGGGTGTAGGGTCTGTTACTCTCCAGCTTTTAGAGAACATTACTTCTCCATTTTCGATCATCGATGCTGGCGAAAGTGTAAGATTTGTGGTTAGCGGTTCTGGATTCGTAGCACTGAAAGCTTTATTGTTTTCAACGCAATACGTATCTAGCAATTCAATCGTTCTGCTTTTTGATGTTCCAGTTCGAGAAGGAAATACAATCTTCACTTTTTTCATCGAATCGCTGTTGACCATCCATTCTAATAATAGTGAGTTTTTTATAGTTTCAACTTTTATATTAAAATGACCTCCTTTAAAATTGCCAAGTGGTTTATTATTACCATCAGTTTCTTGATAAAATTTTAAATTGTATTCAAGAATATTGTATTCTTGGTCGTCAACAAATAATTTGGCTGAAATACTCATATATTAGATATTTGAAATGGTTATAACAAACACAAATATATGCTATTTTTCATACAGTAACATTTTTTAGGTAAATTTTCTTATGTTTTTCCTTTATTAGCGGTTTCCTGTAACTTGCAAAAATTGGTAGTGTTCTTCTAGCGATAGTTCTATTTTACTGATTTTGCCATTATTGCTTCCTTACTAGTTTTGTTATATTTTCGAAAATTCTTCGATTTCATGATTTTACCAGAATCCGTAATCATAATATAACTGTAGTCCGGATATTGATCGATGAGCTTCATACCCGCTTTTTTTCCTAAAACCATTGCTGAGGTACTAAAACCATTTGCTGTTTCGGCATTGGGACCAAAAACCGTTACGCTACACAATCCAGTTGCGGGATAACCCGTTGCAGGATTTATAATGTGTGAATAACGTTTACCATCGAAAACAACAAACTTTTCATAGGAACCGGATGTAGCTACGGCACCATGCAGCGGAATAACAGCTACTAATTTATTAATATGAAATGGGTGTTTAACACCAATATTCCAAGGTTTACCATTAGGTTGCTGACCCCACGTACTCATGTCGCCAGTTGCATTTACAATTCCAGATTGTATACCTTTTGCAAGCATGATTTCTTGAGATCTGTTCGTGGCATATCCTTCGCCTAACGCACCAAAACCGATCTTCATGCCTTTTAATTTTAAGTATATTGTAGAATTTACGCTGTCTAAAACAATATTTTTATAGCCTACTTTTTCTACTGATTTCTTTATGGCTTCCGCCGAAGGCATTTCGGTCATCGAACCATCAAATTTCCAAATCTTGTCCATCGCTGCAAAGCTTATGTCAAAAGCTCCATTCGTAATTTGGGATAAATGCAGCGCTCTTTTGGTTAGTTCAAAAACCTCATTATCTACTTTTACAGGACGAATTCCAGCATTTTGATTCACTTCCGATACTTGAGAAGTTGGTTTCCAATCCGAAATTAGGTTTTCTATTCGAGTGATTTCGGCAATTACGATGTCTATGTTTTGTTCTGCAGAAAGAGAATCTTTTGCCACAATTGTAATATCAAAACGTCCTCCCATCAGTAGAGTAGCTCTCTTTCGTAAAACTTGTGCATTGGTATTTAAGCTTATGGTTAGAAAAGCAAGTATGAGAAAATATAAAGTTATAGATTTTGACTTTAATTTCATTTGTTTTTTTAGATTAAAATAACCATTTTGCTATGATTTCTCCTTTGTCCAAATGACAAAAAAAGTCGCATTATTCAATTCTAACCAACGGGTTTTTATATATTTAAATTTTAATAACAATCTGTCAAAATCTTTCCGTTATCCATATAAGTTGCCACTGTTGTGTTGTTTTTAGCAATGCAAACAGCATCCAAAATATTGATCACATCAAACTGCATTTTTAACGCTCCGCAAATCATTATTATTCCACCTTGTTGTAGTAAATCTGCAAAGAACGTTGCGTCTAACAATATCAAATCCATCACATAATAATGATTTTCTTCACGTGAATACGTTATGTGAAAGCTTGATAATCGTTGTTTTTTTATCATCTCAGCCGTAAATTGGTTGTAGTAAGAAGTGATTTCCGTTTTTTGGCGAAACCCGCTATACAAATGAATTTCGGCTTTTTGTTTATTTTGAGAAATCATTCCCAAGAAAGGAGCAATTCCAGTTCCGTTGGAAATTAAAGCTACTTTTTTTACTTTTTTTGGAAAATGAAAAGTTTCATTTGTAATGATTCTTGCTTTAATTACATAGCCCACTTTGGCATTGTATAAAAAACTAGAACCCAAACCGTTTGGATGCAATTTTACTGCAAGTTGTAAATTTCCGTTATTATTTGCGATAGAGTACAACCGTTCTTTATTATCGTTTTCTGGATAAATGGCCAACAAATCACCTGATGTAAATTTACTTCGCATTCCCGCGCGCAAGGTCAGTAAAAAGGTTTGCTCATTTTCAGAAACAATGGTTTTTTCTAAAACCATAAATTTTTCTATACCTTTTGGAATATGATTGTAAACAGAAGATATAGTGGTTAATGGAAGTTCCGTTTTACCGTTCCAAACTTTTACCCAATTCACAAATTCCACTGCAGATTTGTCGTTTACAGTTTGTAACTCAGTAAAACGATTTGCCCATTTTTGGGTTGAAAGCAAAGTATCAATTTCTTTGGCATAACTGCAGAAATCAGGATATAAAGTAGATCCAAAACCAATCACAGAATAATTTATTTGTTGTTGTTGTGGTCGATTGCTTATAAGTGATACGAACTTACTCGCATTTGTTGGCGCATCACCCAAACCATAAGTAGAAGTAAAAATCAGCAAATAGTCGGCATTAGGATATAATGTGTAATCATTCAACTGCGCTATATGTGCTGTTTTGCCTTGAGCGATTAATTGATTTAAAACCGAATTGGCAAAGCGAAAAGTACTTCCGTTTTCGGATCCAACCAACAAAATATAGTTGCTTTCTTTGGCAGTAAATTTGTTTTTAATTCGACTCGATCTGCGTTTTAAGGTAATCGAAAAGCCAGAATAAATGAAAAATAATAAGTTTAAAGAAGCCAAACCTAAAATAATTGCCCAGAGAATACTAGCTCGGCCTGTGTGTAAATCCAAACTCAGTTCCGATAAAAATTTAGAAACCGGATATATTTTTTCAGATATAATTTCTTTCGAAAATTGTTCGACTTCTATTTTTCTATCTTTTAATTCAAAAGTGTAATAATCTTCAGGATCATTAGAAAATGGAAATTCTATTTTTGAAATATCGGATAATAGTGTGTTTTTTAGATCGAAAGTGTTTGTAGCAACCACAACTGATTTAGTTGCTATTTCTGCAGTTTTCTCGTTTTCATTTTCAAAAAAATGAAAACGATCCATTGACAAATAAGTTCCCGAAAGGGCCATAATTAAAATGGGTATTAAAGCTACTCTTCCTAATACAACATGGTAATATTGTGCAAAATATTCTTTAATTATTTTAGAAAAGAACTTTCGTATGCCACGTTGTCTACTGATGACCAATAAGAAACCTGAAATCGAAATTAAAACCAATAGAAAAGAAATAACACCAACGAAAAATCGTCCTGCTTCATGCAAAAACAAAGAGCGATGCAATGCAGTTGTCCATAGAATGAAATCACTTTTTTTAGTTGGATTACCAAGTACTTTTCCTGATCTAGGATCAATGTACGCATTGATGTCATTGCCCTCTTTGTCGATAGCCTGTAAAGTTACAAACTGATTGTGATCGATACTTATCTGCGTTATTTCGGGATAAATAGCACGAAGTTTCGGGATTGATTCTTGTAGCGTAATTGCGTTAAAATTCTCGACTTTGTAAGATGGGATTTTCTCTTGTATGGCATCAACAGCAAGTATAGTACCTGTTACCGATGCTAAAATTATAAACAGAGAAGAAAACACCGCCAAAGCCAAGTGTGTGTAACGCCAAAAAGAAAGAGTCATTTAGGAATGCTATTATATTTTGCTTAATCGTACATAACGAATGTACCCTTTGCCTTCAGTTTTTTCTGCAAGTCCAGCTGTAGTAAGCGGAATTTCTACATCAGACACATTATATTTTTGGTCTTCAACTGCGGTTTCAAATCGTAATTTGTAACCACTATTAATTTTAGCATCTTCAATTTCGAAAGTGGTAATGCTTCTGTCTCCACCAGTTACAGATGCTCCCGTTGTAGCACTTATATTCGTTGGTTTTTTAGAGTAAAATTTATGCCACTCTTTTAATGTTTTGTACCATTTTTTATCATCGCCCATTACATAAAGCGTTTTTACATATTCACCTTTTGCGTTTACTAATGAAACCACTACATAAGCACCTTCGCCCATGTAATTAGACATTTGCAACATGCATTTGTATTTGCTAGTTTGCGCTGTAGTTTGAGTAGATATAAGGGCGAACAGCGAGAATAATAAAGCTATTTTTAGTATTGATTTCATCTTATGATTTTAAAAATTCTAGAGACACATTGTTTTTTGTCAAGGTTTCATTTTCGGCAGCTAGAGCATAAGCTGTTTCTCCAAATTCGGTTGTACTGTCTTTATTAGCACCAATAGAAATTAAATATTTTAAGATACTGTCGTCAGTCGCAACCATAGCTGCTTTTTGTAGTACCGTTAACCCGTCTTTGTTTTTAGCATTAACGTCAATATTTAAAACACTTAATTGTTTAAATAAGGACAAATCATTTTTTAAAACTGCAAAATGAAACAGCGTATTTCCGTCTTTTTGAGCCACAGCTAGGTTTAACCCTTTGTCTTGTAACAATTTCATTTTGGCTGTAAATGGACTTTCTTTAGATGCATTTCCGCCTTCTACTTTGTATGACTGAATTAAATAAAAGCCAAGATTGTATCCTTCTTTATCAATCACGTTTGTATTGGCACCTTTGCCTATTAAAACTTCGACAGCTTTTGGCGTTCCAGATTTAATGGCCATTGTCAACGCAGATTCTCCTTTTAAATTTTGAATATTATTATCTTTTACTTTTGTAAGCAATAATTCTAACGCTTCAGTTTCTTTTCCCGATGCTGCATTCATTAAGGCAGTGTTTCCTTCTTTATCCTTACTATTTACGTCTACGCCTTTATCCAAAAAGTAATTGATGATTTCAATCTGCTTTGGTTTGCGAACGATTGAAAATAAAACCGTTTGTCCATCTGTCGAAAGTACCGTTGGTTTCAGTTTTAAATCTTCAATTAAATAGCGATACGTTTCAATAGAAGTCGCGTCACGTCTTGAGCTTTCAGCTGCAATTATAACGGCATTGTTTGTGTATTTTACTCCTTTTTCAACTAACGTTTTTAGCAACTCGCTATTCCCTGATCTCGCAGCATAATTAAAAGCAGTGTTTCCTTCATTATCGGTATCTTTAATCGACATTCCTTTCGATATAAAATAATTGGTAAGCATTAAATCTTTCTGACTTCCAATAGAAAGCAGCAACAAGTTTGCGTCATTTTTATATTTTTTCTTCGGATTAATTCCTGCTTTAAAAAGCGCATCATATATTGCTGTATTTGTTTGTCCCATTCCTGCAGCAAGAGTAATAGGTGTCGCTCCGTGACTGTCTTCTAAATTAATATCCGAACCTTTAGCAATTAAGTAGTTTACAATTTCAATGTTTCCTTTTCCAGCTGCCCAATGCAAATAATTCCGATTATCATGAGTGAATTTTGAAACACTGTTCCCTCGTTGTTCTAATAAAAATTGAATACTTTCATTTGGAGCTTCGTTGTTTATAGCAAAAACTACAGCGTCAAATGATCTATCGTTCAATTGAGCTGGATCGTTGCCATTAGCAATTTCCGATTGTATAGTGGCTACATCTGGATTAGTTTTCCAAAAGGAAGTTTCTAGAAATATGTTTTTTTGCTGTGCACTAACAAACAAAGTAGCGGCTAATGCCAAAGAAACGAAAAGTTGTTTTCTCATGATTTAAAGTAAAAATTGTTTCTAATTATTTTTTAAATCTATTTAGAATAAATAAAAATAATGCAAATATAAAAATTTAAAGCAGTTTAGCAACCAGCTGTTTTACTTTTTATGAAAAAAATCAAATGCTTTTGAAAGGGCGAGCTCAAATCAGTCTTAAATAATAGAAACGCTTTACTCAAGTTATTTTTTTATTTCGCAATTCTTTACATTTGTTGAAATTCAGTTTAGATGACTTTAGAACACTATATTGTTAGTATAATTAAACAGTACGATCATTTACAATTTGCAAGCGCAGTAGAAGCAACCTACAAACCAAATTTAGAGGACGAAAATGCAAATAGAATTGGCAATCACATAGGTTTAAAATTTATAGGGGAGAAAGAAAATGGTTCCGTTTGTTTTGCTAATGCAAATGAAGAACTGCGCGATGAGTTCAAACAAGTATTTACCACTGCTGATTTTCTTGATTATATTTATGCAGTGGTTCATAAGATGGCTTATAGACAAAGGCAGAAAGAGCTTTTAAAAATTGATTTTAAAAAAATACCCTGTCCAAATGATGGAAAGACGTTTTGGAAATTAGTAAAGTTAGGAAGCAAAATTCGCCAAATTCATTTATTAGAACGTAATGAAGCAGAAGAATATAGTACATCATTTTCTGTTGTCGGTGACAATGTAGTAACAAAATTGAGCTTTGTTAAGGTCTCAGACTTAGATAAAGATAACTACGGAAATGTTTTCATTAACGAAACCCAATATTTCGAAAGTGTACCCGAAATAGCTTGGGACTTTACTATTTTTAGCCATCAACCAGCCCAAAAATGGCTCAGAGATCGAAAAGGAAAAGAGTTATCTTTTCAAGATATATTTTGGTATCAAAAAATAATTCACATACTAACAGATACGGATAGATTGATTAAGGAAATTGATAAAATTGGAAGGATAATTCAGGATGTTATTCTTTAATTTTGTCATTCCGACGCAGGAGGAATCACATGAAATAATTCGCGCAAAACAAATTTAAGTCACCAAAAATGAATGAAAAAATGATTGAATATAACGAAGGATATCACACGTATTATGTTTATATCATTACAAATAAATATAGGTCTACTTATTACATAGGCATTACAAATAATTTAGAACTGAGATTACAACAGCATAAGTAAAATATTTAAAAAGGAATTAAAACCTTTGCCTCAAAATATAATCTTCAGTTTCTTGTTTATTATGAAAAGCTTACTTGGGTGCAACAAGCTATTGCAAGAGAGAAAGAACTTAAAGGATGGCGCAGAGAAAAAAAGTTAGAATTAATAAAATCATTTAATACTAATTTCGAATTTTTTAAATGATAGGTTTTCACAATTTAATGTGATTCCTCCTTCGTCGGAATGACAAAAACACAAAAAATATTTTTATAAAAAAAAACCATGAACCTAAAAAACGCACAATTAGACGTAGATACTTGGATTAAAGAGCATGGAGTTCGTTACTTCAACGAACTAACCAATATGGCACAACTTACAGAAGAAGTTGGTGAAGTTGCACGAATTATTGCCCGTCGCTACGGAGAACAATCCGAAAAAGAAAGTGACAAAAACAAAGATTTGGGAGAAGAACTTGCCGATGTAGTTTTTGTAGTATTGTGTTTGGCGAATCAAACGGGAATTGATTTACAAGAGGCTTTCGATAAAAAAATGGATTTAAAATCTATTCGAGACAAAGACCGACATAAAAACAACGATAAATTAAAATAATGTTATAAGAAGTAGGAAAGTTTTCGTACCTGCTTTTTTTAAAATAAATTTGCCCAAAATACCTAATACAACGTATTCTAAAAATGAATCTACTAGTCCAAACTTCTCATTTCGATTTAAAAAACCAAATTGAAATAACAGGTTCCAAAAGCGAAACCAACCGATTATTGTTACTCAAGGCTTTGTTCCCTAATATCACTTTAGCAAACACCTCAAATTCTGATGATAGCGAGGTAATGCAAAAAGCACTAAGTGGTAACGATGAAATTGTAGATATTCATCATGCAGGGACTGCTATGCGTTTCTTAACGGCTTATTTTGCGGTGCAAGAAGGGCGAGAATTAGTATTGACGGGTTCACAAAGAATGACAGAACGCCCAATTAAAGTTTTGGTTGAGGCTCTACAACAATTAGGCGCCAAAATCACGTATGAAAAGGAAGAAGGGTATCCGCCAATTCGAATACAAGGTCAAAAAATTACCGCTCACAAGGTTAGTATTCCTGCTAATGTAAGTAGTCAATATATTTCAGCATTGCTTTTAATCGCTCCAAAATTAGAGAACGGAATTGAGCTGACTTTGGTTGGTGAAATTACTTCTGTTCCTTATATTAAAATGACTTTGGCTTTGCTAAATGATTTAGATATCGAAACTAGTTTTGTTGGAAACACAATAACGGTAAAACCAAAGAAAGAAGTAAAATCTAAAGTAATGACTGTTGAATCCGATTGGAGTTCAGCATCTTATTTTTTTAGTTTAGTGGCTTTGGCAAAAACCGCTTCCGTTTCTTTAAAAAGTTATAAAGAAACAAGTTTGCAAGGAGATTCCGCTTTGGTTGAAATTTACAAGCAAATGGGCGTGGTTTCGAAATTTGAAGGAGATAAAGTTACATTAACGAAACAAGAAGGTTTCAATTATCAAGACATCACTTTAGATTTGAATAATACACCAGATATTGCACAAACTATTGTAGTTACTTGTCTAGGGCTAGGAATTGGTTGTCATCTTACAGGTTTACATACTTTAAAAATTAAAGAAACCGATAGACTAGAAGCACTCCGAATTGAGTTAACAAAATTAGGCGCTACTATCTCGGTGACTAATGATAGTTTAACACTTGTGGCTACTCAAATAATAAATCAAAATATACACATTGCAACGTATAATGATCACAGAATGGCGATGGCTTTTGCGCCATTAGGATTAAAAGTGCCAATTACGATCGATAATGCTGAGGTTGTCTCTAAGTCATATCCAGATTTTTGGGAGGACTTAAAAAAATTAGGATTTACAGTTCTTAATACGTGGTCATTTAGTTAGGGTTTTGTTGGGTTTTAACCCAATCTCCTTTGGAGAGGGTCGGGGAGAGGAAAAAATAAACAGCAAAACACTTGACAACGCCTATCTCACAATCGTATATTTGCAAACGAAAGATTTTTAAGTCCAGTTATAACAACTTGAGACTTGGAACTTTAAACTTTTAAACAGAAAGCAAATGAAATTATCGCACTTTCAATTCAATTTACCAAAAGAACTTCTTGCCGAATATCCAGCAGAAAATAGAGATGAGTCTCGATTGATGGTTATTGACCGCAAGAAACAAACAATAGAGCATAAAACATTCAAAGATGTTATTGATTATTTTGATGATGGAGATGTTTTAATCTTAAACAATACCAAAGTTTTTCCAGCCCGTTTGTACGGAAATAAAGAAAAAACAGGAGCAAGAATTGAAGTGTTTTTATTAAGAGAACTAAATGCAGAACAAAGGCTCTGGGACGTTTTAGTAGATCCAGCTCGTAAAATCCGAATCGGGAATAAATTATATTTTGGAGATGATGATTCTTTAGTTGCTGAGGTAATTGACAATACTACCTCTCGTGGTAGAACCTTGCGTTTCCTTTACGATGGTTCGTACGAAGAATTCAGAAAAAAATTAACTGAACTAGGAGAAACTCCTATTCCAAAATACATAAGTAGAGATGTAACTCCCGAAGATGCGGAGCGTTACCAAACCATTTATGCCAAAGAAGAAGGAGCTGTTGCTGCACCAACTGCAGGGCTACACTTCTCTAAACACTTACTGAAAAAACTAGAAATAAAAGGAATTAAATTTGCAGAGGTTACACTTCACGTAGGTTTAGGAACTTTCAATCCAGTTGAGGTTGAAGATTTGTCAAAACACAAAATGGATTCTGAGGAATTAAAAATCACTCAAGAAGCCTGTGATATTGTCAATGCTGCAAAGGTTGCTAAGAAAAGAATTTGTACCGTAGGAACTACTTCTATGCGTGCTGTAGAAAGCTCCGTTTCTTCACAAAACACACTAAATCCTTTTGATGGTTGGACAAACAAATTTGTTTTCCCTCCTCACGAGTTTACGATTCCAACATGTATGATAACTAACTTCCATACACCAAAATCTACTTTGTTAATGATGGTATCCGCTTTCTGCGGACATGATTTAATGAAAAGAGCTTACGAAGAAGCAATCAAAGAAGAATACAAATTCTATTCTTACGGAGATGCCATGTTGATTATCTAAAAATCAATTTATATAAAATTAAAACTCGTCAGCAATGGCGAGTTTTTTTTTACTTCAGATCCAATTTGCAATCTGAAAACTGCCATCTGAATACTGAGCACTGCCGTCTGAATAATGGCGTTTTCACGGGCTATACATTACAACTTTTTACCCAAAACCAAAGGAATACTAGCACTGCGGGAGCTTCCGTTGGTCGCTTCCTCGTTGCTGTATTTCTAAATGGTTTCAGGTAAAAATTTTTCATTTTTATCCCTAACGCACTTTGGTATTTCAGAAAGGCTTTTTGTTTTAAATGCAAAATATTGTTTTAAAAGAATTGATATTTTATCAAATTATCTTTTTATCCACTTCATTCATCTTTTTTCTTTACTCTTTCCTCTTGTCACTATTCTCTTTTTTGCTATTTTTACAACATAAACTATTTAAAAAATGGATTTCAAAAACACACTCGAATGTGCACAACAACTCGACGCTCAGGACAAACTCCATAAATACCAAGACGAATTTATTTTTCCTAAAGTCAATGGCAAAAAAGTAATTTATTTTACAGGAAACTCTTTGGGATTACAGCCCAAAAGAACCAAAAAATATATAGATGAGGTAATGAACGATTGGGCAGATCTAGCAGTTGAAGGTCATTTTTATGCCGAGAAACCTTGGTGGGACTACCACGAGCGTTTTGCAAATCCGTTGAGTAAAATTGTTGGCGCTTTGCCAAGTGAAGTTACGGTGATGAACACTTTAACCGTAAATCTTCATTTATTGATGGTATCCTTCTACAGACCAACAGCAAAACGATACAAAATCATTTGCGAAGAAAAAGCATTTCCATCCGACCAATATATGTTTCAAAGCCAAGTGCATTTCCACGGCTACAAACCACAAGATGCAATTGTAGAAATAAAACGTCGCGACGGAGAACACAACATCCGACTAGAAGATGTTTTGGCAAAAATTGAGGAAGTAGGAGAGGAGTTGGCCTTAGTTTTAGTAGGAGGTGTGAATTATTATACAGGCCAAGTTTTCGATATAAAAACAATAACCGCAGCGGGCCAAAAACAAGGAGCTTATGTAGGTTGGGATCTAGCGCACGCAGCGGGAAATATAAAATTAGAATTACACGACTGGAACGTAGATTTTGCAGCTTGGTGCAGTTATAAGTACATGAACTCAGGGCCAGGAAATGCTTCGGGTTGTTTTGTTCATGAAAAGCATCATAACAATAAAGATTTACCACGATTTGCGGGTTGGTGGGGACACAATAAAGAACGCCGTTTCAAAATGGAACCCACTTTCGATCCTGTCCACGGAGCCGATGGTTGGCAAATTAGCAATTTACCGATACTTTCTTTAGCACCTTATTTGGCTTCTGTTGAAATGTTTGATGAGATAGGAATGGATCAATTAATCGAAAAAAGAGATAAAATCACTTCTTATTTAGAATTTATTCTTCACGAGATCGATAAAGAGGTTGACAGTACATTCGAAATTATAACGCCCACCAATCCAGCAGAAAGAGCATCTCAATTGTCCGTTTTACTTCATGGTGAAGGACGTAGTTTGTTTGACTATTTAATGAAAAATGGTGTAATTACAGATTGGCGGGAACCAAACGTTATTCGCTTAGCACCTGTTCCGTTATACTGTTCTTTTGAAGATATGTATGAATTTGGACAAATTTTGAAAGCAGGAATAGTAGGCTAACGCTTCGATGTCTTTAAAAAAGGTAAAATTATTAGTTTAGATGATAAGTTAATCGCTTCTTTGCAAAATAAAAATCAGTAAAAAAAATTAAAATTATGAAATCATTATATTTAGTTGCAGTATCACTATTTATTATTTCTTGTCAAAATCAAGGAAAAGAAAATATACAAAAGGCCAAAGAAGCTACTGTAGATTCGATGAAAGTGGTAATAGAAAAAAAACGAATTATCGACTCTATGCAGGTTGAAATGGCTAAAGTTGAACAAGCGAAAATAGAAAATCAAAAGCAAGTTATTGTTGTTAATAAGCAAGCCGCTGCCAGTTCAGCCCCTGCTCCAGCAAAAAAGAAAGGATGGAGCGGAGTGGCAAAAGGTGCCGTAATTGGAGCAGGAGTAGGTGCAGCAACAGGAGCAATAATAAGTAAGAAGAAAGTACAAGGAGCAGTTATTGGCGGTGTTGCAGGAGCTGCAGTCGGAGCAGGTACAGGTGCTATTATTGACGGTAGCAAAAAGAAGGATTAAGAAATCGTAAAGGATACTAAAAGAGTGCTTAAGTTCATATAGAATTTAAGCACTCTTTTTATTTTGTATAAAGGCAGTGTAAAGAAAAGCTTTTAGATCAAAATTTCTTTTAAAAATTCGGCAATATTTCGCCATAAAAAGTTATAGAATGATTTTTCTTGAATACGATCTATTTCTATTGTGGCTTTCTTCGTAATTCCGTCAGAATCTTTCTTGACAAGCAAGTTGGCCACAACCGTTTTTATTTTAGATTTTTCATAAGGATTATCCTTTTTAAAGAAAGTGACTTTTAAATCTTTATACGCTAAACTTGCATTTCCTTTTGAATTTTTATCATTTCCAATAATATCAAAATCAAAATTTTTAAATACCCCTGTAAAGGAAGCATTAATGTAGGGTCTTGTAAATCTAGAAAGTGCCTGAATGTTAAAATTCCCTATGTTTCCTTTAATAGTAAATCCATCATTTGGGTCAAGTATATTAAGTGTCCAATGAACTTTCAATGGAGAATCTTTCATGAACAGACAATTGACTTTAATGTCTAAATCTTCTGCTTTTTTTAAACCATAGCCACTTTTAATGTGAGTCGCATTTAGATCAAAATTTTCAAAAGTTAAAATAGAAGGCCCTTTCCCAAAATCAATTTCTTCTTCATAGACTAGTTTAGACTTCCGTATTAAAAGCGTGTCTATCTGTAACGGAAATTTAATTTTACGAAGCAAAGCATTGTATAATGGTTTTTTACTCAGATCATCTTCAGGGATTTTATTTCGATAAATATTAGCATTCAAATCATCTAAAACAATTGAATTAGCATTGAAGAAAAAAACATCATTTTTAAAACCCCAATCTAATGCGTTTATTGCAAATGATCCTGCAGTTACTGTGAAAAGGTCTTTTTCTTTCGCTATCTTTTGCACAAATTGTTTACGACTGTATTCCGGTAAATATTCGAAGTTTTTTATCCGTAATGACTGTTTGGTCGTTCTAATTTCTGATGCTTTTATGCTGTAAAATTCATTTGGTTTATAAAACAGACTGTCGCAATTAAGTACATACTTATCGAATGAAAAAGGAATTTTATTTTTAAGAGTGCTGTCATCAATAAATATTCCTTCAATATTAGCCGCAATATTTTTGGTCGTTAAAATGGGTTTATTATTTTCTGTCGAAATAATTGCTAATGTTCCTTTATTAAGGTAAATATTGGAAACGACAATAATTTGTTGAAAAGGATCTATTACTGCTGTTCGTAAGCTTTTTGCATTATTAATTGCTTTAGCGTCCTTTTTATATAAAATTACGTTAGGCCTTTCGATGGTGATACTTTTGGCCTTGATAACATCATCAAAAAGAAAAGGCCACAACTTATAATTATCTATAGTAATGGATTCAATTTTGGAATAAATGCCAATTTTAGCATCGCTTTTTTTAAGTTTCTCCTTGGGAGTAACGATAACATTCGAGGCATAAATTGTAGACGAAAATAAATCAATTTTTAATTTCTCATAACTTATGTTATACGGAGATTTATTATTTTCTACTATGATTTTTGGGAGTTTTTTTTGAATCCAAAAATTGAGTCCAAAATTCACTAACAGTAAAAATGCTAAAAAAGAAATAATTCCTATAGTTATCTTTTTTGATAATGACATGTAGACCAGTTTTAAATTAATAATTTTTATTTTAAGTTATTTTTAGCTGTTTTATTTAGGGAAAGGTTTTGATTCAACTCCTTGTCTTGCGTACTGAAAACGTTCAATTAAGGAAGGTAGAAAGTAACCGTCAACACCATTCAAAGCAACAATTTTTCCTTTATCCAGCTGCAGCCATCCATCTTTATGTTCTAAAATCTCATCATAAAAAACATTCTCAATAGAGGCTATGATATGAATAGTATCATTTTCTTTAATAAGATACTCATTTACAAATTTACAATATAACTGAACAGGACTGCCTTTTACAAACGGTATTTTGAACTCTTCTTTGTACTCTTCTTCAAGATTTGTTTTATCAAATTCAGAAATGCCACTTTCATAATTTGCAGAGGTGTGGTGCGCATCAGCAATCATGTCTACCGTAATATGATTCACAGTAAAAAATCCCGTCTCCATTATGTTTTTATAAGTATCTCGAGGAACCGTCGTAGGACGAATGATAAAACCAATTAATGACGGACTGCTTCCCAAATGTGTAACACTACTAAAAATAGCAACATTCGACACGCCTTCGATAGATTTTGTAGCTATTAAGTTGGCAGATTTAAAACCCGTACATGAATTAATTAAATTCAATTTTTCAATCTTTTCCATTTGGGAAATGGTTTCTTTTGAAATATTCTTCATGTTTTTTCTTCTTTTAACAAATATACAGAACTGAAATTGGTTACTCTTAGTTTTACTAAATTATCATGAACAATGAGTATTTTTTTTAACGTTTAGTTATGCTATTCTCACGTTACGTACATTAATTTTAACAATTAAGCTAAAAATTATGTAAAGCATATTTATCTGAATTTAGTGATATTGTACCCGTTATTTCGCTAATTACGAAAGAGTAAGAGCAATAAAAATTTCGCAAAAGAAATTCTGTAACATTTCGATCCTTTTTAATATATTGTAGTGCCTTTCTTGAGGTAATAAATAAGTACTTTTAACTCACTTTTTATAAATTATTGATGCAAACTCCAAAAAAAATTGCTGTAGTTGGTTCAGGATTAGTCGGGTCTTTATTAGCAATGTATTTGCGTAAAGCAGGTCACAGTGTCCACGTATATGATCGAAGCCCAGATATACGTCAAATTCAATTTTCTGGACGATCAATAAATCTTGCAATGTCTAATCGAGGTTGGAAAGCTCTTGATGGTATTGGTGTTGGAGATGCCGTTCGAGCCATTGCCATTCCTATGGATAAACGTGCGATACATGTTGATGATAACATTAATTTTCAAAATTATGGTCTAGAAGGCGAAAGTATCTATTCGATTTCCAGAGGACTTCTCAACAGGAAAATGATTGATCTAGCCGAAGCAGCAGGAGCCGAATTTCATTTTGAACAGAAAATTTGGGATGTTACTCTCGAAGATGCTACGCTGCACATAGGAGAAACTGAACGAGGGGCTTGGGAAGAAAAAAAATATGATCTTGTTTTTGGTGCAGATGGGGCTTTCTCTAGAATTCGTCATCGCATGCAACGTCAGAGTATGTTTGATTACTCGCAAGAGTTTTTGCCATTAGGATATAAAGAGTTAAATATTCCCGCAAATGAAGATGGTACACATAAATTAGATAAGAATTCTTTTCATATTTGGCCACGAGGCGAATATATGCTGATCGCGTTGCCGAATCTTGACGGCAGTTTTACTTGTACTTTATTTATGCCGTTTGAAGGCGAAAAGTCTTTAGCTACATTAAAAACACACAAAGAGGTAGAAGCTTTTTTTGAGAAAAACTTACCCGATACCATTGATGTTATACCAAAACTTACTGAAGATTTTTTTAAAAATCCAACCAGTACTCTTGTCACAATGAAATGTTTTCCTTGGACCTACCATGACAAAGTAGCTTTAATAGGAGATGCTTGCCATGCCATTGTTCCGTTTTATGGACAAGGAATGAATGCTGGTTTTGAAGATATTTCTATTCTTTATGAAATGATGTTGGAATATGGAGATGATTGGCAAACTATTTTCTCAAAATATGAAAGTTCACGTAAACCTAATGCAGATGCTATTGCGGAGCTTTCGTATCGCAATTTTATGGAAATGAGTTCCAAAACCGCTGATGAAAAATTTTTGTTACAAAAGAAAATTGAAAAATCATTTTCTCAAAAGCATCCTGACAAATGGATTCCGTTATACAGCCGTGTAACTTTTAGTGACAGGCCTTATGCGGAAGCTCTTGCAATAGGAGATTTTCAAAATGCAATTATGGAACAGATTCTAAAGATAGAAAATATTGAAAAAATTTGGGATGGACCCGAAGTTGAAAATGCTATTTTAGAACTACTAGCAGAAAATAAAAAATAATTCTTTTAGATTTTTAAAAAATTGATTAATTCCAAATATATTTCCAAGAGCTGTCTTTTTGCTTTTTCCAAACCGTATGAAATACCCCTTTCGAAACCACCTCTTTCCCTTTAGCGTCTATTGATGTGCAAATAAATTTACCATAAGTAGATGCCATATCTCCAGCATCAGAAACTTGGACATCATCTGGCGTCCAAGTAACTGTTGCAGTAGTGAATTTTGGATCGGAAAAATAATTTCGAATATTATTTTTGCCAATAATTAAACTGTTTTTCTCTCTTTTTAGTACCGCATTTGAGTCAGCAAATTGATAGAACGCGGTAGCGAGTCCTTTTTCAGTAACCATTTTTTCAAAATCTTTTTCGACTTTAACAATTTGTAATCTAATATAGGTTGGATTTTTAGTTTTTGCCTTCGGAGTACAACTATTCAGTAATAGAAGCGTGTATAAAAGTTGGAGTGTAATTTTCATTAGAAAATAATATTACTTTTTAAACATTTTCGATAAAATACCAAAAGCACCTCTAATAAAAGTAGCACTCGTCACGACTTTCAAAACCGATTTTGTTACGACACTCGCAGTGGTTGGCTCAGTACTTTCTCGTTTTTTTTCTTTCTTTTCGACAATTTCTACCTGCGCTGATTCAATTTTTCTTGCCAGCATTTCATAAGCACTTTCGCGGTCAACGGCTTCATTATACTTCTTAACTAACTTAGATTTGCTGTTGATTTCTGCAATTTCATTTTCAGTTAAAACATCCATCCTGCTCATCGGTGCTCTCATCATTGTAGCGACAAGAGGAGTTGGAATTCCTTTTTCGTTTAATGCAGTCACAAGTGCTTCTCCTATTCCTAAACTGGTCAAAACCTCACTTGTTTTGTAATAATCGGATGTTGGATAATTGTCTGCGGATTGTTTAATAGCCTGTCTGTCATTGGCAGTAAATGCTCTTAAAGCATGCTGAATTTTCAAACCCAGTTGTGCCAATACGCCGCTAGGAATGTCCATTGGGTTTTGAGTAACAAAATAGACACCAATTCCTTTTGATCGAATCAGTTTTACTATAGTTTCTATTTGTTCTAATAATACTTTGCTGGCTTCATTAAAAATCAAATGGGCTTCATCGATAAAAATAACTAACTCAGGCTGGTCAGAATCCCCTTTTTCCGGCATTTGCTGGTATATTTCAGCCAATAGACTTAACATAAAAGTCGAAAACAGTTTGGGTTTATCTTGAATATCCGTCAAACGCATGATGTTTACGTACCCTTTTCCATTTTCATCAAAACGCATTAAATCATCAATTTCAAAGGACATTTCACCAAAGAACAAATCAGCACCTTGTTGCTCAAGCTCGATTATCTTTCTTAAAATTGTTCCTGTTGTTGATGTAGAAATTTTACCATAAATGGCTTCAATTTCCTCTTTGCCTTCTGCAGTAATGTAATTAATGACTTTTTTGATGTCTTTTAAGTCAAGCAGAGGCATTTTAGTGTCATCACAATACTTAAAAATTACTGAAATTACCCCAGACTGAGTGTCGTTTAAACCTAATATTCTAGAGAACAAAACAGGGCCAAATTCAGATACGGTTGATCTTAGCCGTACACCATTCTGTTCGGAAAGTGTCATGAGTTCCACAGGAAAGCTAGAAATCGAATAAGGAATGTTCAATTTTGAATGACGTTCTGTAATAAAGTCTTTTTCCACTCCTTCTTTCGCAATACCGCTAAAATCGCCTTTTATGTCCATCATTAAAACTGGGATTCCAAAAGAAGAAAGTTGTTCTGATAATACTTGAATCGTTTTTGTTTTCCCCGTACCAGTTGCTCCAGCAATTAATCCATGTCGATTTAAAGTCTTCAAGGGTATTTTTACGTAAGCATTGGCCAAGGTCTCTCCATCTAGCATAGCACCACCTAGTGTTATACTCTCTCCTTTCGAAGTATATCCTGTATTTATATGCTGTATGAAATCATCTTTTCTGCTCATAATTATAATATGTAAAATTCAACTGCAATATATTCATTTTTTTTAAATGCGTTACATAAGGATTTACTGTAAAATCACTATAAATTAGGCTTAATAATGTATTTTTTTTGTTTTAAATGTTAATGTATTTTTTGCATAAAAATACCAGTATGTTTTAAATTGATGTTTTTTTATAGATAAAGGGACTAAAATTTTAAATAAAATAGCTGATAAGTCATAAAAAACGTTGTAGTTTCATTCCTTGAGTAAAATAATTTGTAAGATTAGTTTAAAAAAAGTTTTTTTATTTCAACTAAAAAATTAAATTTGCTCCTATACAAGTTTAATATACTAAAAATAAATATTTAAAATTAAGAAAAATGGCAAACGTTAAAGTTAAAAAAGAAAGCACTTCAAATGGTGGGGGAATATTCTCAGGAGTTGTTATTGTATTATGTATTTTTGTGGGATGGTTAATTTGGAATTATATAATGGGTGATGGTTCAAATTTTGAAGGTGGCGTTAATACAGGTCATCCACTTAAAAGTAATTATTTAGCGATGGTTTATAAAGGAGGTCCGATCGTACCTGTTTTAATGGGATTATTGTTAATGGTTGTTGTTTTTTCTTTTGAAAGATATTTTGTAATTACTAAGGCTACTGGAAAAGGAAGTTTAGATGTTTTTATGAAAAATGTTCAAACAAGCATTAAAATTGGTGATATTGATGCTGCGATTGCTTTGTGTGATAAACAACAAGGTTCGGTTGCAAATGCAATTAGATCAGCTTTGGTTAAATTCCAAGATGTTAAGAAAGAAGGATTCAACAGTGAAGAAGCTGCGGAATTAATTCACAAAGAAATTGAAGAAGCTACATCACTTGAAATGCCGATGTTAGAAAAACACATGACTATTATTTCTACTTTAGTTTCTTTAGGAACTCTTGCAGGATTATTAGGAACGGTAACGGGTATGATTAAAGCATTTGCTGGATTAGCAGGTGGTGGTGGAGCAGATTCAGCTGAACTTGCAAATGGTATTTCTGAAGCTCTTATTAATACAGCTACAGGTATATCTACTTCTGCTTTAGCAATTATTTCTTATAATTTCTTTACTTCTAAAATTGATAGTTTAACGTATGCAATTGATGAAGCTGGTACTACGATAGTAAATACTTACAGACATTTTAGAGGGAGTTTAAAACAATAATAATTTTTTGATGTTTATGCATCAAAATAAGATATATAACAATGGCTAAAATAAAAATGCAAAAAAAATCCACATCGACCGACATGACGGCGATGTGTGATGTTGCTTTCCTTTTACTAACATTCTTTATTTTGACTGCTACTGCCAAAGTTCCCGAAGCATTACCTGTAGACACACCAATGTCTACTGTAAGTACTAAGTTGCCAGATACAGATTTGGCTACCTTAACTATTGGTGATGGAAAAGTTTTTTTTGATTTGAAAGGAAAACAGATACGTATTAAAACACTAGAATTAATGGGTGAAAAATATGGCGTAACTTTTTCAGATGACGATAAGAAAGAATTTGGAAAAATGGAGAGTTTTGGAGTTCCAATTGAAAGTTTGAAGGGAATTATTGAAATGAACGCTAGAGATAGAAAAGACGCACAGCAACCTGGAATTCCTAAAGATTCTTTAGATAATCAATTGGCAGACTGGATAAAAAGTGCTCGAAATGCAACTATTATGGAGAGAGACAAGGAATTGCAAATCGCTATTAAAGGGGATGCAAAAGAAGAATATCCAATAATTAGAAAAGTTATGGATATTTTACAAGACCAAAAAATCAATACATTTAGTTTGGTTACTGGTCTAAGAAAAGAAGAAATTTAATCAAATAAAGACACACTAAAATGGCTGAATTAAATACCGGCGACGGTGGCGGCGGAAAAGGTGGTAAAGTAAGAAGTAAAAAGCAAAACTCAAAGGTAGATTTAACTGCCATGGTTGATTTGGCTTTCCTACTTATCACTTTCTTTATGTTGACCACAACTTTGTCTAAACCTCAATCGATGAGCTTGGGTTTGCCTGATAAAAATGAAAAAGGTGATGATGTAAAAGTTGATGAGAATCGTACATTAACAATTTTAATGGGTGCTAACAATAAGATAGTAATTTTTAGAGGTTTTCTTGCTACTCCTAGACTAGCGCCTAAAACAGTTGCTTATGGAAAAGAAGGCCTTCGTAAAAGTTTACTAGAGCAGAAAGAAGCTGTTTTAGGATATAGTACTGCTAAAGGAAAACCAAATCAAGGGATTATTGTAATAATAAAACCAAGTAAGAAATCTAATTATCGAAATTTAGTAGATGTTCTTGATGAAATGGCAATTGTTTCAGTATCTACTTATGCTATTGTAAATGATTATTCACCTGAAGAAGCAAAATTATTAGGTGAAGAAAATGCAGCAACAACAGTTACGGATACTATTTCAAATAAATAGTTCGAATAATCTAATTAATTCATGAAGGATAGTACTATTTGCTTGAATGCTTTCTGAATAAATTGTAAAAAAAAATAAATAATGAAGTTAGATTTATTTAAAAATCAGTGGCTTGATATCGTTTTTGAAAAACGAAACAAGTTGTATGGTGCTTATGAATTAAGAAAATCGAACAATAAAGTGACCATGAAGTCTTTTTTTATTGGTGCAGTGATTTTTGCTTTTCTTGTAAGTATACCAATGTTGGCAAGTTTGATTCCAGACAAAGAGAATGATAATGTTCTCTTAGATAAAAAAATCACAACTGTAAAATTGCCACCTAAGAAAAAAGTTGAAGAAATTAAAAATCTTCCACCGCCACCTCCGCCACCTCCAAAAGTGGATCAAGTTAAATTTGTGAAGCCGGTAGTTGCTAAAGCAGAGGAAGTTACTGAGGAGCCACCTAAGATTGAAGAAATTAAGGAAAAGAAAATTGGTGCCGTAACTGTAAAAGGAGATCCTAATGCTGAGTTGTCTGTTGAGCCAGCAGGGAATGGACCGGTTGCAGAAGTAATTGCTGAAGATACTAGTGTGCATTCACTAGCTGGAATTGAGCAAAAACCAGAATTTCCGGGTGGAATTGATAAATTTTATCAATTTATTGGGAAGAATTACCAACCACCAGAAGAAGAAGGCCTTAAAGGAAAAGTATATGTAACTTTTGTAGTTGAAAAAGATGGTTCATTAACAGATATCAAAGTAATTAGAGATATAGGTTACGGTACAGGAAAAGAAGCTATTAGAGTTTTAAATAAATGTCCAAGATGGCTTCCTGGAGAACAAAATGGTAAAAAAGTTAGAGTACTATATTCTCTTCCTATTACTATTCAATCTGCAGATTAATGTTGAATAATTTTTTTAATAATATCAAGGAGAAATCGCTTATTGAGCGGTTTCTTCTCATTATAACCGTTTTGGTATTTTTGGGATATTTTTTTCTAGGAATAATTTTTATTTTTTGGAAGGAGTTTCCGTTTGATATTGCAATGAATTATAGGATAGCTTTTGGAGTTGTTTTAATAGGATATTCTATTATGCGGTTCTTTAGATTCTATAATGCTAATAAAGAATAATCATGGTTAGAATTCTAAAATATTTAGGTCTTGTTGCTATATGTTTAACATTCTTTTTTTGTAATGAAAAGAAGAAAATGGAGAAACCGTCTGAGTCTTTTTTACAAGGATCAGCAACAATGTACGTTGATGAAACTGTTGCTCCTATAGTGGAAGATGAAGTTATGATCTTCGAAAATACTTATGATGCAAAATTCAAGATAGTTTCACAATCTGAAACAGAGGTTCTGAATTCGTTATTTAATAAAAAAGCTACAATTGCGGTACTATCGAGAAATTTATCTAAAAAAGAGTTAAAAATTTTCGAAGAAAGCAAAATAGTTCCAAGAATTACTAAATTTGCTACAGACGCTATCGCATTTGTAACAAATAAGAATAACAAAGATACATTAATAGCTTTACAAGATGTTGTCAATTTTATGAAAGGACAACGCAATTCAGCTATTAAAGGATTAGTGTTTGACAATCCCAATTCTAGTACGGTTAGTTTTATGAATGACCTTGCTGGTTTAAGCGATCTTTCGGATAAAGATGTTTTTTCCTTTAAAACAAATAATGAAGTTTTAAAATTTGTTGCAGAAAATAAAGGAATGATAGGAATTGTCGGTGTTAATTGGTTATCTCAACCTGATCCTGCTATGAATTCTGTAATTAAGAATATTTCTGTTTTAAGTGTTAAAGGAATTAACGGTAATGCGTTTTTTACGCCTAGCCAGAATAATTTAGCAGAAATGAAATATCCTTTGGTACGGAATTTGTATTTTATAAATTGCCAAGGATATTCCGGTTTAGGAATGGGATTTGCATCCTTTATTGCTGGAGACATTGGTCAGAGGATAGTTTTGAAATCGGGTTTATTGCCGATTGAAATGCCTGGCAGAAAGATTATTGTCATTGGTGATCAAACAAAAAAATAGAAAATTAATTAATAAAAGATAAGATGAATAAATTTAAAATTTTTACTATTGCTTTATTGTCCTCATTTTCAATAGGTCAAGCGCAAGATTTAAATCAAGCTAAAAAGGCCATAGATGCTGAACAATTTCAAAGTGCAAAATCTATTTTAAAATCTATAATTAACGCTAAGCCAACTAACGGTACTGCAGCTTTTTATTTAGGGAACGTTTATATGTTAGAGAATAATGTAGATTCTGCGACTATATATTATAAAAAGGGATTAGCAGGAGACGATGGTGCAAATTTGAACAACATTGGTTTTGGATTAATTGATCTTAACAATGGAAATGAAACTTTAGCTGCTAATAAATTCGCTTTGGCTACTAAAGATATGAGAAAAAAAGATATCGAAGAATTTTTATTTATAGGACGAGCGTACACCTATTCAACAAAGCCAAATTATAAAAAAGCAATTGAAGTATTAAATAAAGCAAAATTAATTAAACCTCAAGATGCGCAAGTTAATTTAGCGCTAGGAAATGCTTATTTTGGAGATAAAGATCAAAATCAAGCTTATTCTGCTTATCGTAATGCTTATACTGAAGATAATACTTTGCTAAGAGCGAAAATGCAATTAGGAGTTTTGCTTAAAGGAGCTAAGGCGTATACGGAAGCAATTAAGTCATTTGATGAAGTAATTGCTATAGACCCAAAATACGGACCAGTATATCGCGAATTGGCGGAGACCTATTATTTATGGGGTAGAAATGAGCCTTCTAAATTTAGAATATATGTAGATAAAGCACTCTTGAATTATGAGAAGTATTTGACTTTGACAGATTATTCTATTGATTCAAGAATGAGACATGCTGATTTTTTAATTCTTGCAGGAGAATATGCTGCCTTAGAAATTGAAGCAAAAAAAATGACTGAAATCGATAATTTTAACCCAAGAATTTTGCGTTATTTAGGGATTTCGGCTTATCAAAATGGAAATTATGATGCAGCGATAAAGTCATTGGAAAGTTTTATTTCAAACCCTGCAAATAAGACAATAGCTATTGATTATCAAGATCTGGGCTTTTCAAAAATTATGAAATCTATAAGCGCTGATGGACTGACAGTAGATGCTGTTTTATTTGATAGTGGTCTTGCAGATGTTAAAAAAGGAGCAGAATTAGATATAGTTGGTAACTTGTCTAATAATCTTAGTGAATTTGGTAAGAAAATGTACGAGCAAAAATTATACAAACAAGCTGCTGCAATTTTTGAAGTTGCCGTTTTGTATAAAGAATCTAAAAATTATGTTCTAGATAATTTCTATTTAGGTAATAGTTTATATTTTGACAATACGAAAGATGTGTCGAAAAAAGATACAATTGCTTTACAAAGAGCAGATTTAGCTTTTGCTGCAGTAATCGAAGCTTCTCCAAAAACACAAGATGCTTATATTTATAGAGCTAGAACTAATAGTTTGTTAGAAAATGATGAGATGACAATTAAATATTATGATGAATATGTTGCTGCTGTTACTGCAAAAGGCCCTGAAGAATTAGCGAAGCCTGCGACAATTAAGAAAATAATTGAAAGTTATAATACTACTGGTGCAAGTTATGCAAATTCAGATAAAGTTAAAGCGGCTGAGTACTTTAATAAGACATTAGCTCTTGATCCTGCAAATCAATATGCATTAGAGTCATTGAAAGTATTAAAATAATAGATTTCATTTAGTTTAAAAGCCGATAGTTTGAAAAGATTATCGGCTTTTTTACGCCGAGTATTTTGTGACTGATTTAATAATTTGAGATTTCTTAAAATATTTTATTTGGCATCTATACAATTTTAGATACTTTGTTTGTTTTTAACTCGTTTTGTATTTACCTATCTTTGCAGCTTAAATTATAATGATGTTATCAAAAGAAGTTCAATTAGAAGTTAATAAAGGAAATATGCTTCCATTAATGGAAGAGTTTTATACTATTCAGGGAGAGGGTTTCCATACAGGAACTGCCGCGTACTTTATTAGAGTTGGTGGTTGTGACGTGGGTTGTCATTGGTGTGATGTGAAGGAAAGCTGGAATGCAGCATTGCATCCGCCTACGAATATTGATTTAATAGTAGACAATGCTAGTAAATATGCTGATACTATTGTGATTACTGGAGGTGAACCTTTGATGTGGGATATGAGTAGATTAACTCAAAAATTAAAAGAAAAAAATTTAAAAGTCCATATTGAGACTTCTGGTGCTTATCCTTTGAGCGGAACTTGGGACTGGATTTGTCTTTCTCCTAAAAAGAATAAATTACCAACAGTTACAGTTTATGATAATGATCAAGAACTAAAAGTAATCATTCATAACAAGCACGATTTTATTTTTGCTGAAGAACAAGCAGATAAAGTTAATAATAATGCTGTTCTTTTTTTACAACCAGAATGGAGCAAGAAAGAGGAAATGACACCGCTGATTGTTGATTATGTGATGAATAATCCTAAATGGCGTATCTCTTTGCAAACGCACAAGTATTTGAATATTCCATAAACTTTATCTAATTTTCGGCTTTAACTACATGCATAATGTTTACTGTTGGTAATGCACGAATTTTATTGTAATAAAACACTGATATGCTTTACTTTAGACTGAAGTGCTTGGGGAATTAGACCTCTATTTTCCGCGATGATATTTGCTGAATTTAAGTTTACTCTCGATGTATGCGCGTGATTAACAATATTTTATATTTCAATTGAAATGATTGCAGATAATTAAACTTATCTTTTCAAGTATTTAATTTATTTTTGATTTATTTTGAATATATTTACTATCCCTAAGTTTAATTGTTTAAGCATAATAAGGATCTAGAAGATGTTAAAAAATTAAAGTATGAAAAAAATTTTACTTTCAGGAATTTTTTTATTTATCATTCAATTTGCTACAGGGCAACCAACAAGTGATTATAT
Source organism: Flavobacteriales bacterium (assembly GCA_038241955.1). GTDB lineage: Bacteria > Bacteroidota > Bacteroidia > Flavobacteriales > Flavobacteriaceae > Flavobacterium. The sequence continues at coordinate 3,808 of JBBSSR010000003.1, read as the reverse complement.
TGATGATGCTCCATATAGTTATGATGAAGTTGAAATCAGACCTGAATTTCCAGGTGGTTATGCTGAGTTTATGAAATTTATTGGAAAAAATTTTAGAATGCCCGACTATGAAGGAAATGGAGGTATAATCAAAATTAGTTTCATTGTAGAAGTTAGCGGAGTTATTAGTAATGTGCGAATAGTAAAAGATTTAGGAGAAGGTACAGGTGCAGAAGGTAAAAGAGTAATTTTATTATCACCGCCATGGACTGCAGGAGAGACTAGAGGGAAAAAAGTCAGAGTAATTTATGAAATGCCAATTAAAATAGCTAATCAAGGTTAAAAATATAGTAGTTGAAATAGGTAAATCTCTTCAATAAAAAAAGCCAAACGCATTGTCGTTTGGCTTTTTTTATGTTGTGGGCTGACTTTTTCAATAGTGTAGAATAATTTTCAATGACAAATACTTTTAGTGTTTATATGAAAAGACGTGCTAGATAGTCATAATGTTCTCCTTCTTGTACTAGTACACATTGTAGACCATTTGCAAAAGCTGCATTTTGCAAAGTATTGTAATCAATAAACAACCAGTCAAGGGCTGCTTCTTTTTCTCCTTTATAGGTAATATTGAAAACGGTTTCACCATAATATTCGTTTTCGGAAGGAATCCATTTACCTCCATCTTCATCTTCATCAAACATGTAAATGATGTCTGAGCTATCCATTAAAATTTGTCCACCGGGAAGCAATAATGATTTTAATTTTAATAGAAAATTAGGAATGTTTTTAAGTCTACCACAAATCCCAGGCCCATTCATTAACAATAGTATAGTGTCAAATTTTTCATTTTCTAACAGCATCAAATCTTGAACTTTTGCATTTTTTAATCCTCGCAGATGGCAAGCTTCTATAGCATTTTTCGAAATGTCAATTGAGGTTACATCAAGATTTCTGTCATTTTGTAATGACAAACTGTGACTTCCAGACCCGCAACCCACATCCAGGATTTTACCTGCAGCCAATTGCAATGCTTTTTGCTCAATTTTTGGCATCTCATCATAATTGCGAAACAAATAAGACACGCTCATTTCATCTTCCTCGGATATTGATGTTTCGGTTAGTAGATTTTCTGGATTATTGTTCGTTTGGAAATCAAGTATCGCTTTGCCAAAAAGGTCTTTCATAAAATTTAGTTTCAAGATTAAATTTCCGAGTTCAAAGTTTCTTACTTTTGCTGCTTCACCATCAAAAGTCTCAATTGAAACCAGCTTTAAACGAACTAGGAAAACTTGCCAAAGATAAGCATATCGAAAACAAAAAGTATTTTGATAAGTTAAAAAAGAAAACACCTAAAAATTTAGATTACATCATGCAAGATATTCATGATGCCGAATTCAAAAAGACTGATTGTTTAAAGTGCGCCAACTGTTGCAAAACTACCGGGCCGTTATTCACGCTAGCAGATATAGAACGTATCTCAAAACATTTAAGGCAGAAGCCACAACAATTTATAGAGCACTATTTACGTATAGATGAGGATAAAGATTATGTACTGCAAAGAGTTCCTTGTACCTTCTTAGATAATGAAAATGCTTGTCTTATTTATGATGTTCGCCCAAAAGCGTGTCGCGAATTTCCGCATACTGACAGAAAAAAATTTCAACAAATAACAGATTTAACGCTAGCGAATCTTTCAATTTGTCCCGCTGCATTTAATATCGTAGAGGAAATGAAGAAGAAACTACCGCTTTAATTTATAGATTAGCGAAGGATTCTCTAGGTTTGTACTAGTTCACCGGCCGTCTCACAAAAGATATCGAATAAATAACTTTATGTATATTTGTTCAGACTCTCAAAAAATAAAAAAATTGAATTTAGAATACTTCATTGCTAAGAGACTTATAACTGCAAAACAGTATAAAAGCAGTATATCGGCACCAATTATTAACATAGCTATTTCTGCGATTGCGATCGGAATGATAATGATGATCATATCTGTAGCAACAGGAATTGGTCTGCAAAATAAAATTCGTGAAAAAATTGCAGCGTTTAATGGGCAAATTATAATCTCAAATTATGATAATAACCAGTCCGAAGTTACTTTATTGCCTATTTCAAGAAATCAAGATTTTTACCCAAAGTTCACCTCGGTTCCTGATGTCAGTCACATTCAAGCAATTGCTAGTAAAGCCGGAATTATTAGAACAGAATCTGCTTTCGAAGGAATAATTTTTAAAGGAGTAGGCACAGACTATCAATGGAAAAATATAAAGGAGTATCTTGTTTCGGGAAGATTACCAGATTTATCAAAAGAAGTAAGCCAGGAAGTAGTAATCTCTCAATTTCTAGCCAATAGATTAAATTTAAAAGTAGGTGATTCTTTCAATACGTTTTTTATAAAAGAAGATCAAAATCAATTACCAAACGTTCGTAGGTTTAAGATCGCCGGAATTTTTAACTCAGGCTTTCAGCAGTTCGACGCGACCTATATTATAGGAGACATGCGTCATATTCAAAGAATTAATAAATGGACGCCAGATCAAATAGGCGCTTTCGAAGTTTTTGTAAAAGACTTCGATAAAATAAAAGAAACAGGAGAACAGGTTTACAAAAAAACATCTTCGACATTAGATACCAAAACAATTATCGAAAAATACAGTTACATATTCGAATGGTTGCAACTTTTCGATTTTAATATAATAATCATTTTAGTAGTGATGATACTTGTAGCCACCATAAATATGGTAGTTGCATTATTAGTTTTAATTCTCGAGCGAACCCAAATGATAGGAATCCTAAAAGCATTAGGAGCTAATAATTGGTCCGTTAGAAAAATATTTCTGTACAACGCTTTTTACTTAATAGGAAGAGGACTTTTATGGGGAAATGTAATCGGCATTTCATTATTGTTAGTACAGCAACAATTTGGCATCATAAAACTCAATCCAGAAAATTATTATGTCAATCAAGCGCCAGTATATCTTAATCTCGGATATATTTTATCTTTAAATCTACTAACTGTAGCAATTTGTGCTTTAGTTTTGCTAATTCCTTCTTATATAATAACTAAAATTTCCCCAGTCAAAGCCATTCGCTTCGATTAAGAATAATGTTTAGTAGTTTCAGGAGCTATTCCTGCTATCCGCTATATCTTTTTATCCGTCTCGTCTTAGGGACGAGACGAATAAAAAGGATGCCGCTTCTATCAGGGCTAGGGCTTTAGTTTTTCATAAAAGCAAAGAGACACCTTATATATATAGAGAAGAAACCAAACAAAAGAAAGCCAAACCCCACCTTTATATATAAAATATAAAAATCCGTGTATTCGCACCAGCGAATCCGCCTCCATCCGTGTCCCAACCACGCTGTCATTCGCCCAAAGAAACTAAAACGCACTGCCAAGAAACAGCAAACTACCAAAAACACAATCAAATTCACAAAACTTCAACTCCTAACCAGCCATAAATCAACACCTTAAAAAATAATCAAAAAATAGTTTAGCAAAGGCCTTGTTTAAACGAATAAAGTAGCTACTTTTGCACCCGCAACAGCGCACACGTTCTTTATCAAACTTGAGTAAACCAGACAAAATTCAGCTTTGAAAATTAATTTTCAAAAAAAGATTTAAAAAGTTTGCCAGATAAGAAAAAGCAATGTACTTTTGCACCCGCTAAACGAGAGAATGGCGGATTATTAAGATATAAGAATACGTTCCTAGACATATTGAATTGACAGCCGTTCTGATGCAAGTCAGAACAAAAGAATAAGAGTAATAGAATTGATAGAATTGAAAAAACCACTAGATCTTTAGTCGCATAAAAACAGAATT
>JBBSSR010000002.1:0-250010 GCA_038241955.1 Flavobacteriales bacterium | reverse complement strand
CTAAATCATTTCAAGGTTTTAAAACAAGAATTCTAGCAAAAATAACAGCATTAACATTAGTTCAATACATCAATAAATTTATCTTTGAAAGACCTATTAATAACATCAAAATTCAAATTGTTTAATTGCACCCAACGGGTTGTGTATTACTATCTCGCTATTAAAATTATACAATCCTCATTAAAGTATATATAATCTTTTGTGATTTTTATTTTAGATCTTTGCCTTCAATATCAATGAGATATCTAAATTTTAAAATTTAAATATAATGAAAAATATTAAATTTATCGCGCTTGTTTCGACTGTTCTTTTTAATGTATTGAGCTGTTCGAAGGAGAAAGACACCAACGATACCGAAAATACTGATCCAGGAACCTTCACTACTCCAGTTGAAACCACTGCCGCAAATACAAACTACAAACCTGCATTCACAGGACAAACTCGTATCCAGGGTTTACAAACAAATACCCCTTACGAAGCTAAAGTAATCACTACAACGCTCACTAATCCTTGGGGAATAAAAAGCCTTCCAGATGGCAGACTTTTAATCACAGAAAAAGCAGGAAATCTTCGTATCGTTACACAAACTGGAGAAGTAAGTAATCCCGTTACCGGTATTCCAGTAGTTAATTCTTCCGGTCAAGGGGGTTTATTAGGATTATGTCTTGATCCTGAATTTGCTTCCAATCGAATGATTTATTGGGTTTTTTCAGAAGCAGTTGTTGGCGGAAACATAACCGCAGTAGCCAAAGGAAAATTAGCAACTGATGAAAAAACAATTGAAACCGCAACCGTAATATACCGAAGCACTCCAGCCAATTCAAGCACTCTACATTATGGAGGACGTATTCTTTTTGACAAAACGGGCAATCTAATAGTAAGCACGGGAGAACGTTCCGTAATCCAGACGCGCCCATTGGCACAATCCGTTACTGCAAGTCTCGGAAAAGTGATCCGCATAACCAAAGAAGGGCAACCAGCATCTGGAAACCCTACTTTCACCCAAACGGGCGCATTACCTGAACTGTATACAATAGGTCATAGAAACCCGCAAGGATTAGCACTTCATCCTACTACCGGTGAAATCTGGCAAAGCGAACACGGACCACGTGGAGGAGACGAAATCAATCGCCTTAATCAGGGTGCAAATTATGGTTGGCCAATCATAACTTATGGAATTGAATATAGCGGCGAGAAAATTGGCGCAGGAATACAACAACAAGACGGTATGGAACAACCTGTTTACTATTGGGATCCCGTAGTTTCCCCAAGCGGCATGACGTTCTATTCTGGTAATAGTGTACCCGAGTGGGAAAACAATCTCTTTATAGGAGCTTTAAGTGGTATGCATATCGTTCGTCTGGCCATAAAAGACAATAAAGTCATAGGTGAAGAAAGACTTCTTGTTCAGGAAAAACAAAGATTTAGAGACATCACGCAAGGAAGTGATGGTGCTTTATATGCCATAACCGACCAAGGAAAACTGTACAAGATTGATAAGAAATAAAATCATTTTTAGGAGTTATTATCATTCTAATCTTTATTAGTCTCATCTTATCTTTATGAACGAGAAGAGACTAATAAAGTTATTTTTCACTTCAAAAGAAATTCACTGAATTCCTATGAAAATAAAATTAAAGTGAAGTAATCTGGGCGAGGGAAACGTATTTATAAAACGTTATCATAGTTGTGCAAAATCAAAAAAAGCAACTCACAATTATTTTACTGCCTTCTTGATGTATATAAATTACTGTATAACAAATACTTATGATTTAACCGTGATTTTTAAAAAGAAATAAAAAATAAAAACTATATTAAAATTTACATGTTTAATAGTGATCTTAGCACTATGTTTTGACCTCTATAAAACAAGAGTATTATTCTAAATTTCGATTATTAATTATGCTGTTAATTTTTTCATTAAAATTAAATGCCTATGCTGGTTCCATATCTCCATTGGTGTAATGCGTCCTAAAGTTCATGTAGCCTTGTATTGTTATAAAAAATCACATATCTGATTTAATAAAACACCTATCAATTTCAATTTTCAAAATATATAGAAAATAACAAATTTAGCAATCTAGAATTTCCTAGCTATGAAACTAGCGTTCTTTATTAGTATTGAGAAACTTACACTGCTTTTTTGCTGTTATACTTTAGCTAATAACTTGAATTTATTTTAAAGGCATTTTACACTTTTACTTCAACAGCTCAGAATCGTTGATGATTAATTCAATCTTTCTAATAATTAAGGTAATCTGATTCATTTGCGCTTCTATGTTTCTAAAAAAGAGACTGATATCTCTATTTACCCAACTTTCGGATATTACTCTTGAACCGAGACTAATTCTTAAGACTGAACTTTGAAAATCATTTTCATGTTTTACATTAACCGGTTGACCTATATGACATTTTTGTGCAGCGAGCCTAATCGTTTCGATAGAGCAGCCTTCAAATCTATCAGAGAGATCCATGTTCAGCAACGTATAGAGTTTTTTTACATCATCAACAGATAGTGCTTTTTTATTTTTAAGAATGAAGAAAGGAAAAATTGTAGTAATGTTTCTTAATCCAAATTCTTTACCGCTATAGCTATTGGTTTTTACTTCGTCTGCAAAGAGCGGCTCTAGAAAAGCGGCGTCCTTAATAGAATCTTCGACAAAATTACAGAACATCTCAATTCCCAAATTTCGATATAAGATGGGTGTTTTATAATACCTGTCCATTTCAACAATAGCAGCGTTCCAGCGCATATTTGACCCATAATTAAACCCCTCTGATAACGCTTTGGAACAAAACCACGATATAGGCCAATCGGAATGATTGTAATAATTGTTTAAGCCTGCTGGTATTAAAATTTTTATAGAATTAATCACTTTACTAACATTTTTAGGTAAGATTAATGCTCCAGAATAAGGAGGCCCCGTAAAGTATTTACTTCCTGTGATTGTGATAATATATCCTTTATTTAAATAATTTTGAATGTCCTTTGGGTCTAATCTAAGTTGCGAAGCATCGATAACAATTTGCATCGATACGTTTTGAAGTGCCTCCAAGCTTTTTATTAGTTCTTCGCTTGGGGATTGATAGCCAAGTTTTGATTGATCCATTACGTGTAATACAATATGCCTTCCTAATTCAGTTGTTTTTGAAACGGCAGTAAAAACCTCTGTATCCAGTTGCAAGGTAGATTTTAATACGCCCTTTTCATCTCGTAAAGGAATTTTAATCAATTCAACATCTCGAAATCCTTCAATTTTATCCCCATTTTTAACTGGAAAATTCAAGGCTGTAGTATTTTCAAAATGACATCCTTTTAAAGCAGCGGGTACACCACTACCCGTCTCATCTGATGCGACTAGAATATGTGTAATTTCTTTATCGGAGATAATTTGAGTAATCGCTGCTATTTGCAGTGCAGAATCAGTACCCGATGGTGAAAAAATTATTTGACATTCCTCTTTGATTCTAAGGATTTTTCTAAGATTGTTTTTTAATAATTCCGAAAACGCAATGGTTGTGTTTTTAAAACCTTTTTTTAAGCTATTCTGAATTAACAAACGCCTCATTTTATCTGTTTTGTCAAACGCAAAGTTAGAGACACTACTGGCAGTTGATGAGGAAAAAGTAAACGCATCCGGTCTCGGGAAAGGTCGACAACCGTATTTATTTAACAATTCGATTTCGTCAATATTTAATCTAAGATCACCACCAGACATTAACAAATATTCCGTTGGTTTTGCAAGGTTTTCTAGAATTGAGTCCCAAGATTTATCAACTATTTTCCCTTCGTTATTTATTCCATGAATGGATTCTAGTTCCTTATTTTTTAATAAGAAATCTATATCTAAAGCTTCCTCCTTCTTAATACAATTAAGTAAAAAATGATTGAGTTCTCTTAATTTCCCTTTATCTTCTTTTGGCAGTATTTCATAAAATATCTTAGTGACCTTTAAGGCAGCTAGATCACATAAATGGGTATCCGATTTGTCTTTCCCTAACGCTTTATACCATAGCTGCCATTCAATTGCATATCTTAAATAAATCAATGCTAAAACAGGCTCCTCTAAAAAGGATGAGCCAATTATAATGGATTTGTTGGGAACAATTTTAAAAATATTTGCTTCTCTATTTGAAGTAATAATATTTATGTTGTTTATCTTGGGCACCGTATTAAATCTCTTTAAAACTCTGACCAAATAACTTACATTTTCTTTTTCAAACAAACGACTTCTTTTATATTGATCTTCAATAAGTACAGTATTTGTCATAGCTATTATAATAAAATTTTAAAAAATCATCTACCTAATCTCAAATTCACAGTCTGCAAATTGTAACGAGAGCGAACAGTAGTGAAAAGAAAAAAAAGTTTTGTTTAAAATAAAAAAGCAGTAATAAAAGGCATTATGTTTTACCATTTTAGTACTACTTTTAATTAGTGACCACGGCAGGGTTCGAACCTGCAACCCTCAGAGTCGAAATCTGATATTCTATCCAGTTGAACTACGCAGTCAGTTGATTAACGATTGTTAATTTTAGTTTTAAAACCAACAATCGAAATTTATTTCTTTATACCAATAATTTCTTAACGAGGGTAGAAATGGTTTTTCCTTCGGCAGTTCCACCCAATTGCGCTGCTGCTAATCCCATTACTTTACCCATAGAAGCGATTCCTGAGGCTCCTGTTTCCGCAATGATTTTTGCAATTACAGCTTCTACTTCAGCTTCGCTTAATTGTGCAGGCAAGAATTTTTCGATTACTGCAATTTGTGCCAATTCTGGTTCCGCCAAATCCATACGATTTTGCTCTGTGAATATTCTAGCGCTTTCTTTGCGGGTTTTAACCAAACGCTGCAGCAATTTAACTTCGTCATCTGGTGTTATTTCTTCTTTTGATCCTGATGCTGTTTGCGCTAGTAATATCTCGGATTTGATGGCTCTTAATGCTTCTAAAGCTACTGTATCTTTGGCTCTCATGGCGGTTTTAATGTCGTCCATGATATTGACTGATAAACTCATATATATTTTAGATTTTAAATTGTTGATTTTAGATACAATGTAAACAGAACACTGTAAACTGACTTCTATAACACTGCCCCAGATGGTAATGGAAAGCCTTTTGTGAGAAACTGTATTTTTTCTTGAAATAGAAAAGCGACTGAAAGAAGCTCTTTCTTGTTCTTAGAAAAAAATAGATACGATCAAAAGCTTGTAATGCACAGCTGGATTAGGCCCGACAAATTTATAAAAATTTCCCCGTATTACCAACAGCTATCGTAGCGCATTGAACACAAAAAAATAACCCGAAAATTAGATCAATTTTCGGGTTACTTCAAAATAATCGCAGTTAGTTAATCTACGTTGTCATGCAAGTACGAATTGTTTGATCGCAATTGCAAGTCATTATTGCTGTCTGTTCCCACAGATATTCTTGAATTTGAATTATTGGTTTGTGATGTTGAAAGATCGATACCAAATCTTTTGTAGGCTGGCTCTCTTTCTAGATCATATACTTTTGAAACATTATCGTGAAACTTATAATTAAAATCTTTTAATTTTCGTCTTCTTTCTTCCGCTCTAAATCGCAGTGTTTCCTCTATTGTCATATCAATAGGAGCATTGTTTTGCAACTCTTGAACTTGTGTTGTCTCTGGAACTTGCTTCATGGTGATATTTAATTCAGCAGGAATCACCTCCTCTATCACTTTTGCAGCAGGTTTAGCCTCAATTAAATCGTGCTCAACCTCCATATACTCTTCAAGAGAATATTTTATAATTCCATTTTCAATAAGTTCCGTTACTGGAACAAGCTGAACGGGTTGTATCACTTTCATTTCGCGAGTCTCGTTTGTTAACTCAAACAAGAAATTAGATTCCTCTTCGTGCTGAACGGGAGCGGATTTATGAAGAGGCAAATCGAATGAAAACGTAGTTTGCTCTTGTTTTACTTCCGCCTGAACTTGTTCAACAGCTTTATATTGTTGTACTACAGGATTAGAAATCGTAAAATCAATTTCTTTAAGTGGCGAAACAATTTCGAAAGTAACATCTAAATTTTTAATAAACTCAGACATCTTTATAAGTTCGTCATCATTTTTAGTAGAACTTACCGATTCTGGAATAACTATTTCCTCTTCTAAGTCAAAAACAATTTTACCGCCAGTTTCCGCTTTAGGTGTTTCAGTGAAATTAAATCCAGCTACACCTTTTTTCGACAAATCGAAAACCACTCCTTTTTGCTCGTCCTCTAGTGTGTGGATAATTTTTTTAGGCTCTACATTTACGATTTCGTTTTGCTGTTCTACATCAAAACCTGTTGCAATAATAGTCACAGCGATTGAATCTCCTAGTGTTTCGTCCTCACCAACACCCATAATAATATTGGCATTAGATCCAGCTTCGGACTGAATGTGCTCATTGATTTCGGCAATTTCGTCGATAGTAATTTCATTAGACCCAGAAACGATAAGCAACAATACGTTTTTGGCGCCAGTAATTTTATTATCATTTAAAAGAGGAGAATCTAATGCAGCGATAATTCCTTCCTTGGCTCTATTTTCACCAGATGAAACAGAGGATCCCATAATAGCTGTTCCGCTATTATACAATACTGTTTTTGCATCACGTAAATCGATGTTTTGAGTATAGTGATGCGTTATTACTTCGGCAATTCCTCTTGAGGCTGTTGCCAAAACTTCATCGGCTTTTGAAAATCCAGCTTTAAAACCAAGATTTCCGTATACTTCTCTTAATTTATTATTATTAATAACAATTAACGAATCGACTTGCTTGCGCAATTTTTCGATACCTTTTAGTGCTTGCTCTTGGCGCACTTTACCTTCGAACAAGAAGGGTAAAGTCACAATACCTACGGTAAGAATATCTCTTTCTTTGGCCAACTGTGCAATAACAGGCGCAGCTCCGGTACCAGTTCCGCCACCCATTCCTGCTGTAATAAATACCATTTTGGTGTTTACGTCTAGCATTTTTTCGATATCAGCAATACTTTCTATAGCAGATTGATGTCCTACATCTGGATTTGCTCCAGCTCCAAGACCTTCTGTTAAATGTACTCCTAACTGGATTTTATTTGGCACTGAACTGTTGTCTAGTGCTTGAGAATCGGTATTACAAACGATAAAATCAACGCCTTTAATTCCTTGTTTAAACATGTGGTTAATAGCATTGCTACCACCACCACCTACTCCAATAACTTTTATAACATTTGATTGATTTTTAGGCAAATCAAATGAAATACTTCCAAATTCTGTGTTGCTTGGCATAATATGGGTTTTTAATTTTTAAATTTATTTTTTTTACTGCTCTTGGCTTGGGGCAAAAAGGAGAATCGATAACTTTTTATTCCTGATAATACTTACTCTGCGTTATCTAAAAAATCTTTAATCTTATCCACATATTTATCAAAAAAGGATCTTCTAATTTTATTTTCAGTCGATTCTTCTTTGTTATTATCATTATGAAATACTTTTTCTGCTTCCTTATAGTCCTCCTCTACTACGCTCGTCGTCACGTCAACTATTGGTTCTCTTGCAAACGAGACTTTCTCAGGAACAACAGTGGTTTGAAACTTTACAGCGCTTTGTGTTTTATTTTGAATACTGTTCATCACTAATCCAACAGCTGTTGCGTATAATGGACTTGATATTTCTTCATCTGAATTTCCAGCCAAATGCTCGTTTGGATATCCTATTCTAGTATCCATCCCCGTAATATATTCTACCAATTGCTTAATATGCTTTAATTGAGCACCGCCACCAGTAAGTACAATTCCTGCTATTAACTTTTTGCGAGGATCTTCATGACCGTATGCTCTTACTTCTGTAAAAACCTGCTCAATAATTTCTACAACTCGCGCATTAATTATTTTTGAAAGATTTTTTAATGAAATTTCTTTTGGCTCTCTACCTCTTAATCCTGGAATTGAAACAATTTCGTTGTCTTTATTCTCTCCTGGCCAAGCAGAACCAAATTTTACTTTTAATAATTCGGCTTGTTTTTCAATAATAGAACATCCTTCTTTGATATCATCTGTAATTACGTTTCCTCCAAAAGGAATCACTGCAGTATGACGAATAATGCCATCTTTAAAAATAGCTAAATCGGTAGTTCCTCCACCTATATCTATAAGAGCTACACCAGCTTCTTTTTCTTCTTGACTTAAAACCGCATCCGAAGACGCCAATGGTTCTAATGTTAATCCTGACAATTCAATTCCTGAGCTTTGAATGCATCTCCCTACGTTTCTAATCGATGAGGCTTGCCCAACAACCACGTGAAAACTACTTTCTAACCTTCCACCGTACATTCCTATTGGCTCTTTAATATCCGATTGCCCATCTATTTTAAATTCTTGCGGCAATACATGTATAATTTCTTCCCCAGGAAGCATGGCTAATTTGTGAACCTGATTGATTAACAAATCAATATCACTTCCGCCAATTACTTCTTCGGGTCTACTTCTACTGATATAATCACTATGTTGTATGCTTCTAATGTGCTGTCCGGCAATACCAACAACTACATCTTTTATTTTATAACCTGAATTATTTTCGGCTTCCAGAATTGCTTGCTGAATCGATTGAATAGTTTGCGTAATATTATTTACAACACCACGCGATACACCTAAACTTTTAGATTTTCCAACACCTAAAATCTCTAGTTTACCGTACTCATTCTTTTTACCTATCATAGCAACAATCTTTGTTGTCCCAATATCTAGACCTACTGCAATATTCTCGTTTTCCATTATCTCTTATTTAGTGCAAACTACTTGGTCCGTAAACCGAAGATCTATTTTTTTATATTTAAACAACGAACTATCCAAACTTACTTTTTGAAAAAAAGCTTTATAGTTTTTGAATTTCTGTTCCACATTCATGATTCTACCAAAATCGATTTGATAATTGTAATTTCTATTCAGCATTAATAAGCTACCATTAGGCATAATCTGTACGCCAATGATGTTTTTTCTTAAAAACGCATCATCATAAATTACCTTAAATAATTTGGATAAATCGGTGCTGTTTTTCTTGTTTATCTCCCCAGATACAAGCAGAACACGAGCTGTAAAATCATCAGACAAAGGCATAGTACCACCCTCACTATCAACATAAAAGGAACCTTTTTTGTCAAAAACCCTAGCTATAGGTGTCTTTTGTTTTACAACTGCTTTTAGAACGCCATCAATACTCACAAATACATCAGATTTCTCAATCATATCTTGAGTATTCAATCTTTTCTCTAATTTATTCAAATCTAACCTATCTTTTTGTATGCTTTTAGCATTCGAATTATTTTCTATTAACAATTTATTAACCGCCTCTTGATTTATAAAAAGAGGGTTTTCGCCTACAAAAACTACTGTTGATTTTGTTAGTTTGCGATGCGAATTTCGTTTTGATGTAAACGAAAACAAGAACACAACCAACAACATCATTAGTACTAATCGTATATTATTCCAATTAAAGAGTTTCATATAAAGCTTTTTTAATTGATGGAACCATCTCTCCTAAATCTCCTGCACCTATTGTAACAATAACTGTCGCATCACTTACTACAATAGTTTTTATTAATTCTGCTTTTGAAACCAATCTTTTACTATCATTTGTCATTTTATCCATAAGCCATTGCGAAGTAATTCCTTCCATTGGCAATTCACGAGCTGGATAGATATCAAGCAAAAGAACATCATCAAAGGCTGATAAACTTTTAGCAAAATTATCAGCAAAATCTCTTGTTCTGCTATATAAATGCGGCTGAAAAACAGCTAGTATTTTTTGATTAGGATACAATTCCCGAACTGCTTGATGTACCGCATTTATTTCGGTAGGATGATGTGCATAATCATCTATGTAAACTAGCTTCTCTTCTCTTATTTGATAGGAGAAACGCCTTCTTATTCCTTTAAAGGACAGTAAAGTTTTAGCAATAACATCGGTTGGGATGCCATACGTTATCGCCATCGCAAGCGCCATTAAAGCATTCATTAAATTATGTCTTCCTGGCAAACCAAAACGCAAATCTTGAATTAATCCATTTGGTGTTTTAACATCAAAAAGATAACTACCATTATTTATTCGAACATTAAAAGCCTCAAAAACAGCTTCCTCATTTACCGCGCAAATTACACCTTGTATAGGTAATTGATTGGTGATAAAAAGTTTGCTTTTATCTTCTACTTTATTAGCAAATTCAACAAACGTTTCTTCTATCGCCTCTTTAGTTTCGTATATGTCTAAATGATCCGCATCCATTGATGTAACACAAGCAATATTGGGATGCAGGTGCAAAAAGGAACGATCAAATTCATCGGCTTCAACAACTGTGATTGTTTTTCCGTTACCTATTAAATTAGAATCATAATTTTCTACTATTCCGCCAATAAAAGCAGTTACATCAATGCCACTTTCGTATAGAATATGCCCTAAAATACCCGAAGTTGTGGTTTTCCCATGTGTACCTGCAACAGCAAAGCAAAAGGTGTCTTTTGTTATTATTCCTAAAACCTCTGCGCGCTTTTTTACCTCATAGTCACGCTCTACAAAATAATTCCATTCCGAGTGTATAACTGGAATAGCAGGCGTAATAACAACCAACGTATTTTCTACATAAAAATCGCTTGGAATTAGCGCAATACTATCTTCAAAATGAATATCAATTCCGCTTTCTATTAATTCACTAGTTAGTCTCGAAGGAGTTTTGTCGTATCCTGAAACATTTTTACCAATGTTTTTGAAATACCGAGCCAAAGCACTCATCCCGATGCCACCGATCCCAATAAAATAGACGTTATTTATTTGATTTAAATTCATGTTTAAATGTCAATTTCAATTTCAAAAATCAATTTCAATTTTAAGCTCCATTTTCAATTTTTACAATTGAATTCTGAAGTTGATTTTTGAATTTAATATTCGATAATTATTTTATTAATTTTACTATTTCATCAACAATATCTTTTGTTGCATCTGGTTTTGCTAACTTCTTAATACTCTCGCTTAGATTTTTTTGTAAATTTTGATCGCGAATCAATTGATTAAAAACGGTTTCGAATTTCTCATCTAGGTCACTTTCTTTAATTAACATCGCCCCTTTTTTATCAACAATTGCTTTACCGTTTTTGGTTTGATGATCTTCGGCTACATTTGGTGATGGAATAAAAATTACTGGTTTTCCCACCAAACATAGTTCTGAAACTGATGAAGCTCCTGCACGAGATATTATCACATCTGCAGCAGCATAAATCAAATCCATTCTGTCAATAAATGAAACAACCTGCACATTCTCTATTTCAGAAAAGCGTTTATATTCCGCCATATAAAAATTTCCACATTGCCAGAAAACCTGTACTCCATTTGCCAGTAAAAAATCCAACTCTTTTTCTATCAATTGATTGATTCGTCGAGATCCTAAACTGCCTCCAAGAACTAAAACTGTCTTTTTATTATCATCTAAATTAAAATATGACATCGCTTCACTTCTTTTACTATCAATTTCCATTAAATCCTGACGCACTGGATTCCCAGTTAACACCATTTTCTCATTAGGAAAAAAACGTTCTAAATTTTCGTAAGCCACGCATATTTTGCTCGCTTTTTTACTCAATAATTTATTGGTTATACCAGGAAATGAATTCTGCTCTTGAATTACCGTTGGTATACCGGCAAAATTAGCCACTTGTAATAACGGTCCGCTTGCAAAACCGCCTGTACCAATAACAACATCCGGTTTAAACTCTCTAATAATTCTTCTGGATTCCCATAAACTTTTCATCACTTTTAACGGAAACATCGCATTTTGAAGCGTTATTTTTCTTTGCAATCCCGCTATCCATAATCCTTTTATGGCATAACCTGCCTGAGGAACTTTTTGCATTTCCATTCTATCTTTGGCACCAACAAAAAGAATTTCTGCGGTAGGAAAACGTAATTTTAATTCATTTGCAATCGCAATCGCAGGATAAATATGTCCTCCAGTTCCGCCTCCACTTAATATGAATTTATAGTTTTCCATTTAAAAAAAATAATCAATTTCTTGTTCTATTAAATAATAATCTGCAACACTTTATCTTAAAACGGCATCCATTGGATTTTTAGCATTATCTGTAATCGAATAATTACTAGAATCTGCATCAAAACCTTCAACCGTGTCTTCTGCTAAAAGATCCGCTTCTAATTCTCTATCAATAAGTTTTTTAAGAATTTCTTCTCTTTTTTCCTTCTCTACTTTTTCTTGTGCAATTTCTTCTTCTTTTCGCGTCACGCTCAAAATAATACCTAGTCCAAAACAGGTCATCCAAATAGAACTTCCACCACTACTTATTAAAGGGAGTGTTTGTCCTGTAACTGGCAATAATTCTACAGCAACTGCCATATTGATCATCGCCTGAAAAATCATTGGAAAACCTATACCTATAACGACTAATTTTCCGAAAAGTGTATTCGCCTTATGAGAAGCAACAACAAATCGAAACAATAATAATAGATACAAAATCAGTACACCCAAACCTCCTATTAGACCATATTCTTCGACAATAATCGCATAAATAAAATCCGAAGAAGATTGTGGTAAAAAGTTTTTTTGAACACTCTTTCCTGGTCCTAAACCATATAATTGTCCGGAAGCAATTGCTATCTTAGCTTTCTCAATTTGATAATCATCTTCATCTGCTTTATTACTTGTAAAACTCTCGATACGATTTTCCCAGGTACCTACTCTACTAAAAAATTTAGAATCAGGAAATGCTTTACCTATTAAAACAAAAAATGTTAGAAATGTAATCCCCGAACCTAATATAAAGAAGATGTATTTTAAAGGATATTTTCCAATAAAAACCAACATAATGACCATTGAAAAAATTAATGCTGTTGTCGAAAAATTGGCAGGAAGAATAAACAGTAATGTTACAAAAACTGGAGTCCAAAGTTCCCACAAAGAAGACTTAAAAGTAATTGGCGCATCTCTTGTTTTCGACAAGTATCGAGCAACGAAAATAAATAATATTATAGCTGCCAGCGTAGATGTTTGAAAGCTTAAACCTATAAATGGCACTTGAATCCATCTACTAGCGTTGGCTCCAGCGATAACAGTTCCTTTTATTAAAGTATATGCTAATAAAAGCCAGACTACAGGTAAGAATGCTTTTGAGATTGCTCTAAAATAATGATACGGAATTTTATGAACCCAGTAAATAATTAGAAAACCAATACAAATGTGAGCAAAATGCTTCACCAAATAGCCTAAAGTATTTCCAGTTCCATGACCTAAATAGGCCAAATTACTACTCGCACTAAAAACTGGCATAAAAGAAAACAAGCCTAATAAGGCCACGAATGACCATATTCCTTTATCTCCCTTTAATTTGTTTACTAGCTCTTTCATTCTATTTGTTTAGCGGTTTCTAGTTTCTCTTTTTTAAACTTCGACCTGTTCTATTTATAAATTTTTAACTGCTTGTTTAAATTGTTTTCCTCTGTCTTCGTAGCTTTCGAATAAATCGAAACTAGCACAGGCTGGAGACAATAAAACGGTATCTCCTTTTTCTGATAATCGTTGCGCCATGCGAACTGCTTCATTCATATCCGAAACTTCTATCATGATATCTACAACATTACCAAAGGCATCTATAATCTTTTTATTATCTACACCCAAACAAATAATAGCTTTTACTTTTTCACGAACCAAAGACATTAATTCATGGTAATCATTTCCTTTGTCTACACCACCAACAATCCAAACGGTTGGCGCATTCATACTGTCTAAAGCATAAAAAACAGAATTTACATTAGTCGCTTTCGAATCATTGATATACTGAACATTCTGAATTTTCAGCACTTTCTCTAAACGATGTTCTACTCCTTGAAAATCAGATAAGCTCTCACGAATAGTTGCATTTCTTATTTGCATCAATTTTGCTACAGAAGTCGCTGCCATTGCATTTTTTGCGTTATGTTTTCCTTCTAATGCGATGTATTCTGTGTCCATTGTAAATTCTTCGTGATTAATCTTTACTTCCATTTTGTTGTTTTTTATGTATGCTCCTTCACTAGTTTCATCGGTTAACGAAAAAGAAATTAATTTTGCTTTTACTTTATTGTTTTGTAACCATTCTAAAATTGCTTCGTCATTTGCATCGTAAATCAGAAAATCATCTTCGGTCTGATTCATTGTAATCCTAAATTTTGAGGCAATGTAATTTTGATATTTATAATCGTATCGATCTAAATGATCGGGACTAATATTTGTAATAATTGCAATATGCGGTTTGTAATTTATAATTCCGTCTAGCTGAAAACTGCTAAGTTCTAACACATAAAAATCATACTTATTTTCGGCAACCTGCCACGCAAAACTTTTCCCAATATTTCCTGCTAAACCAACGTTCAAACCTGCTGTTTTTAACAAATGATAGGTCAACATAGTTGTAGTCGTCTTCCCATTACTACCTGTTATACCAATTGTTACGGCATTTGTAAAAGGTGCTGCAAATTCAATTTCTGATATTACTGAAATTCCTTTTTCTTTAAGCTTTTTTACTATTGGAGATTTATCTGGAATACCTGGACTTTTCATAACCACATCGGCATTCAAAATCAAATCCTCCGTATGCTGTTCTTCTTCCCAAGCAATTTGGTTAATAATTAAAACCTCTTTGTAACTTTCTTTTATTTTTCCAAAGTCGGATACAAAAACATCATATCCTTTCTTCTTTCCAAGTATTGCAGAACCTACCCCGCTTTCTCCACCCCCTAAAATTACTAGTCTCATACTATCTTAATTTTAGTGTTACAATAGACAAAATGGCTAGCATTATGGCGACGATCCAAAATCGTGTCACAATTTTGCTTTCGTGGTATCCTTTCTTTTGATAGTGATGATGCAATGGAGACATTAAAAATATTCTCCTTCCTTCACCAAATCGTTTTTTTGTATATTTAAAATAGCCGACCTGTAAAACAACTGAGAAATTTTCGACCAAAAAGATTCCGCATAACAATGGAATAAGCATTTCTTTACGAACTGCAATTGCTAGAACCGCAATAATCCCACCAATAGTCAAACTACCCGTATCACCCATAAAAACCGAAGCTGGATAGGAGTTATACCAAAGAAATCCGATTAATGCCCCCACAAATGCCGCTATAAAAACCGTCATTTCACCAGAGTGCGGGATATACATTATATTTAAATAATTAGAAAAAATAATATTACCTGATACAAAGGTGAAAATACCGAGCGCTAGTACGGACACTGCAGAAGTTCCTGCTGCTAAACCATCAATACCATCGGTGAGATTGGCACCATTAGAAACCGCAGTAATAATAAAAATTACCACTGGAATAAAAATCAACCATGCCCATTTTTCATATCCTTCGCCTGTCCACGCTAATAATTCGGCGTAATCAAACTCATTATTTTTAAAAAAGGGAATTGTAGTAGCAGTAGATTTTTCTTCTACAGCTGCTGGTCTAATAACAGAACCAACTGTCGGTTTAAAATTTTCAGTATAACCTGTGTCTGTTCTTACCGTAACAATCGGGCTAAAATAAAGCACAGAGCCAACAATAATTCCCAAACCTACTTGTCCAACAACTTTAAAAATACCCTTTAATCCTTGCTTATCTTTTTTGAAAATTTTGATATAATCGTCTATAAAACCAATCGTTCCCATCCAAAGGGTCGTAACGATCAATAAAACAATATAAATATTATGTAATTTTGCAAAAAGCACTACTGGAACGAGTGTTGCGAAAATGATAATAATACCTCCCATTGTAGGTGTACCTGCTTTTTCATTTTGCCCAGCTAAACCTAATTCACGAACGGTCTCTCCTACTTGTTGTCTGCTTAAAAATGCAATGATTCTTTTTCCATAAATTGTTGATAATAACAAGGAAAGAATAAAAGCCAAGGCAGATCTAAATGTAATGTACTGAAAAACTCCTGTACCAGAAATGTCCATTGTTTTATCTAAATATTCAAATAAGTAGTATAGCATATATCGTTGTTTATTTATTTAATGTCTTATTTTCCTAATTGTTCTAAAAGTTCTTTTACTATTTTCATATCATCAAAATCATGACGAACTCCTTTGATTTCCTGATAAGTTTCGTGTCCTTTGCCTGCAATCAATATAATATCATTAGGCTGAGCCAATTGACAAGCTGTTTTTATAGCTTGAAAACGATCTGTAATAGCCAACATTTTTTTATAATTTATCGCAGAAACTCCAACTTCCATTTCTCGTATAATCGTTTCTGGCTCCTCATTTCTAGGATTATCCGAAGTAAGAATCGCTTTATCACTCAAGTCTGAAGCAATGCCTGCCATTATTGGACGTTTGGTTTTATCTCTGTTTCCGCCACAACCGACCACCGTGATCAATTGTTCGTTTTTTGTTCGAATATCATTGATGGTTTTCAACACATTATCCAATGCATCTGGCGTATGGGAATAATCTACAATTGCAGTAATATTTGAGTTTGAAACTATATATTGAAACCGTCCCGATACACTTTCTAATTCTGACATTAGTCGAAGTACTTCTAAACTATCCAGTCCCAATTCTACCGCTGTAGCGTAAATTGCTAGTAAATTATAGCCGTTAAAAGTGCCAATTAATTTTACCCAAACTTCATTACCATCAATTTTTAATAACAATCCAGATAATTGATTTTCTAGAATCTGTGCTTTATAATCAGCGTACGTTTTTAAGGCATACGTAAGTTTTCTAGCCGAAGTGTTCTGCAACATTACCATACCATTTTTGTCATCAATGTTTGATATTGCAAAAGCTGTGGTTGGTAATTGATCGAAAAAAGATTTCTTCACATCTCTATATTCCGCAAAAGTGGGATGATAATCTAAATGGTCGTGCGACAAGTTGGTAAAAATACCACCTGCAAAATGCAGTCCTTCCGTTCTTTTTTGATGAATTCCATGAGAGCTCACTTCCATAAAACAATACTCAACTCCTGCGCCAATCATTTCTTTTAGAAAATGGTTGATCGTAATTGAATCTGGTGTAGTGTGCGTCGCTTTATATTCTACTTCGTCTACTAAAATTTTAACCGTCGAAAGCAATCCAACTTTATAACCTGCTTTCTTAAACAATTGATATAGTAAAGATGCAATTGTGGTTTTACCATTCGTTCCTGTAATTCCAACTAATTTTAAATCGCGAGAAGGATTACCAAAATAATTAGCAGCCATAAAGGCAAGAGCGGCATTGGTGTCTTTTACACAAACATAAGTAACGCCTTTTTGCAAAACAGTTGGTAATGTGTCACATAGTATAGCCGTCGCACCAAGTTCTATGGCTTTTTCTATAAAATCATGTCCATCTGAAACAGCACCACGAATCGCTATAAAAACATCATTTTTCTCGATCTTTCTAGAATCAAAATTAATGTTGTTTATAGTAATTTCAGTAGAACCGTTTACAGATTCTATTGCCACTTTATATAATATGTCTTTTAATATACTCATGATAATTCCAATAGTATAGTTGAATTTTTTACAATATTTTCACCAGCCTCTATGGACTGTTTTTTAACTTTCCCAACACCGACCGCTTTTACCTTCATACCCAAATTTTCTAGCAGTGCAACGGCATCCATTCCCGACATCCCTTTTACATTAGGAATAGAATGGTACTCTTTTTGGATTTTAGCAAAATAGGAATTGTAATTACTGTCCTGCGTAGGAACAACTCCGTCTAATTTATTGATCACATTTGTAGAAGGAGTATCCGTATAAATTTTTTGAGCAATTCTTTTAAAAACGGGTCCTGCAACATCAGCTCCATAGTAATCATTGTTTACTGTGTTCGGTTTATGCACCACAACAATACAGGAGTATTTAGGATGATCCGCAGGGAAATAACCAACAAAAGAAGAGGCATAATGTTTGTCCACACCTCCGTTTATTCCATAATTCACTGCCGCGGTTCCTGTTTTCCCCGCCATAGAAAAATCTTTAGAGTATAATTTTTTCCCAGTACCTTTTTTAACAACATTCTCTAAAACTGCTCTCAGTTTTAAAATCGTTTCATGGGAACATATTTCAGGATTCATCACTTCGGTGTCAAATTTTTTAATGGTTTTATTCCACTCTTTAATTTCGGACACCAATTGTGGTCTTACCATTACTCCATCATTTGCAACAGCATTATAAAAAGCTAGCGTTTGCAACGGCGTAACCGAAACTCCATACCCAAAAGCCATCCACGGAAGTGAAATATTCGACCAGTTTTTATCAGTAGGTTGCGGAATCATAGGTTTTCCCTCTCCTTTAAAAATTAGACCTAATGGCTTATTTAGACCATATGAATTAATATGATTAACAAATTTTGAAGGATTATTTTTGTAATTATTATAAACGGCCTGCACCAAAACTGTATTTGACGAAACCTCAAATCCTCTAGCCAATGATATTTTGCCGTAACCACCTTCATGAGAATCTCTTACTTTACGACCAGAATACATCATTACACCGCCATTACTATCATATACTGTGCTTGTATCCGCCACTTTATCCTCAAGTATAGCCATTAAATCAACCAATTTAAAAGTCGAACCAGGTTCATGCGATTCGGCATACGCATAATTAGTAGTTTCATAATACGAACCATCATTTGCTCTACCCAAATTTGCTATCGCTTTTATATGGCCCGTTTTGGTTTCCATTACTACCACACATCCATGATCAGCTTGATAATCTTCTAACTGTTTTAGCAACGCATGGTGCGCAATATCCTGAATATACACATCTATTGTAGAAATTATATCGTAACCATCTTGTGGGTCTACTTCATTTACATCTCTAATAGGTTTCCACTGTCCTTTGGCAATTTTTTGTTTTAAAATTTTACCGTTTTTACCATTAAGATAATTGCGATACGCCCATTCTATACCTTTCCCATCTAAAAATCCTCGAGGTGTTCTTCGTTCGTAACCAATAGTTCTTTCTGCGATTCCGCCAATAGGATGCTCTCTTACCGTTTTTTGCTCTATGATAACCCCTCCTTTATAGGCACCCAAACTGAATAATGGAAAACTTTTGATTCTCATATATTGAGTGTAATTCAAGTTTTGAGCAATAAAAAAATATCGGTTCTTATTTTCTCTAGCTTTTCTAAGTTCACGCTCTAGACTGCTGCTTGATTTCCTTAACATTTTCCCTAAAGAATCTGATAATCCTTTTATGTTTTTTTCGAATGTTTCTCCTTTTGCAGCTAATGCATCAAAACGAATTACATAATTTGGAATCGATGTCGCTAGAAGGCTTCCATCCGCAGAATAGATATTTCCTTTATTAGCAGGAATTACAAAATTTTTAACCGTTCTTTCTTTGGCTAGTTCTCTGTAATGATCTCCTTCTACCCACTGAATATTAGTTAATTTCACAGCGATCGCAATTGCCATCAAAAAGATAACAAATGCAACTAGATAAATTCTATACGAAATATGTTTATCTTCTACTGCCATATTTTTTCTAAAAAGTTTTTCTCTTCTACTTTTTTAACTTTAATTTTTACCGGAGGAACAGTCGAAGGAAAAATTTGTTTTTCAACCATTTTTTCGGAAACTGTAGATTCCATTTTAAGCTTCATTAATTCCGAACGTCTGTCTACAAATTCAGATCTCAATTCCTTTGTTTTATTTGTCAAGTCAATAATTCTAAATACCTTTTGCTCATACCTTTGTGTATTAGCAATCATAATTATTGCAAGAAAGATGACAAAGACAATGAAACGCCAATTTTTCATCGCGTTATCGTCTATAAGAAATTGTGCTTTTAAAATTTTATAAATTCCGCCTTTCATACTATCTCTTCTGTTGGTTATCAGTTGTGAGTTCTAGGTTATAAAACTTGAACAATTAAACCTTTAAACAATAAAACCTTTTTATACTTTCTACCCCTTTTTCTCTGCAATTCTCAACTTAGCACTTCTGGCTCGATTGTTTATCTTAATTTCGGCAGCATCAGGAACTACTAATTTTCCGATGGTTTTAAAGGGAACCGAGAAATTACCATAAAAATCACGTTCTGGTTCTCCTTCAAACATTCCGTTCTTTATAAATCGTTTTACCAATCGATCTTCAAGAGAATGATACGATATTACACTCAATCTTCCTTCAGGATTTAATATTTCTAATGATTGCTCTAAAAATTCTTTTAAGACATCCATTTCTTGATTGACTTCGATTCGAATGGCCTGATAAATTTGAGCTAATATTTTATTTCGAATTCTTTCCGGCAAATATTTAGCTAAAACTTCTTTCAGTTCGTCTGTAGTTTTTATGGGCTGATGCTCTCTAGCCTCAGTAATCGTTCTTGCTAAAACAGGCGCGTTTTTAAGCTCGCCATAATCTAGAAAAACTCTTCTGAGATTCGTTTCATCATATTCATTAACCACTTTATAGGCATTCAGATCATTTTTCTGACTCATTCGCATATCCAATTCGGCATCAAAACGAGTTGAAAATCCTCTTTCGGGAACATCAAATTGATGAGACGAAACACCTAAATCTGCCAAAATCCCATCGACACTTTTTACACCATAAAAACGAAGGAATCTTTTTATAAATCTAAAATTCTCATTAATCAATGTAAATCTTTCGTCTGCTAAGGCATTCGCCAAAGCATCTTCGTCCTGATCAAAAGCAAATAATTTTCCGTTTGGCCCTAGTCTACTCAAAATTTCTTTTGAGTGGCCTCCTCCTCCAAAAGTAACATCAACATAAATCCCATCTGGTTTTATATTCAAACCATCTACAGAAGCGTGAAGCAATACTGGATTATGATATTCCATTGTCGTCGTCATTTAAATTCCCCATTACCTCTTCGGCCAAATCTGCAAAATCTACATCTTCGCCATCAATCGATTTTTCATATAAATCTTTATCCCAAATCTCTACAATATTTACAGCCGATGAAAAAACCACCTCTTTAAAAATATTGGCAAACTGCACTAAATCTTTAGGAACCAATAACCTACCAAGCGCATCAATTTCAACCACTTTTACACCTGCCGTAAAACGACGAATGAAATCATTATTCTTTTTTACAAATCGGTTGAGTTTATTGATTTTCTTCATCATTAAATCCCACTCTTCCATAGGATACAATTCCAGACATTGCTGAAATACAGAACGCTTCAAAACAAATCCGTTCTGAAGAGAAGTTGCCAACTGCTTTTTTAAAGGTGCTGGTAATAATAACCGCCCTTTAGCATCGACTTTACATTCATATGTTCCTATTATTGTGCTCAAGTACTATTGTATTAATTGGATCAAGCAAAAATATAGAAAATATTACCACAATTTACCACTATATCCCACTTTGTTAATAAGTTTAACCGCTTTCCCCCGTAAATGCTTAGTTTATGGACAATCAAAGCATTAGCATAACTTTGGCCTATTTGTAAGAAAGATTGTGTTATGTAAAAAAAAACAACTTTTAAATCTAAAAATGCCTATCAAAATCAGAAATAGTGACTTGAAAATTTGACATTTGTTTATTTTTAAATAAAAGAATAATACCGTTAAAAAAATCCATCAGAAATAATTTTTAATTTTTTTAATCTTATATTTGTCGCAATTGAAATTCGGTTAAAAAAAATGGAACAATACTATAAAAAAGAAGGAAAGTACAGCTACTATGAGGCTGGCGAAGGAATTCCAATTGTCATCCTACACGGTTTAATGGGCGGATTAAGTAATTTTGACGCTGTAGCCAATTATTTTTCTAAAAAAGGATACAAAATTATCATACCTGATTTACCTATTTACAAACAGAATATTTTAAAAACGAATGTAAAAAGTTTTGCCATTTATGTCAAAAACTTTATTACATACAAGAAATTAGACAGAGTGATTCTATTAGGAAATTCACTAGGTGGACATATTGCTTTATATCATACAAAAATGTATCCCGAAAAAGTGTCGGGATTGGTAATTACAGGTAGCTCTGGATTATATGAAAGTGCAATGGGCGATAGTTACCCAAAAAGAGGTGATTACGAATACATTAAGAAAAAAGCCGAAGATGTTTTTTACGATCCAAAAATTGCAACACCAGCACTTATTGATGAGGTGTATGCCACTGTAAATGACAGAATGAAATTGATTAAAACATTGACAATTGCCAAAAGTGCGATTCGCCACAATATGGCAAAAGATTTGCCAAAGATGCACGTACAAACTTGTATTATTTGGGGAAAAAACGACAAAGTAACACCACCTGACGTAGCGGAAGAATTTCATAAATTATTACCTAACTCTACTTTATATTGGATTGACAAATGTGGTCATGCTGCTATGATGGAACATCCAGAGGAGTTCAATGCGCATCTTGAAGATTGGCTTACGCACACCCATTTAGCCGGGCGTTAGTATTGCAAATAGAATTTTACACCAAACAAAATGAAAATTAATACAGCCGAATTTATTATAAGCAACTCTGATGTTAGCAAATGTCCAAAGGACTTTATGCCAGAATATGCTTTTATAGGCCGATCGAATGTTGGAAAGTCTTCTTTGATTAACATGCTTACTAATCAAAAAAAACTAGCCAAAACTTCTGGTAGACCTGGAAAAACGCAACTGATCAATCACTTTTTAATCAATGCAAATTGGTTTCTAGTAGATTTACCAGGTTATGGCTATGCCAAAGTTTCGAAAAAAACGAAATCTATATTTCAGGAATTTATTACCGATTATTTTGAAACGAGAGAGCAATTAGTTTGCGCATTTGTTTTAATTGATATTCGCCATGAAGCACAAACTATTGACATTGAATTCATGTCGTATATGGGCGAAAGTGAAATTCCGTTTTGTATCATTTTTACTAAAGCAGACAAAATTAGTAAAGTAAAAATTGACTCTCATATCGCAGCATACAAAAAACAAATGTTCGCCAACAATTGGGCCGAAATGCCGCATTATTTCGTTACATCGGCAACAGAATCTACAGGAAAAGAAGAGTTATTGAATTACATCGATGAAGTAAACCAGGAAGTTTTTAAAAACCAATCCGAGTTTTAAATTAAAACAATAAAGTGCAATTCATGAAATTATCTACTTTATCGATTTGTTGCATTGTATTAATTCTGCTATCCTGTTCTACTCCATCTTACATTTTTACCAATCAAGGGCAAAGTATTGGAGTAGATTTTACAAAAGGAAAATGGCTTTTGAATGAATTGGACTGCCCTTCTAATTCGAATGAAAAACTAACATCTGTATCGTATGATTTCTTTAAAAAAAACTTAAGCGACAGTTTATTTTATATCAAAGATGTCAAAAATTTACTTATTCCTGCAAAAATCCCTCTTAATCCTAACACAACCAAATTAAAGGAGTTAAAAGTCGGTACCGGGTTTGACTATTTTATAAATATTTCTACAAAAAGAAATAAAAGCGACATGAACAGCATTGAGCTCTATCAATCTGAGAATGAAGTGGGATTAAATCAAGGTGAGGTTACATTAGAAATCTATGACCTGAATAGTAAATTAATAATCTATTCCCAAAGAGTTATAGGTTCAACGTCGAAAGGAAATACATCGTCCTCTGGGCAGTCTTCTGAATCAAATAAACTAATAGATAACATTAATTTTTATAAGGGCAGTGACGGTTTAATGTTAGGAAGTTTAAATAAAATATTAAAAAATTTAAAGAAGAAATCCATTCTAAATAAAACGGATAACTCTATCCCGATCAATCAGTAAAAAACTCATTTAAGTTTAGCATAGCGCCCAACCAAAGTATAAAAGTTTCATTACTAAAAAACTAAAAAATCCCAAAACCGAAATTTCAGTTTTGGGATTTTTTATACAACAACATTAATACTACTGTTTCAAATCTAATTTTTCAGCAAAATAATCACAGAAATGCAGCATCGTATCTGCCATTTTCTCATCATTAGTAGCTCTTTTAAAGGTATCTGCCATAGCTACTAAAGTTTGATGGAAGAAGATCTTCATTTCATCTACCGGCATTTCTTTGGTCCACAAATCAATTCGCATACTTTCTTTTGCCCTATTGTCCCATACGTTTAGCATTATTGCTTTGGTTTCAGAAAGTTCAACTCCACCATCTTTGGCAGTCCAAAACAATTTTTCTGGCACACGGTTTTCATCTAGTTCGACTAAAAATTTAATTTCGGAGGTATTTTTATTTGACATTATTTTTTTGGTTTGTATTTTGATTTTTCAAAAATTTCTTTGGCATTCGTTTTTAATAATTCGGTTACCTTTACGTCATTATTCGCCATATAAGAACGTACTATTTGCCAACCGATCCAAGTTCCTACCTGACCTGGAGAATCATTATCTATCTCTAAATAAAATTTAGAAAATGGTGCCGCATTTATAAAACGAGATGCCAACTTTGCATCATTACTAAAAAGCATTTCTCTCTCTATAAAATAACGCCATATATAGCTTTCATTCTCTTGACACCAAATAAGTTGCTCCGGAGTATACCCTATTTTATTAGCATCGCTGTATTCTGGCAGCAAGATATCTTTTAGGTACAGTTCTTTTCCAAAATAAATCATTAGAGACAGTAAATTTTTATCGGTCGGTGGTGCAATTTTCCCAATAGAGAAACTTGAAACAAGATCTGGCATGATTTGCTTTTCCTCAAAATTCTGCTTTACATATTTTGGGAACTGATAAAATTTATGCTCTTTTCCTAAGTATAATTCCAGCGGTATCAAAACCAGCGAATCTGCATAAATAGCTTTACTTGTAGGGTCCATCTCCGCTATTAATGTAACTACTTTTGGCGCTTTGGTTAATGGAAAATAATAATGAATGTGTTTAAATAAAGTCTCAAATTCACTGTGTACTTCTTCAATATTCGAATATTTCTTTTGCACTTCTGCATATACTTCTTTCCAAATTGGGGATTGCATTTTATTCGTCCAAACAGTGTCCTCTACATTTGCTGGAAAAAAATAAGGAAATTGTTTTTTAACTTTCGATAAATCTTGTGGTGGCGTTTCAAAAAATATTTTATCGAAACGTTCTACTTTAATTTCTACAGGACTTTCGTCGATGGTCTTTTCCAACTTACTTTTTTGGTTACAAGACCAAAGAAGCAAACAAAAAACTACTGGCATTATATATAATTTCATTTATTAAATTTTATTTAAATTTGTTTCTGAAGCAGCTGAAAAATATTCGTCATTAATTATTTTGCAAATATACATTCCTGCTTTTTAAAACTTAAACTATTATGACTAAAAAAAGCATTCTTCCTATCGAAAATATAAATGTACAAATTGTAAATTGGCTAAAAACGTACGCCGAAAATGCAAAAGTCAATGGTTTCGTAATCGGGATTTCGGGCGGAGTAGATTCTGCAGTAACCTCAACACTTTGTGCACAAACAGGATTACACGTTTTATGCGTAGAGATGCCAATTCATCAGGCACCAAGTCATGTATCTCGAGGAAAAGAGCACATTCAGCAATTAAAAAATAAATTTCCAAATGTAAGTAGTGCCGTTGCCGACTTGACCACCGTTTTTGAAACATTCAAAAATGAAGTCCCAATTACGGAAGATACCATCAAAGTGAATCTATCACTCGCCAATACTAGAGCAAGACTACGAATGACAACCTTGTACTATTTTGCTGGAATTCACGGGCTATTAGTTGCAGGAACAGGAAATAAAATAGAAGACTTTGGAGTTGGATTTTACACAAAATATGGAGATGGAGGAGTCGATTTAAGTCCAATTGCCGATCTAATGAAATCCGAAGTCTATGCTTTGGGTACCTATTTAAAAATTCCAGAATCAATTTTGATTGCTTCGCCTACTGACGGATTATTTGGCGATGATCGCACAGACGAAGATCAATTAGGGGCAAGTTATGACGAATTGGAGTGGGCAATGTGTGCAAATGACACTAATTTATCTCCAGAGAGCTTTTCTGAAAGACAAAATGTCGTTTTGGCAATATACAGAAAACTCAACAAAATCAACCAACATAAGATGAATCCTATACCTGTTTGTATTATTTCTAAATAATTTTAAAAATTTGTCCGAAAAATTATACCTATTCAAATATTTTGTTTAATTTTAGCTCTTCAAAAACAATCCTAAAACTTAAATACCATGATTAAAGTTTGTTTAGCAGATAACTATCCTGTAGTACATTTTGGAATAAAATCGTACTTTAAAGACCATGCTGATATTTCTATCGTTGCCAACGTTGGAAATTTTCTAATGGTTAGAGACATTCTCCTTACAAAAGAGATAGATGTCCTTGTAATAGACCTAGAGTTAGAAGGTCTATCGAGCATTTTCGAAATCAAATCGGTTTTGAAAAATTTTCCTAAAACAAAAATTATTTTTTACAGTGGCCTTTCAGAACAAATTTACGCTCCCAATGCTATTAAAGCAGGAGTTTCTGGATATGTTCATAAAACTGAAAAGCTAGAAACTTTAGGTCAATCGATCATAAAAGTAAATCAAGGGAAAATAATCATGAACGAAGCTGTCATGAAAAACATCGCTTTAATTGCAAAACAAAGCAAAAGCGAACGTTTGTACCGAAAACTTTCTAATCGCGAAGTAGAAGTTTTGCGTTATTTAAGTGATGGTAAGAAAAACCATGAAATCGCTGAGATATTAACGCTCAACGAAAAGACAATCAGTACTTATAAATTACGATTGTTAACAAAATTAAACGTTACTAATCTTGTAGATTTAGTAAATAAAGCCAAAACTTTAGAAATCGTTTAACTGTAACGTGACATGACTCTACCTAATTTTTTCGAAAAAGAATTAATTAATTTGTAGTAGTCCATTGCCATAGACATAGGCTCTGTATTGTCTGAACCAGGTTCAGATGATACAGAGCTTTTTAATTCCTCAATAATTTTATCTACCAAATACCATCTTAGTGTTAATATTGTTTCGGATACGTACTGCGCAATAGTTTCATTTTTAGTTTTTGGTATAATATTTTGTCCTTCCCAATTGTGCAAAACAACCCTTTCATCTTCCATTAAAATATCGGTAACTTCTTGGGCAAAATCAGTTTGCAAATGCATTAAATATTGCTCAATTCCAAAATCTTCGTTTTGGAGGAAATACTTAATCAAATCGTTAAAAATATCACGGAACAAAGGATTTGCTAACTCCACTTCGTCTTCTTGCAAGCTTAAATAAATCCTGTTGTATACTTTGTATTCTTTCTTTTCTATAAAGTGCTCAATTTCTCCATCTTCATTCGTTTTCATCAAAACATCTTCAAACTCCTCGGTTCTATTTCCGTACAACAAAAGGATTTCAATTATTTTTCGCTCTAGTCGGTATAGAATATCTACTTTCACAACTTCTTGAGGACTTTCATTTTTTACAATTTCAAAAGCTTTTTGATCCTGCTTTTGCTTTTTTCCAACCTCAGAAATATCTTTTTGAACTAACTGTGCCAATGTACTCATTAATACCTGCTCCGAAATATCCATTATTCTAGAACATTCCTGAATATAAATTTCACGTTGAATACGATCTGGTATTTTTGAAATACTCGTAACCATATCCCGAATCAAATCAGCTTTTTTTACTGGGTCATTCTTGGCATCATTCATTAATAGCGATGCCTTAAATTGTATAAAATCTTTAGAATTATTTTCTAAATAATAAAGTAGTTCTTCATAAGACGTTTTTCTGGCAAAACTATCAGGGTCATCTCCATCAGGAAATGTACATACTTTTACATTCATGCCCTCCTCGAGAATCAAATCGATTCCACGAATAGAAGCACGAAGACCAGCGGCATCACCATCAAAAAGCACTGTAATATTTTTTGTAAGTCTGTTAATCAATCGAATTTGATCTGGCGTAAGTGCGGTTCCAGAAGATGCTACAACATTCTCGATTCCTGCTTGATTGAACTGGATAACATCCGTATATCCTTCGACTAGAAAACAATTATTTAATTTGGCAATAGATTGTTTGGCCTGAAAAATTCCATACAACACTTTACTTTTATGGTAGATTTCACTTTCGGGAGAGTTCAAATATTTGGCTGACTTCTTATCATTAGTCAATATACGACCTCCAAAACCAAGCACTCTTCCCGACATACTTTGTATAGGAAACATCACTCTGCTTTTGAATCTGTCAAAAGGGCGATCTTCCCTGGCAATGGTCAGTCCTGTACTTTCTAGAAACTCCATTTTATAACCTTTCCCCAAGGCTTCCTTTGTAAATGCATCCCAAGTTTCTGGTGAATATCCTAATCCAAATTTAGTGATGGTTTCATTTGTAAAACCACGTTCTTTAAAATAAGAAAGTCCAATTGCTTTTCCTTCCTCAGAATTTAAAAGTATCTCATGGAAGTATTTTTTTGCAAATTCTGAAACCAAATACATGCTTTCGCGCACATCGGTATTCAACTTTTCTTCGTCGGACTGAACCGTTTCTTCGATCTCAATATTGTATTTTTTTGCTAAATACCGAATCGCTTCTGGATATGTAAAATGCTCGTGCTCCATTATAAAAGCAATAGAGTTACCTCCTTTTCCCGAACTAAAATCTTTCCAAATTCCTTTGGCTGGCGAAACCATAAACGAAGGCGAACGCTCATCCGAAAAGGGACTTAAACCTTTAAAGTTGCTTCCAGCACGTTTCAAATTTACAAAATCACCAATAACCTCCTCTACTCGAGCAGTTTCAAAAACGGAATCTATGGTTGCTTGTGATATCAATTTATTTTAAAAAACTAAATTATTAAGTCGCTAAGTTACTACCTTTTTTAAAGATATAAACCCTTTGAGAGTTTGAAACTCTGAAA
This sequence comes from Flavobacteriales bacterium, assembly GCA_038241955.1. GTDB lineage: Bacteria > Bacteroidota > Bacteroidia > Flavobacteriales > Flavobacteriaceae > Flavobacterium. Next base: position 221,171 of record JBBSSR010000002.1, on the reverse strand, counting down.
GGGTTCTAAAAAAAATACATGCCTCAAATTTTACCAGCCGCCTCCGCCGCCGCCACCGCCGCCGCCGCCCGAGCTTCCTCCACCAGAGCTTCCGCTGCTCCAACTTCCACTGCTTCCGCTTCCTGAACTTGATGATGTGGAAGGAGTTGGGTCGACACCCGCACTTTTTACAGAACTCCCAAAACCTGAAAGGAACATGGTAGGTCTTCTATAAAAAGAATCATCATTTCCTTGGTACCATTCCGGATTATATTTTGCGAGTTCTAAAATAGTTTCAAATTGTTTACCCCATTGTATTTCTACTCCTAAAGCTATTGCATACGGAAATAATTTTTCGAATAGTTGAGGAGTCAGTTCTGGTGGATTTAGCATAGTCATCCTGTCCTTCTCGGCGGTTTCAAGATATAACTTAAACCCTTCAATTCTATGAAGTGCGTCCCTGCCATTCTCGGTGAATTTCCCTAAATTCCATACATAGATAATATACATCACAACAACAATACCTATAACACTAATTTGTACTACATTTAAAAAGAAAATTGTCATTGAAAATATTACAACTGTTGGAAGATAAATAAAGAACGCTAATAAACCTCTTAAAATTAGTATCCCCGTTCCTTCAACTTTTTTTGAAAACCAAACCGTTAATAATGAAGACAAAAGAATTAATACGCTGTAAAAAAAATAATTGACTGACCCACTATTTGTAGAAAGCATTTCGTATCCTAATCCTGCAGTTAACAATATCGCAAAACCAAGCCATTTTTTTTTAGTATTGTTTTGATAAAAATCTTCTAAATTTATTTGTTTACCTGCCATTGCAAGCCATTTCGTGTAGGCCTTATCAAAAATTCGATAATTTGAATCTGAAACTTTTATTTTATTCTTTTTTGAAAGACTATTAAGTATTTCAGATTCTTCTGGGCTTAAAGTAGTTACTTCATTATTTACTATTTCTAGTTCATAATTGGTTTCTTTTGTAAACAATCCACTATCTATAGTAGAGCAAATTTTAACAGCACCTTTTACGGCAACATTCAGGAACGATGCCATATATATTTTAGCATTAAGCTCTCTATTATAAACATAGCCTACAATTGCAGGAGACCAGTCGAAAGGTGGTGAAAATTCAGGAATTACCGTTTTTTCAGAAGGATCTTTGCCGTATTTTTTCCAGTTAAAAAAAAAGAAAATTGACATAACTATTAGAAAAATACCAGACCACAAATTGGTTTTTATCAGCTTATAAAAGGAAGCCGATTTTTGAATAGCAGAAGGTGGGTTAACAATTCCTTTTGCGAAAGATGCTGCAATGGTTAAGCCTTCATTTTCTCTAAGTTGTTTGGCCGTAAAACTAACGACAGTACTAGTAGCATTTAAAGAGCTTATGCAATTTGACACTGTATCACCTTTTACGCCAGTGTAACAATGTAGGTTTTCAAATTTATCGTTTTCTGAAGGTAAAAAAATTTGACACGTTGCTTTGTCGATTGGAAAATCCCAACCATTACCCGTTACATTCCAATAAAGCTCATCATAATTATCAAAATATCCAACTTGAAAAGGTACTGTATAACTAAGTTGGTATTTATAAATTCCGTTTGCTAACTCAACATCTTTATCTCCAATATAAATTTTCCAATCATCTCGTTCTTCTTTTGTAAAATACGGCTCGGTGGTTCCGTCTTTTTTAATGGAATTAATCGAATATTTTACATCACTATGATTACCACTTTTATCAGTACGAGTAAGCGGCAAAATGCGCAGCAAACCATGCCTAAACACGTTTCCTTCTGCTTTTATAGTAATATTTTCGACAATCTGAATATCTCCAGATTTCTCAATTTGTATCTTAACATCAAAATCTACAATTCTTTCTTGGGCGTGAGCCTGAAAAAATATAAAAGATAATAAAACAAAAAGTATTTTTTTTAGAAACATAATGAAGTGGAATTTAGAACTGAACTTTAGGGGTTTCTCTTTGACTACCATCTTCTAACTCAAGGAAACTTTTCTTTGGAAAACCAAAGGAATTGGCAACCAGATTCCCTGGAAACGATTCGACAGCGATATTATACTCTCTTACCGTTCCGTTATAATATCTTTTTGAGCGTTCGATTTCGGTTTCGATTTCACTCAATTCAGTTTGCAGACTAAGGAAATTTGTATTTGCTTTTAGATCCGGATAATTTTCTGCCAAAGCAAAAATGGTTCCCACGGCAGAGCTAAGTTGTTTATTTAATTGTAACTTCTCATCAGCACTACTAGCGTTTAATGCTTGGTTACGTAGCGTAACAATATTCGATAAAGTTTCCTTTTCGTGCGTCATATAACCTTTTACGGTTTCTACAAGATTGGGAATTAAATCAAATCGTTTTTTTAAGATCACGTCAATACCGCTCGAAGACTCTTCTACAATATTTCTTTTAGAAACAAAACCATTGTAAAGCACTATAGCAAAAATTACAGCAACTGCAAAAATCAAAAGTAATATAAGTAAGATCATCGTATGTTAAGTATTAGATTAAAAATCAAATTTAACAATAAAAATAGGAATTATACTAATTACTTATTTCTTTCAATAATAAAATTATGCACTAAAGTCAAAGTTTCTTTAAAATCTTATTTTCTCAAAATTATATAACCTTTCAGAATTTAAAACTCTGAAAGGTTTTTCAAAAAACTAACTGAAATATGTATTAATTGAAATCGAAACGAATTCCTAGCGAAATATTGTTTTGTTTAACTGGATTATTTTCAAATAGAGGTTGTAAATCATACTTTACGTATAAGCTTGTTTCTTTATATCCTATGTAAGTACTTAGTCCATAATTAAAATCATTTACATTGTAATTCCCTTTGGTTTTTTGATCTACACCATTACCACTAGCGTCATCAAAACAAAGAATTTGCTTAGATTTTACTCTAAATCCCGCATATCCGCCAAAACCAACTCGAACACCATTATGCGTCTTAAAATAATTATCGCCATCATGTATTTCCTTCTTAGAAAAATCGAACTCTAAATGCAAAGGAACAATAAGATACACATTTCTAAATCTAGATTCATCTAATGGTACTATACTAGTTTCTAAATTAGTTTGCTCTCCATTCTTGACAAAGTAACGATAATCTGTAGGTCGAAGATTATTATACATTAATGACATTCCGTACTTAAAATGGAGCAGGTTATTATCCTGCAAAATTCTGGTATTTGCAGTCAAACCCCATTCATAAAAGTGCGATCCCCAATATTTGTAATCAGAATTGGCAACTTGTTTGTTGGCTGCTAAATTATTTACTCCAAAAGCAAAGACAAATTGAGTTGTGGTTCTTTTAGACTGGCGGTTATTCTTGTCCTTTCCTCCATGATATATTTTCATGGATGTAAGATTAATTTCAGTTGCATTATCATCGCTAAAATCATTGCTGCTGCCAATTGTCACTCTTGTGCCTGTTCTTTTGTTTCCATTTTCTACAATAATTTTTCCGTCTACAGTCTCTTGAATTAATTCATTTAATTTTATTTCTTCAATAGCGACATTCGTTTCAATATTAGCTGCGCGGATTTCAGCTTTTTTTAATTTCAGATCTTCTGCTTTATCCTTAGAAATTGAACCATTTGCAACTTTAATGTCTAATGAATCTACTTCGGCTTTTAAAGCATTCTTTTCATACTCAGTACTTCTTTTAATTTGATTAGCAATATCTTTCGCTCTTTTCTCAAATGAAATCTCTTTTTTTTCACGTCCTTTAGTACTGCCAGTTTCTGGAACTGTATCATCAACAACTTCTAGTGTAACGTCTTTAAACCAAATCTGTCCGGTTCCATCTAACAAAACTCCATAAGAAATAGATGTCGCTTCTTTTGGCACAAATAAAACAACTTCGTATTTTACCCATTCCGTTGTTCCTTTTATAGGTCTATTAGACATATTATCGAACGCCAGAATACCCGCATCATAATAGTCAACCCGCATCCACAATCCGGCCCATGATTTTACTTTTTCGCTTTTTACAGTAACCGTCATTTTAACTGTTTTACCTTGATACAAATCAGGTTTAACCGTTTTCATTAAAGTACCAAATTTTTTTATTTTGGTTTTTACAGATTTAATCGTAAAGATGTTTTGATTCTTGAAGTCAACATTATTGTCGAGACTCATTTCATAATTAGCCGATTCGGGTTGCCAATAAGTCCAATCTAGAACATACTTGCAATTGCCTTTTTCCTGTGCGTTGGACTGAGTTGCCATAGCAACTGCTAGTAATATTGTAAACAACATAATTTTTTTCATAATTTCGTTTTTTGATTGATGATTGATGATTTTTATTTATTCTTCGTAATTTCTATTAACTAAAGCTGTTTTAATAACCTTAACGTTTTTGCTAAATTTGTCTAATGCCGATTCTCTAAAAGATTGATTTAATTCGGTTTCTGCATTTACTAATAAATCTTTTGGCTTTACAGAAATAGCTATTCTATTTTTCTTACTTAGATTCTCAGTAACTTTTGTTTCAAATGTAGCATCAGTAACTTCGGCTAATAATTTTTGTGCAGAAACCAAATTGCTGCTTGTAGCGGATTCGTTACTTACGTCTGATGAACTAACCGCTTCATTATTCCCTTTTGGAATTGGAACAATTGAAACCTTCTCCAATATATTCGAAAGTTGCTTCGGTTGCGTTTTTAAGTTAACACCTGCAATTACAGGAGGGTTGTTTTTTGATTCTTTTTGATTTTCTTCGCCAAGAACTTCTAGATTTTCTAGTTCTGAATCGTTTACCTTATTTTTTTCTTGTCTTTCTTCTAAAACTAGTGGAGTATCCTGATTTATTTTTAGAGTTTCTGCACTATTAAAGTAAACCGTACTTACTAATAAAATACCCACAATACTAGCAGCTACATAAAGCCACCAATACTTATGTTTTGGTTTCTCCTCTGCAAGATTTAGCATTCCTTCTAATTTAGACCAAGACATTTCCGACGGGTTGATCTCCCTAGAATTTAATTGCTCTTTGAATTGTTTCTCTATTTTATTTGGTTCCATACTCGTAATTTTTTAAAGTTGCAACCTGCTCTTGCAAAATTCTTCTAGCATTTGACAACTGTGATTTTGATGTTCCTTCATTAATACCTAACATGCTAGCAATTTCTTGATGCTTGAAACCTTCTATAGCGTATAAATTGAAAACCATTTTACATGCATTAGGCAAACTATCTATTAAAAATTGAATATCTTCTACTGAAAACTGGCTTTCGATATTATTAAAACTTTCTTCGAAAAAAGTCTCATCCTGAACAAAAATTACTTTTTTTTCAACTCTGAGAAAAGAAATACATTCATTGACGACAATTCTTCTAATCCATCCTTCAAAACTGCCACTGTGTTGAAAATTTTTTATACTCACGAACACTTTCAGGAAAGCTCTAAGCATGATGTCCTCAGCGTGATGAATGTCTTTTATATACTGGCGGCAAACACTTAACATTTTTGGAGAAAATTGAGCATAAATCTTCTGTTGCGCTTGCCGATTATTTTCGGCAGCCAACTGGATTAATTTTTTTTCTTCTTGGTATAAGTTAATAACTTTCAAAATAATCTAAGGGTTTCTATAAGTATAGACGACTAATAATGCAAAAAGGTTGCATCATGATAAAAAATATTTTGGTTTTAAAAAGTAAAAAACCACTAAAGTCAATAAAAACAGCACTCAACGGAAGAAAATAATATAGTAACAGTGAAATATTACAGTGAAATATAAGTTCGTTAATTACTTCTTCCTTTCGATAACATAGTTAACCATTAAAATTAAAGCCTCTTTATATTCAGAGTCTTCAAAGTTTTGAAGTAATAAAAGTGCCGATTGCTGAAATTCAACCATTTTATTTTCGGCATACATTAAACCGTTGTGTTCTTTTACGAAACCAATAACTTCTTTAACTCGTTTTTTATCTTTGTTATGGTTTTTAATGGAATTTATCACCCAACTTTTTTCTTTTGCAGTACAATTGTTAAGAACATGAATTAAGGGTAATGTCATTTTCTGTTCTTTGATATCGATTCCTGTTGGCTTGCCAATTGCTTCTTCACTATAATCGAACAAATCATCTTTTATTTGAAATGCCATACCGATAAGTTCTCCAAATTTTCGCATTTTTTCGACTTGAACGTCATCATCAATAACCGATTTTGCTCCAAGAGCGCAACAAGCAGCAATCAGAGTAGCGGTTTTTTGTCGAATAATTTCGTAATAGATATCTTCTGTAATATCCAGTCTTCTTGCTTTTTCGATTTGAAGCAATTCACCTTCACTCATTTCTCTAACGGCAACCGAGATAATTTTCAATAAGTCAAAATCTCCGTTATCTATTGACAGTAGCAAACCTTTAGACAGTAAATAATCGCCTACTAAAACGGCAATTTTATTTTTCCAAAGTGCATTTATTGAGAAAAAACCGCGACGTCTGTTACTATCATCAACAACGTCGTCATGCACTAAAGTAGCAGTATGAATTAACTCAATAACGCAAGCTCCGCGGTAGGTGCGCTCGTTTACAACGCCTTTAGAAACCATTTTCGCCATCAAAAAAACAAACATAGGACGCATTTGTTTTCCTTTTCTATTGACAATATAGTACGTGATTCGGTTTAAAAGCGCCACTTTTGAGGTCATCGATCCATAGAACTTTTTTTCGAAAAGTTCCATTTCTTTAAAAATCGGCTGCTTTATTTGTGAAGTAATATTCATTTAGATTACAAAGATACCATTTTAAAAAAAAAAAAGTAGTGAGTTACAAAAGTAGGCCGTTTTCTATGCTTCCTTATTCGCCAATTGCCCGCAGGCGGCATCAATGTCTTTACCACGACTACGTCGCACTTTCACCACAATTCCGCTAGCTTCTAGAGCTTTTATATACTCATTAATCGATTCTTCTGATGCTTGTTGAAATTCACCATCATCAATTGGATTGTACTCTATCAAGTTCACTTTACAGGGAACATATTTACAAAATTTAACCAAGGCATCAACGGATGCTTTATTGTCATTTATGTCTTTCCAAACAACGTATTCATAGGATATTTTGCTTTTGGTTTTTCGGTACCAATACTCTAATGATTCTCTTAATTCAGCCAAAGGAAAATTCGCACTAAAAGGCATAATTTTCGATCTAATATCATCTATCGCTGAGTGTAAAGAAACGGCCAATTTGAATTTGACATCATCATCAGCTAGTTTTTTGATCATTTTTGGCACGCCCGAAGTGGAAACCATTATGCGTTTTGGAGACATTCCCAATCCTTCTGGCGAAGTAATCATCTCGATCGCTTTTAAAACATTATTATAATTCATAAGTGGCTCTCCCATTCCCATGAAAACAATATTCGATAATGGATGATTATAATACAACCTACTTTCTTTGTCTATCGCAATAACTTGATCATAAATTTCGGCTGGTTCTAGATTACGCATGCGCTTTAATCGAGCGGTAGCGCAGAAATTACAGTCTAAACTACAACCAACTTGACTAGAAACGCAAGCTGTTGTTCTAGTATTAGTCGGAATTAAAACACTTTCGACCACCAAACCATCATGCAACCTTACTGCATTTTTGACTGTACCGTCTTCACTTCGCTGAATGGTATCTACATTGATATGATTGATGACAAAATTGGTTTCGAGCATCGCGCGAGTTCCTTTGGCAACATTAGTCATGTCATCAAAACTGTGAGCGCCCTTGCTCCACAACCATTCATACACTTGGTTCCCACGAAAAGCTTGGTCACCATTGGTTACAAAAAAATCTCTTAGTTGGTCTTTGGATAAGGCTCTTATATCTGTTTTCTCGATTTGCATGGTGCAAAGTTAATTACAATTTTGAATTATACTCATTTTTCTAACCTCCAAACTTATATTTTGTAACTTTGCTTTGTAAAACAATCGGTTATGGGACTTCCTGAATTAAAACAAAAAATTCAATTGCAAATTGAAAATGCTGACGAACGTTTATTGCGCATCGTTTCATCTGTATTTGATAATTATTTAAGTCATGATGACACTTCTGATGATACTCTCAAACACTCAATACCTTTTCTAGAAAAAGTAGCAATTGAAGAAGCGCTTATTCAAGTTGATGATAAACAAACTATTCCGCACGATAAAGTAATGGAAGAGACCAAAGAAAGATATTCCAAATATTTTAAGAATGAAGATTGAATGGACTTTTTTATCCAAAAATGATTATTGGAAAAATATTGAATATCTGGAAAGCCGTTGGACTGAAAAAGAGGTCTTAAATTTCATCCATGAAGTTGACTTTTCTGTAAATTTATTAATGAGAGAGAATGTAGTTTTTACAAAATCTGATTACCTTACTGTTTACAAAATGGTAATTATAAAACAGGTTACACTTTATTATTCCATCCAAAACGAAACCATTTACTTGTTACGATTTTGGAACAACTACCAAGATTTAAGTAATTTTAAATTAAAATAATGCATTTCATTTCTCAAGATTTAGAAAATTATATCGAACAACATTCTGAAAAAGAGCCAGCTTTATTAGCCGCTTTAAACAAGGAAACGTACCAAAAAATTTTATTACCTAGAATGCTAAGCGGTCATTTTCAAGGACGCGTTTTGAGCATGTTGGCCAAATTGATTCGTCCAGTAAATATTCTAGAAATTGGTACGTATACGGGTTATTCGGCATTATGTTTATGTGAAGGCATGCAGGAAAACGGACGATTGCACACAATAGACATTAAGGAAGAATTGATTGATTTTCAGCGTAAACATTTTAACAAATCACCTTGGGGAAAGCAAATTACACAGCATCTTGGCGAAGCGATGGATATTATACCGAATCTCGATTTAAAATTCGACTTAGTTTTCATCGATGCGGACAAAGAGAATTACCTAAATTATTTCGAGTTGATTTTGCCTAAAATGAATAAAGGGGGCATCATTTTATCTGATAATGTATTGTGGAGTGGTAAAGTGCTAGAACCGATACAACCTAATGACATTAGCACTAAGATATTGGTAGAATACAATCAATTGCTTAAGGATGATCCTAGAGTAGAAACGGTTTTATTACCTATACGCGATGGGCTTACGGTAAGTAGAGTTTTATAAAGGCGGTGGTTTTCAGAACGCCAGTGCAGATTACATATTGATATTATATTTAGTCAAATCTGTAAGGGTTTCAAATCTTACACGGATGAATATAACTATTGAATTCCTTTGGGAAAATTATTTTTGATTGCGAATTGGTAGAACTTGTACATTCCGAAACCTAACAAGAAACCCATTAAATACCCTGAAAGTATGTCCGTAGGATAATGCAAACCTAAATAAATACGACTGTAGGCAAAGATCAATGGCCATAAAAAAAGCAACCAAAAATACTTGAACTGTTTCTTGAAAATAAAATATAAAAAAGTGGCTACTGCCATAGTATTTGCCGCATGTCCTGAAAAAAAGCTAAAGGAATTACGTACTTGCACGACTCTAATGAAAGAATTGATTTCGGTATTGTTACAAGGTCGTAAACGTTTGAAGGTGAATTTGAATAAATTCGTAATTTGGTCTGTAGCTGTAATAAGCAATGCCACAAACACTAACAGTATTAAAGTTTGCTTTACACCAAGTTTTTTATAGATAAAATAGAATAATACTAAAAAGAAAGGAACCCAATTCGATTGTCTTGTAATATTCAGCCAAAGACTATCATACGTTGGTGACCCTAAACTATTGAGGAAAATAAATAAATGAGTGTCTAAATCGAGGATTTTTTCTAACATTACATTTGGCGTTTTATAGGTCCTGTGCTCTCCTCAATAATCACTGTACCATCCGTATTTGTTGTCCCGCTTACAATACTTTCCTTAGTCTTATCTAATTCTGAAGAAAAAGTTTCTGTAATACCATTAAAAGTATTTGAAGTGTCTCCCAAAAGGCTATTCTTGGCTTTGTTGATTTCTGAGTTGATGTTCCCTGTTAAATCCGTTAGGGTTCTATGATCGAATCCGTTGGCTTCGGCACCTTTTTGAATTTCGCTTTTTATATCATTGGTAGCGTTTTTAAGTTGTGCCATGGCTTTCCCCATTGTTCTTGCCATTTCGGGCACTTTATCCGAACCAAAAAGCATTAATACAATAAACAATATAAAAACTAACTCTCCTCCACCTATTCCAAACATAATTTCTGTTTTTTAATGTGACAAAGATATTAAAATTTAAAACTTTGTCTTTTAAAATTGTCTTAAAAAAGAGGGTTACTTATTAAGTGACTAATTCGCTACGATTATGTGTGACAATAAAAGTACAGTAGCATTAGTACATTAACTAAAAATGCTAAGATTCTAAAGCTTTGTTCAGCTCAAAAATCTTAGCATCTTAGAAACATAATTTGTTAGAAACTCTTATCTAATCAAACTTTGACTTAACTGCTACTTTTGGCCATGAATTATTTGTCACGTCAATATCGGCAGTTTCTAGTTTTGGATCGATTAATATTTGTTTAATTGCTTTATCGGTCGCGTACACTTTTTTGGCAGTTTCATTACTTTTTCTCCAAATCTGAGCCGGATATTTGTAATTATCCGTCGTTCCGTCTTCGTATGTTATTTGAACAATAATAGGCATAATCATTCCACCTGGCTTATTAAATTCTACTTCATAAAAATATTTTGGATTGTTTAGGGTGGCACGTTCCTCTGCAGAAAAAGTCTGATTTACATAATCTGCTAGTGGTTTTACGTCTTCAATTTTCAGTGCTTTTTTTGATGCTGTATTTAATTCCGGATTGTCTCCTGCAACTAAATAAACGAAGGGTCCTTTCTCTACGCCAAAACGTCCTTTTCTAACTTTTGCATTCTTTAAAGCAGCAGTTGGCGTTTCAGTGACATAATATTGTTTCACGTCACTAATCCCAATATCTACATAGTCTGTTGAATAAAACCATCCCCTAAAAAACCAATCTAAATCGACTGCCGAAGCATCTTCCATTGTTCTAAAAAAATCTTCTGGCGTAGGGTGTTTGAATTTCCATCTATTCGCATACACTTTAAATGCATAATCAAAAAGTTCACGCCCCATAATGGTTTCTCTAAGAATATTTAGTCCCGTTGCTGGTTTACCATAGGCATTATTCCCAAACTGAATAATTCCTTCTGAGTTAGACATAATAGGTTCTAAGAACTTTTGATCACCACTCATATAAGGTACAATATTTTTTGGTGGTCCGCGTCTGGAAGGAAAGTTTGTTCCCAATTCCTGTTCTGCCATAAATTCCATAAAGGAGTTTAAACCTTCATCCATCCAAGTCCATTGCCGCTCATCTGAATTGACGATCATTGGGAAAAAATTATGTCCCACTTCGTGTATTACTACACCAATCATTCCATTTTTTATTTGTTCGCTAGTCACTCCGTTTGCATCAGGACGACCAAAATTCCAACAAATCATAGGATATTCCATCCCTTGATCTTCTGCTGAAACAGAAACTGCTTTTGGATACGGATAATCAAATGTGTGAGAGGAATAACTTTTTAAAGTATGCGCAACCATCCTTGTCGAAGTTTCTTCCCATAAAGGGTTTGCTTCTTTAGGATACAATGATTCGGCCATTACGACTTTACTTTCTAATTGTACCGCCATGGCATCGTATATAAATTTTCTAGAAGTTGCAATAGCAAAATCTCTAACGTTTTTCGCGCTGTATTTCCAAGTTTTCTTTTTGTCTGAAAATCCTTTTTCTGCAGCTTCAGCCTCTGCTTGCGTAACAATAATCACAGGCTTATCAAACGTTTTTGTAGCCAGCTCGTATCGTTTTACTTGTGCTGGCGTAAAGACTTCATTTCTATTCATTAATTCTCCCGTTGCGTCCATAACATGATCTGCAGGAACGGTAATATTCACATCAAAATTTCCAAAAGGAAGAGCAAATTCACCCCCACCCCAAAACTGCATATTCTGCCAGCCTTCTACATCATTGTAAACTGCCATTCTAGGATAAAACTGTGCAATTACATATAATTTATTCCCTTCTTTTTCAAACAATTCATATCCTGAACGACCGTTACCAGCTTCTTTTTGGTAATTATTTATATTGTACCACCATTTAATAGAAAAAGATATACTACTTCCTGGTTTCATTGGCGTTACCAGATTAATCCGCATCATGGTTTGATTTATTGTGTAGGACATTGGGTTTCCTTTTGAATCTTTAATGTATTCAATATTAAAACCTCGCTCTAAAGCTTTTTTCAAATACTCATTTGCAAATTTATCAGCGGGTAAAACCTGTTCAATTTTTTCGTTTTCCGCTAAAGGAGATTGAGAATTTTTAGCCCCTTGATTTTGGTCTAACTGTATCCATAGATACTCTAAACTATCTGGCGAATTATTATAATACGTAATCGTTTCCGATCCGCTTAATTTAGAGTTTTTATCATCAAGCTCAATATCAATTTTATAATCAGCTTGTTGTTGATAATACGAAGGACCTGGAGCACCAGAAGCTGTACGAAACATATTGGGAGTTGCCAATAAATCATACATTTGACTAAATTTATTGGTATCATATTTCCCTGCTTGTTTCGCAGGCGTTGTAACTGCCTTCTCTTGCGCCAGTAGAATGGTTGGAAGAATAAGTAAAAAAGTAAGTTTCCTCATAAAATAGAGTTGGGGTTTTTATAGATCGTGAAAATAACAATTTTAAATAGAATTGTTAATAAAGATCAATATTTTAACAATTGTTTAGTGTCTGTTGTAGTAAAAAGAAACGTATTTTTCTTTCCAAATGCTGTAATGTGCACAATGTTTTGCTGTTCCGAAATCCAGTCTATTAAAATGGAATTTGAAACTTCCATAGCATTCAATTTAGAAATGTCCCTGACATTAAAATAACAAACAATCACATCTCCATCCATTTCTTTACTTAAAAAATTGATGATTTTCGATTGTCCATTCACTTTTATAGAGAAAGCGGTAGACAAGTATTTTTTTAAATAATTTACGTCCTCTACACTTTCTTTTTCGCTTCCCAAAAAAGCCTCAACATGGTACTTTTTTTCTAAAGCTTTATTTAGATCTTCAACAAAAATACGACTTGTAATTTGCAACATTTTCTTCTCAGGTGCATAATTCACTTGAGATATTGACATATAAAATTTATGCGCAGTAAAACTACTCAACGTTAAAAAAGACAGCCCGAAAAGAACATACATTATTAATTTTCTCATTTATCTAAAGTAGTAATTTTTTTAAATTCTTTGTTCTTTGTTATTAAAAAATCCATGATTTCAAATTGTTGATTTTGCGCCACTGTTTTTGATTTTGGATCATCTTGACAAAATAAAAGAAACAATCCTATCTGATCCTCGGGTAGTTTTAAATCATCTGTAAAAAATGAATAACTTATATTTTGCACAATAGCCGTATTAAAACTAATTTCCGACGATGCGTCAGATTCATCTGCTTTGTTTTTAGACAAACCTTTAAAAATCTTATTAAAAACTCGAATCACATCCATATTATTTGGATCTCCAGTCCCTGTAGGAGGCATTAAATTATTGACTGGCGACGAGTCTTTGTCTCCATAATATTGTTTATCTACAATTTTTTGGGTATTGCCTAATTCTGGTTGTGTACTACCTTTCGCCCGAACAACTACCTCAATCAATTCCGTTGCAATTACTGGTAATTTGACTCTGAAAAAGGAAGATGTAATATCGTTTTCACTTAGCACGATTTTTTTGGTTTTATATCCTAAACTTGTAAAAAACAAAGTGTCTTTGACTTTTGCCAATATGCTAAAATGACCATTTTGATCGATTACAACTCCAGTTTTTGCATTTACATTAAAAACCAAGCCCCGCTCGATTGCAATAGAATCATTTACCACTTTTCCGTGCATTGTTTTTCGAGTCAGCACCTGACTAAAACTTACTTGACTGAACAAGATTAAAACGAGGATTGCTACTGTATTTTTCATAAGTAAGTATTTAAAAGTTAAGAAGTAAAAAAATGCTGCACTTCTTGTTAAAATTACAACTTTATTTAATGAATTACGGGAAACAGAGGCAATTCTTTTTATAAGACCAAAGAGATCAGAAAGACAACCATAAAACTTAAATTTAAAAAAATAAAACACACATCCTGAAATTTAAAATTTCCTAATTTTCAGCTCGCTTTTCATTATAAGTAGAAGCTAGACTAGTCATCTGAAACATACACATCGTTTTATTTTTAGCATTTAATGAGCTAGCAAGACCTGAATTTTCAATACAATAATATTGAAACCCTTTAATATCCTCTTCAGAAATTTTTAGGGTCTCGATGTAATACTTATCGTCAAAAAAAATACTCAACTTTGTCATTAAAGCCTCCTTTTTCTCGACAGCAACTGACTTTTTGAGCATTTTGGTTCTTCCACTAATAGCATTCAATATAGGATCAATTTCTAAAGACCCTCCTAATAAACTTAATAAATGTATGGGTTTAAAGTCTCCTGCCGTTTGCAGTTTTCGCTCGGCAGAAGTTAATTTAATTTGACCCTTAGGAATTATTCCCATACTTTCAGCACTGATTTCTGCATGACGATTAACAATAACTTCTTTCAATTCTATACTTACTGCTGTAAGAGATATAGCAATTTTTCCTAAATTGAATTCCTGTTTGTTTAAAAACTTACGCAGTAATGCATAATTGGTTGCGGAAAAACTTAAAATATCACCTTCTTTTGCAACAATAGAAAAATTACCATTCTCGTCTGAAACGGAACTACTTTTACTAGACGTATTTGTAATATTCACTCCTTCAATAGGATTTGAATCAGCGATTATTTGTCCTTTAATTTTTTTTTCTATGCTTTCTTGCGCCATTAGAAACGGCATAAAAGCAAAGTAAAAATATAAAAAAGTAAAATTATTCTTCACGAGCCATCATTATGTTTATAAATCTTAAAAATTAATTCTCAATTGTATCAAAAACTCTGATTTTATTATAATTTGAAGCTAAACCCGTTATCAAAAACATGCACATCGTTTTATTTTTGGCATTTAATGCGTTGCCAAGATCAGCATCTTCAACACAATAAAACTGAAAGGATCTGATCTGATCCTCGGGAATTTTGAGCGTTTCTATATAATATTTATCTTCAAACAAGTTTTCTAATTTTACAATCAAAAACTCCTTTTTTTCTACTGCTAATGCTTTCTTAAGCTTTTTTGTCCGTCCTGAAATCGAGTTTATCAAACCATCTATACTCATTACTGACGAGGTTGCAGTGGCTAGTTTTCGTTCTGCTGATGTTAACTTAATCTGACCTCGAGGAATTATACCCAAATTTTCGGCCGTAATTTCAGGATGAGTATTAACAATTACTTCTTTTAATTCAATTGTTAACGGCACCATATTTATAACAATACTGCCAAAAACAAATTCTTGCTTATTGATATATTTTCTTAAAGGTTCGTAATTTGCAGCTGAGAAACTCAAAATATCACCTTGCTTTACAGTGATAGAAAAATTTCCATTGTTGTTTGAAACTGTACTAATCTTACTTTTTGTATTCGTAATATTAATTCCTTCTACAGGATTCGAATCGGCAATTATTTGTCCACTAATTGTTTTTTCTTGACTTATCTGCGCCATTAAGAATGGAGCATATAAAAAGATAAATAAAATTGTAAAATTATTTTTCAATGGGCTTAATTTTTTTTTTAACGAAGTACTATTTTATGCTTTAAACTTGATGAACAACAACCTCTTTTACCTCTTTTGATTCATTGTCGTTATTTAGAATAGTGGTGTTTTTAGCCTGAATTTCTACTTTATTTTTAGAATCTAAATTATCATCAGCAGTATCATCAGGTACAATCTGCAACGAAATAAAAACTGCAATTTGAACTAAATGAAGTATAATTTTTAGCATAGTATTTTTTTCTGTGTTGTAAAAGTATTTCATACCATTCCAAATTAATTACTAATTGATTGATAAAAAATTGTTAATTAAAATTCGTTGCCTTCTTTTACAAACCAATCCTTTTCTATCTTTACGACAACTATTTTTAGACGAATATCATGAAAAACTGTATTATTGCCAGCACTTCAACTCTCTATAAAGGAGACTATTTAGAATATTTATTACCTGAATTAAAGTTGCATTTCAAAGATTGTAAAAGCATTCTTTTCATCCCGTATGCTAGACCCGGAGGAATAAGCCATCTGGAATATACTTCTAGAGTTGCTGTGGCTTTCGCCAAAATAAATATAGCTACAAAAGGAATTCATGAATTTGAAAACCCTGCAGAAGCTTTAGAAAAAGCAGAAGGTATCTTCACAGGTGGAGGAAATACGTTTCTACTTGTTACACAATTGTATAAAAACAAAATAATGACCGTTTTGGCAAATACTGTAAAGGCGGGAACTCCTTATTTAGGAACAAGTGCAGGAAGTAATATTTGTGGTTTAACCATGCAAACTACCAATGACATGCCTATTATTTATCCTCCAAGTTTTCAAACCTTGGGATTGATTCCTTTTAATTTAAATCCGCACTATCTAGATGCTAGCGATCAATCCGAACATATGGGAGAAACGAGAGAAACGAGAATTAAAGAATTTCATGCTTTTAATTCTTTACCCGTTTTAGGATTAAGAGAAGGAAGTTGGCTAAATGTAAAAGGAGAAAAGATAGTATTAAAAGGTACTCTAAAAGCACGTGTTTTTCGACAAAACCAAACTCCAGAAGAATTAGAAAGCGGGAGCGATTTAAGTAACTTAAAATAAACGCAACTCTGTGTTTTTTGTATAAAAAAAGCCCCAAATTTTCATTTGAGGCTTAAGAGCGAAAGACGAGGCTCGAACTCGCGACAACCAGCTTGGAAGGCTGGAGCTCTACCAACTGAGCTACTTTCGCATTATCAATAAAATTTAAATTTTAAAAATCAAAAATGATTCTTAGAGCGAAAGACGAGGCTCGAACTCGCGACAACCAGCTTGGAAGGCTGGAGCTCTACCAACTGAGCTACTTTCGCATTAATGAGGTGCAAAGATAATTAATAAAAATAGTTATTTGCAACTTTTTTTTAAAAATAAATTCGCATTAAGCAATTACTTTTACAACTATTTTAAAATTAAATTGTTATACATTTATCGCTTTTTAATTATGATGCAAAACATCACAGAAATAGCTGCTTTAGACACATATTCTCTTAGACATCCTGTGCTTCGAGAAGGAAAACCTATCACCACTTGCCAATTTATAGGTGATGATTTAGCTACTACTTTTCATTTTGGATATTTTATAGAAAACGAATTAATTGGTGTTATTTCATTATTTAAAACGGCACACAATTTGTTTGATCAAAAAGATCAGTATCAAATACGAGGAATGGCTGTTATAGAAAAACATAGAAATAAAGGAATTGCAAAATCACTTGTGTTGTTTTGCGAGGACTTTTGTAAAAATTTGAAATGTAACTTTATATGGCTAAATGCTAGAACTAGTGCAATTGCTTTTTACGAAAAATTAGAATACCATAAACAAGGAGACTTATTTGAAATTACAAATGCTGGCGAACATATTTTAATGTATAAAAAAACATATGAATAAACTTTACTTTTACTTCTTATTAATTATAATTATCAGTTGCAAAAAAGAGTCGGATGACACTTTAAAAAATAATGCTTCTGAAAAACAAGGTCAGATAATTAGCTTTAACAGCACTTTACTAGATTCTTATAAAAGTCAATCTCTTTTAGATTTTTACAAATCAAAAGGAAATAAGACCGTTTGGCAATTAGAAAAAAATAGAAAAGCAATCCTTGAACATTTAAAAAACTGTGAAATTCAAGGCCTAAATCCTTTAGATTATAACAGTCCGAAATTACTGGAGGACGAAAAAAAATTCACTGAGCTCGACGAAAATCAGCAAGTAAATTATGATGTATTACTTACTTACAATTTTCAAAAATATCTAACTCATCTTCGTAACGGCAAACTAAATCCAAGAAAATTATATAACAATTGGGATTTACATATCCCCGATTTTGACACCAATCCAGTTTTAAATGAATGCTTAAGCAAAAATTCTTTTGATACTGAAATTGAAAAATGCGAACCTATTGCAACTACTTATAAAAAATTAAAAAAATCATTGCAGTTGGTTAATGCTTTCCCGAATGACAGTTTGCCACCAATTGTGAGCGCAGAAAAAATAAATCACAATGAAAGTAATGAAGCTGTTATAAATATTAAGAAAAGACTACTTTACTGGAAGGATTTATCGAGCAAAGACAGTCTTACATCCTTATATGATGACAAAACTTTTGAAGCTGTTAAAAAATTTCAAACACGTCACGGCTTACTTTCGGATGGACTTATTGGTAAAGGAACTATTGCGGCGCTTAATTTCACAAAGGAAGAAAGGAAACATCAAATAATTGCAAACCTTGAAAGATGGCGATGGTTCTCTAAGTCTTTCACTGAAAATTATCTATTGGTCAATATCCCAAATTATAGTTTAACTGTGATAGAAGACCAAAAGATCACAATGACTAAACGTATTGTGGTGGGAAAAATAAAACGCCAAACTCCAATTTTAACCTCAACGCTTCAAAACGTAGTGTTTAATCCTACATGGACTGTTCCGCCTACTATTTTAAAAGAGGATCTTATACCTGAAATGATAAAGGATAGAAATCATTTGAAGAAAAAGAACATTAGTATTTTTGACAACAAAAATAATGAAATTGACCCATTAGACTGGAACGAGAAGAAACCAAATGGTTATAGATACGTACAAAAACCTGGATATTACAACGCGCTTGGAGTGATAAAAATTACTTTTCCAAACACCCATAGTGTCTATTTACACGACACCAATCATAGAAATTTATTTGATCGCAACAACAGATCACTTAGCTCAGGATGTGTCCGTATTGAAAAACCGTTGGAACTAGCTCAGCTACTATTAGATAATCCGAAGCGTTTTTCGAAAGCAAAAATTGATTCTATTATTGGAACTACAAAAACCGTTTTCTTAAAAATAAAAAAACGGTATTCTATATATCAGTGGTACTGGACAGCTTGGAGCGAAAACAACGAGTTGATTTTTAGAGATGATATTTACAATCTAGATGCCAATTTATATGCTAAATTAAGAAATTAGTTTTTGTTCTTTAGCTCGGTTTATTGATGGATGATAAATATACAAACAGGACTTATCTTTTATAATAGAAATTATTTCGGCAGCCAACTCTACAGGAAGTGCAGGACAACCTTGACTTCTACCTAGTCTTTTGTTCCCTTTAATAAAGGCTTCCGAAACATAATCGGCTCCATGAATAACTACTGCTCTTTCACGGGCATTGTCATTCATTCCTTTTTCTAAACCATCTAATTTTAAAGAAATTCCATGTTTACCATTATAAATTTCACCTGTAGCGTAAAATCCTAAACTACTTTTGTACGATTCAGCTGAATTCGAAAAATCAGTTGCAAATTCATCTCCTGTATTTCTACCATGAGCTACTAAAGATTGAAACAATACTACGTTATTATCCAAATCGATTACCCACAATCTTTTAGTATTCGAGGATAAACTAAAATCAACTAAAGTAAGGATGTCTTTTTTAATCAATCCTTTTTCCTTTAATAAATAAAAACCTTTCAAAGCTTCTGTAAAACTTTCTAACTTAGGCAACTGAAACTGCTTAGCTTGGAGCGTACTATAAACCAATTCAACTTTTACATCGAAGCTAGATTTAACAACGTTTGCAATCCTTTTGATTGGAGTAGATTCTGGAATAGTTGATACTTTTTCACTAGAAGTAAAAGATAAAAACATAAATACGATTGAAAGAAATGACTTATATAACATTGAAAATCTTTTAGTTAAACATTAATTTGGGGAAGACAAAAGTATCATAATATTTTAGTTGACCAAAAAAAAATGTACTTAATCGACAAAATTTAACACTTTGTCGATTTGTAACTTTTTTATAAAATTATATAAAAGGTATTTTATTTAAATTATATGTTTATTTTACTATAAAATAATATATAATACAAGATTAAAACTACAAATAGACCATTTTTTGTAATTATAAGCATTAAAAACTATTTTAACTTAAAATTATAATTAGTACGAAATATACTATACGAAAAATACAGCAATAAAGCTCTGAATAAAAATATGTTTTACTATTAAAAACAGAAACTTGTTCCGGAACCTTAACATATAAACGTAGAACCGTACATATTATTGGTGGAATTACTACTATATAGTTTTAGCAAATTGAAACTATTTGCTAGCCTATAACTTATATCGTTTTAAAAAATATTTAGAAAATAAAACATATACTGTAACATTTTCGGGCATAAAGAGTCTATTATTTCGAAAACTTTCCTGCTTGTTTTATTTAATGAAATGGCGATAAATTTTTTATTAATTCCGTTTTATCAATTCGCTAACTCATGAACAAAATAGCACCGATCTGCTTTCTACTCTTAACTATTTTTGGCTATGGCCAAAAAAAAACGTTGCAAACCAAATTTACGACTGAAAAAATAATTATTGACGGCAAATTAAGTGAATCAACCTGGCAATCTGTGCCTGTTGCGACAGATTTTGTTATGTTTAAGCCAGATAATGGAAAAGCAGTAGCAGAAAACAAAAGATCTGAAGTGCGCGTGCTATATGATAACGAAGCGATGTACATTGGTGCTTTACTATACGATAACGAACCAAAAAAAATATTAAAGGAAATTACAAAAAGAGATGATTTTGGTACTGCTGATCTTTTTGGTGTTTTTATTAATGGTTACAACGACGGACAACAGGACTTTCAATTCTTTGTAAGTGCTGCAGATGGACAAGCCGACTGCCTAACTACCGATAGCACAGGAGAAGATTATTCATGGGATGCCGTTTGGAGTAGTAAAGCCATTATTACGGATTTTGGTTGGGTAGTAGAAATACGAATTCCCTATGCTGCCATGCGTTTTTCTAGCGAAAAAGTACAAACGTGGGGAGTTAATTTTTTCCGCGAAATAAGACGCGATCGCGAAAAGTACTCCTGGAACTTTATTGACTCAAAATTAGGAACGTTTACACAACAAGCTGGCGTACTTGAGGGAATAGCCAATATAAAAACGCCTACACGTCTCTTTTTATTACCGTATGCTTCATTTTACTCCTATGCTAATGCAAATCAAAAAACGTATGGTGAAGTAAAAGGTGGATTGGATATTAAGTACGGAATAAATGATGCCTTCACATTAGATGCTATGCTAATTCCTGATTTTGGACAAACAAAATACGACGACAAAATACTAAATCTAACTCCTTTCGAACAACAATTTGACGAGAATAGAGGTTTTTTTACCGAGGGAACTGATTTATTTAGCAAAGGAAATATTTTTTATTCTAGAAGAATTGGCGGTCCACCCTCCTATTATCCTGTGACAACAACGGACGAAGAACTTATAGAAAACCCTGCAAACATAAATCTTTACAACGCTCTTAAAATTTCTGGAAGAACAAAAGGTGGTTTAGGAATTGGATTTTTAAATGCCGTTACCGAAAAAACCTACGCTACAATAAAAAACATAAGTACTCAAGAAACACGACGCGTAGAAGTTGAACCGTTAACCAACTATAATGTTTTAGTGTTCGATCAACGATTTCATAAAAACTCTTCGGTTTCGTTCGTAAATACAAATGTCACAAGGAATAATAGCTTTAGAGACGGAAATGTTTCAGCATTGGTTTGGGATCTAAACACTACAAAAAACACCTATAACCTTTCAGGAAATTTTGAATATAGTTATGTAAACGAAATGGAAAGCAAAAAAGACGGGATAAATTCCACCTTATACATTGCAGAGACTAGCGGAAAGTACCGATACAGTTTGAGTACCAATGTAGTGAGCAAAGATTTCGATAGTAATGATTTGGGAATAAATTTCGAGACAAATTATTATAGCTTTTTTGGAACCAGCAGTTATCGTATTCTTAATCCAACCAAAATTTTCAACTCTTTTAGCACCAATATTAACTTCTATTCTCAATTTCAAAAAGAAACTGGCAAAATTCAAGCTGACGAGCTAAATATAGAGGTGAACAGCTCAACGAAAAAAAATCACTTTGTAAGTTTTGGTATGAACTACAATCCTGTAGAAGTCTATAATTATTACGAGCCAAGGGCGGCGGGAAAATATAGTTTTGACCCTGCGAAATTTGGAGGATGGTTTACGATATCTAGCAATTATAATAATAAATTTGCTTTCGATTTAAATCCCTCTATTAGCATTTTAAATGAACCTGATAGGAAATCGTATGGCCTCAATATAAGCCCTCGCTACCGATTTAATGATAAATTTGCATTGAATTATGATTTTAATTTTCTAAGAAAAAATAACAATAAAGGATTTGTAGACAGTGGCAACTACAACAATCTCTTGCCTCCAAATAGTATTATTTATGCCAATAGAAATGTGGTAACCTATACCAATACTCTAAACGGAAAATATTCTTTAAACAGTAAAATGAATTTCGATATTTCCGCACGCTATTATTGGTCATATGCCGAAAATAAAAACTTTTACAACCTACAAGAAGACGGTAGGCTTATGCCTAATGATACGTATGACGAAAATAAAAACTTCAACCTTATCACTTGGAATTTAGACTTTTCATACAATTGGTGGTTTGCACCAGGTAGTCAGATAACCATCTTATATCGAAGTAATGCAAATCGAAATGATAAGTATGTGAACAAAGATTTTGCAGGTAATTACACTAGCCTACTTACTAACGATGGTTTGAACCATGTTTTATCAGTAAGTGTAAAGTATTTTATAGACTACAATGAGGTGAAAAATATATTTTAATTTGCATTAATTTTATAAAAAAACCCTTTAGGGAGCACTATTAGTATTTTTAATAGCGGTTCCCTTTTTTATATATAATAGTAATTCAGAATTTATTATATCTTTTGTCAATACTTTATCTTTACAAAAAATAAGTATCATGAACAAAAAAGTAATTTTAATGATTTTAGACGGTTGGGGTAAATCTCCAGACCCGAAAGTTTCTGCAATAGACAATGCAAATGTTCCGTTTATAAATAGTCTCTATACAAAATATCCAAGTGCTCAGCTTAGAACAGATGGTTTAAACGTTGGTCTTCCAGAAGGACAAATGGGAAACAGTGAAGTAGGACACATGAATCTTGGCGCAGGAAGAATCGTTTATCAGGATTTGCCAAAAATTAATCTTGCGGTGGCTGAAAACACATTAGCAAAAGAACAAACATTAGTCGACGCATTCAATTACGCAAAAGCAAACAATAAAAAAGTACATTTATTAGGACTTGTATCAGACGGAGGTGTTCACTCACATACCTCGCATTTACGTGGATTAATTGATGCTACACAACAATTTGGATTAACCAAAGTCTTTATTCATGCTTTTACAGATGGTCGTGATGTTGACCCTAAATCGGGTAGAGGTTATATTGAAAAATTGCAACATTACATTAAAGATACACCCGTAAAAATTGCCTCGATTATAGGTCGGTATTACGCAATGGATCGAGACAAACGCTGGGAACGCGTAAAATTAGCATACGATTTAATTGTAAACGGCGAAGGTGCAAAAGCCTCAGATCCCGTTGTTGCGATGCAAGCTAGTTATCTAAATGATGTGACCGATGAGTTTGTTGCTCCCGTAATAATGGTAGACACTAACAACCAACCACTTGCCACAATTGAAGAAGATGATGTTGTTATCTTCTTTAATTTTAGAACCGATCGCGGTCGTGAATTAACAGAGGCGCTTTCGCAAAAAGATTTCCATGAGCAAAACATGCACAAATTAAAATTGTATTACGTTACGCTGACTAATTATGATGAAACCTATGAAAACGTAAAAGTCGTTTATAACAAAGATAATATTACTGAAACTTTAGGTGCCGTTTTAGAAAAAGCAGAAAAAAAGCAAATTCGTATTGCCGAAACAGAAAAATATCCACACGTGACTTTTTTCTTTTCAGGCGGTCAAGAAACACCTTTTACAGGTGAAACCAGAATATTAAGAAACTCTCCAAAAGTAGCGACTTACGACTTGCAACCAGAAATGAGTGCGTATGAATTAAAAAATGCGTTGGTTCCTGAATTAAACAAAGGCGAAGTAGATTTTGTTTGCCTCAATTTTGCCAATGGCGATATGGTAGGACATACCGGGATCATGAGTGCAGCCATTCTAGCATGTGAAGCTGTTGATGCGTGTGTGAAAGAGGTAATTGAAGCGGCTTTAGCTAATGACTACACTACAATTGTTATTGCCGATCACGGAAACTGCGAAACTATGATCAATCCTGATGGCACGCCAAATACAGCTCATACAACTAATCCAGTACCAATTATTTTGGTAGACAACGATTTAAAAACAATACATGATGGTGTTCTTGGAGATGTTGCTCCTACAATTCTTGCCTTAATGGGAATTAAACAGCCAGCTGCCATGACTTGTCATTCTTTGCTATAGAATAAAATTTAAATGTAAAAAAGAGGCTTTCTAATAGTAGATCGCCTCTTTTTTTTATAGCTACTCAGCTTAATAAATTTGTTATATGACTATCTCTTTTCATACCAATAATCAACTTTGCGTCTCTGCGCCTTTGCGAGCTCAATTTGACGAAAAACCTATAATTTATAAACTTGGAAAACTATATCCTATAGACTAAATAGTTGCTTTTTTACATTTTATTCAATAAGTAAAAGTATTCTTTCTCAATACTTTCCTGATGGTTAGGATGCGCAATTTTAATCAAGTCCGTAGCACGTTGTTTTAATGTTTTCCCATATAAATCTGCAATTCCATTTTCAGTAATTACGTATTGAATGTGTCCGCGCGTGGTAACTACTCCAGCTCCATGTTGTAAAAAAGGAACTATTCTACTTGCTCCATTCTTGGTTATTGATGGCAAAGCTATAATAGCCTTTCCTCCATCGCTCAAAGAAGCGCCACGTATAAAATCCATTTGACCTCCCACACCAGAATACATTCTTGGTCCTATAGAGTCTGCACAAACTTGGCCAGTCAAATCGACTTCTATAGCTGAGTTAATAGCGATCATCTTTGGATTTCTTCGTATGCGAGCTGTGTCATTCACCGTAGATGATTCTCGTAATTCAATAAAAGGATTATCGTTTATAAAATCATACAAACGCTTCGATCCTAAAACAAATGTCGAAAGCACTTTTCCTCTTAATGTTCCTTTATAATTGCAGTTAATAACATTATTTGCTATCAAATCAATTACGCCATCCGAAAACATTTCGGTATGTAATCCTAAATCTTTATGATTTCCCAATTTACTTAAAGCGGCATTAGGAATTGAACCAATACCCATTTGGAGCGTGCTTCTATCCTCAATTAAAGAGGCGATATATTCCCCAATTCTATCTTCGGCGGCGGTAAAAGGTTCAATGTTATGGGAATAAATTGGTACATCTACAGCTACTAAATAATTTATTTCCGAAACATGAAGAATCCCATCACCAAAAGTTCTCGGCATTTGTGGATTTACTTGTGCAATAATAATTTTAGCATTCTCAATTGCAGCCACAGTAGCTTCTACAGAAACACCAAGAGAACAATATCCGTGGCTATCTGGTGGCGAAACATGTATAAAGACTACATCCAATGGCAACACATTTTTTCGAAACAAATGAGGCAACTCGCTTAGAAAGACTGGTGTATAAGAACCATTTCCGGCCTTCAAAGTATGCCGAACATTACCACCAATAAAAAAAGAATTCACATGAAAACTTTCCGCGAGCTCAGGATTGGCATATCGAGCCTCGCCTTCGGTATGCAAATGACAAATCTCTACATTTCGCAATTCAGCAGCTCTTTCCGTTAAGGCATTAGCAAGAATTGTTGGTGCAGCAGCAGCAGCCTGTAAATAGACTCTATCTCCAGATTTTACAACTCTTACAGCTTCTTCGGCAGTTACATATTTTTCCATAAATGTTATATTTATAACAAAAGTAAAGAAAATAGAAAAAATAAAATATGACAAACCTCATATGGAAATTCTAAAAGACTTTATCATTCATTATTGTTCCATTATACCATTTGCAATAACTTTATAATACAAAACTATGAAACAAACATTCCACAGCATAAATCAAAAGTCCAGCAAAACCGCCAACTACAGTTCCATTTATTCTTATAAATTGCAAATCGCCACCAATTTCTAATTCCAATTTATTCGATACTTCATCCGTATCCCAGCTTTTCACGGTAGAAGAAATCAGATCACCTATCATTTTTTTATTGCTGATAAGCACCTCCAAAACATCATTCTTTATGAAATTATTAATCTTATCAAGCATTAACTGATCTTCTTTGATTCCTTTACCAAAACTTTGAATCATGTTAGAAATACTTTTTTTAATCGACGACTCTTCTTTTTTATCCAAGTCATTTGCAATGGCAGTTTTAATTTCGAGCCAAATATCATTTATGTAATCCTGAACTTCTGCTTTGTTGGTAAAAGCGAGAACCAAATCATTTATCTTTTTTTGCATTTCTGGAGAATCTTTCAATTCTAAAATAAAATCTCGCACATACACATCAATTCTGTTTCGAATGGCGCTATCTTCTTGGCTTGCTTGATCTAAAAATTGGTAAAGACCATTAAAAACGCCTTCTGTTATTTTTCGATCTGCCAATCCAAAAGAAAGAAAAGGAGTTGCGCTCTTTACTTTTTCTTCTATAATATGTTTGTTGTCGTGAAGTTCTACAATCAGCATTTTTAAAACATTGGTAACCAATTGTTCTTGTTTTCCGCTTGACGCTAAAGATTCTAAGCCCACCGCAATCCATTCTCCGAAATTCATTTTACTTAATTTGTCTTTGAATTGAGATTGAATAAACTCTTTGACATCATCGTCATCAATCGTTTTCAATATACCTGGAATTATGTTTTCCACGATTAATTGCGACACTTGATTAGCGTTCTTCGAATCGATCAACCACTCTGCTCCTTTTGTCGCGAAATTAAACTGCAGTACTTTTACTTCGAGTTTTTCTCTAGTCAAAAACTCCTCCGAAACAAAATCACCAAGATTAATTCCAATTTTATCTTTATTACTAGGAATTAAAGCCGTATGCGGAATAGGAATTCCCAACGGATGTCTAAACAGAGCTACAACCGCAAACCAATCTGCAATTCCACCAACCATAGCCGCTTCACTAAAAGCTTTTAACCAATTGATTTTAAAATACAATGCAAAAACAAAAAGAACCACCGCAATGCCTAAAAAAAGCAACGCAAAATTTTTCATTTTTTTTAGTTCCTGGGCTTTATTTCTGTCGTCTTGTTCAACTGAATCAATCATACTATTTACCGATTTTTAAACGCTAATTTAAAGCATTAAATTCATTTTTTTACAAAGCATGTATTTGATTTTATAATAAAAAAAATTAAAAAATTAAAAATAATAGTAAAACAATCATATTTGAAAGTATTACTATTATATTTACAAAAAATAAAATTGATGGAGACTGTACTAGCTAATATAAAAATTGAAGTAAACGAAAGCATTTATTTAAAAGATCCAGCGGCAACTCCTCTAGGTAAAAAAATAATTAAAAACAGCATCCTATTAATCGATGAAATTGGATTGGAACAATTTACGTTTAAAAAATTGGGTGAACGCATCGGTTCTAATGAAAGCTCCATTTATCGCTATTTTGAAAACAAACACCGATTGGTAATGTATTTGTCTTCCTGGTATTGGGGTTGGGTAGAATATAAGGTGGTTTTTTCTACTGCTAATATTATTGATCCTCATAAAAAATTAGAAAAAGCCATCACTATTATTACCGAAAAAATCGAAGATGATATAAGCACCATTCATGTTAACGAAGCAATATTAAATAAAATTATCATCTCCGAATTTAGCAAAGCTTTATATACCAAAGCCGTTGATGCGGATAATAAAGAAGGTTATTTCTCTGTTTATAAAAGAGTCATCAATCGCATTGCTACTATTGTAAATGAGGTAAATCCAACATATCCTTTTGCCAAAAGTTTAATTTCGACAATTGTAGAAGGAAGTTTACAACAGCATTTTTTGAACGATCACCTAAAAACGATTACTAATTGTGACGAATCTACTACCGTTACCGACTTCTTTTTGGACTTAATCAACCGAACTTTAAAAAATTAATTTTATATGACGCCATTAAAACGCTTTTACAATTTACTTAATTTAGAAAGAAAAGATGTCATGCAAATTTTTTTCTACGCGATTTTTGCGGGCTTAATCAGTTTATCATTGCCGCTTGGTATCCAAGCAATTATCAACTTTATACAATCAGGTCGTGTCAGTGCATCGTGGATTGTATTAATAATTGTGGTTGTAATTGGTGTAGCATTAGTTGGAATTTTATCGCTTATGCAACTTCGTATCACCGAAAATTTACAACAAAAAATATTTGTACGTTCTTCTTTTGAATTTGCGACTCGTTTACCTAAAATAAAATCGGAAGCGCTATATAATCAGTATGCGCCTGAAATCGCCAATCGTTTTTTTGACACCTTAACCATTCAAAAAGGAACCTCCAAACTATTAATTGATTTTTCGGCTGCTTTATTACAAATTGCTTTTGGTCTTATTCTTTTGTCTTTGTACCATCCGTTTTTTATTGTATTCGGAATTCTATTGTTTTTCTTATTATACTTTATTTTTAAATTCTCGTATAATTCTGGTCTTGAAACGAGTTTAAAAGAATCCAAATTCAAATACAAAGTAGCGAGTTGGTTGCAAGAAATAGCACGAAATAATTTTAGTTTTAGAAATGAACTCAATTATGAATACGCTTTAAATAAAAATGATGATTTGGTTGCCGATTACCTCAACTATCGAGAAAAGCATTTTAATGTTATCAAAAGACAGTTCATACAATTAATCTCTTTCAAAATGTTGATTACCGCAGGCTTATTATCAGTGGGCGGTTATCTTGTATTGTCACAAGAAATGAATATTGGACAGTTTGTCGCTGCCGAAATTATTATTTTATTAGTTATCAACTCTGTTGAAAAAATTATTATTGGACTGGAAACCTTTTATGATGTTCTTACTTCTGTTGAAAAAATTGGAGAAGTAACTGATATGGATTTAGAAGAAGACCCCACCGAAGAATTTGACACTTATTACACTGCTATTAGTTTAGAAACTGAAGATGTCGTGTTTCGATTTCCACAGGCCAAACAAAAAACATTATCCGCTATTAGTTTAAAAATAACGCAAGGAGAAAATATTTTTATTGATGGAAAAAATGGATCTGGAAAAACTACTTTAATGCGCGTACTTTCAGGTTTATTGCAACCTACTTCGGGTACGTTTTACATTAATGACGACACATTCAAAAAAATTAATTTAAAACAATTTCGTTCACAAATTGGAAGTATTATCCATGGTGAAACTCCTTTCGAAGGTAGTATTTTAGATAATATAACCTTCAAAAATAAAAGCATTAGCCAAGAAGATTTAAAATGGGCGATTGATGGCGTGCAATTAACAGGATTAATAAAATCATTACCTGAAAGTCTAGATACCCGAATTTTTCCTGAAGGAAAACAATTGTCAACGTCTAATATTCAAAAAATATTATTAGCAAGAAGTATCATTCACAAGCCGAAAATACTTTTTTACGAAGATCCAACCGATAGTATGGATGAAGATGTAGCCAATGAAATCATTGACTTTATAACTTCAAAACAACATTCTTGGACTATAATTGTCTCTTCTAAAAACGACTATTGGAAAACAAAAAGCAATCGTGTACTTACTATGCAAAATGGCCGAATTATATCAGATATAAAAAAATAATAGACATGCTAAATATATCAGACAATAACGAACCCAAACAATCTTTGTTGCGCTTTAAAACAATGCAAACCATAGCGAATAAAAAGCATTACAAAATATTAAACAAAATCATTGTCGGTATATCGATACTTGCTTTTGCTCTTTTATTTCTTCCTTGGACACAAAATGTTTCTGGAAGCGGCTCGGTAACCACCTTAAAACCCAATCAGAGACCACAATCCATTCAGAGTGTGATTTCTGGAAGAATTGAAAAATGGTATGTTCAAGAAGGTGATTTTGTAAAAAAAGGAGATACAATTTTATTTATTTCAGAAATAAAAGAAGATTACATGGATCCTAATTTGGTTGAAAATACCCAAAACCAAGTCGATGCCAAAAAACAATCGGTACAATCTTATGAATCGAAAGTTAAAAGTTTAAACAGTCAATTGCAAGCTCTCGAAGCCGAAAAAAGGCTAAAATTGGAGCAAGGACAAAACAAAATCAAACAATCCTATTTAAAGATAAAAAGCGACAGCATTGATTTGGTTGCTGCAAACACACAATTAAAAATAGCAACCACACAATTTAACCGTGCACTTCAACTTAATAAAGAAGGGCTAAAACCATTGACCGATCTAGAAGAAAAAAAGCTAAAACTTCAGGAAGTAGAAGCCAAAATTATCAATCAAGAAAACAAACTATTAAGCAGTAAAAATGAGTTGATTAATTCGAAGATAGAAATTAACCGAATTACTGCTGAATATTCAGAGAAAGTGTCGAAGTCACAAAGTGATCAATTTACAGCATTGAGCAGTCAATATGATGCAAAAGTACAAGTAAATAAACTTGAAAATCAGTATGCTAATTACAGTATCAGAAATAACATGTACTACATCCGTGCGGCACAAAATGGCTACATAAACAGAGCGTTGCAGTCGGGCATTGGAGAAACGATAAAAGAAGGAACGGCTATTGCAACCATCATGCCTTCTAACTATGATATTGCGGTTGAAACTTATGTAAACCCAATCGATTTACCATTGATTAGAAGAGGGGAAAAAGTAAGAGTTTGGTTCGACGGATGGCCAACTATTGTCTTTTCTGGATGGCCTGAAGTTTCTTACGGGACTTATGGAGGCGAAGTTGTTGCTGTTGAAAATTTTATTAGTGCCAACGGAAAGTATCGCGTTTTAATTGCTCCTGATAAAACTGAAGTAGCTTGGCCAAAACAATTAAGTATAGGTTCTGGAGCGCAAACTGTCGCCTTACTACAAACCGTGCCTATATGGTTTGAAATCTGGAGGACATTAAATGGTTTTCCTCCCGATTTTTATAAAAACGACGAGAAAAATTCAAAAGAAAAGAAATAATGAAACGACTTTTCTACCTATTATTTTTTGTTACATTGGTTTCCAATGGGCAAGAAACACTTTTAAAAGAACTGACTTATAATGAGTTTTTGGGCTATGTAAAAAAATACCACCCATTAGTCAAAAACGCCCAATTAGAACTCAATAAAGCCCAAGCCAATTTGATGATGGCAAGAGGTGGTTTTGATCCGAAGATTGAAGTAGATTATTCAAACAAACAATTTAAAGGAAAAGAATACTATTCTATTTTGAATAGTAGTTTTAAGATTCCCACTTGGTATGGAATTGAAATTAAAGCGGGTTTTGATAATAATGATGGCTATTATTTAAACCCCGAAAACGGAACTCCAAATCAAGGTTTGACGGCCTTGGGAATTAGTATTCCTCTAGGACAAGGTTTATGGATAAACAAAAGAATGGCTGATTTGCGCAAAGCAAAGTTGCAAATAGAATGGAGTCAATCGGAAGTTAAATTGCAAGCAATAGCCATTTTATACGATGCTTCTCTAGCTTATTTTAATTGGAAAAAAAATTATGAAGAAGTGCAACTCTATCGAAATTATACTGCCAATGCAGAGAAAAGATTCACTGGAATTCAATCCTTAATTAGAGCAGGAGACAAACCCGCAATTGATAGCGTTGAGGCGGGAATGACTGTAAAAAACAGATTGTTAAGTTTAGAAGATTCAAATTTAAAATTGAATAAATCAAAACTGGAATTGTCTAACTATTTGTGGATAGACGACAATATACCAATGGAAATCACGGATAGTATGATTCCAGAAATACTTTTAGAAAAAACAATTCAGGAAACATTACAAACAAACAATCTAACGAATACTGATTTTTCTATAGAAGACCATCCTAAAATAAATGCACTACAAAGTAAAATTGACATCCTAAATGTGGAACGAAAATTAAATGCAAACGAATTGCTTCCTAAAATAGATATTGGCTATTCGTATTTATCAGAGCCAAAATATTTCGAAAATTTTAAAGAAGATAATTATAAAATTGGACTTGATTTTTCTTTTCCTTTATTTTTAAGAAAAGAACGTGCTAAATTAAAGCTGACGAATTATAAAATTCAGGAAACAGAATACACTTTAGATGTAGAAAAGTTACAATTAGCCAATAAAATCGAAGCTCAAAAAACAGAAATTTCCTCACTAAACAAACAATTACTATTGATAAAGGGCTTAGCTAAAGACAATCAAACAATGCTTAATTCGGAAGAACGCTTATTTTCATTTGGAGAAAGTTCCCTGTTTTTAATTAATACTCGCGAGAATAATTTGGTTAGTGCACAACTGGCAGAAATCAGTTTAGCAAACCGTTTTTACATATCCAATTCCGAGCTTTTTAAAATTATGGCAAATCCAAATTAAATAATTTTAAAATCGTACTTTTGCCACTTATTTTACAAAAATGATTATTCAAAAAACCCGTGAGGAAATAGAACTAATGCGCGAAAGTGCGTTAATCGTATCAAAAACATTAGGAATGATTGCTTCTGAAATAAAAGAAGGAGTTACTACATTATATCTAGACAAAAGAGCCGAAGAATTCATTCGTGACCATGGCGCAGTACCAAGTTTTCTGGGATTGTATGGATTTCCAAACTCCTTGTGCATGAGTCCAAATTCTCAAGTTGTGCACGGAATTCCAAATAATAAACCCTTAGAAAGTGGCGACGTAATCTCTGTAGATTGTGGTGCTTTCAAAAACGGTTATCATGGTGATCATGCTTATTCTTTCGAAATTGGTGATGTCGCTCCAGAAACTAGAAAATTATTACAAATTACTAAAGAATCATTGTACGCAGGTATCCGCGAATTACGGATAGGAAACCGTGTTGAAGATGTTGGCAATGCGATTCAAAAATATACCGAAGCTCATGGTTACGGAGTAGTTCGTGAACTAGTTGGACACGGTTTAGGACAAAAAATGCACGAAGATCCAGAAATGCCAAACTATGGCAAAAAAGGTCGTGGTAAGCTTTTTATTGAAGGAATGGTAGTTGCCATTGAACCGATGATTAACATGGGAACCAAAAACATCAAACAACACAAAGACGGTTGGACAATCACCACCGCTGATGGAAAACCATCTGCCCATTTCGAACATGACGTTGCCATTATCGATGGAAAACCTGAAATTTTATCAACGTTTGCTTATGTTTATAAAGCATTGGGTATTGTGAGTAACGAAGAGGATGAATTTAGAAAAGTGCCTTTAATTTTGTAAAGTTATTTCGCAAAGAAAGTCTGAGATTCCACAGAGATTCGCAAAGAATTAATTAAAAATTTTATTGAGGAGAATTATAATTTAGAACTTAACGATGAATTAAATGCTCTTTCTTATAAAGTTATCGGACTAGCAATTGAAGTACATCGGCAATTAGGACCTGGTCTTTTAGAATCTGCTTATCAAGCTTGTCTTTTTTATGAATTACAAAAAGCTGGATTGAAAGTTGAAAAGGAATTATCATTACCTATAACTTACAAAGAAATCAAACTTGATCAGGGTTACAGAATTGATTTACTAGTTGAAGGTAAAATAGTTATAGAATTAAAAACTGTCGAAAATTTTACATCAGTTTATTTTGCTCAAATACTTACCTATTTAAAATTAGGCAATTATCCGTTAGGATTATTAATAAATTACAATTCTAAAATTTTAAAAAATAACATAAAACGTTTTATAAATTCAAGATCAGACATTTAAAATTTTGCGAATCTCTGTTAAACCTTTGTGAACCTCTGCGTAATAACCCATGAAAAAACTCTTTAAACTTATACTCAATACAATCCCTCGACCACTACTTATTCGTTTAAGTTATGTAGCTCGTCCTATAATTGCTTTTTCATTAAAAGGAGATAAATTTACCGATCCTATTGATGGGAAAAGTTTCAAATCGATGTTGCCTTATGGCTACGAAACCCAACGCAACAATGTGCTTTCGCCAAGCACACTTTCGTTAGAAAGACACCGTTTGTTATGGTTATATTTGAAGGAGCAAACCGATTTTTTTACTGCGAAGAAAAAGGTTTTGCATTTTGCTCCCGAGCAGGCTTTTTATAAATTATTCCGAAATCAAAAAAATTTAGATTATACCACAACTGATTTGCTATCGCCATTGGCTGATGTAAAAGCGGATATTTGTAATTTGCCTTTTGATGATAATCAATATGATGTTATACTTTGCAATCATGTTTTGGAACACATTCCCGATGATACCAAAGCCATGCAGGAATTATATCGTGTTCTGAAACCAGGCGGAATGGCGATTCTTCAAATTCCACAAGACTTAAAGAGAGCGACAACATTTGCTGACGACTCTATCACCGACCAAAAAGAACGCGCCAAAATATTTGGACAATACGACCACGTTCGTATTTATGGTCGTGATTATTTTGATAAGTTAAGAATTATAGGATTTACTGTTGTAGAAGAAGATTATACCAATAAAATTGCACCCGAATTAGTAGAAAAATATTGCTTAGCGAAAGGAGAAATTATTCCTGTTTGTTTTAAATAAGCATAAACTAAAATTTTAGAAAAAACTAACACAAATTCCACAGATCTACACAGATTAATCTGTGGTAATTTGTGGAATCTGTGTTAAAAAAAATCATTTTAAAATCATTTTTGCTTTTGAAAACTAAAAATCTCTTCCAGTTTTGTTTTGATATTAGTTTTGAAAAAAAACTAAATTGCTTTATTCCCACAGCATACATTATTGAGCAAACGGAAGCAATTACTTATTTAGACAAAAAAGCAAGTCCAGAGGTTTTAAAAAGTTTTGAGATTATTTTTGAAAATTTAGATGTAAATAGCAAAAAAATACTGACAATTTGCGAAGACTTAAGACCTGAAAAAGTCTTTAGAAAATTTAGTAAAAATAGCAAATCTGCTAAAACAATTGATGATTTGCTAAAAGATTCAAAATTAGAATTTGGTATTCGCCAATTCACCAAAACCAATCTAGAACAATTTTATACATTAATAAATCAAGAACATTTTCCGTTGTCTATTAATTTAGGTTTGGACAAAGACTTTAGGAAAAGTCAAGTTATCATCAGTCAATATTTTTTAGAAGCACAACTCCATTTTGACAAACACGAAAATGGAATTACCTATGCCTTAGCTTTAAAGGAAAACGAAACTGTTTTTTATCCTAAAGACAGCACTATTGAAATACTTTTGGACGAACCAAGTTGGTTAATAGTTGACAGAAAGCTTTATCATCTGCAACATATCAATTCCAAAAAAATCACTCCTTTTTTGACGAAAAAATCAGTTGAAATTCCGTCGAAAATGGTTTCCAACTATTTTGAAAAATTCATCAAAGATATTGCCAAAAAAGTAAACATTACAGGAAGAGGTTTTGAGATTGAAATCAGAAATAAAATAGTTTCGTGCAGTATTGAACCTATTCTAGATTTTTTCAAAAACAGTTATTTTCTAAATTTAAAATTTGATTACAACGGATATTCATTCGACCTGAATTCAACCAAAACTAATAGTTCAGATATTGATTTAAGCGATTTAGAGAATATCAAACTCATTCAATACAAACGCTCTAAATCTGAGTCTTTATTTACGAATAGATTGCTAGAACTAGGTTTCTCTAAAACTGAAAATGGTTTGTTTGGGCTTTCGACAAAAGAACAAACACAAGATACCTACTCAACTATCCAGTGGGTAATCGGAAACCAAGAAATTCTTAAATCTTTGGGTTTTTCAACGGAAAATCTAAAAATTGACAGTACCAAAATCGATACTCAGAAAGCAACAATTCTATTTTCGAATGATGTAAAAAGCGATTGGTTCGATATTAAAATAACAGTGATCTCCGAAAATTACGAGTTTAATTTTAGCGAAATAATTCCGAATATAAAAAACCGAAACCAACTTTATCTTTTGCCAAATGGAAACTATTTTTTGATTCCAATTGAATGGATGACACTTTATGGACCAATCTCCAAATTGGCTAAAATTCAAAACGGTAACCTTTTGTTGCCAAAAAGTAATTTTGCAGTTTTAGAAGGGATTTTAGAATTTAAAGAAACACTAAGTTTACAAAAAGATATCGAATATAAACCTTCCTCTTTGGTCAAAGCAACTTTAAGACCCTATCAAATTGAAGGAGTCAAATGGCTGTTGGAACATTACAACAATGGTCTTGGTGCGTGTTTGGCAGATGATATGGGATTGGGTAAAACATTGCAAACATTAACCATGCTGGTTGCCGTACAAGAACAATTGGAAATTGCAAAAGCAGAAGATCTTCAGCTCGATTTATTTGGAAATGAAATTCCTATACCAGAAGAATTTTTAAAAGCTTTAATTGTTTTGCCTTCATCACTAGTTTTCAATTGGTACAATGAAGCTCGAAAATTTACGCCTCATTTCCGAAGAATACAATATATCGGCAACGATCGAAAACTACTTTCTAAGAAACTAGAAAAATACGATTTAATTTTTACCAGTTACGCAGTCGTTTCTAGAGATATTTACATTTTAGAAAAGTACAATTTCAGGTATTTAATTTTGGACGAAAGTCAATACATCAAAAACAAAAACTCTAAAATATTCAAAGCGGCAAATCAGATAAAAGCGAGTCATAAAATATCATTAAGCGGTACTCCAATAGAAAATTCGCTTGATGATTTATGGGCGCAAATGCAATTTATAAATCCTAATATATTAGGTAGTTATGCTTTTTTTGCTGCAACTTATAAACTGCCAATTGAGAAAAAACAAGACGAGAATAGCTTATCCGAATTAAAAAACCTCATCAGTCCGTTCATTTTAAGACGAACCAAAGAGCAAGTTTTAAAAGATTTACCCGAACTCTCCGAGCAAATTTTCTATTGTGACATGGAACCTGAACAAGAAAAGCTGTACGAAGAAGAAAAATCCAAAGCTAGAAATGCGCTATTAAAAACCGATGGTTCGGGAATTGATAAAATCAATATTATCAATACCTTAATGCGCTTGAGACAATTGAGCAATCATCCTAAAATGATAGATGCTAAATCAGAAAAGGACTCGGGAAAATACATTGCTGTAACGCGCTATTTAGAAACTTTAGTGCAATCCAACCAAAAAACAATTGTTTTCAGTTCGTTTGTATCCAACTTGAATTTTTATAAAAATTGGTCCAAAGAAAATAAAATCGATTTCTGCGAACTTACCGGGGAAACTGCTTTTAAAGACCGAGAATTGCAAGTGAATCGATTTCAAAACCAAGAAAAACCGTTGTTGTTTTTTATTTCTTTGAAAGCAGGTGGAGTTGGACTCAATATTACTAAAGCATCTTATGTCATTTTTCTTGACCCGTGGTGGAATCCTTTTTCGGAAAAACAAGGAATTGGCCGTGCACATCGTATTGGACAAATGAACAAAGTAAATGTGATTCGGTTTATTACCAAAAACACGGTTGAGGAAAAAATTATTCGTTTGCAGGAAAGCAAAAAATTATTAGCTGATTCTCTATTGGATGAAAATTATATGAGTGCAGAGATTGAAGAGAATTTGAGTTTTATATTAGAATAAAAAAAATCATTTTATTGTCTATATAAATAGTTTTCAATAATTAGTGTTAATTTGTATATTTACAATTCATGTAATTTTCGTATGAAATCAATAACACTTTTACTATTTTCTTTATTTTACATATCCATTACTGCTCAAGTGCAAAATGAAGTTCCACCACCGTACAACATAAAAACGGTTTCTTTTGAAGTAAACAATCAGAACATGATTCCTATATTTAAATTAGGAGCTAATTTTACACTTCAGTTCGATGATTTATTTGGTAATGAAGCCGATTACTATTATGAAATTACACATTGTGATTATAATTGGATACCGTCTGACATTCCTAAAAGTGATTATTTACAAGGTTTTGACAGTCAAAAAATTCAAGATTATTCCAATTCATACAATACGTTGCAGTCCTACTCACATTACACATTGACGATACCTAATGAGTACACGCAACTTAAATTGAGTGGAAATTATATAATTAAGATTTTAAATTCCGACAAAGAAGTAGTTTTTTCGAGAAAATTTATTCTCTATGAAGAAGTGGTTAGAGTTGAATTAAAAATAAAAAAACCAAGAGTAGTTTCAAATATATATAGTAAACACAACCTAGAATTCGAAATAAAAGCAGACCAGATTGTTTTTCAAAATCCGATGCAAAACTTAAAAGTGATGCTGTTGCAAAACGGAAAATTCAATACTGCTATAAAAAATATTCGTCCACAATATGCCCTTGGAACTGATTTTGTGTATAAATATGATGCGCAAACTCAATTTTGGGCAGGGAATGAATTTTTATATTTTGAAACCAAAGACATCAAAAATGCAGGAAATTATGTGAGTTATGTCAATGCAGAAAATGATATTTACAACACTCATTTATATGTTAATAATGATCGAACGAATTTGCCGTATACTAACTTTTCAGATATCAACGGAAATTTTAGAGAAGGAACGATAAAGGGCACAAACTTTAAAATTGAATCTGACTATTCTTGGGTCTATTTCAGCCTTTCGGCACCTTCTTTTATGTCGAATGCATCGATCTATGTTGGCGGCATATTTAACAATTACAGCACTACTCCAGAATTTAAGATGGATTATAATTCAAAAGATGGCCTGTACGAAAAAGCCGTTTTAATAAAGCAAGGATTTGTTAATTATCAATATATTGTTGCCACAGATAAGGGAACTATTGAACAAGAAAAAGCGATTGATGGCAATTTCTATCAAACCGAAAATGATTATTATGTTGTAGTTTATTATAAAGGAAGCTCAGATCGGTATGAAAAGGCAATTGGGCTTGGCACTGCGAATTCTTTAGACATTACCAACTAAAAATACATTCTTGCAAAAAATTTGAAATGCATCATTATTTTTGTAATTTTACAGATTATTCAAACCTATTTAGTTATTAATCATGGTTTCACAAATAACAAGAGGCATTAAAATTTCAGTATTGACGAGTTTTGAGGGAACTTACTTCAAAAACTACAAGATTCACTTTGCCTTTAGCTATCAAATTACTATCGAAAACTACAGTAAAGATTCGGTTCAACTCGTTTCACGTCATTGGGAAATTTACGATTCTCTAAATGAAATAGAAATGGTCGATGGCGAGGGTGTAATTGGCAAAAAACCAGTCTTAAAACCAGGAGAGTTGCACACATACAGCTCTGGATGTTTATTAGCATCTCCATACGGTGCCATGAAAGGATATTTCAATATGATAAATTTTACTACTACTAAATCTTTTAAAGTAATTGTACCTACTTTTAAAATGTGCGCTCCTTTTGCTTTAAATTAATTTGACTTAAATTATGACATTTTTATCATAAATTCAATCTTTCCTTTGTACTTTTGCATCAAATTATCAATTGTTTACCATTAAATAATAAAGTTATGCTAAAAGGATTTTTCAATGTACCCCAAGCGGTAAACGAGCCTGTAAAAAGCTACGCGCCTAATTCACCAGAAAGAGCAGCAGTACTTGCCGCTTATAAAGAAATGTGGAATTCTAAAATTGACGTTCCTCTTTATATTGGAAGCGAAGAAATTAGAACTGGAAAAACTAAAACAATGTCAGCTCCTCACGATCATCAACATATCGTGGGAACCTATCACTTAGCTGAAAAATCACATATTGAGGGAGCCATTGCAACAGCACTTAAAGCTAGAACGGCTTGGGCAAAAATGGCCTGGGAACAACGTGCTGGTATTTTCTTAAAAGCAGCTGAACTAATTGCAGGACCTTATAGAGCCAAAATTAACGCTGCTACAATGATCGCACAATCTAAGTCTATTTACCAAGCAGAAATTGATGCTTCTTGTGAATTAATTGACTTTTTACGTTTCAACGTACAATACATGACACAAATTTATAGTGAGCAACCAAAGTCTACTTCAGACATGTGGAATCGTGTTGAATACAGACCTTTAGAAGGTTTTGTATACGCTATAACTCCTTTTAACTTTACAGCAATCGCTGGAAACTTACCTTCTTGTGTTGCCTTAATGGGTAACGTAGTAGTTTGGAAGCCAGCAGCCACTCAAGTATATTCGGCCAATCTATTGATGCAAATTTTTAAAGAAGCAGGTTTACCAGATGGTGTAATCAATATGATAATGGGAGATTCAGGAATGGTAACCGAAACGTTATTAGACAGTCCAGATTTCGCAGGAGTTCACTTCACGGGATCAACAGGAGTATTTAATGATATTTGGGCAAAAATTGGGACAAACATCAGCAAATACAAAACGTATCCAAGAATTGTAGGTGAAACAGGTGGAAAAGATTTTATTATTGCACATCCATCTGCAAACCCAAAACAAGTAGCAACAGGGATTGCTCGTGGTGCATTTGAGTACCAAGGTCAAAAATGTAGTGCTGCTTCTCGTGTTTATGTTCCAAAAAGTTTGTGGCCAGCTGTTAAAAACCAATTAGAAGCCGATTTAAAATCGATGAAAATGGGTTCACCAGAAGATATGAGCAACTTTATTACTGCTGTAATTTCTGAAACTTCATTCGACAAATTAGCTGGTTTTATTGATCAAGCTAAAAAAGATGCGGATGCCGAAGTGATTATTGGTGGCGCGTATGATAAATCAAAAGGATATTTCATCGAACCAACCGTTATTTTGACAACAAATCCTAAATACAGTACAATGGAAACCGAATTATTTGGACCAGTAGTTACTATTTATGTGTATGAAGATTCAAAATGGGCAGAAACATTACAGTTAGTTGATACTACTTCTGAGTACGCTTTAACTGGAGCTGTTTTCAGTCAAGATCGTTACGCAATTGAAGAAGCAACAATAGCATTACAAAATGCTGCTGGTAACTTCTATATCAATGACAAACCAACAGGAGCAGTAGTAGGAATGCAACCATTTGGTGGAGCAAGAGGATCTGGAACGAATGACAAAGCGGGTTCTATGCAAAATTTATTGCGTTGGACTTCAGCAAGAACTATAAAAGAAACTTTTGTAACTCCAATTGATTATAGATATCCGTTTTTAGGAGAATAGTAATCATTGCGAGGAACGAAACAATTACACTTTAAATATAAAACCCCACAGGATTCAAATTATATTGAAATCTTGTGGGGTTTGTTTTTAATACTAATTTTTTAAGTTCAAAATTGGCACTTTTATAAAGCTGTCATTATACCATTTTACTTTTAATGGCTCTTTAGCATCCTTAATACTTTCTTCGGTGACGACTTTTCCTGTTCCGTAATTGAGTTCTGAAAAAGGATTTTTATTTACATTTAATACAACCACCAAACGGCTGCCTTTACGCAATTGCTTACTTACTAAATGCGTATTCGAAAAAGGAATTGACTCTATTTTATCGGGAGTTAGAAAATTTCTTTTAGTAATATCTTTAGCATAACTAGCGCGTCCTAAAAAATAAGACAAATGAAAATAGTCTCCATTTGGCACTAATTCATAAACTGTAACGCCAATATCCATATCCTTTTTATTAATGCTTGCTTTTATTTCTCCAAAAAACGAACCATTTACCAACATTGGTTGTTTAATAGGTTCACTTATAAAAACAAAACCGTTACTGGTTTCAATTTCTTTTTTGATGATTGGATCAGGGTAATACTCATTATTTTGTGTTTGCCTGTCTGCAAAATCAACTTCTTGATAGAGGTATTTTTTTTGAATTGGTTTTTTATGATTTAAAGCATAAAACTTCCCTGATTTGCTATCAGTGAAATATAACTGTAAGAAATCATTACTCATTTCATTAAGAGAAGAAGCACTTCGCCACTCATTTGCCCCCATTACTTCATAGTTAATTTTATCTTTCAGCATTTCTGGTTTAGTCCCGTTTTTTAGAATATAATCAAACCATTGATACGTAATTTTTTTTATATCGAATAGCGCAACGGAATCAACTTTGTAGCCATTGAAAATAGACTCACCACCAGCTTGTGTCCCAAAGTGTCCGTAGGGGCCAATAATTACGTATACTGGAGTTTTTGGACTGTATTTTTGAAGTTCTCTTACATAATACAAACTTGAATTTTGTGAGTCATTATAGTATCCGTCAAAAGCTAAAATAGGAATATTTATTTGTGCAAATTCTTTTCCATAAGGCGCCATTTTTTGCCAATATTCATCAAATGAAGGGTGCTTTATCCACCTCTGAAAGAGTCTGTTTGGCGTGCCATCAATACTGTCCATTTTTTTATAGGCTACTCCAGTTTCCCACCATTTAAACATCATTTTTCTGAAGCGTTGCCTGTCATCACCCACAACTGTATCTAGGTCTTTATTATTCCCAACATAAAAAGACCATTCATAATTAGGATTTACAAAAACATTATTTTCCATTGGCAAACCCATTCCAGGTCTATTGGCGACATACGGAACAATCGTTTTGAGTGCAGGATGCATTTTTTTGCAAGCAGCCCATTGTGTAAATCCATTATAGCTTCCGCCAAACATACCGACACTCCCGTTACACCAATTTTGTTTGCTGATCCAATCTATAACATCGTATGCGTCATTAGCATCATTTTCATATGGTGCTATTTCGTTTGGGCTAAATCGCTTTCCTCTCGAATACGCTATAACTCCAACATAATCTTTATCTGTAGCTTCTTTCAACGATTTGATATCTCTCCCCTTATCTCTAACATAAATGGTATATTGAAGAACAACAGACATTGGAGTGACCACACCCTTTTTTCGAACAATCATTGCCGATATCAGTGCGCCATCTCTGGTTTTAATCA
This sequence comes from Flavobacteriales bacterium, assembly GCA_038241955.1. Lineage (GTDB taxonomy): Bacteria > Bacteroidota > Bacteroidia > Flavobacteriales > Flavobacteriaceae > Flavobacterium. Next base: position 178,078 of record JBBSSR010000002.1, on the reverse strand, counting down.
TGACACTGTCTTGTATATCATAGACACTTTTTAAATCTTCTAGTTTAGCAACTTTTGTTTGCTGTGAAAATGCGTTTAACACTATTAAAATAAGAAATACAAAATTTAAAATTAGTTTCATCTAATTGCTTTTTTAAGTTATTTTTTGAAATTTGAAATAGATAAAATAACAAACAACAATACCTATAAGATTTCGTTTTTACCAAATCCATACCGCTTTTCCGTAATGTTTTTTTATTTTTTTATTTAAATAGAAAGCTATTCAATAAACTATTTATATTTTTGAACTTAACTGCTTGGCGGTTTGAGACTTCTAATAATTCTCCAGTTTTTAATTTTACTTCCAACCTGCCACTGATTGTTTTATTTACTTCTTGAATGAACTTAATATTTATAATTTCAGTTCTATTTATTCTAAAGAAAATCGCTTCCTCAAGTATCTCTTCCCATTGACGTAGAGAACGTCTTTGGAGTGCTTTTTTATCTTGAAAATAAAGTCTGGTGTAATTTTCAAGTGATTCAACTAAATAAATTTCTTCCAATTGAATAAAGAATCGTTTCTCTCCATCTTTAATAAAAATTTTTCGGTCTTTATTTTCAGAATTACCTAAAGACGATTTCAATTTTGCACTATTCCTGATTTTTTCAATTGCTTTTGCAAAACGTTCTTCCCTTATTGGTTTCAATAGATAATCCAAAGCATTTACTTCAAAAGCTTGTATAGCATATTGGTCATAAGCTGTTGTAAATAGTACTGTTGGTACATTAACTAAAGATTCTAATAAATCGAAACCAGACTTTTCGGGCATTTGAATATCTAAAAAAATTAAATCAGGCATTTCTTTTTCAATCAAATCTTTAGCCTCATCAGCATTTTCAGCTTCGCCAATAAGAACAAAATCATCAAAACCTTTTAACGCTCTTTTCAGTTCTTCTCTTGCTAAACGCTCATCATCTACTATTATAACTTTTATTTTTTTCATTTGAATGGAAGTAAAATAGTCGCCAAAACCGTTTCGTCGTTTATTTCTTTAATTTTGAAGGAAGCATTTCCGTTGTATTGCAACAATAACCTCTCTCTAAGATTATTTAAACCAATACCCGAATCTTTAATTTCTTTACTTAACGATCCAGAATTTTGAACATTGATTTTTATAAAATTATTCTTCTCTTCAACTTTTACAGTTATAAGTCCACCGTTTTTTCTTTTTTCAATTCCATGTTTTATTGCATTCTCAACTAAAGATTGAATACTCAAAGGCAGAATTAAATATTTCGACAAATCAATACTTGTTTCAATTTTTATCTGTAAACGTTCTTCAAATCGTATTTTTTCTAATTCTAGATAATCTTTGACAAGGTTAATTTCATCATTTAAAGACACTAGTCTCCTTACATTACTATTCAAAGAATTTCGCAATAACTCGGATAAAAGATCTATTGCTCTCCTTGCAGAATCAGGATTTTCTAACACCAAAAATTTTATATTATTTAGTGAATTAAAAAAGAAATGCGGATTAAGTTGTGCGCTCAGATTATTTAGTTGTGCCTCTTTTATTACAATCGACAATCGAGCATTTTCCTTTACCGTTTCTAATTCAAGTCTTGAATAATGATACAAATGATAAGCCAAAACCCATATTGTCATTAGTCTTGCACCTGTTATAAAAACCTGTAATTCTATAGATTTAAAGAACTCAAAAAACGGAACAAATGGACTTTTTAAAATAAAGAAACGAACCAAATATAATTTACCAACAATCAAAATCACATATAATACCGAAAGTACCAAAACACTAAGTATCATTTTTGGAAGCAAATTTTTTAGATTTAACTTATTCCAACCCTTTTTTAACGCAAAATTTCTATAAATATGTGTCAGTGTAATACCGACAGCAACATCCAATATTAGATCTGCTATGCCTATTTTCCAAATAAAACTACTACTAAAAAAAGCAGAAAACCCCCAGTACAAAGAAGTTGTAATCCATGAAATCAGCTGAATTTTCCAATATGACGATAATCTTATAACTGTTTTCAAAATAAAAGTTGTTAATGCTCTAGTAAAGATATTCTTCTAATATAGATTGAGCAAATAAAAGTACATGAGCGAAAAATAATAGCCGATGAGTGCAGTTTTAGTCATAACAATTTGAATTTGTTAACTTATTTAAGAACATAAAAAAATCCGAATCTAAAATTTTAGATTCGGATTTTTTATTTAAATCTTTCGACTTTATGACTTTCAACATTCAAATTATTTATACCACAAACTTCAACGGCAAGTGCACCACTTTCTTAGTTTCGAAAAATTCATCTTCAAAGAAATCAGCAAGATTGTACTCGGTTGCTTTTGGAAAGTCTTTCAATTCTTCGGTTAAATCTCCTCCTTTAAGGTAAAGAATACCATTTTTGAGTTCGTGTTTGCTTTGTTTTTTGATTTTAGTTCGAACCCAAGAAACAAAATCAGGCATATTAGTCACCGCACGACTTACGATAAAATCAAAATCACCTTTAACCAATTCGGCACGAAGTTGTTCTACTTTTACGTTTTTCAATTCTAATGCTTCAGCAACAGCTTGAACTACTTTTATCTTTTTAGCAATAATATCTATTAAAAAAAAACGAGTCTCTGGAAAAAGAATAGCCAACGGTATGCCAGGAAAACCGCCGCCAGTTCCCACATCAAGAACATAAGTTCCAGGTTCGAATTTTACAATCTTGGCAATTCCAAGCGAATGTAGAATATGTTTGGTGTACAAAGCATCAATATCTTTCCGGGAAATCACATTTATTTTTTCATTCCAATCGTGATACAAAAAATCCAGTTTTTGAAACTGCTCCTTCTGCAGATCAGTTAGATTAGGAAAATACTTTAGAATCTCATCCATCATTAAAATTTTAAACAAAAGTAATTCTTTTAGCTCGGAAATATTTAACTCAATTTTGTATAATGAAAATTTTTAATAGCTACCTTTGCAAATATTCAATATTTTATATGAACAACACAGCCCCTACTTTTGCAAAACAAGATAATTTAAAATTCTTTAGGACACTTAACTCTCGAGTTAACAGTTACTTTAAAGATAATAACATTGAGAAAACCGGAAATTGGAAAATTCATTTGAAGACTGTGATTCTTTTCACTGTTTTTCTAGTGCCTTACTTCTTGATACTTACTTTAGACATGCCTTTTTGGGTACATTTAATATTAGCAATTATTATGGGATTGGGGATGGCAGGAATCGGAATGAATGTAATGCACGATGCCAATCACGGTTCTTATTCTACAAAAGGTTGGGTTAACAAATTTATGGGTGGAACTATTTATGTTTTAGCTGGAAATGTACACAACTGGCAAGTACAACATAACGTTTTGCACCATACCTACACTAATATTATTGGTCATGATGAAGATTTAGAGGCGGGTAGAATTATGCGTTTCTCTAAAGAAGCAGAATGGCATAAATTTCATAAGTTTCAACAATATTATGCAGTTTTTTTGTATGGATTATTAACAATTAACTGGGCAATCACAACTGATTTTAAACAAATGCGCACCTACCTAAAAAGGAAATTATCCTATGGGGAACCAAAAAGCGCTAAAACGCTTTGGACAACATTAATTATTACCAAAATCATTTATTTGGCTATTTGGATAGTTCTACCGTTAGTTATTGGAATCACATGGTGGAAAGTTCTTGTTGGGTTTTTCATTATGCATTATACCGCTGGAATAATATTAAGTACTGTGTTCCAATTGGCACACGTTGTTGATGAAGCAGCAAATCCTCAGCCGAACGAAACTGGTGAAATGGAAAACACTTGGGCTATACATCAATTATTTACCACAGTAAATTTTGCTCCAAAAAACAAAGTTGTAAACTGGTATACAGGAGGTTTAAATCACCAAATCGAACACCATATTTTTCCACATATTAGTCACGTTCATTATAGCAAAATTGCAAAAATAGTGCAAGAAACGGCTAAAGAATGCCAGTTGCCGTATTACGAGTATGAAACAATGACAGCAGCAGTTGTTGCTCATTTCAAACATTTAAGAACATTAGGTCTAGAACCTGCAGCATAATAACTATCTAAAAAACGAATAAACCAAAAAATTACATTTTAATGAGCAATCCACTTTCAGACCGAATTAACAATTTAGCCACATCACAAACATTAGCAATGGCTGCGTTGGCTAGAGAATTAAAAGCACAAGGAAAAGACATTATCAGTTTAAGTTTAGGCGAGCCTGATTTCAATACGCCTGATTTTATTAAGCAAGCGGCCAAGAAAGCAATCGACGAAAATTACAGTACCTATTCTCCGGTAGAAGGTTATGGTGAATTAAAAGAAGCCATTTGCCGAAAATTTAAAAGAGACAACAATCTAGAATACAAACCATCACAAATTGTAGTTTCTACGGGAGCTAAACAGTCCTTATATAACATTGCACAAGTAATGCTTAATGAAGGTGACGAAGTGATTTTGCCAGCACCATACTGGGTGAGCTATTTCGAAATTGTAAAATTATCTGGCGGTGTTCCTGTAGAGGTTCCAACATCGGTAGATACAGATTTTAAAATTACGCCACAACAATTAGAAGCCGCTATCACACCAAAAACAAAAATGATGTGGTTCTCTTCTCCTTGTAACCCAAGTGGATCCGTTTATAATAGAGAAGAATTGACAGCATTAGTAAAAGTTTTAGAAAAGCACCCACATGTATACGTTGTTGCTGACGAAATTTATGAACACATCAATTTTTCAGGTAATTTTTGCAGTATCGCTTCTATTCCAGGAATGCTAGAAAGAACAATAACTGTAAATGGAGTTGCGAAAGCATTCGCTATGACAGGATGGAGAATTGGATACATAGGAGCGCCCGAATTTATTGCAAAAGCGTGTACTAAAATTCAAGGTCAAGTAACTAGTGGTGCCAATAGTATTGCACAACGTGCTACAATTACAGCAGTCGATGCAGACCCATCTGTATTAAAACATATGGTTGACGCTTTCCATAGTCGTAGAGATTTAGTTGTTGGATTATTAAAAGAAATTCCTGGTGTAAAAATAAACGTTCCCGAAGGCGCTTTTTACGTGTTTCCAGATGTTTCTTCTTTCTTCGGAAAAACATTACGAGGAACATTAATTAAAGACGCGAACGATTTTTCTATGTATCTTTTGGGCGAAGCTAATGTAGCGACCGTAACGGGCGACGCATTTGGCAACCCAAACTGTATTCGTTTCTCCTACGCTACTAGCGAAGATTTATTAAAAGAAGCATTAAAAAGAATAAAAGAAGCTGTTGCTTAACACTTCTGTAATCTAATTATATAGAATACCTTAAGATATCTTTCTTGAGGTATTTTTTTTGTACTATACTGTAAAGGAAGAGATTGTAAATTAATATACATCCAAATTGACACCTATATTTTCGTAAGATAACAGCTAATTCTACGCTACTTTCTAAGCTACTTTTAGAATTTTATAAAAAAGTCCAAAAATTCTATAAAATAAAATCCTTACTCTCGTCGCATCTTTGTATTATAATTTTAACTAAAAAAAAAAGATCATGACAAGTACAGATGAAATTAGAAAAGAAGTAGTTAGCACATTCGAAGATTTAATTCAAATTCTTGAAGACGGTAAATTAGGTTATACTAGTGCCGCAGAACATGTAGAAAACACAGGTATAAAAAGTGATTTTACACAATACGCACGTGAACGTGCCTTGTACATCGTAGAATTACAAGACGAAATTAATAGATTAGGAAAATCTACAGAAGTATCTGGTGGTGGAGCGCTTGGAGCTGTGCACCGTGCTTGGTTAGATATAAAAGCTTTATTTACTAGCGGTGATACTGAAGCAATAGTAAACGCATGTATTACTGGTGAAGAAGCAGCTATCGAAAAATATCAAGTAGCATTAGACGTTACAGAACTTAATGCAGATCAAGTAGCATTAATTTCAAAACAATTAAGCGGAATTAAAAGTACTCTAGCGAGTATTAAAGCTAAAAAATTGAACTAACACTTGACTGTAATAGTTTAAACAAAAAACTACTTTGTTCTTATACAAGTAGTTTTTTTGTTTTATAACTGTCCAAAATTCTTTGAAGTTGCATCATAAATAAAAATTCGATTGAATTATACTAAGCTCAATATTTTAAAAAATTAAATATGAAAACATCAATAATACAAAACATTTGTAGAGTTATACTTGGTTCATTTATGACACTGGCAGGAGTTGGACATTTAACATTTCAAAGACACGAATTTGTAGCGCAAGTCCCAAAATGGTTGCCAAACAATCCCAATTTTATAGATTTTGTAGTTGTTTCATCTGGAATAGTAGAAATTGCTTTAGGACTCAGTTTAATTTTTCTTGTAAAATATAAAATCAAAATCGGTATTGTTTTGGGTGTATTTTACATACTCGTATTTCCAGGAAACATTTCGCAATACATGAATCACATTAGTGCTTTTGGTTTAGATACAGATCAAAAAAGATTTATTCGCTTATTGTTCCAACCTGTCCTCATTTTGTTGTCGCTTTGGTCAACAGGTGCATTAAAACATTTACTTTCATCAAAAAGCAATAATTAAACTAAACCACTAGGGAGCGAAAGTCCATAGATTTGGTTTGGCAGACTGAAAATCCGCGAGGTTGAATTGCAAAAAAAGTAAAATTAGCCACAGATTAAATCTTTTTAATCATATTAATCTGTGGCTAAAATTTTTAGAAGCTGAAGCGAGATGCACTTAAAGTGAATAGTTTTAAACTCCACTTGAGACCAATAAAGTGAATATTATGGTGATTTATTTTGTTCTTAATTACGTGCTGAGAGTTTGAATAAATTGTACTTTTGAAATTATGAAAAGTATACTCGAAAATATCTCCAAGCACGTTAGTTTAACTCCAGAAGAGCAAGATTTTTTTTTATCTAAAACTAAAGTTGAAAATCTTAAAGCTAAAACTATGCTATTAAACGCTGGTGAAGTTTGCAAGAATTCTTATTTCGTAAATTCTGGTGTACTCAGAAGTTTTAATATCAATGATAATATTGTAGAGCATGTGATGAGTTTTGCTTGCGAAGGTTGGTGGATTAGCGACATGTATAGTTTGCTTTCGCAAAAGCCAGGCAATCTTTTTATTCAAGTTTTAGAAGATGCCGAAGTGATTTCATTATCGAAAGAGAACCAAGAAATTCTCTATCAGGAAATCCCAAAACTCGAAAGGCTATTTCGAATCCTTATAGAAAATTCATTAGTCGCACATCAAGAACGATTAATGGATAACCTAAGTCTAACAGCAGAAGAACGTTTTGAAAAATTCTGCAAAAAGCACAATGACTTACTTCAAAAAGTACCTCAAAAACAAATTGCTTCTTTTTTAGGCGTAACTCCAGAGTTTTTTAGTAAAATGAAAAGTAAAATGCTAAGAAAGTAGAGTTGGCAGATTTTAGATGGCAGTATTCAGTTCTCATTAGACACGAATAACTAAGCGTAGTTTTAGTTACGTAATTTCAAGATAATGCTTTTACTAAAAACCTGAACACTGAACACTGAACACTGAACACTGAACACTTTTTTCTTAATCTAGGTTAAGTGGTTTTTGTTGATAACGGATGTAAATTTGTATAACAAAAATCACTAAATTTAAATATCATGAAAACAACAGTTTTACATAAAGCAGATACAAGAGGACATGCAGATCACGGATGGTTAAACGCTTATCATAGTTTTAGCTTTGGTAGTTGGTACAATCCAGATCGCGTTCAATTTGGAACTTTACGTGTTTTAAATGACGATACAATTGCAGCTGGGAAGGGTTTTGGGACGCATGGCCATGATAATATGGAAATCATTACTATTCCGTTAGAAGGCGATTTAGCGCATAAAGACAACATGGGTAATGCCGAAACTATCAAAACAGGTGATGTGCAAGTAATGAGTGCGGGAAGTGGCATTCAGCACAGTGAGTTCAACCCAAATGCTGATCAACGTGCCAAACTTTTTCAGATTTGGTTATTTCCAAAAGTAAAAAATGTAGAACCTCGTTACCAACAAATTACTTTAGACACTACAGAACAAAAAAATAATTTTGCTCAAATATTGTCTCCAAATCCTGAAGATGCAGGTGTCTGGATTCATCAAGATGCTTGGTTCTATTTAGCAGATTTTGAAGCAGGTTTTTCTAAACAATATGACTTAAAAAAGGAAGGAAATGGTCTTTATGCTTTTGTAATTTCTGGAAATATCACTATTGACGGTCAGGAATTGGAAACTCGTGATGGTTTGGGAATTACTGATTTTCAAGCTTTGGAAATTAAAGCGAGCACGGATGCTAAATTTTTATTGATGGAAATTCCAATGGGGTGAGGAAAGTTACTAAGATTCTAAGTTGCTAAGACAAAAAATATCTATAAAACTTAGAATCTTAGCAACTCAGCGACTTTAAAAAAACTTAGAAACTTAAAAAAATGAACGAAACAGTAAACTTAGAATTGAATGAAAAAAATGGTAATTTTAATATTACTACCGAAGGCAGAAAAATTGCCCTTATGACTTTTGTATTTGCTGGTCCAGATAAAATCATCATTGATCATACTGAAGTATCACCTGCATTTAACGGTAAAGGATTAGGAAAAAAGTTAATCGCAAAAGCAGTTGAAGTGGCAAGAGAAAAAAATTGGAAAATTATTCCATTATGTCCTTTCGCAAAAAAAGTCTTCGATAAAACTCCAGAATATCAAGACGTCTTATAATCCTTAAATATAAATAAAGTATGGAAAATTTATTAGAAAATGATATTACCGGTAAAATAGGAACACAGAAGTACTTATGCACAATTTCCTGGAGGAAAGGCAGTTTTTACATGGATGAACCAGCAACTATTGAGGGTCAAGATCTTGGTCCAGATCCATACACAGCTCTTTTAGCCTCTTTAGCTTCTTGTACATTATCTACTTTACGAATGTATATTGATAGAAAGGGCTGGGATATTCCAGAAATAAATATTGCTTTGAACATGTCTCAAGAAAATGATCCTGAAATCACGACCACTATTACGCGTGTACTAAGTTTTCCTGCAACAATAGAAAAAGATATCAAAAATAAACTAATAACGATTGCCGAAAAATGTCCTGTTTCTAAAATATTAAAAAATAATGTAATAATTAACACCACGATTTAATTATGGATCCAAAAGACATCAAAAAAGAATACAGCAATGGCGAAGTGACAATTGTTTGGGAATCTGGAAAATGCATTCACTCTGGTATTTGCGTTAAAAACAGTCCAGAAGTTTTTCATCCAAAAGATAAACCTTGGATTTTACCCGAAAACTCCACCTCTGAAAAAATTATGGATACAATTAACAAATGTCCTTCAGGAGCTTTGAGTTTCTATAAAAACAACTAAAATAACACAGTATTGAGATCTTATACGTTTTTCAAACTACTCATAACCAGATAGTAATACTATTATCTGGTTTTTTATTTCTTAATCTAGGTTAAGTGCTTCGTTGGTAGTGGTGCCGTAAATTTGTGGTATCAAAAATGATATAACACTTAAAAAATAAATTATGGCAACTACAAAATGGGCAATTGACCCAACACATTCAGAAATTGGTTTTAAAGTAAAACACATGATGTTTACTAACGTTTCGGGCAAGTTTGAAAATTATGAAGCAACAATTGTAACGGAAGATAATAATTTCGAAAACGCCACAATCGAATTTTCGGGAGACATCAATTCCATCAATACAGGAAATACGGACAGAGACAACCACTTAAAGAGCGCTGACTTTTTTGACGCCGAAAGCCATCCAAAATTGACTTTCAAATCAACTTCATTAAAAAAAGTAGATACTGAAAATTATCAGTTAATTGGAGATTTAAGCATACACGGTATTACAAAATCAGTTGAATTCCCTGTTGAATTTAGTGGGATTATGACTGATCCATGGGGGAATACCAAAGTGGGGTTGAATATTTCAGAAAAAATAAACCGCAAAGATTGGGGTTTAAACTGGAATTCAGCTTTAGAGACTGGTGGAGTATTAGTAGGTGAGGAAGTAAAAATGAACATTGAATTGCAATTTTCAAAACAGTAATGAGAGATTATCCTATTATTTAAAAAAAACATAAAAAAGCGTTGTACTGTAGTAGCTACTTTACAACGCTTCGTTATTTAATTTCCGAATCACTTTGGCGGGATTACCTACTGCTAGTGAATTTTCAGGAATATCCTTAGTAACAACAGATCCAGCACCAATAACGCAACCTGCACCAATTGTAACGCCCGGGCAAATAACAGAATTTCCACCTATCCAACAATCGTCTCCAATCGATACCGGTTTTGAACTTTCTACAGTTCTTCTTTCTATGGCGTCTAGCGGATGAGTTGCCGTATAAATATGTACTCCAGGAGCGAAGAAAACATTATTACCGATGGTAACTTTCATCGTATCTAATACTACACAGTTAACATTAAAATAGACATTTTCTCCGGAATGTATATTGTATCCATAATCGCAATGAAATGGTGGCTCTATGTAAAGTCGTTTATGAGAATTGGGCAGTAACTCTCGCAAGATGGCGCGTGAATTACCATTCATCAAATATTCGGTGACATTCAATTTATGCAATAACTTTTTAGCACTAGTACGCTCCTCAGAAAGGACTTTATCATTCGCAAAGTAAGCGTCACCCAACAACATTTTTTCTTTTTCAGTCATATTATATTTTTGTAGCGTTTACTTTTTTACTGTTTTTTAAAGCATGAAGCAATTCAGTTAAATCGATTACGGCATAGGTAGAAGAATAATCGGATACGGCATACGGCAACACCAAGCTGTTATTATGAATTATAGAACCACAAGAATACACCACATTTGGCACATATCCTTCCCGTTCTTCTTCTAATGGCGCAATGAGAGGCTCGGGAAGTCTTCCTATTTCTTTAGACGGATCTTCGAGATCAAACAATGATGCGCCTATACAATAGCGTCTCATCGCACCTACTCCGTGTGTAACTATCAACCAACCTTCCTTTGTCCATAGCGGAGAGCCACAATTCCCTACTTGTGTAAATTCCCAAGGATATTCAGGCCGTTGAATAAGTTGAGGTTCTGTCCACTGGTTAATTTTTGAGGAATACATTAAATAATTATTGACTCCATCTACTCTGCCCAACATCGCATATTTACCATTAATTTTCTTTGGAAACAAAGCCATTCCTTTACCCAATGACCCTTCACCATATAAGGGCATAACCCTAAAGGTGTAGAAATCTTCGGTAGTAATTAACTTAGAAAGTATAGAATGTCCGTTATAAGCAGTATACGTACCAATGACACTCTCTGTACCATCATCATCTGTAAAACGGACAAATCGAGCATCTTCGATTCCACGACTTTCTGCATCTGCTATTGGAAAAATAACGCGCTCCGAAATGTCGGAATCATGTTTGAATTGTACATCATAAAAGGAATTCATCAACCACAGTACTTCTTCGTAAGCTTCCTCTTTCTCTTTATTAAGTTTTGGATTGTCTAATTCTTTATTGAGTAAATCTTTAAATACTGAATATTCAAATACATCTGGAAGATCATTCATTATAGAAGAATAAATGTCTAGTGTATGCATTTCTTCCAATTTAGAAAGAATTTTCTTTTTACTAAACATCATTTTATACAAAACCTCTGCTTTATCGATACTATCACCAATTCGCATCATTCTCAGATTGTTATTTACATCTAGAATTCCTCTTCTAAATACAATAGAGGAAACATGACCTTCACCCGTTGCGCGAAAAGAAATAACAACTCGTTTCTCTCCTTTTTCTAAGCCTGACTGATCAAAATCCTCGATCATAGAAGGATTAAAAAAAGCAGCTGATTCGATCGAGTATTCCATAGTAAGATAAGCGCCAATAAGCATTTTCCGCTCATCAGAGAGATCTGCTTCATTAATCTGCATATCTTCTATTACGGATCTCGTTTTTTCAAAATGTTTGTGAAATATTGTAGAAATATTACGGTGTCGCCTTGCAAATTCTCGGTTTATTTGTTCTAAAGTAGTAGTAACATCAAGATCGCTCATTAGTAAAAGTCGAGCTATTAAGTCCTTAGTTCGGTCTTCTCCACTCATAAAATACCTAGCAACAACCCTACTAGAATCAGGCAAAAATTTTAAATCTTTTCGAACAACGGTAACTTTCATAAATTCATTTTTTTTTAAATAGGAAAATTTTAAAAGGCATTTTGCGATTAGTTTATAAGAGGAATTTCATGACTTTTATATCAATTTTTATATCGAATGAATAACAATACTTCCAATTCTTCCGACCAAATATTGGTCACACTAAGGCTGTGTAAATCTAAAAAGTTTTATAAAATAAATGAAATATTCTGATTTGAAAATGGCTTTCTCAAATATACAAAATAATATATGGACTGTAAAATATAGAAAAACAAAAAAGAAGTAATGCAGAAGAGTATTTTTTTGGCGCATTAAAAGTCAACAAATTTATATTGGAAAAAAAGTAAAAATTAGCCGCCGTTTTAATTACTACTTAAAGTATTGCCTAACTTCAAGTTGTTTGAAATACCTACTCTAGCAATTTCAAATTTATGAAATTGCTAAAAGAGATATAAGATAATAAAGCATCAACTTTAGAGTAAATTTTAATTTAGTTTCTGATTTGAACCGCTTACAATTTTCGAAATAATTCCTTTTTGATCAGTAAATTCAGCAATAAGAACTCCTCCCAAATGAATAAGAATATATCCAATTAAATAATAAATTCCGAGAACATGAATATTTTCCGCAATTTCTTGCAATGATTCTGGGCCAAATTTCATTAAAAGTCCAGTTGCTAAGGAAGTAATTACACACAAGTAAAAAATAATATAGGTCCATTTTTGCATTTTCTCTTTGGAAGTTAAACCCGCAACAAATGGATTTTGAAACTTCATTTTTCCAAAAAAAGGCAGTATAAAACGTATGCTAAATAAACCTGTCAATACATATCCAAAATAAATATGCCAAGCCCACATTGGTTGTCTTATTTTCTTGGCTAAAATAAGAATTTGATCTTCGGTCAGGGTTTGCTTTGTGTCGCTAAGGTAATTTTGAATGATCGCAGCGACATTGTGTTTATTCAACCAAGTTGCTCTCAAAAAAATAGTTAACAATAAAAGCACGAATACAATAGCTATCGACCAATGTAATAATCGATACGTTCTAGAATAATTTTTCATTTTTATGTTTTTTAATTTCAGAAGAAAACTGAAAAAGACTTTACGGTATTTATTGAATTATAGTAAAAATCCAAAATCCCTATCAAATATAATGAAGATTTAGCAATGTCTTTAAATTCATCAACAGATGTTACACTCTAAATTGCTAGTTTTTTCTTAATCTAGATTAAGTGTTCCCTCGCTACTGCTTCCGTAAATTTGTTTTATAATAATAACACAAAAAACAATAAGATTATGGCAACTACAAATTGGTCTATTGACCCAACACATACGGAAATTGGTTTTAAAGTAAAACACATGATGTTTACTAATGTATCAGGAAAATTTAAAACGTTCGATGCAACGATTACTAGCGAAAATGATAATTTCGAAAATGCGAATATGGAATTCTCAGCAGACATCAACTCTATCGACACTAATAATGCAGACAGAGACAATCACTTGAAAACTGGAGATTTTTTTGATGCAGAAACTTATCCAAAATTGTCTTTCAAATCTACTTCATTTAACAAAAAAGAGGACGATTATGAATTAGTTGGAGATTTAACTTTGAAAGGCATTACAAAATCAGTAAAATTTCCAGTAGAATTTAGCGGATTAATGACAGATCCTTGGGGGAATACCAAAGTAGGAATTAACATTGCGGGAAAAATCAACCGTAAAGATTGGGGACTAAACTATAACGCAGCTCTAGAAACAGGCGGCGTTTTGATTGGAGAAGAAGTTCGGTTGAATATTGAAATACAATTGATTAAATTATAAATCCTTTCCAAAAATAGATTTATAATCCTGAAAACCTTACTCATCACGTAGTAAGGTTTTTTTTATTTCTTTAAATTTCTAAACGCTGTTGGCGAACTATTTGTCTTCTTTTTAAAAAATCTAGAAAAATAGGAATAATCTTCAAATCCCATTTGGTCAGCTATTTCATTGATAGATAAATTTTTATCAACCAACATTCTCTTAATTTCTAAAACAATTCGGTCTGCAATAAAATCAGTAGCAGTTTTTTGTAAAATTTCTCTACAAATTCTATTCAAATGTTTTAGCGTAATATGCAGTTGTTCTGCATAAAAAGAAGGCATTTTTTTATTTTTAAAATGCTGTTCTACCAAAACCTCAAAAACTGCAATTTTACTATTATATGCATGCTTCTCAAATTGATCGTTCTGACTATATTTTCTAGCAATTTCTATATGAATACAATCTAATAAATTAGTCATTTTATCCATTCGAAAACCAAAATCAAATTTACTTTCTTGTAATAACAAATTAAAATAAAGCAATAAATTATAGCATTCTTTACTGTCAAAAAATAATTGAGGAGTATCATAAAAAGAATAATCGCTAACTTGTTTATGTTCAAAGTAAAGACGATAAATTTCTTTCGAAAAAATAACTACAAAACCTTCAATATCTGCTGAAAGATCCCAATGATGAATTTGTCCGGGTTGCAAAACAAATAAACTTCCTGCTTTAATTTCAAATTGTGAAAAATCAATATCGTGAAATCCAGAGCCTTTTGTAAAAAAAACCATCAAATACGAATCATGTCGGTGCGGGTTATCTACAAAACCATGCAACTGCAAATGTTCTTTAAAAGAATTTACATAAAATTCGCTATTATCTGTATTGCAACTAAAATTTTGAACCTTATAAATGGGATACTTTTTCATGATATGTCTTTTTTGTCCTATTTAAAGCGAAGATATAAAAATAAAAAACAAGAAATTAAAAATAACTTTGCGGATAAAAATAAATCAAAATGATTACTACTCTTTCACATATTTTAAAAAACGAATGTCCGAATTGTCACAAGGGAAAAATTTTTAAAGATAATTCTATTTTCTTTCAATTTAGTCTTCCAAAAATGAATTCCTCTTGTAATTCTTGTGGCTTTAATTTTCAAAAAGAACCTGGTTTCTTTTTTGGCGCAATGTATGTTAATTATGGATTAACTTGTGCAGAATCTATTGCGACTTATTGTATTTCTCAGTTATTCTTCGAGAAAACATTTGATTTAAGAATTATTCCAATCATTGCTTTAGTTATTATTTTGCTAACTCCTTTAAACCTGCGTCTTGCAAGATTAGTATGGATTTATATGTTTAAAAATTATACCAAATAAAAAAATGTTATTTTTGCAGTCGGTTTAATTATTAAGTTTTTAAATCATTCAATTTTTAATTTACAAATATGAAAGCATACGTATTTCCAGGTCAAGGAGCGCAGTTCACAGGAATGGGCAAAGACTTATATGAAAATTCTCCGTTAGCAAAGGAATTATTCGAAAAAGCAAATGTTATTTTGGGTTTTCGTATCACAGACATTATGTTTGAAGGAACAGCCGACGAATTGAAAGAAACCAAGGTTACACAGCCAGCAGTTTTCTTGCATTCGGTTATTTTGGCAAAAACATTGGAAGATTTCAAACCAGAAATGGTGGCAGGGCATTCTTTGGGTGAATTCTCAGCTTTGGTAGCGAACGGTGCTTTATCTTTTGAAGATGGATTAAAATTAGTTTCAAAACGTGCTTTAGCGATGCAAAAAGCATGCGAGATTAAACCGTCAACAATGGCTGCCGTTTTAGGATTAGCAGATACGGTTGTAGAAGAAGTTTGCGCTTCTATTGATGGCATTGTCGTTGCAGCAAACTATAACTGTCCTGGACAATTAGTAATTTCTGGAGAAACTACCGCGGTAGAAAAAGCATGTGAAGCCATGAAAGCAGCTGGCGCAAAAAGAGCTTTACTACTTCCTGTTGGTGGAGCATTTCACTCGCCAATGATGGAACCTGCAAGAGAAGAATTAGCTGCAGCTATTGAAGCTACTACTTTCTCTACTCCCATTTGTCCTGTATATCAAAATGTGACTGCAAGTGCAGTATCATCTCCAGAGGAGATCAAGAAAAATTTAATTATTCAATTAACAGCTCCTGTAAAATGGACACAATCCGTACAACAAATGATTGCTGATGGCGCAACATTATTTACAGAAGTAGGTCCCGGAAAAGTTTTGGCTGGATTGATTGGTAAAATTGATAAAGAAGCAGTGACGGCGAATGCCTAAATTTATAAAATGAACTTACAATAGCCTCATAGTCATTGAACTGTGAGGCTTTTTTATTTAATGAAATAGTGGTTTGTCGCTATCTGAGCGCGAAGTGTCTAAATAAATATCACAATTTGGATTATTTAAGGTTCCGAAGCTTTCTTATTTTCGTTTAAAATTAATAATAAAAACGCCAGTCATTATTAAAGCAGAAGCGATGATGAAATCTGATGTGATCACCTCATCTAAAACGAGCCAACCTAAGAAGATTGCAATAATAGTGTTTACATAATTTAATATCGAAACACGAACAGCCGAGACTCTTTTCAACGCATAATAATAGCAGAAAAAAGCAACAACCGAACCAAAAACTGCTAAATAGGATGTGGCTAAAATACTTCGCATACTCCATTCACTAATTTTGGCATCCGGATAAACAATGAACGCTAAAATAAGTTGAATAATGGCCGCAGAAGTAAATTGGTAAAATAAATTAAGTGTGATATTATTAGAATCGTGCGAGTGCTTTTTAGAAAGTAAAACTCCTGTAGACCAACTTACAATAGCGAAACTTAAAAATAAAATTCCATTTTTATAATCCGGATCTAATAGGTCCGAAAGTCCGTTTCTAAAAATAAAAACAACTCCGGTGAAACCTAATAAAACGCCAAAGAATCCTTTCCAATTTGCTTTTTGAATACCGAACAAAACACTTCCTATAAATATAATTACAGGAGAAAGTGCGCTCATAATCGAGGTCAAGCCACTCGGAATCGAGTGTTCCGCAACTGTTGTGAAACCATTCGCAAAAACAAGCATTAAAATAGCTAAGAGTAATTGGATCCTGAAGTTTTTCCAACCAATCCAAGCTATCTCTTTTTTAAATACTAAAATTATAAATACAATTAAGCCCGCAATTCCTTGTCGGATTGAAGTAACAAACCAAGGTTGCATCGTTTCGACTGCAATTCTAATTCCGAGATAAGTAGTTCCCCAAACAAGTCCAACAATGAGTAATGCGAGAACTAATTTAAAATCAAGTTTTGAACTCATAGCTGATGTATAGCATTTTTAGAGCTTTTTAATTCAGAAAAATAAAAAGCAACAACTAACTTCTAATCTTCTGTTCCCATTTCCAAGCACTCGCCATGGCTTCATCGAGTGTTGAGTGTGCTTTCCAACCCAAAACATCATTTGCTTTATCAGTATTGGCGTATGCCGAAGTAATATCTCCCTCTCTCCTACCTACAATTTTATACGGTAATTTTTGTTTACTTACTTTTTCGAAACTATGAATCACTTCTAAAACTGAACTTCCTGTTCCTGTTCCTAAATTGAATGTTTCTACTTTGTCTAAATTCTTTTGAGTAAGCAAACGTTGCATTGCAATAACATGGGCTTTCGCCAAATCGACTACGTGAATATAATCGCGAACTGCGGTTCCATCGGGCGTAGGATAATCATCGCCATAAACGGATAGTTCTTTTCGCAAGCCAAAACCAGTTTGGGTAATAAAAGGCACTAAATTTTGAGGAACTCCCAAAGGCAATTCACCAATTTCAGCAGAAGGATGCGAACCAATCGGATTAAAATAACGCAACAAAATAGCATTGATATTGGTTGCTTTCGCCACATCTATAATAATTTCTTCTCCCACTTTTTTGGTGTTACCATAAGGAGACATTGGCTGTTGTACAGGGGCATTTTCGGTAATCGGCATCTTTTCGGCTTGACCGTAAACGGTACAAGAGGAACTAAAAATAAAATTTGCTTCCTCTTTTTTAGCCAATTCTTGTAAAATATAAATCAATGAACTCAGATTATTTTCATAATAAAGTAGCGGATTCTCAACACTTTCACCCACTGCTTTTGATGCTGCAAAATGGATTATACCCGAAATATCATCATGTCTTTTGAAGAAATCTTGTACTTTATCCTTCTCCCTCAAATCTATATTTTCGAAAGTAGTATCAATGCCAGTAATAGCTTTAATGCCATCCAAAACGTTCAACGAAGAATTCGAGAGATTATCAATAATCACTACTTCAAAACCTTGATTTTGTAATTCAACCACAGTATGAGAACCGATAAAACCTAAACCTCCTGTTACTACTATTTTCATATTCTTTTAGATAATAAAGTAGAGGACAGGATGTAGAGCGTTTCTTCCTTCGAAAAATCCTTTGCTCTAGATTCTATCCTCTTTTCTCTGTTATTTTATTTATTTCAAAAACTCTAAAATACTATCCGTTATAAACTTAATTTGTTCGTCGTCTAACTCGGTATGCATTGGCAAAGCGATTACTTCCTTCACTAATTGATTGGTAACGGGGAAATTTTCTTCTTTGTAACGCACATCTGCATACGCTTTTTGAGAATGCAACGGAATTGGATAGTAAATCGCACAAGGAATACCTTTGTCAAGCAAATGTTGCATTAATGCATCTCTATCCGCATCTATAATTCTCAAAACATATTGATGAAAAACGTGACAATCGCAAGTACCACAAATATTTGGTGTAATAATTTTTTTATTTTCTTCTAAAGCTGCTGTATACTTTCTAGCAGCATTTTGACGTGCCGCATTATATTCATCTAATAAAGGCAATTTGGCATTCAAAACCGCGGCTTGAATACTGTCTAACCTTGAATTTACACCTACAACATCATGATGATACCGTTCGTACATTCCGTGATTTACAATTCCTCTAATTTTGTGTGCCAAAGCGTCGTCGTTGGTAAAAATAGCGCCACCATCTCCATAACAACCTAAATTTTTAGAAGGGAAGAAAGAAGTAGAACCCACATGACCAATCACACCCGCTTTCTTTTTGGTTCCATCAGCAAACTTACAGTTAGCTCCAATCGCTTGCGCATTGTCTTCGATTACGTACAAATTATGCTCTTTTGCAATAGCCATAATCGCCTCCATATTGGCAGCGCGTCCAAACAAATGAACAGGAACAATAGCTTTGGTTTTTGGTGTAATCGCCTTTTTAATCGCATCAATAGAAATGTTCATATTATTCAAATCAACATCTACCAAAACGGGAGTTAGTTGTAGCAATGCAATCACCTCAACTGTTGCGGCAAAAGTAAAATCGGCAGTAATTACTTCGTCACCAGGCTTTAAATCAAGAGCCATCATTGCGATTTGTAAAGCATCGGTTCCGTTTGCACAAGGAATTACGTGCTTACAATCTAAATATTCTTCTAAGGATTTTTGAAAGGCATGAACTTTAGGTCCATTGATATAGGTATTAGTGTCTAACACTTCTTGAATCGAAGCATTAATAGTAGTTGCAATTTTATCATATTGACTTTTTAGGTCAACCATCTGTATTTTTTTCATCTTTTGTTAATTAAGTTTACCCTGCAATTACCAAGGATCTATTCATCAAAATCTTGCATTCACTCTTTAAAAGCACAACAAAAATAGTTATTTAATGAGTTTAAACCAATGAAAATAATATAAAGAAATGTATTTTAGCCTAAAAAAAATACGATGTCTTTTCTTTATAACTCAACCTTGGAAATTGCGAATTTTTTATTGCAAATTTTGGCGCTTTTTAACCCAAAACTTAAACTTTTTGTAGAGGGTCGAAAGCATGTTTTTACCCAATTGGAACAAAAAATCCTTTCTTCTGATCAAACCATTTGGTTTCATGCTGCCTCTCTTGGCGAGTACGAGCAAGGATTACCCGTTATTGAAAAAATAAAAGAAAAATATCCTTTACATAAAATTGTACTTACTTTTTTTTCACCTTCGGGTTATGAAGTTCGCAAAAACAATACCGTTGCCGATGTAACGGTTTACTTACCTTTAGACACTAAAAAGAACGTCACAGCGTTTTTAAAACTAGTACACCCAGAAATGGTTTTCTTTATAAAGTATGAATTTTGGCTGAATTATTTAGCAGCACTTAAAACACAGAATACCCCAACGTATCTTATTTCTGGAATCTTTAGAGAAAAACAAATGTTCTTTAAATGGTATGGTGGCTTTTACAGAAAAGCACTCGACACTTTCTCGTATTTTTTCGTTCAAGATGAAAATTCAAAAAAACTATTACTACAATTAGGAAAAAGTAACGTTGTTATTTCTGGTGATACTCGATTTGACAGAGTTGTCGCCATTCTAGAAAAAGACAATACTTTAGATTTTATCGCTGCTTTTAAAAACAATCAGTTAACAATAATAATAGGCAGTTCGTGGCCAAAAGATGAAAGTTTATTGGTCCAATTTATCAATACAACGGCTCTTGATGTAAAATTTATCATTGCGCCACACAATATAAAACCGCAACAAATTCAGGAACTTAAAAATAGCATTACCAAAAAAGTAGTTCTGTTCTCAGAAAAAGAAGGCAAAGACTTATCACAATTTACTGTTTTCATCATTGACACGGTCGGAATTCTAACCAAAATATACAGCTATGCAGATATTGCTTATGTAGGTGGAGGTTTTGGAAATCCAGGCGTACACAATTTATTAGAGCCCGCTACTTTTGGAGTACCTATCGTGATTGGAACAAATTACTCGCATTTTTCCGAAGCAACAGCTTTGGTAGAATTAGGAGGATGTATTCCTATTTCTAGTCAAGATGAATTAAATACTGCTTTTTCTACTTTACTTCATTCAGAAAAAGTGCGAAGAGACAAGGGTGAGATTTGTAAGACTTTCGTCCAAAAAAATAAAGGAGCGACAAGTATGATTATGTTAGAGATAACTAATGTGCATTAGCAGGTAAAAATAGGTCAAAATTAATGATTTTCTTACTGTTTTCAATCAGTTAGAAAAGCAAATAAAACGAAATTTTTAAGATGTTTTATAAATTTTAACATACAAAAATACGCTGGTGAGAAAGTGCTAAAGTGCTGATAGAAAATAATTTTAAAAAAATAAATGAAAAAATAATTTACATATTAAAAATTTTATATCTTTGCGACGAATTAATAATTAACCTTTATATTAAATTAAGATGAAAAAAGTATTTTTAAGTTTAGCTGCTGTTGCTGTATTAACTGTTGTTTCTTGTAAAAAAGCTGATGCTGAAGTAGTTGAAACTACTACAGTTGATACTACTGCTGTAGTTATGGACACTACTGCTGTAGTTGTTGATTCTACAACTACAACTACTGACACAGTTGCTACTCCAGCTACTACACCAGCTCAGTAATTTTAAATTACAAAAAAATAAGGCTGTATACACTGTATACAGCTTTTTTTATGTCTCATTTTTAAATAACTTGTAAAAAAAGCGCTAAAACTTTATAACATATCTATTTTTTGCAGATTAATCTACAGAAGTTAGAAGTAAAAAATAGTAAAGCTTACAAATCAATCTATAAAAATTGAATCGTTATCTGAAAAATCTAATATTTCAGCAACACCGGCGTATTTTACAATCTCATCAATTCCTTTTTGAACTCTCAACTCTGTAGTATACTTGCGACTAAGCGCAAAAATAGCTTCGTCTAAAAAAAGCTTAAAAAAATATTTATTACCTGGTGATTTGAACTTAACAAAAGTCGCTAACTCCATATTCTTCTTAAAATACTCCACTCCTTCCTCACATTCAAACTTAAGTTCGTAACTCATACTAGTAAAAATCACTTTGCCTTTTCTAGAAGTAAAGACAAATTTATAGTGATCGTTAAGTCTTTTACTGATTACGAAAGCTCCCATTGATTTAAGATTTAATATTGCCGAATTTTAAAATTGCAAAACTAATCACATTCCGACCCTTTTACAAGCAAAATTTTTTCAAAAAAAAAAGCTTCAAACATAGTTTGAAGCTTTCTAGTACTCAGAGCGGGACTTGAACCCGCACGAACATTGCTGTTCACTGGATTTTAAGTCCAGCGTGTCTACCAATTTCACCATCCGAGCAGGATGTTTTTACTCTTTTTATTGGCTAATTTTTATAAAAAATTAATTAAACCCAATCATCCGAGCAGGATATTTTTTCTCTTTTATTGGCTAATTTTTTAGAAAAATTAATTAAAACCAACCATCCGAGTATTGTATTATATTAATGGTTTTAATTATTAAAAATAACCATTTGATCATTATACTTTTTGAGCGAAAAACGGGGCTCGAACCCGCGACCTCGACCTTGGCAAGGTCGCGCTCTACCAACTGAGCTATTTTCGCATTTCAATTCACCTTGGCGAACTGCGATACCTGTTCCGTATTGCGGTTGCAAATTTAGTACATTTATTCAATTACGCAAGTCTTTTTTATAAAAAAAATGAAGATAAAATTTAACTTTCTGATAACGATACCTTTAAAACTAAAATATTATTTTCGAGAAAGCATTCTTTTGATTTCATTAAGTTTCATTAAGGCTTCAACAGGTGTTATAGTGTTTATATCTAAGTTTATTATCTCTTCTTTAATCTCTTCTAATAGAGGATCATCAAGATTGAAAAAACTCATTTGCATCTCCTCTTTTGCTGCTTTAATACCAGTAAGCGCATCGCTTGAGTGATTCTTCTCTAACTTCTTCAGCATCTTCTGCGCCTTTAAAATAACAATTTGAGGCATTCCTGCCATTTTCGCAACATGAATACCAAAACTGTGTGCACTTCCTCCTTTTACCAATTTTCGAATAAAAAGAACCGTATCCTTTAACTCCTTTACCGAAACATTATAATTCTGAATTCTACTTAATGTTTCACTCATTTCATTCAACTCATGGTAATGTGTTGCGAATAAGGTTTTGGGTTTTGATGGATGTTCGTGCAAAAATTCGGCAATTGCCCAAGCGATCGAAATTCCGTCATAAGTACTAGTTCCTCTTCCTATTTCATCTAATAAAACCAAACTGCGATCTGAAATGTTATTCAAAATAGAAGCCGTTTCATTCATTTCGACCATAAAAGTAGATTCACCCATCGAGATATTGTCACTCGCTCCTACTCTAGTAAATATTTTATCGACCATTCCCATTCGCACACTTTCTGCAGGAACAAAACTTCCCATTTGAGCCAACAGCACAATGAGAGCCGTTTGTCGTAAAATAGCCGATTTACCAGACATATTAGGCCCAGTAATCATTATCAATTGCTGCGTTTCTCGATCTAGAAAAACATCATTAGCAATATACGGCATTCCTACTGGTAATTGTTTTTCTATAACTGGATGCCTTCCATTTTTAATTTCGAGTTCGAATGTGTCGTCTATTTCTGGACAAACGTATTTATTCTCGATTGCTAATTGTGTAAAAGAGCAAAGACAGTCTAATTGCGCCACCAAATTAGCATTCATCTGTACGGGCTTGATATAAGTAGCAATCCAACTAACTAATTGCTCAAATAAATCGGATTCTATTTTATGAATTTTCTCTTCGGCACCTAGAATTTTGGTTTCATATTCTTTTAATTCTTCAGTGATATAGCGTTCTGCATTTACTAATGTTTGCTTTCTAATCCACTCTGTGGGAACTTTGTCTTTGTGCGTATTTCGAACCTCAATATAATAACCAAAAACATTATTGAACGAAATTTTCAAAGAAGAAATGCCGGTACGCTCCGATTCTCTTTTTTCGATCCCTTCCAAAAACTGCTTTCCAGAAGTTGATATCGCACGTAAATCATCTAATTCAGAATTGATTCCTTTGGCAATCGCGTTCCCTTTTGCAACAGCGACAGGAGCATCTTGATTTAAAGTTGTTTTTATCTTTTCACGTAATAAATCACAGCTGTGAAGACTATCTCCGATAACCTTCACAGCTTCTTGAGGGCTTGCCAATGCCAAGGTTTTGACAGGAATAATAGCATCGAGAGATTCTTTTAGATACACCACCTCGCGAGGCGAAACTTTCCCAGTCGCAATTTTAGAAATAAGACGTTCCAAATCTGAAATTTGCTTAATCTGCTGCTGAATATTTTTTAAAATATCTTGATTTTCCTTTAAATACGAAACTACTTGATGGCGGCTTTTTATTTTAGTACTGTCTTTTAAAGGCAAAGCCAACCAACGTTTCAATAAACGTCCACCCATTGGCGAAAGCGTTTTGTCAATCACATCCAAAAGTGTAACAGCATTGGGATTATAACTGTGATATAATTCTAGATTTCTAATTGTAAATCGATCCATCCAAACATAAGCATCTTCGGCAATTCGCTGAATAGCTGTGATGTGCTGTACTCTATTGTGTTGTGTTTCGGACAAATAATACAGAATCGCTCCCGACGCAATAATTCCTTCCTGCAATTCTTCTATACCAAAACCTTTTAGAGAAACCGTTTGAAAATGCTTCGTTAAAATTTCGAAGGCATAGTCTTCTTTGAAAATCCAATCTTCTAAATAGAAACTATGAAAATCCTCTCCGAAAATTTCTCTAAAATCACTTTTTTTATTTTTTGGAATCAAAACTTCACTTGGATTGAAATTTTGAAGCAACTTATCAATATATTCTGCATTTCCTTGTGCTGTAAGAAATTCGCCTGTTGAAACATCTAGAAAAGAAATTCCGATTGTTTTATTGGCAAAATAAATGGCGGCCAAGAAATTATTAGTTTTAGATTGCAGCACTTCGTCATTCATAGAAACACCTGGAGTAACTAGTTCCGTAACACCGCGTTTTACAATAGTTTTTGTCATTTTTGGATCTTCAAGTTGATCACAAATCGCTACACGAAGTCCCGCTTTGACTAATTTTGGCAAATAAGTATTAATAGAATGATGAGGAAAGCCAGCAAGTGCGGTCTCGGTTTCAGAACCTGCACCTCTTTTGGTTAATGTAATTCCTAAAATTTTGGAGGCTCGAACAGCATCTTCTCCAAAAGTTTCATAAAAATCACCCACGCGAAATAACAAACAAGCATCAGGATATTTCCTTTTTATTTCGTTGTATTGTTTCATTAAAGGAGTTTCCTTAACTATCTTATCTTTTGTTGCCAAAATTGCTGTATTTGAATGAATAAAAAACTTAGCGAATTTATAATTTTATAAAACAATAAGCTAAGATGAAAAAAAAATTAAATTATTTTTAAGGAAATTTTATAACAGAATATATTTTAATTGCATAAATTTGTGAAATAATTCAAAAAAATAATATGAAAAAAATATTTCTATTAGCTATGCTAACTGCATTAGGAACAACGATTTCTAATGCTCAGGAAACCTCAAAGAAAAGCAAAAAAGTTACTAAAACAACTACAGTTGCAGTACCAACTGTAAATGGAGCAGGAATGGTTTTTGCAAGTCAAACAATTGATTATGGTACTATTGCTCACAATGCAGATGGAAACCGTCAATTTACATTTACTAATAATGGTAACAAACCATTAATTATTACCAACACACAAGGATCTTGCGGTTGTACTGTTCCTACTGCACCAAAAGAACCAATTGCTCCAGGAGCAACTGGTATCATTGGAGTAAAATATGCTACAGACAGAGTTGGACCCTTTACAAAAACAGTAACTGTTACTTCTAATGCAGAAGGAAAACCAAGTGTAGTTCTTACTATAAAAGGAACAATCCTCCCAGATGCTGCACCAGCGACGTCAAAGAGCTAACAGTATTTTTTAATAAAATAAAAAAAGCTTCCTAAACTATAGGAAGCTTTTTTTATAACCAAAATTGAATAATGAGAAAATTAGAAAACAGCGAACTAGAAAGAAAATCAGTGTCGGATTTTAAAAAATCAGAAAAGACACCCTTGATTTTAGTTTTAGACGACATTCGAAGTTTACACAACATTGGTTCGGTATTTAGAACCGCAGATGCTTTTTTGATAGAAAAAATAATTTTGTGCGGTATTACTGCTACTCCTCCTAATAAAGAAATTCACAAAACTGCTCTAGGTGCAACCGAAACTGTTACTTGGGAACACCACGAAAGTGTACTTGAAGTGATAACCAATTTAAAAAAAGAAAAAATTACTACACTTGCCATCGAACAAGTGGAATCTGCTGTTTTCTTGCAGGATTTTGCAGTAGAAAAAGACAAAAAATATGCATTAATATTTGGAAATGAAGTCTATGGCGTAGCTCAAGAAGCAGTGGCTTTATGCGACGGTTGTATTGAAATTCCGCAATTGGGAACCAAGCATTCATTAAATATTTCGGTTAGTGCTGGAATTGTAGTTTGGGAATTATTTAAACAATTTAACAATCTTGCATAATTTTGTTTGAAAGGCGTAATTATCTGATTTTTGTGTGACAAATTTTGAACTAAAAATGTATATTATAAATAAAATGTATATTTTTATACAATGGAAAGTAGATTTTTTTATAAATTATTTTTGCCCTTTGTACTTTTAAATTGCAATATAACAAATGCAGCGAATTTAAATAATCCTATAAAAAAAGAAATCAAAAAATCATTTATAGGCAAAAAATCAAATCCTACTATTGGAAATGAAGCTCCAATTCTAACCGCAACCAGTAATCAGACCTATTGCCCATTGGCCAGTATAAATATAGCAACTAGCTTTACTATTACGGATCCAGATGACACTAGCACAGATGCTATTTACATTCAAATTTCATCAGGTTATAACAATCTTCAAGACAGATTAATATTAAACAATCCAGGCTCTCACCCAACTCTTACGGCAAGTTGGAATGCAACTGAAGGTAAATTAACGTTAAAAAGTCCCACTGGAATACCTGTTTCTTATACCGATTTTGAAAGTGCCATACAAGATATTCAGTTTACCAATTCTTCTGCAACACCATCAGGAATTCGTAATTTTTCTATCAGCATAGGACAAGCGAATTATTTACCTAGAAATGGTCATTATTATGAATATGTACCTAACTTAGGAGTTACTTGGACATCAGCAAAAGCATTGGCGCAAGCAAGAACGTATTACGGATTACGAGGCTATTTAGCAACTATTACAGCTGATGATGAAGCGCAATTAGCAGGAAAACAAGCTCCAGGCGCCGGATGGATTGGTGGTTCAGATGCCGAAACTGAAGGAATTTGGAAATGGGTAACTGGTCCAGAAGCAGGTACAATTTTTTGGAACGGACTTTCAAATGGTTCGACTCCTAATTTTGCATTTTGGAATACAAATGAACCCAACCAATCAGGTGATGAAGACTATGCTCACATAACTACTCCAGAAGTTGGCATTTCAGGGTCATGGAATGATTTATCTGATTCTGGTAGCCCAAGTGGGGACTATCAACCCAAAGGATACATTGTAGAATATGGTGGCATGCCGGGAGATCCAGCATTGCATCTATCAGTGAGCACTACTTTGACTGTTTCCACTATAACAAGCACTACTGCAGCATCAAGATGCGATGCGGGTTCAATTATATTGCAAGCAACTGCTTCTGCTGGAACTATTAATTGGTACGATGCTGCTGTGGGAGGTAATTATATCGCAAGTGGCTCAAGTTTCAACACTCCTGCTATAAATTTAACAACAACTTATTATGTAGAAACATCATCTCCTAGTTGTACCAGTAGCAGAACGGCAGTCGAAGCAAAAGTAAATGTCACCCCAACGATCATAAACACAAATACACCTTCACCTAATTGTGGTCCTGGTGTATTTACTTTAAATGGTACCACTTCTGTAGGTATAATAAATTGGTATGCACAACTTGGCGGAACGGTTGTAAGCACTGGATTAACGTATACTACTCCTCAAGTTACGGGCAATACAACGTATTATGCTGAAGCAATTAACAATGGCTGTACGAATGGCACGAAGACTCCAATTGATGTAATTGTATATCCGCTTCCTGAAGTTGCTGATCAAGAAGTCTTCCACTGTGTAAATACTGTCATCGTATTAGATGCTGGATTGAAAAACATGAATTACGCTTGGTCAACGGGAGAAACCACTCAAACTATTGAAGTACTCGACAAAGGAATTTATACCGTAGATGTCACTAGTCTTGCGCCTGAAAGCTGTACTAGCAGAAAAAAAATTACAGTAGTGGAAAATAATAAACCAGAAATAAAAAACGTCATCGTCGATGATACCACAGTCACAATCGAATTAGTTAAAAGCGAAAGCTATTTTGAGTATTCCATAGACGGAATCAATTTTCAAAGTTCGAATATTTTTATAAATGCACCAAGCGGTTTACAAATCGCTCAAGTTCGAGAAATTAATCAATGCAGTACCGACAGCAAATCATTTGTAGTGATTATTGTGCCAAAATTTTTTACTCCAAATAATGACACGTATAATGATGTTTGGGAAGTAGACGCTTTAATTAATTACCCGCTGTCATCCGTCACTATTTTCGATCGCTATGGAAAACTAATTACTAAATTAAATGCGGCTAATAGAAGCTGGGACGGAACTTATAATCAAAATCCATTACCATCATCCGATTATTGGTATGTTATAGAAATAGATAATGAAACTCCTATAGTTAAAGGACATTTTTCTTTAAAGAGGTAAATTTATAGATCGCTTTTCTCCTGAATTTTATTTAAGATATAAAGGTAATCTTCTTGTTTGTTTACAAAATTTCGATCAGAAACATCCAAAATTAAAACATTCAAATCGGTTTGAGTTTTAATATATTCTAAATAACCTTTATTTATTTTATCTAGATATTCTGCAGTAATATCTTTCTCGTAACTCCTTCCTCTAGTTTTGATGTTTTGCAACAATCGATCGGTATTTTGATACATATAAATGTATAAATCTGGCTTTGGCATTTCTTTATAAATGATATCGAATAAATTGCGATACAATCGGAACTCATCTTCCCCCAGCGTAATTTTAGAAAATAACAATGATTTAAAAATATGATAATCTGCAATAATAAAATCTTTAAACAAATCAAATTGAGACAAATCATCAGATAGTTGCTGGTATCTATCGGCCAAGAATGACATTTCTAAGGAGAAAGCATATCGATTTGGGTCTTCATAAAATTTAGGCAAGAAAGGATTGTCTGCAAATCGTTCTAGCACTGTTTTTGCATTAAAATCTTGAGCCATTTTTACTGCCAAAGTCGATTTTCCAGCACCAATATTCCCTTCAATGGCAATGTAATTGTATTTGTTTAAAATTATTTTATCCAAGGGATTTACTAATTCTTGCACCACTTTACAAACACTTTCATCTGGAGTTGCTTGCAGTAATTCTGAAATTGTTTTTCTTAAAATAGGATGTTTCCAGTCTAAATTCAAATCCTGAAAAGGCAACAAAACAAACTTTCTATTCTGCAATAAAGGATGCGGAATTTTAAGATTTTCAGAATCTATAATTTCATTATCAAAAGCAATTAAATCAATATCAATAATTCGGGATTGGTAGCCGGCATTTTCGTTGCGAATACGTCCTAGTTTTTTTTCAATATTTAAAACTTGCTCTAAAATTTTAGGAGAAGTTTTACTAGTATGCAAAAGTAAAGCACAATTGTAAAACGCATCACTATCAAAACCCCAAGAAGGTGTTTCATACAACCGAGAAACTTTAATAATAGTCCCTATTTCCTGATGTATGAGTTGAATACATAGTTCGATGTTTTCCAGACGATTGCCTTGATTACTTCCTAAAGATAAAATAACCTGATGTTGTAATTCCATATTAGGCACAAATTAACTAAAAGAATTTTAAAATTGCGGTATATTCGCCAAGGATATTTGTAACAAATCTTGACTATTTGCGACTTATTTAAAAAATGTATTTTATGAGATTTTTAGGAAATGTAATGGCTACCATTATTGGTATTTTTGTCTTTTGTATGTTGTTTTTCTTTGGTATTGTTATCATAGGAACAATTTTTGGCGGAGAATCAGAGGGTGTTGTAGTCAAAGGTGATTCGGTTATCGAATTAAATTTGAAAAATATAAGTAATGATTACGCGGGAAAATATAAAGATCCTTGGATGGATATTTTCTCGGAGAAAAAAAGAGTTGGACTTACTGACATTATTAATTCTATCGATGCTGCAAAAACGGACGATAATATTAAAGGAATTTCAATATTAAACGAAAACACATCTTTAGGCTTAGCGCAAAGCAAAGAGTTAAGAGAAGCCTTGATTGATTTTAAAAAATCGGGAAAATTCGTCATGGCTTACTCCAATAATTATTCGCAAAGAGATTATTATTTAAACTCTGTAGCTAATACCATTTATTTAAATCCAGCCGGAGACCTTGATTTTAAAGGATTATCTACCGAAGTAATGTTCTTCAAAGATTTACAAGAAAAATCAGGTATAAAAATGGAAGTGATTCGTCACGGAAAATATAAAAGTGCCGTAGAGCCATTTCTTGAAAATAAAATGAGTGATGCTAATAGAGAGCAAACCACAGCCTTGCTTACTTCAGTTTGGAGTTCCATTATTGCTGATATTTCTGAAAGCCGCAATATAACTACTGAACGATTAAACGAAATTGCGACAGGATTACTTGCTAGAACTCCAGAAATGGCAAAAGCCAACAAATTAATTGACGTAATTGCATATGAAGATGAGTATCATAATGCTATTAAGAAAACCTTAAAAGTTAAGGCAGATGAAGATTATAATAAAATTTCGATAGTTGATTATGCTCAAAAAATAGCAACTACTTCTGTTAGTAGCGATTCAAAAAATAAAATTGCTATAATCTATGCACAAGGCGAAATACAAGGAGGCGAAGGTGATGTTACCGTAATTGGAGAAGGATCCATGCGACGTTCATTGGAAGAAGCCAGAAAAAACAAAGATATTAAAGCAGTTGTGCTTCGAGTAGACAGTCCCGGAGGAAGCGCCTTGACATCTGAATTAATTTGGAGAGAGATCGAATTGACCAAAAAACTAAAACCCGTTGTAGTTTCTATGGGAAATTATGCTGCATCTGGCGGTTATTACATTGCTTGCAACGCCAATAAAATATTTTCAGAAAAAAATACAATAACAGGTTCTATTGGAGTTTTTGGAGTTTTACCAAATTTCAGTCAGTTATCGACTCGAATTGGTATACATACAGAACAAGTAATGACAAATGAAAATGCTAATTACAGTCCTTTCGTTCCAATAAATGAAAAATTTAAAGCCGTTACTCTAGAAGGTGTTGAGCGCGTGTACAAAACATTTGTAAGTCGCGTTGCCGAAGGTCGTAAAATGACATTTGCTCAGGTAGACTCTATTGCTCAAGGTCGCGTTTGGACAGGATCTGAAGCTATAAAAATTGGTTTGGTTGACAAAATAGGAAACCTAAACGACGCTATAAAGGAAGCTGCTTCACTATCTAAAATAAAAACCTACTCTACTCAAAATTATCCCGAGTACGATAAAAATTTTAGTGACCTATTTGCTCAATTTCCTTTTGCAAAATCAAAAGAAGCTTTTATAATCGAAGAAATTGGAGAGGAAAACTATAGAATTATGCAACAGATAAAGAAAGTACAAATGCAAAAAGGTATTCAAGCTTTAATGCCTTTTGAGATTTCTATACAGTAGCTTTTTATACAAATAATTATAACCCTTTCCGTTTTTTAATGGAAAGGGTTTTCTTTTTTGAAAGAATTTACAAATACAAACCTTATAAAACCCTATTTTTGTATACTTTAACCCCTCACAATTAATCTATATGGTAAAGAAAATTTTAAAAATCGTTGGAATTCTATTGATACTGCTGATTGTATCATTATTTGCAATTCCGTTTTTCTTTAAAGATCAAATAAAAGCGAAGATTACCGAAGCTATCAACGAGAAAGTAGATGCCAAAGTTACATTTGCTGATGTTGATTTAAGTTTATTAAAAAGTTTTCCGGATGCAACAGTTACGCTTCAGGAATTATTGATTATTAACAAAGCTCCATTTGAAGGCGATACTTTAGTTTCTCTTGGCGAATTGGATTTGAATATGTCAGTTAAAGAGTTATTTAAAGGCAAAGGAGAACCAATGAGTATTGAGAGTATTTTTTCTAAAAATGGTTTTATCAATATCATTTTCAATAAGGACGGGCTAGGAAATTTTGACATTGCACTTAAAGATGCAAAGTCTAAAGAGGACACGAAAGGGGAACCTATGTTATTGAAAATACAAAAATATAGTGTTGAGAATTTCAAGTTTCAGTATTATGATCAAAGTTCTCAAATAAAAATGGTTATCGATAGTTTAAATCATGAGGGAACTGGAGATTTTGCAGCATCGAAATTGGATCTGGTAACCAAAAGTACTGCAAAAGTATCACTAGATATGGGCAAGATGAACTACATGAAAAACGTTTCATTAGCTCTTGACGCGGTTCTAGGAATTGATTTAGAGCAAAGTAAATATACTTTTAAACAAAACAAAGCACTCATCAATCAGTTGCCATTGGAGTTTGATGGCTTTATACAAATGGTAGATGCTGGTCAAGTATATGATTTAAAATTTAAAACACCAACTTCCTCTTTCATGAACTTTTTAGGTTTAATCCCAACAGCCTATGCTTCAAGCTTAAAAGGTGTAAAAACTACAGGAGATTTTACTGTCGCAGGTTTTGCCAAAGGAATGCTAACCGATACTACGATTCCAAAATTTAATATTGCAATTGCGTCAAACAATGGCTCCTTTAAATATCCTAACTTACCAAAATCAGTGCAAAATATTGTGATCGACACTAAAATCGTGAATGAAAGCGGATTAATGAAGGATACTTACGTTAATCTTGACAAACTTTCCTTCCGTATCGATCAAGATGTTTTCGATGCGAAAGCCAATATAAAAAATATTAGTGCAAATGCTTTAGTTGATGCTGCTCTAAAAGGAACTATTAATTTAGCCAATCTTTCACAAGCTTATCCTATAAAGTTAGACAAGCCTTTATCTGGAATTTTAAAAGCTGATGTCACTACTAAATTTGACATGGAATCAGTAGAAAAAAGTCAATATCAGAATATTTACAATGCCGGAACGATGAGTATTTCTGGATTTAAATATGCCGATGAAAATGGCAAAACGATGACAATTAGTAACGCATTAGTTCAATTTGATCCCAACAAAGTAGACCTAAAACAATTTAATGCTACGACAGGGAAAAGTGATATTAGTGTTACCGGTATTTTGGAGAATTTTTACGGATTTTTATTTAGAAATCAGGAATTGAAAGGAAATTTTAATATGGTTTCCGACCAATTATGGGTTTCTGATTTTATGACAACCGCTACAGAAACGCCAGCCAAAGCAGAAACAAAAAAATCAGAACCGATGAAAATCCCAGCGTTTTTGAATTGTGCAATTACTGCTAAAGCAAATACTGTTTTGTATGACAATTTAGTTTTGAAAAATGTTTCGGGAAAAATGTACATTAAAGACGAGAGAGTAACGTTGGAAAATGTAAAAACATCAATTTTTGGAGGAACAATTGGCTTGAGTGGAGCAGTTTCAACAAAAGGAAAAACTCCCGTTTTTAACATGAATCTAAATTTAAGCCAAGTAGATGTTCAACAAACTTTTACACAAGTAGAAATGTTGAAAAAAATTGCACCAATTGCAGGAATTATAAACGGGAAATTAAATTCGAACATTAAAGTAAACGGAGATTTGGATGCTATAGAATTAACTCCTGATTTAAAAACATTAACAGGTGATTTAATAGGAGAGTTACTTTCTAGCACTATAAATACTAGTAACTCAACTTTATTGACCGCTTTGACCTCTAATTTGAAATTTATTGATCTTAATAAACTTAATTTAAATGATCTTAAAACCAAACTTACTTTCGCAAATGGTAAGGTAAACATAAAACCATTTGATATTAAATATCAAGATATTACAGCAACAGTTGGTGGCGCCCATGGTTTTGACCAAAGTATGAACTACACAATAAAAATGGATGTTCCAGCGAAATATTTAGGAACTCAGGCTAATGCGTATCTTTCGAAATTATCTCCAGCCGATGCCGACAAATTAGAGAGTATTCCGTTAACGGTTGGTTTGACAGGAAATTTTAGTGATCCAAAAGTAACTACTGATATGAAAAGTGCACTGACTGATTTGGCATCTCAAGTGGCGAATCAACAAAAGGACAAGCTAATTACAAAAGGAACTTCTGAATTAGAAAAACTTTTAAATAAAAACAAAACTCCTGGAGATACCACCGCAAAGGCAAAACAACAGGAAGCTGTCAAAACACAAGCGACAGATTTGATAAATGGTTTATTTAAAAAGAAGAAAAAACCAGAAGAAACAAAAACTCCTTAACGAGAGTTTTAAAATTAAAAAGGCTAAAAGTGTAACTACTTTTAGCCTTTTTTTATACCTCGATTCGAACTACATATCCTTCACTACTCCGCACATTAAAAACGGTATTACAATCAAAAATTAAGTATTGTCCTTTTATACCCGTAAGCTTTCCAGCAAAATTTGGTGTTTTTTCTAAACTTAAACTATTCACTTTGGTTGGATAAGCAGTAACAGGATAATTTAGTTCCATAAAATCATTGGTGTGTATAGAAAAATATTCTCGTGCTTCAGTTGGTATTAAAAATTCAACTTTTAATCTTTCGGCTATTAAATCAATTTTTTCAACTGAATTCGTCAACATTTTTCTCCAATTGGTTTTATCTGCGTAATGATTTTTTAACGCAACTTCTGTAATTCCTGCTAAGTATCTATTAGGAACTTCTACAATAGAAATGGCGCTAGTGGCACCTTGATCAATCCATCTAGTAGGCATTTGGGTTTTTCGGGTCACTCCTACTTTTACTTCACTCGACAATGCCAAATAAACAATATGCGGTTGTAATTGCGCTTTTTCTTCGTACAGTAAATCGCGATCTGCAATTCCTAAATGTGCAGTACTCAATTCTGGTCTCATAATCCAGTCACCAACTGCAGGACTCGCATAAAAACAATCATAACAAAATCCTTGTCGAAATATTTTTTTCTTTTTTCCACAATTTAAACACTGATATCCTAAAAAATGAATTTCAATATTTTTATTTAATAATTGGTTCATGTTTAAAAAACTATTCTCAAACACTAAGTAATACTGAATTGGATTCCCAAATTCGGTTTGCATTTTAGAAAGTACACCTTCGTAAGTCATTTTTGATTACAGATTATATATTGCAGATTGTCGATAATAAGACCAATCTTCTGAGTTAGAATATTTGATGCAAATAAAATTGTTTGTTGTAAAAAAACACTATTTTTGATACATTGACAAAGTTAGTCTTTGTCAATCGATATCCCAATCTTAAATTTTCAACATTTTTTAATATAAGACCCTAAAAATTGTTAATCTACAACCTGAAACCGTATGCCATTAACCATAATTAATTCATTTGCCTCTTGGGTTCTCAAACAAAGAATCCACCAGATTGAGCTTTTTTTAAAATATCCTAATGAAGTTCAGGAAGAGCTATTAATGAACTTAATTCGTTCGTCAGAAGAGACAGTTGTTGGCAAACAATACGATTACAAATCAATAAAATCCTATCAAACCTTTACAGACAGAGTACCTATTTCGACCTACGAAGAACTAGAACCACTAATCGAACGTACCCGACAGGGAGAGCAAAATGTACTGTGGGAATCACCTATAAAATGGTTTGCTAAATCCAGCGGAACTACCAATGCGAAAAGCAAATTTATTCCCGTAAGTCCGCAAGCTCTAGAAGATTGTCATTACAAAGGAAGTAAAGATTTATTGTGCTTGTACTTAAATAATAACGAGGATTCTGAAATGTTTGTAGGCAAAAGTCTGCGCCTTGGGGGAAGTTCTCAGATTTACGAAAACAACAATACTTTTTTTGGCGATTTATCTGCTATTTTAATAGAGAACATGCCTATTTGGGCAGAGTTTAGCAGCACTCCTTGCAATAAAACCTCTTTAATGAGCGAATGGGAGACCAAAATAAAAGCTATCATTAAAGAAACCATAAACGAAAATGTGACCAGTTTTGCAGGAGTTCCCTCTTGGATGTTGGTTTTAATGAACAAAGTGCTAGAAGAAACAGGCAAAACAAATCTAATGGAAGTTTGGCCAAACCTAGAAGTGTATTTTCATGGAGGCGTGAGTTTTGATCCCTACCGAGAGCAATACCAAAAAATACTACCGAAAAACCAATTTAAATATTACGAAATCTATAATGCTTCCGAAGGATTTTTTGCCATTCAGGATCTCAATAATTCTAGTGACTTACTATTAATGCTAGATTACGGTATTTTCTATGAGTTTATTCCAATGGATCTGTTTGGTACTCCAGATGAAAAAGCAATTCGTTTAGCTGATGTGCAATTATTTAAAAATTACGCGATGGTCATCACTACAAATGGAGGATTATGGCGTTATTTAATAGGCGACACCGTACGATTTACCTCTTTAAGTCCGTATCGCATTCGGGTTACGGGTCGTACCAAACATCATATTAATGTTTTTGGTGAGGAATTAATGGTCGAAAACACCGATCAAGCCATTGCCAAAGCCTGCAAGCTGACCAATACCCAAGTGGTTGATTATACCGTTGCTCCCATTTTCATGAAAGACAAGCAAAAAGGAGCCCACGAATGGATGATTGAATTTAAGAAAAGCCCAGCTGATATTGGAATTTTCCAAAAGGCTTTAGACGAAACGTTACAGTCTTTAAACTCCGATTATGAAGCCAAACGATACAACAACATGACTTTAAATCCTTTAGTAGTTAATGTAGCAAGAGAAAATTTATTCTATGAATGGCTTAAAGAACATAACAAATTGGGTGGCCAACATAAAATACCAAGACTTTCTAATCAACGTGATTATTTGGAACAATTAAAGAATATGCAAATTAAAATAACAGTATAGCCATGAAAAAAACACTACTTATTATAACAATAGCGATTTTTACATTTTCTTGTTCTTCGGGTAAAGTCTGTGGCGGAAGTGGCGGCAAGCGATGCGTTGATGCAAGTATTCAACCAATTTTAGAAAACGTATCTTAGAACACCTAAAGATATGACAAGATGTTGATAAGCAGACGAAGTTGTTTTAAATCGTAAACGCAGTTTTGAAAAACTTCACGAAAGTTGCAAGTCAATCCTGCTTGAATTATTTCTGGCATCAATCTGAAATCGTTAGTCTCTAGTCTTTTTTTTGATATCGCACAAGACGATAGCTAAACCCTACATCATATCGATATGTCGGTCGTGATATCCTAAAAGATACAAAACACCATCGAGTCCCAAACTTGTTATAGAACTTCCTGCTTTTTCTTTTACACTAGGTTTCGCATGAAAAGCAATTCCTAGACCGGCTAGATTTAACATAGGTAAATCATTAGCGCCATCTCCTACAGCAATGGTTTGATTAATATGAATGCCTTCTTTGTCAGCAATAGCTTGTAGGTATTCCGCTTTCTTTTTACCGTCAACTATTTCGCCTAAGTAATTACCAGTCAATTTACCATCTATAATCTCTAGTTCATTGGCATGAATATAATCAATGCCTAGTTCTTTTTGTAAATACTTACCAAAAAAGGTAAAACCTCCCGATAAAATAGCCGTCTTATAACCGTAATATTTTAGAGCTTTCATCAAGCGATGTGCTCCTTTTGTAATAGGTAAGTTTTCAGCAACCGTTTGCAGTACGTCCTCGCTTAAGCCTTTTAACAATGCCATTCGTTGCTTGAAACTGTCGCTAAAATCTATTTCTCCATTCATAGCCGCCTCGGTAATCGCACGTACTTGCTCCCCTACGCCTGCTAATTCTGCCAATTCATCTATAACTTCGGTTTGTATTAAGGTAGAATCCATGTCAAAACAAACTAAACGACGGTTTCTTCGGTACATATTGTCTTCTTGAAAAGAAATATCGACATCAAGAGTTCTGGAAATTTCCATAAAGCTAGCTGTCATATATGATTTATCGACAATCGTACCTGTTACGGAAAGTTGAATACAGGAACGAGGGAACTCTTCTTTTTCAACAATAGAAACGCGACCCGTTAATCTTTTAATCGCATCAATATTTAAGTTTTGATTGGATAAAACTTGCGTCACAGCGGCTAATTGCACAGCAGTCAATTTTTCGCCTAGAACATTTATACTATAACGTTGACGGCGTTGCCCTTTTACCCATATTTCATAATCAGCAACAGTTATTGGAATAAACTTAACCTTAACTTCAAGTTCATACGCTTTAAATAGTAAATCTTTTAAAACAGGTGCCGAAGTAGAACCTGTTTTTATTTCAAATAAAATACCCAAAGATAAAGTATCATGAATATCGGCTTGACCAATATCTAAGATGATAGCATCGTACATTGCTAGTACAGATGTTAACCCCGCAGTTACTCCTAATTTATCCTGACCTGAAACTTTCAATAAAATAACCTCTTTATCTGCTGCTTGCATGCTGTATTAATTTGATTAAGAATCAACAAAAATCGGCAATCTGTCCCTGATAAAAAAAGATAATGTTCCTTTTCCCGAACAATAACAAATAGTGCAAAATTGGCGTAAAAAAACCCGATCAATTGAATGAACGGGTTAATGTTTTTGAGAATTATGTATTTTTTAAGAAGCAATCTCCAATCGCTTCAATAAATTTCTATTCAACGTTTCTTTGGCATATTCCATATCAATCTCTAATTTTTTATGATCAGAACTTGGTAATTCATACATCGCATCAGTTAGAATTGCTTCGCATAACGAACGCAATCCACGAGCACCTAATTTGTATTCTAATGCTTTTTCAACAATAAAATCTAAAGCTTCATCTGTAATGGTAAAATCAACCTCATCCATCAAAAACAACTTTTGATATTGCTTGATTAAAGCATTTTTAGGTTGTGTCAAAATCGCACGCAAGGTTTCTCTATCTAATGGATCCATGTGTGTTAACACTGGCAAACGACCAATAATCTCAGGAATCAATCCGAAATCTTTAATGTCTTTTGGAATAATATATTGCAACAAATTGTCTTTGTCAATATTGTCTACATTTTTTGATGTAGAATAACCAACAGCCTGACGATTCAAACGTTTTGAAATAATACGTTCTATTCCATCAAAAGCACCACCGGCAATAAACAAAATGTTCTGCGTATTGACCTCAACGAATTTTTGATCCGGATGTTTACGACCTCCTTTTGGCGGTACGTTTACAACAGTTCCTTCTAATAATTTCAGTAAAGCTTGTTGTACTCCTTCTCCTGAAACATCACGTGTTATGGATGGATTATCACTCTTACGAGCAATTTTATCAATTTCATCAATAAATACAATTCCGCGTTCTGCTTTGGCTACATCATAATCGGCTGCTTGCAAAAGACGTGTCAAAATACTTTCGACATCTTCTCCCACATAACCTGCTTCGGTAAGCACTGTTGCATCAACAATTGCTAACGGAACGTCTAACATTTTTGCGATGGTTTTGGCCACTAATGTCTTTCCTGTACCGGTTTGCCCTACCATGATGATATTGCTTTTTTCAATCTCTACTTCGTCGTCTAATTGCTGTTGCATCAAACGTTTGTAGTGATTGTAAACCGCCACCGACATTACTTTTTTAGTCTGGTCTTGACCAATAACATATTGATCTAGAAAAGCTCTAATTTCTTTTGGTTTCTTTAAAATTAAATCTCCTGTTAGTTTAGAACTACCCGTTGATTTTATTTCTTCCAAAACAATTCCGTGTGCCTGCTCGATACATTTATCACAAATGTGCGCATCGATACCTGCAATTAGTAAATTAGTTTCTGGTTTTTTCCTTCCGCAGAAAGAACATTGTAATACTTGTTTTGCCATCTTTTTAAATTGCAGATTTCAGATCGCAGATTTCAGATTGCAAACTGCGACCTGAAATCTGTTATCTGTTATCTAATTTAACTTCTTCTCAACACTTCATCAATCATTCCGTACTCTTTCGCTTCATCTGCTTTCATCCAGTAATCACGCTCACTGTCTTTGTGCACTCTGTCGAAAGTTTGTCCTGAATGATTTGAAATAATATGGTACAATTCGTCTTTCAGTTTCAACATTTCGCGTAAGTTGATTTCCATATCCGTTGCAACACCTTGTGCCCCTCCTGATGGTTGGTGAATCATTACTCTTGAATGGGGCAAAGCCGAACGTTTTCCTGCTGCTCCTGCACACAAAAGAACTGCTCCCATAGAAGCTGCCATTCCGGTACAAATTGTAGCTACATCTGGTTTGATGTATTGCATGGTATCATAAATTCCTAAACCTGCATAAACGCTTCCTCCTGGTGAATTTAAATAAATCTGAATGTCTTTTGAAGCATCTGCGCTTTCTAAGAATAACAATTGTGCTTGAACGATGTTTGCAATTTGGTCATCGATTCCTGTTCCTAAGAAAATGATTCTGTCCATCATTAATCTCGAAAAAACATCCAATTGCGAAATATTCAATTGACGTTCTTCTATAATATAAGGAGTCATTCCTTTTGGATTCATCGCCGATACTATTTTATCATAGTACATTGCATTTACTCCTTGACCTTTAATCGCAAATTTTTTGAATTCTTTTCCGTAGTCCATTTTAATAAGTTTATGAGTTTAATAGTGTATCTCGAATGTTTTTTGTTTTAATGATAACGCAAAGGTCATACCTTTTTATGGAATGTGACAATCTGTCTCGCTTTTTTTATGCTTTATTACAGCAATGAAGCTATTTTTGCAATTACTTTAGCTTTTTAATACTAATCCTTACATTTAATTGACTTTCATGTCTAGCCCTGATTGCAGTGAAAAGCTTTTTGAAAGTACAACTATTTTTTGTTGATAAAAAAAAGCGACCGAAGGAAGCTCTTTTTTTACCTTACAAAAAAAGGCAGTACTGAAAAAACTTGAAACGGAAAGCTGGTCCCGATAGCTATCGGGAGATCCTAAAAAAACTTCTGCTATTCAAAACAAAAGAGCGTCAAGAAAAATATTTTTTTTGACGCTCAAATATACTTATTATTTTACGATTTATTCTCCGTAAGAAGCTGCAATAAATTGGTCGTATGTTACTTCTTTTGTAGCTGGATTTGCTTTTTCTTTGAATAATTCAAGCATTTTCTCTCCTACTACTTGGTCTGAAAGTCTTTTTACCTCATCTTGGTTAGACAAAACTCTTGCTACAATTCCTTGTACTTCTTCGTCAGTTGGATTTGTTTGTCCGAACTGCGCCATTTGTTGTCTGATTGATTTGGTTGTGAATGATTTCAAGTCTTCAAAAGTAACTTTGATATCACTTGTTGCCATTGCTTTTCCTTCAATCAATTGAAAACGCAAACCTCTCTCTGATCTTGCATATTCTACAACTGCTTCTTCTGGAGTCAATTGTTTTTCGCCAACGGTTTGCAACCATTTGATTAAGAATTCAGAAGGCAAATCGAATTTTGTGTTTTCGATTAGAAAGTCTTGAACATCTGCCAATAATTTTTGATCTGCTTGTTGCGCAAATTGAGTTTCAGCATCTTCCTTTATTTTTGCTTTCAATTCCTCTAATGTAGCAATTGTTCCTGCTCCAAAAAGTTTGTCGAACAATTCTTGGTTCAACTCAGCCAATTCAGCTCCATTGATAGATTCGATAGTAAAGTTTACATCTACTGCCAAATCGTGAACAGTATCGTGACCTACTTTTAGATAATCCATCAATTGATGCGCATCTTCAAATAAACCTTTGGTATTTACGGTAACAACGTCACCTACTTTTTTACCAATAAATTTATCAGCAGTCGCTTTATCTTTAAAAATTGCCAATGCAATTGTTGTTGTATTGTTAATTCCTTCCGCTTCATTAGCAAAAGTTCCTGTAATATCCGAGTCTGCAACTACAGCGTCTTGAGGAACTGGAGTACCAAATTGTTTTTGGATGCGTGCTACTTGACCGTCAATTAATTTATCATCGGCAGTAACTACGTATTTTACGATATCATTTTTAGCTTCTAGATCTAATTCGAAATGTGGCACTAAACCAATTTCGTACTCAAAAACCAATTCTTCAGCACTCCAATCAAACGCTTCGTTTACTTTAGGAAGTGGTGTTCCCAAAAGGTTCAATCTTTCAGACTGCACGTAACGCTCCAAAGCCAAATCAACTACTTTTTGAATTTCTTCTTGTTTGATCCCTTTACCGTATTGTTTTTCAACAAGGTCTTTAGGCACAGCACCTTTTCTAAACCCTTTTACAGTTGCCAAAGGCATTTTTTCGTTTATTCTTTTTGCTACTTGTCCTTTGTAATCCATGGGAACAACTGTCATTACAATCGTTTCAGTCACAGCGTTTATTGCTACTCTTTTGATATCCATCTTCTTCTTTACTTTACATTATAAAATTGTGGTGCAAAATTATGAAATTTTTGCAAGTCAAACAAGTATTTTAGCATTTTGCATTTTTGAAGGATTTGGTGTCGTTTTTAGATGTTTATTGTTAGTTAAATAATTTGGGCGTGACCACAAGGGTCAGGCTTTCCGTTGCAATCTTTTTTATCATTCCGCTATCGCTCCATGATAAAAAAGGATTTCCACTTCAATCCTTCACGCGGATAAGAGAATTTCGTCATTTAAGACTTTACTAATAAAAGTTCTTTGGAAGTTTTACAAATAATTGTTTATATATTAGCCTAATGAATACTGACTTTTTGTTTTCAGACCTATATTCAAACATCCCGTAATTTAAAACATGGTAGAAAAAAAAGACATCGAAAAATTAGTTGTTCAAAAGAAAAAAAGCAACTTAAAAAATCATTGGAAAGATTCTCAATCTTATAACAGCACAAAATATAGTGGCGAAATTAGGCAAAACGAAATATTACTTTGGAGATCCGCACATTTTATTAGAGGTGTATATCCAATATTTCATTTAACTTTTGACCAAAACAATAAATTGAAAGAAATTAAAATGGAGAAAAATCCATTTCATATTTTTTTAAACAGAATAATGGCAATTTTTTTCATTTTATTAACTTTGACAATATTCTTTTCAGGCGACTTGAAACCTGCTATTCTAACTGTTCTAGCTTTTACTATAATTGGATATTTAATGCATTTACTTTTGACAAACTCAAAAACATTTGAAACAAAAATCCTAATTGAAGAGTTAAAAGTAACAATTGAAAGTATAGAACACTCAAACAATCCTGAAATAACAACAAGACGTAAATTGCAAGATGAAAATGTTAATGAATGGTCTTTTTCGAAAATAATGACCCGAATCTTAATTTATCCTTTTTGTATATTTATTATTTGGTTTTCGATTATTGGCTTGATACCAGATGGGAAAATTATGCAAGGAATAATTGGAATAATTACTGCTTTGGCTTACCCAATTTCTGATTTACTATTAATGATTAAAAAAATCAAAAACCATAATCAACACTCTAATAATCCAAACTAAATAAATTGACAAAGTATATAAAATATCTCATTTCACTCTTTCTTGTTTTTGGCTTGATGGTGAATGATGGTATTTTAGATTCAAAATCCAATTCTGCGGAGTATTATCAAGTTTCGTATGTAAAGACTACAAATAAATTTGGTTATAAATATTTCAAATTACACCAATTCCATCAAATACCTTTATCTAAAAAAATTGTTTTTCCAATTGTTTTTGAACATCTCAAATTTCATGATTTTTACAACCTTCAAACTCGGATTCTTCTAAAATTACGAATTATACTGTTTCAAAATATTTGTATAATCAAAGCTCAACATACTTTTTTGAGCAAGATAATCACATCAAGTAATCACTTTTCTAATTTGTACATAGCCTAGAAATCTCTTTCTAAGCAACTATGCACTTCCATGCATAACGATGATAAAATAATGTCTAATCATTTATCATTTACAAAATGTATAAGCACAAAAACAAAACTCATTTGGAGAAATCCAACCCACCAACTCATTGGTTAAAAAGAAAACTAATGGTTATCATTACCGCCTTCATGATCGGAATGGCAAATGGAATGA
Organism: Flavobacteriales bacterium; assembly: GCA_038241955.1. GTDB lineage: Bacteria > Bacteroidota > Bacteroidia > Flavobacteriales > Flavobacteriaceae > Flavobacterium. The sequence continues at coordinate 133,935 of JBBSSR010000002.1, read as the reverse complement.
ACACGGGAGATAATCCGGCTCTCAAAAATCAGAACCATACCGAACAACAGAAAAACGATTGATTCAATTATTCTTGAAATTAATATTTAAATTTTACCATTAAGACATTTAGAAAATTAAGGCTTAATCTTTCTAAATGTCTTAATGGTTTATAAAAAAAGCAAAATCCATCAATCTTCATAATAATAAAAATTTAATAGCGGACATTATTGTCCACTATTAAATTTTTTACTATTTTTGTATGATAATTCAATGAATGCATTACGATTAATCTTGCTTACATTTTCTAATAATCAGCCTTTGAATTAAAAAAAATCAAAACATATTTTCTAACGTAATTACACTAAATACAAAATCATGCAAAAAGCATCTCTATTAGAAAACCAAAACTTTAACGAAGATAAGGTTGCCGTAAACGTATTATTAAAAACTGACTACTCTAGTGAGGTTCGGATTTTACTTAAAAAAGATCAGACTATGAAGGAACACAAAGCCCCGTTTCCTATAGTAATTGAAATTTTTGACGGTAGTATTGAATTCGGAGTTAACGGAGAAAGCCAAACGCTCAATCGAGGAGATATAATTTCTCTAGATGCATCCGTTCCTCATGATTTAAAAGCACTTACAGATTCAATTGTACGTCTTACAATTCACAAGCAAGACACAATTGAACGTATAAATTCTGTAATAGCATAAAAAAATAAGCTCTAATTATTGAAAACATTGATTAATGCGAATCAAGAGTTAGTGTAGCGTTTGGCAGCTAAAAACATACCTAACAGGTTATAAAAACCTGTTAGGATTTAGAATTAAAAACCAACAAATTAAGATTTCAACTCTTGAGTAAAATGATTTATAAATAAAGCCTGTAGAAGATATAAAAATCTTTTTACAGGCTTTATTTTAATGTGTCATTAAGAATTCAGATAAATTACAATTTTAAATTTCGTAATCTCAACGCATTTAAAATTACAGAAACCGAACTAAAACTCATCGCAACCGCTGCAATCATCGGCGAAAGCAAAATTCCAAAAAACGGATACAACAATCCTGCTGCGATAGGAACGCCCAAAGCATTATAAAGAAATGCAAAAAATAAATTTTGTTTGATATTTTTCATCACAGCATGACTTAAGTTTTTGGCTTTAACAATACCATGCAAATCGCCTTTAACCAAAGTGATCTTGGCACTTTCAATGGCAACATCTGTTCCTGTTCCCATCGCAATTCCTATATCGGCTTGCGCCAAAGCTGGAGCGTCATTTATTCCGTCACCCGCCATGGCTACGATTTTTCCTTGGGCTTGTAATTTTTTTATTTCGTTTAATTTATCTTCTGGCAAACAACCTGCTTTAAACGATGACAGACCCAATTGATCCGCGACTGCTTTTGCCGTATTTTCGTTATCTCCAGTCATCATTACCACTTCGACACCTTGATCCATTAACTCTTTTATGGCAGCAACACTGGATGTTTTTATGGCATCGGTAATACAAACAAAACCTACGACTGTATTATCGACTGCAATATAGGAAACCGTTTTCCCTAATTTTTGTTCGGCGACAATTGAAGTTTCAATTGAGGCATCAACATTTGCTTTGGTTTGTTCCATTAGTTTTTTGTTTCCTAATGCAACTTTTTTTCCGTCAACCGTTCCTGTAACTCCTTTTCCTGTACTATTTTCAAAATCTTTTACTTCACTTAGTTTTATATTTTTGCTTTTGGCATAATTAACTACGGCTTCCGCCAAAGGATGTTCGCTGTATTGATTTAAAGAAGCGATGATTTGCAACACATTTTCCTCGTCATTATTGGTAGCAACCACTTTTTCAACCGATGGTTTTCCTTCGGTTATGGTTCCTGTTTTATCAGTAATTAGAACATTAATTTTGTTCATGTTCTCTAGTGCTTCGGCATTTTTTATTAGGATTCCGTTTTGCGCTCCTTTACCAACACCTACCATAACTGACATTGGCGTTGCCAAACCCAAAGCACACGGACAAGCAATGATTAAAACCGCAATAGCATTAATAAATCCGTAAACCATAGCCGGTTCTGGACCAAAAAATAACCAAACAAAAAAGGTAATTAGCGAAATTAAGACCACAATGGGAACGAAATATTTGGCAATGCTATCAGCTAATTTCTGAATTGGCGCTCGAGAACGACTTGCATCGCTGACCATTTTGACAATTTGAGATAGTAACGTTTCTGAACCTACTTTTTCGGCTACCATTACAAACGATTTGTTTCCGTTTATGGTTCCAGAAGTCACCGTATCTCCTTCTTCTTTATCGACAGGGATTGGTTCTCCCGTTATCATCGATTCATCGACACTACTGCTTCCAGTTTGAATTTTTCCGTCTACTGGAATTTTATCGCCTGGTTTTACACGCAATAAATCTCCTTTTTTAATATCGTGAATCGAAACTACTTTGTCTTGACCATCAATTACCAAAACAGCTTCTGAAGGCGCTAATTTCAACAATGCTTTTATGGCACCACTGGTTTGACTGTGCGCTTTAGCTTCCATCAACTGACCTAATAAAACCAAAGTTAAAATCACGACTGTCGCTTCAAAATACAAATGAACTGTACCTTCCGCCGTCTTGAATTCTGCCGGAAAAACATCTGGAAAAAATAATCCGAAAATACTAAACAGAAATGCAACTCCTGTTCCGATTCCAATTAGCGTAAACATATTCAAATTCCACGTTATAATTGATTTCCATGCACGGACAAAAAATATCCAACAAGCGTAAAATACTACTGGAATTGAAAGGATAAACTGCACCCAATTCCATTTTTCAATTCCCATTATTTTTTCCAACGGATTATTTGGAATCATTTCTGACATGGCGATTAAAAAAACGGGAATCGTAAAAACTAAGGAAATTTTCATTTTTCTGACCAAATCTTTATAGGATTTTTGATCTTCAGATTCGCTGGGTTCCATAGGCACTAAGTCCATTCCGCAAATAGGGCAACTTCCTGGTTCATCACGAATGATTTCAGGATGCATCGGACACGTATATTGATGGCTTTGCATCAAAACAGGTTGTTGTACTAAGTCCATTCCACAAACAGGACAATCACCTGGTTTATCATAGAGTTTCTCGCCTTCGCAATGCATCGGACAATAATATTTTCCGTTGCCATTATCTTGTTTAACTTTCACGGAAGTGTCAGTAGCGTCTTTTTTAGGAAGGTCATCAATATTGTGGATAGTGTACGTGTCACCATCTTTTTTTAATGCTTCTTGGTATTTTTCGATGGGAAAATGTTCGTCCGTTTCAATGATAGTTTCCTCTTTTTCTAAATCGACAGTAACTTTTGAAACTCCTTCTATTTTAGAAAGTATTCCCTCAACGTGGCTCTTACAACCCTTGCAGGTCATTCCGTGTATGTGATATGTATGTTTCATTTTATTAGTTTTATCTGAATATGTGTTTTTTAATTATATTTCTTTTGAATTATTTATATTTTCATTCCCTTTAAATTTCAATTTTTGTTTACAATTTACATTATTTACTTTAAGAAATGCCCTCTTATTTTTTACTTATACTTCTTTTTAAAAGTTGTGCATTAATAGCCACAATGATAGTGCTCAAGCTCATAAAAACAGCACCTACGGCTGGTCCTAAAACAAAACCAGAAGAATATAAAACACCCGCTGCTAATGGAATAGTCACAACGTTATAAGCGGTAGCCCAAATAAGATTTTGTATCATCTTTTTGTAAGTTGCTTTACCAAATAAAATTAAATTTGCAATGTCCTGTGGATTACTATTTACCAATATAATATCTGCTGTTTCTGCAGCAACATCTGTCCCCGAACCTACTGCAATACCTACATTAGCCTGAGCCAAAGCAGGAGCATCATTTACACCGTCGCCTGTCATTGCAACAAACTCCCCTTTGTCTTGAAGTTCTTTAATTATTTTTACTTTTTGGTCTGGTAAAACTTCTGCGTAATAGCCATCGAGACCCAATTTATCACTTACAGCCTTAGCTGTTTGTTCGTTGTCACCAGTAGCCATCAATACTTTTATATTATTCTTTTTAAAAGTCTTAATAGCCTCAGCAGATTCTGGTCTGATTTCATCAGCAAGTGCAATGTATCCAGCCAATTTTCCATCAATCAATACAAAAACTACCGTTTCGGCGGCATCACTGTATGCATCTTTTGGAATTTCTATCTTTTCATCTTTTAAATAACCAGGACTTACTACTTTTACTTGTTTACCTTCAACATTAGCCTCAACGCCTTTTCCTGTAATAGCTGTAAAATTTTCAGGTTTTGGAATAGTTACTTTGTCTGCTGTTACTTTTTTAATAATTCCAACAGCAATAGGATGTTCAGAACTTTGTTCTAAAGCACTTGCCAAACGCAATATTTCATCTACTGTATAAGAATCGTTAACCGACTCAATACGAGTAACTCCAAAATCTCCTTTAGTCAATGTTCCTGTTTTATCAAACAGCATTGCAGATATTTTACGAGATTCCTCAAAAGCTGTTCTATTTCGGATTAATAAACCATTTTGAGCAGAAACCGCTGTAGAAATAGCTACAACCAATGGTATAGCAAGACCAAGTGCGTGAGGACAAGCAATTACCATAACCGTTACCATTCTTTCTAAGGCAAAAACAAAAGGAAAACCTAAAAGCAACCAAGTTGCTAAAGTTGCAAAACCGATCGCTAAAGCAATGTAGGTTAGCCACTTTGCAGCTCTATCCGATAGATTTTGCATGTTGGATTTGGTTTTTTGAGCCTCTTCAACCATCGTAATCACTTTATTTAAGTAACTGTCTTTACTTGTATGCTCCACTTTAACTTTTAGGGTACTATTCCCGTTAACTGAACCACCAATAACTTTATCGTTTACTTCCTTGTTAACTGGTTTTGATTCTCCAGTAAGCATTGATTCGTTTAAATAACTTGTACCCTCAGTAATAATTCCATCGGCTGGAACTTTTTCGCCGGGTTTTATTAATATTACATCGTCCTTTAATAATTTATCAAGAGAAATGTCTTCTATTTTATCGCCATTTACTTTATGTGCTTCTGCTGGCATCATGCTTACCAAAAGCTGTAATGCTTTAGACGCTCCTAAGACACTTTTCATTTCTATCCAATGTCCGATTAACATAATGGCTATAAGAGTAGCTAATTCCCAGAAAAAGTCAACTCCTTTTAAACCAAATACAGTTGCCGAACTATAAAAGTACGCCACACTAATAGCCATTGTAATCAAGGTCATCATACCTGGAGAACCACTTTTCATTTCTGACCAAAATCCTTTTAGAAAAGGCCAACCACCATAAAAATAAACGACACTTGAAAGGCCAAAAAGCACATACGAATTACCCAGTAAAAGAAATTCATAACTAAAAAATTCCTGAATCATCGGAGAGAAAAACAATATTGGAATTGTTAAAAATAAGGTAACCCAAAACCGTTTCTTAAAATCTGCAATCATCATTTTATGATGGTCATGTCCTGCCATTCCCATTGGTACTGCTCCATGATCCATTTTTGAGTGATCCATCTTCGCATGTTCTTCATGGGTCATGTCCATTTTTGAATGATCCATCTTGGAATGGTCTACTATTTTGTCTTCGTGCTCATTATGATTTTCCATCTTATTGATTTTTTTATTTATTTGGATAATTTATGGTTAGTTTTTGTATCATTTTTTCATTCAAGCTTTCACTGTACATTCCATATGCATCAACTAACAATCCTTTAATTCCGTTTTTAGACGAAATTGCATATAAAATACTATTATCGTCAGTACTGCTCATTCCTTCAAATCGATAGAATTCATCTACCTCAAAATCTTCAGGATGAATTTCAAGGGAAGCAAAATTTATATTATCATGATTCAAGTTGAAATCATAAGAATAACCGTTACTTATTAAATCATTAATTGCCTCTGAAAGTGTGTCGTAATTTCTCATTTTTTTAATTATTTATACTCTATTGTGAAGTAACTATCATCATATTCTATAATCTTTTGATAGGTAAGTAAAACGTCAGTATCTATTTTTTCAATTAAAGAATAATTTAATTGCTTTCCTTTGATACCAAAGACATACGCTTTTATGCTTACTTTAGAAACTGTACTCCAACTTTTAATATTGATTTCTATTTTTTGTCGTAATTTTATATTTTACTTTTCGATCAAACCTCCAATTGGAAAGGTCTTTATTAAAACGTTTCCTTCGTGTACTGAAATGATTTTAACTTTTGTATTTGGCGCAAAAGGTCTGTGTGCATACTATTTTATCATTGCTTCGCTATAGGGAGAACCACCTGTTGCTAGAATTATTTTCTTTTGAGCGCTATATTAATTAGTTATTTAAATTTAAACTTTTTTATTTTTTCAAAAAGTCATAATGCAACTTCTTTTTTTCATCGTTTGCGCATTACAGTAGTAATAAATCCCTCCAAAAAATTGGAAGGGTTTACTACTTTGTTTTGTCAAAGCGATTCCTTTTCTAGTTTAAACAACACGATTTTTTTACTGATTTTATATCAAATTCTGTTATATTACCTTTACGGCTAAGCCATTGTGATTGTATAATTTTCAACTGCTGTTAAGTTTTTTCTATAATAATCATCGCAACTCATGGAAGAAATTTTATTGGAATGTATATTTTTTTGCGGTTTTTAATTAGTGTCTCAAATATATATAAAAATATATTTGGACTTGTTACGCAATTGTGGAAGAACTTTGTAACATTACAAATCATCAGTTTATTTTTTTGTGGCAACTATTGACACACAGAAAACCTCCTGTTCTAAAAATTATTATAGTTTTTTTCATCGAATTTACATTATATTAAAGATTAATATTTGTTAAAGAATTAATTTTCTTATTTAAGGAACTCTTTATTTTTTTATTTTATTCTCAGTACGATTTAGATTTTTAATATTGTATAACTAGATAATAATCACAACTATTTGTGGCAAAAAAAATACCAATCTTACCCATTGAAGATGAAGTATTAGAAAAAATGCAAATAATTAACCTTGTACGTAGATGTTTTGAAGAAGGCGGAAGTTAAGAGTGTTTTATTGCAATAATTAGATGCTAATTATTACGTAGATTTTAATCTATTACGCTTTTTTATACGTACATTGGTAGTATACAAACAAATAAAAACTATTATGAAAAACCAAAGCCTTTTATTTTTGCTCGTAACTTGTATTGGACTCGGAAGTTGTAAAAATAATAAAAGTGAAACACTAATTAAAGCTGAAGAGCCGGTAAGTGAACAGTGTTACAAAGCTCTTTATGAACAAGATACACTTGATTTGAAGATTAATACTTTTAAAGATGGAAGAATCACTGGATTTATGAAAATGTCCGTCATTGGGATGCCAAAAATGGATGGTGAAATCTCAGGTAAATTTCATGGTGATACTTTATATACAAGTTATTCTTACACAGAAGATGAAGATAAAGAAATATCATACAAAAACCCAATGGCATTTTTAAAACGAGGAAATAAAATTATTTTAGGTAATTGGGAAACTATGAGCATATTGGGTGCCTCTTATAATGTTAAAGGAAAGCATATAGATTTTGATAGCGTTAAATTTATATTTACTCCTGTTGACTGTGTTAATAAATGATGATCAAAAGGGAATTGAATACCTTTTTTAATTTATTGCAAAGTTTTATTACTCAACAATTAGTTTCGCTGCTAGCTGTATGAAAAAATTCAGGCAGGAAATGTGCAGGTAACTGAAAAAGTCCCTGCAAAGACGAAACTGAAAAAACCAAAAAGAGCTAAAACAGTAATATTTTAGCTCTTTGTGATTATAATAAACCTTCATAATTTAAGAAAATTGACTAGCGTAAAAATAAAGAATACTACAATTTTAAATACTTTTTTCGATCTTATACTTTTATAAATCTCTCAAAGTTATTTTAATTATTGAGATTGCTTTGTTAAGATCAGTATGATCATTAGTTTTAATTTTTCTAATAAACTAATCAATAGTAGTTTTCATTTGTTGCAAAAGAGAATTTCAGAATTCTATAGTATGGTCATTTCAATACCAATTTCCTCTAATTTCCAGCCATTTAAAAAAAAATGCTGGGCATCAATATCTTTTTATGTATATAATTTTGTTTAAGCTATTGTTATTTTCTCTTCCAGATACACACTTTGAACAGTATTCAATAAATCAACACCATCTTTAAAAGGTCTTTGAAATGCTTTCCTACCTAAAATTAAACCTGAACCGCCGGCTCTTTTATTGATTACGGCAGTTGTTACTGCTTCCATCAAATCGGAGTCACCATTTGAACCGCCACCAGAATTAATCAAACCAATTTTACCCATATAACAATTGGCTACTTGCAAACGGCACAAATCAATGGGATGATCTGTCGTCAATGTTTCATACATTTCATCATTATACTTACCAAAATCAACTTCTTTAAATCCGAAATTATTAGTTGGCAACTTTTGTTTAATTATATCTGCTTGAATGGTTACACCCAGATGATTAGCTTGTCCTGTTAAATCTGCTGCAGCATCATAATCAACACTGTCTTTTTTGAACGAATCATTGCGCAGATAACACCATAAAATAGTGACCATGCCTAAATTGTGGGCTTCTTCAAACGCTTCGGCAATTTCTTTGAGTTGTCTGTTACTTTCGGCAGACCCAAAATAAATGGTTGCCCCTACAGCCACAGCGCCCATATCCCAAGCTGATTTTACCTTGCCAAATAATGTTTGGTCATATTTATTGGGAAAAGTAAGCAGTTCGTTATGGTTAATTTTTACAATGAATGGTATTTTATGGGCATATTTTCTTGCGTTCAATCCTAAAACACCAAACGTAGACGCCACACCATTACAACCTGCTTCAATAGCGAGTTTTATAATATTCTCAGGATCAAAAAATTCTGGATTTTTATAGAACGAAAAGGCAGCACTATGCTCAACACCTTGATCGATAGGAAAGATACTTAAATATCCAGTGCCTCCCAGGTTCCCGTGGTTGTACAATTGACCAAGACCTCGCAATACTTGTGGATTTCTATTACTACTTACAAATACGTTGTCAAGACTATCTTTACTTGGTGTTTGCAACTGCTCTTTTGTGATTTTTTTAGAAACGTGATTCAAATAATAATCGGCTTTATCTCCTAAAATTTCTGATATATTTTTTTCTGTTTTCATTTTGATAAGATTTAATGGATTGCTAAACTTTCATTCGTTTTAGAAATAGATTTTGCAGGATCGGTTTCAATTCCCGTAAGTGCTCTAATGGCATCTATAGTTTCGGGTATAACAATTGCTTGATTATCGACCACATAGGCATAAAAGAGTTCATCGCCTACAACTTTCAGCATATCTTCCCAAAGTGCTACCTCGTACATATCGCCCCAAGGTCGTCCCATATCCAAAAACATTTCCTTAATGGTATTATTTGAAACTAAACCTTGGTCGTAATGGATTAATTTAATTCTGCTAGACTTTCTGAAAGCATTTAAAACTTCTTCCTTTGTAGTTTGCTTTTTTAATTTCACATTCCAATAATGCATGTGACTCAAGGTTTCAGGTACTTTTATTGCTGAAGTAATAACGTTTAAATCAGGATCAACACTTTGAGCATCGGGACCTTGGTGACTCGGAATATCTCTTTCGGGTACCATTGTATTCATAATACCACCTAAATGACTTTCCCACGGATCTGTCGCTCTTCTTAGAAGGGTTCCTCTAGCATATTCTAATAATCCAGCTCTTTTTAAAGCACCGAGTGTTCGTAGAATAGATGTCGTATTACAAGATACAACTCTAGTTGAATCCAAATTTAAAGCGCTTTTATAATTGGCTTCTGCACTAAAAGAATGACCCGTAGTTTCATGTTTTTCGCCACCTTGAACTATAAATTTGATCCCTTTGTTTTTATAAATTTCAACATTTTTTGCCGCTATGTTCTTTGGAGTACAATCGACAACTAGATCTACTTTGGAGAGAAGTTCTGTCATACCTCCTTTTATGGAAATGCCAGCATCTTTCATGGTTTTTTCGGCTTCGAGTGTTGCATAATATATATTGTAGCCCTTTCTAACGGCGTTCTGCATACGCCAATCACTTATGACATCGCAAATACCAACAAGTTTCATATCATCTTGAGCATTAATGGCGTCCGCTACTCGTTTACCAATAACTCCGTATCCTATAACTGCTATATTTTTCATAAAAATTATTTTTAGTTAATTATTTTTAGTTTCCATTCCCATCTGCATATTTCCCTGATCATCTGTATGCGAAATCATAAAAAAACGTTCCAAAACAATCATTAGTATAATTCCAATTGCTGCAACTATAAGCACTAATGGATCGTTTATGAATTTGACGTAGAGGAATGCTGAAAGAACCGCTACATCCATTATGATTGCTATGAGTGGAATGATAGGAACGAAATCTACTTCCTCTTTAAGGTGACGGAAAAGACCCCAATGTATAGCGATGTCCATAATCAAATAAAAAATAACCCCAATAGAAGCTATTCTTGTTAAGTCGAACACTATGGTCAGCAAAATGGCGAGAGACACGGTAAATATTAGTGCAGGATTTTTAAAGTTTCCAATTTTTTTCAAAGAGGGAACCTGTTTCATATTACTTAACATTTCCAGTAGCCGAGAGGAAGAAAATACACTTGCAATAACACCGGAAAACGTTGCAACAATCGCTATGGATATGGTAATCCAAGATCCCCATTTTCCAAAAACAGGTTGCGCCGCAGCAGCTAAAGCATAATCTTTTGCCTTAATTATTTCAGGTATGCTTAGTCCTCCTGCAACAGCAAGTGCCAATGCCACATAAATCAAAGTACAGATAAGAATGGAAAATACAATGGATTTACCCAAGTTCTTATGAGGGTCTTCAATATCTCCACCTTGATTTGTAATAGTAGTGAAACCTTTATAGGCAAGAATTGCTAATGCCAATGAAGCAACAAAACCAATTCCCATTGGTACTTGTTCAGTATTTTTTGGAACGTAATTTCCAGAAATATTTGCAATTCCAGAAACTATTAGACCTGCAATCGCTGACAATGCAATACCAAGTATCTTTATGACTGCTGTAAAAGTAGCAGTTGCTCCAATGACTTTATTTCCTAAAACATTCACGATATACACTGTAACCAACAGCAGCACTCCCAGAATGGATGCGTAACCTGCAAAACGTTCTGGGAATAACCGAAGTGTATAAGCTCCAAAAGTTCCAGCTACCAAACTCTGTGAAACGACCATTGAGACATACATCAATAAAGAAAAAACCCCAGTTGTTGTTCCTGGCCCATAGGATTTATTTAAGAACTTGACGACACCACCAGAGGAAGGAAAAGCGTTTGAGAATTTAACATAGGAATAAGAACTAAATCCTACGACGACGGCACCAGCGACAAAAGCAATTGGAAATAAATCTCCCACCAACTCTGCTATTTGTCCCATAAGGACAAATATGCCAGCACCAATCATTGCTCCCGTGCCCAAAGAAATTGAACCTATTAGTGTAAGCTTATTATTTTTGATCATAAAAAAATTTCTTGATTTGATTCACTGTCATGCTTTATGCCTTATTATATGGCGTAAACAATGTTTAAAACCAAAAAACATTTCGCATATATCTATCGCATAACTATTTTAATACCTTAATTTGTACATTATAAAAAGCTGCAATACAAGCGCCAATAAGCCATCCTAAAATGAATGTTTGTATAATTCCTAACAAGGCTTCCCATAGGGAAACATCCATCCGAATAATGGTGGTAGTATCTAAACCATGTAAAAGGCTGTTGAAAAAGGTAATTGATCCTTGTGTTCCAGCTGTTATCATGACAATCATACAGCCTAAATAAAGTAACGCTGCTGTAAGTCCGCATGCAAAACCGAGCTTTTTAATATTTAATCTGTACATAATACTATTATTATTATTTTAATTATTTTTTCACTAAATCCATCCCACATTTAGGACATTTACCGCCTTCAACTCCTACTACTTCGGGATGCATAGGACAAGTGTAAATAGCTGCACTCTCTTTTTTAGTTGCTTTTTCTTTTCCCATCATTTTCATTTTATCATTGCACATTTTACCACTCATTTCCATACAATCACCTTCTTTCATAGTCATTTTTGTTCCGTCTTTCATCGTGCATTCGCCATTAGTCATACACGTAGTTCCGTTTTTCATCGTCATAGCTTTGTCCATTGGCATGGTTTTGCCATCTTTCATTTCCATCATTTTACCGTCTTTCATCATGCAACAATCTTTCATTTTAGACTGTTTTTCAGCGGTTTGTGCTTTTGAGTTGCTAACTGTTAAGAAAAGAACCATTGTAAATAGTGATGTAATAACTGTTGTAATTGTTTTTTTGGTTTTCATAATTAAAGTATTAAATTAATTTCGTCAGTGCCGCTGTTGCTCGGTCGTCAGTATCGCTGTTACCCGATTTCTTATTATTGTTTTTTATTGGATTTAAAAATCAGATTTAATCTTGAAAAATGTTTGACTATTCATTTGAAATAAGAAATATTTTCAAAACTTTTTTTAATGACTATAGTTTCCATCAACAAATTGTATCAAACCATTTTTATAACTATATGTACTTACCAAACGACGAAATCCCTTCCAATTTTCGAAAGGGATTTTTTTTCCAAAATAAATGCTTTTTTTGATTTAACAACATGATTTTTTAGCTGTTTTTGCATCGGACTGTGGGGTATTGTCACTAGGTTTCCCAACTGATATAGTATAGTGTCCTGCTGCTGATAAAGCTTGCTGTAATTGTTCGATAGGAACATGATTTTCCATTTTTACAGTCGCCATTGGCGGGTCTAAAGTTACAGTAGCATCGATCCCAGTTACAGTATTTAATGCTTCTTCTACTTTGCTGCGACAACCACCGCAAGTCATTCCAGTAATTTGATAAGAATGTGTCATTTTTTTTTAGTTTTAAATTATTCTATAAAGTTCCGAATCAATCTACAATAAACTGTTGCACAATTAGGGATGAACGTTGTAAAATTACAAATCGTCAATCTCCTTTCTCTTTTTATCTTTTAATAGTTTGAATTGGGTCGGATTAAAACCCGTTGTTTTTTTGAATTGATTACTTAAATGTGCTACATTACTATAATTGAGATGGATCGCAATTTCACTTAGCGTCATCTCATTATAGATTAGCAATTCTTTTGCACGTTCAATTTTTTGAGTAATAAAATAATGCTCGATTGTAGCTCCTTCTTTTTCTGAAAACAATTTGCTCAAAACACTGTAATCTTGCCTTAAGTCCTCGGCTAAATAGTTTGACAGGTTAATTTTTATCGGTTCATTTTTATAGTGTACCAAGTCAATTATTAGATTTTTTATTCTTTCTATAGTCCTATTTTCTTTATCAACTAACAATTCAAAACCAAGAGCATTTAGGTTTTTTGAAAGAAGCTGCATTTGGCTATCATCTAAATCAGTTGCAATTTCTACTTCTCCTAATTGTATCGCAATAATTGGAATTTTCATTTTTTCCAATTCTACTTTTACTGCGGTTTCGCAACGAGGACAAACCATATTCTTTATAAATAATTTCACTTGATTGTTTTTAGTTTTATAAATGAATTGTCATTTCGTTCCTTGGAAAATTCATCATAGATCATTATTCTAATTGACTTTTTCAACTTTAAAATTGACAGTAAAAACTTTATTTTATATTTTGATAGCCTTAAAGATACCTAACAGGTTTTTTAAACCTGTTAGGATTTCATATAAGTATTCTTAAAGTGTTACCCTAAATATTCTTGACAAGCTGCTGCACATTTTCTGCATGCTTCAGCACAATCTTTACAATGTTGGTGTTCGTGTTTCTCACATTCTTCTGCACATTTTTGGCAGCTTTGTAGACAAGCTTCTACCAAAGATTTTACATCTTCATAATTCGACGCAACTAATTTGACAGTTGTAGAACAAATTTCAGCGCAAGCTTTATCATTACGAATACAGTTGACCATCATCTTTATATTGTCTTCATCCATACAAGCATCTGCACAATAATTACAGTGTGTTACGCAGTTATTTAAAGCGTCAATTAGTTTTGTGTTTTTCATAGTTTTCATAGTTTTATTTTTTAAAATTAATAAAGTTGTTATTTTAAAAACGAGCAGACAAACCAACACCTGCACCGTATCGGTTAGCATAGCTGGCTGTTAAGGAGCAATTACGTGATAAAAAATATTCGATTCCTGCATTCCATTTTATTTCCTTACCATAACTTTCTCCTACGGGTAAATCATTTGCCCAATCAAAATCAAATTGATACTCATAACTACCATAAAGTGCTGTTCTTGGGAAAATCATAATAGAACGACTAAGACCAATTTGTGGTCGCAATTTACTATCAATACGCACATCTAGATTGAAGAGATAAGGTGTTAAATATCGGATACCTACAATTGCTGTTGTCGAAATTTCATCTAAACTTTTATTGCTATCGTTTTCAATATTTACACCCCCAAAAACTCTAAAGTAATCATATAAATATCGTTCATAAGTTACTTCTGCTTCCATGTTTTTGTTCCATCCAAACTCAGCAGAGACGTTGAATTGATTTCGAATATTAGAAGCAACAAAATTAAATGCAGACCTATTTGAGGCAACATCCAGCATTGACCAAGCATAAACCTTGTCTGCTTCACTGATTAACTTCTTAACGGGATAATCTGTCATTCGAGGATCACGAGGTGTTTCATAACTAACCACGCGCGCCATACCACTCATCATGTGGTACAAAACATGACAGTGAAAAAACCAATCGCCATACTCATCGCCATCATTTCCATGGAATTCTATAGTCACTTGTTGCATTGGCGGCACATTGACCGTGTGCTTTAAAGGAGAATACTCCCCATTTTTATTTATCACTCTAAAAAAATGACCGTGTAAATGCATTGGGTGGTGCATCATGGTTAAATTATTAAAAGTAATTCGGGTAACCTCATCTTTTTTGATTGGAATTTTATCGGCTTCGTTTAAGGGAACACCGTTTAAACTCCAGATGTAACGTTGCATGTTTCCAGTAAGATTTAAAAGAATTTCTTTTACAGGAAGTTTCGAATCGAATGAAGTTTTTTCAGGCGATTTAAGGTAATCATAATTGTATTCGGCAAACATATCCATATTCTTATGATCCATTTTCATTCCCTCTTTACTTGCCGATGCATCCATTTTCATATCCATTTTAGAATGATCCATTTTAGAATGATCCATTTTCATCATCTCTTTATTATCAGCTGAATCCTTTTCCAAATCCATTTTAGAATGATCCATTTTAGAATGATCCATTTTCATCACCTCTTTATTATCAGCTGAATCCTTTTCCATATCCATTTTAGAATGATCCATTTTGGAATGATCCATTGACTTACTCATAGACGAATTTTTATCGCTATTTGGCATATCCATATCTTTCATGTCGTCCATTTTCATTCCATATTTCTCTTTCATTTCATATCGTTCGTCCTTTTTTGGATTAAATTTTAAGGCAGGCGCACCCATTTTCATATCCATTTTTGCCATCTTTTTCATCATAGCAATTTTGTTTGGTTTGGGTAAAATTTCGGCAGGGAGTACAGTTCCATTGCCAAAATACGCTGTTGTAGTTCCTGAACCATCTTGTGCCATGGCTCTTAATTCTATCTTTCCACTTTGGGGAATTGTAACAATAAAATCATAAGTTTCAGCGATAGCAATAAATGTTTTATTATGAGCAACGGGAACGACATTATTTCCGTCAGCAGCAATCAACATAGGAGTTTCACCGCCAAAGGTCATCCAAAATTGTGAGGATGCGGCGCCATTAATAATACGCAAACGCACTTTCTCGCCCGGTTTAAATTCAGGATATTCTACAGATTGTTTGCCATTTATTAAAAAAGCAGGATAATAAATATCAGCAATATCAGCACCTTCCATGCGCTGTTTCCAGAAATTAAGTTGCGCTCCAAAAGCACTTTGAGCAATTACTTTATTAAGCGGTGTTGCTGTTCCTTTTTTCATTTGGTACCATTCGTTGCCCCGTTTTAGATTTCTTAAAACATTCATTGGTTTTTCATTGGTCCAATCAGAAATCATTAAAACCAAATCTTTATCATAGTCTAAAGTTTTTACCTTCGGATTTATCACTATTGACCCAAAAACACCGCTTTGCTCTTGAAGCATGGTGTGGGAATGGTACCAATAGGTACCCGATTGCCGAATTGGAAATTCGTATTTAAGGGTTTTTCCAGGTCTAATAGGTGGCGTGGTTAAATAAGGAACACCATCAAAAAAATTAGGCAGCAAAATACCATGCCAATGAACCGAAGTTTCTATGTCCATTTCATTTTTTACATAAATAACGGCGTATTCTCCTTCGGTAAATTCTAGCGTTGGCCCGGGAATAGTTCCGTTGACCGTCATTGCTGAAACTTGTTTTCCTGCTATGTTTACCATTTCCTTTTTAATAGTCAAGGTGTATTCACGAACAGGTAAATTGTCTTTGTTTCCTTCTCCAAATTGAGCAAAACTACTTTGACAACTTATAATTAATACAATTATAAAATAGAGTATTTTTTTCATTTTATTTTTTATTAGATGATACTATTCAATAAAGCCTATTCATCCGTTTCAAATTCTGTTTTCAATAAAAATTCAACTTATTATTCTTTATTTTCTAAACGGTTGATCATTTCTTTCATTTGTGCGATTTCTTTTTCTTGAGCAATGATAATTTCATCGGCTAGTTTTTTTACTTCTGGATCTTTAAAATCTACATTGCTGCTGGTCATAATTGCTGATGAATGATGCGGAATCATGGCTTTCATGTATTGAATGTCACTTATAGGAGTCTGAGTTCTTAACAAATACAATGTGCCAAAAAATGAAAATACTGCAAAGGCAATAATTCCCATATTAGTTTGACGATTGGGATACATTTTCCACATAAATAATAACATACTAATGGCCATTGTCGCAATCATTAAAGTGGTCATATAAAAACGAGTTAAACTATTATAGATGTGATCGAATTCGGCGACATTCAAAAACATGATACAATACATTAGTACAAATGAAACTGCCATAATTATGGCAAATTTTAGATAAGGATTTTTCTTTGGTTGCATGTTGTGTTCTTCCATGATGTAATTTTTAAGTTGTTAAAATTAATTGTTGAATATACTGTTCTGTTTTCTTTTTTTGTTACATGATTATCAGTAATTTTTGTCAAATTTCTACTCCAATGTAATTGTTGATTACATTTCCATTCCCGCCATTGGGTCACTACCGTTGCGAAAAATGTATTCGCTATTGATACCATAAGCACCCGTTATAACTACTTTATTATTAGTATCAATATCTGATTTAATTTCAATCATTCCATTAGTTTCAATTCCAGTTTTGACCATAACATTTTCATATATTCCATGACTTTTTTCTACCCAGATGTAGGATGATTTTTCATCACGAATTACTGCATCCGTAGGAATAAATATTCCTTTTACATTGGGCTTTATAATTTTGGCTGAGGCTTGCATGCCAGGTTTTAACTCGAGATTGTTATTTGGAACTTCCAATCTAATTAACACCAACCTTGTATCTGGATTGATTGCTGGATTGACAAACCCAACTGTTGATGTAACTGGTTTGCCGTGAAAATCGGTAAACGAAAGAATGGATTTTTGACCTATTTTAATACTACTTGCATAATTTGCATTTACTTGAATTTCTAACCAAAGTGTGTTTAAATTTGCCAATTTTAGTATCCCAGAACCTTCCATCGCATAACTGCCTTCTGGCAACATCACTTCTGAAACGTAACCGCTGAAAGTACTGTAAAAAGTAGTATAAGGCGATACTTCATTGGTAGATTTTAAACTTTCTATTTGCGAATTAGTCAAACCATAAAACGATAGTTTTTGTTTGGCAGAGTTCAGCATGTTTTGTGCATTTTTTCCAAAATCTCCCGGAAATGAAAGTTGTTTATAAGCGGTATTATAATCTTGCTTTGCAACAGCTATATCTTCGCTATACAATTGATAAACAGGTTGGTTAATTTTTACATATTCACCCGTTGTTTTTACGTATAATTTTTCAATTCTGCCCATAGATCGAGCGGAAAGTGTATTGACTTTCTCTTGATTGGTAGTTAAAACGCCTATGAAATTTTGATTCACAGTATTATGAGTTTCACTAATACTTTGCGTAGTAATATTTCCGAGTTTTATTTGTTCGTCACTTAATGAAATTTCATTAGATGCTTTTTTATCAGAATGTACTATTTTAATTAAATCCATGTGACAAATAGGGCATTTTCCGGGTTTGTCTTCTGTAATTTGAGGATGCATGGAACAAGTGTAGTAAACCTTTTCATCAGTTTGATGTGCACTATGATCCGATTTCTCTTTATTGCAAGCGATTGTTACTGTTGCAAGAACCAATATCAATATAATTTTTTTTATGATTTTCATAATTATTCGGTTTTAATAAAACTTTCACTATCAATTAAATACTGTGCGTTTTTGGCGATTTTATTATTTTTCGATATTCCTTTTAAGACTTGAATGTTATCGTTAATTACAATACCTGTTTGTACTTCATGTGCTTTAAAACCATTTTCAATTTTCAAGAAAACAATATTTTTACTTCCGATATTAACGACAGCAGTTTTGTTTACCCACATGCCGCTTATTGGTTTTGATTGCAGGACTCCTTCTAATCGTAAACCTATTGGATATTTTTGAGTGTTTTTCAAGTAAACTCTTATGCTGTTGGTTCTCTCCGATGCAGAAAGTTGGGTGTTTATAAAATTTACTTTTTCTAAACTAAAATCACTGTCATTTATTTCTGTAAATATTTTAATAGGTTGGTTTACGTAAATCAGATTATTATAGCCCTGAAGCACATTGAAAATCGCCCAAACTTTATTAGTTTTCAATAATGTAAAAACAGTTTCATTTTTTTTGACATAATTCCCTTGAATGATATTCAAGTTTTGAGTTGTTGTTGGGTTATTTGCCATCGAACTTGAAGCGCCACTTTCTGTGTCAGATATAATTCCAGAAGTAGGACTAAATATGGTAATCACAGGATTGATTTTTTTGGAATTTACGATGTTCTTAATTTGATTATTAGTCATACCATAAAGCAATAATTTACTTTTTGCGGCATTAATAATTGCCGTATTGCTGGCATCGTTTGTTGTTAAATAAAGAAAATTTTGTTGCTCATTAAGCAATTCAGGACTGTATAAATCAAATAATTTTTGACCTTTTGCAACAGCTTGGTATTTATAATTAACATACATTTTTTCGATTCTTCCGCCCACTCGAGTCGAAATATTTGATGCTGAATTTTCGTCATACCCAATGATTCCGGGTAATTTTATTTCGCTACTATAAGCAGTATCTATTGGAACTATTGTTTCAAAATCGCCAATAACAAATTCATCAGTAGGTTTTAATTCGTTTTTTAAATCACTGTTTTCATTGGTTTGCTTGGGATCTGGTTTTAATACTAAAGTCATTCCACAAATAGGACAATTTCCTGGTACATCTCTAATAATTTGAGGATGCATCGGACAAGTATAAATCTTATTTTGATGTTGGGAATGATCCATTTCTTTCGGTTTAGATATAAAGTAATAGGTTGCAAACCCAATACCTAAAACAATAAATGTTATCAAACCATATTTTAGATAATTGTTCATAATTATTTAGTTTCTAATTGTTTTTCAATTTCTACTTGAGTCGTCAATATGGATTTTAATTTATCTAATGCTTCAATTTGTGTCATATTTAGTGCTTCCCAAGCATCAAGTGCCACAAATAAATCTCCTGTATTGTTTTGCCACGCAATAATGGCGGTGTCATAATTTTTTTTCAAAGCAGGAATAACATTTTCAGTAGTGATTTTATATTGTTTTGATAGATTCACAAACTCAGCATTCATTCCTTTGATCATCCCGTCTGCTTCATTAGCAATCATTTGTTTTTGCCATTCTAAACTTTCATTTTTAATCTTAAAACTTTCAATATTTGCTTTGTTCATTTTTGTTGACCAAGGAACAGGAATTGTAATCATTCCCATTAATGAAAACATATCTGGATTTTGACCGAAAGTAAACATGTGGTCGTATTTAACGCCAAATTCGGGTCTTGTTTCTGCTTTTTGAACTTCAATTTTAAGATTATTTATTTCTTTAGTTTTATCAATTGCTTTCATATCACTTCGGTTGTTAATGATAGAAGTTAGATCGGTTTCAAAAAAATTAAAATCTTTGAGTTCATAGGTATCCGATATTTCTAACTCCTGATTTTTATTTCGAGCCATCAATGTATTTAGCATATATTTTCGTTGTGAAATATCATTTTCTAACATGATAATCTCACTTTGTAAATTTGCATATTGCGATTTGGCTTTATAATAAGTTGGCAGTTTATCCATATTGTATTGGTACCGAATCTCCATACTCTTGATCATATAATCCAGGAGTAATAAATTATCCTGTGCAATTTTTATTTTTTTGCTACTGATAATCCATTCATAGTAATAGGTTTTTGCTAAGGCATTCAACTGGTTTATTGTGAAATTTTTATTTTCATTTTCGACAGAAGACATAGCTAGCATCAAATTTTCATTGGCATTTAGCTTAGAAGCATTTGGAATCATTTGGGTAATACCGAGCATATAATTTCCCATTCCTGAGTTCATTTCGCTGGCTTTCCACATTTTAGTGTTGTACGGAGTCATAAAAAATCCTGTAGATACTTGCGGTGGCATCCAAGCTCTAGCGCCTTTTGCGGAAGCATCCATACTTTGTATTTCAGAATCATACATTTTTAATTGTGGATTGTTGGATTTAATTGTATTTAGAACTTCTTCTAATGTTAGTTTTTGCGCTGTCATCACTGAAGCATTAAAAACCAAACAACAAACTGTGATTATATATTTAATGTGACGCATGGATAAGTTCTATTTTACCTTTTGTTTTTAATTCGTGCAATTTTGACATTTCAAAAACAACTGGTGTTACTAATAAGACATAAATAGTAGAAGTAATTGTACCTCCAATTAAAGGGACAACAATGGGTAACATTACATCCGAGCCTGTTCCGGTTGCCCAAAGAATAGGGATTAAACCAAATAAGGAAACAGAGACCGTCATCAGTTTTGGTCTTAGCCTTTTTGCAGAACCTTCAATTATGTATTCTCTAATGATATCCTCGTTTAAAGTTTCAGAACTATTGCCATATTTTTCCACCATTCTATTCATAGCTTCATTTAGATAAATAGTTATAAGCATGGCAGTTTCAACCGCTAAACCAAAGAGCGCAATGAAACCAACGGCAACCGCTACAGATAAATTAATGCCATAAAAATAGACCATAAATATTCCACCAATTAAGGCAAAAGGAACCGTTATCATTGTTATCATTGCTTCTTTCATCGAGTTGTAAGTGAAATAAAGAATAAGAAAAATAAGGACTACTACCACGGGTAAAATCAATTCTAATGTTTTGTTTGCCCTAATTTGATTTTCCCATTGACCACTCCATTCTACATAATAACCTTTTGGCATTTTTGCAATCATTTTGTCCAACTTTTGTTGTGCTTCTTTAACCGTGCTTCCTAAATCTCGGTCTCTAACATTAAAAAGCACACTTCCGCGAAGCATTGCATTTTCGCTATTAATCATTGGAGGGCCATCACTAATTTTTATATTCGCAACTGCTTCTAATGGAATTGGACCAAATTCCATGGTTTGAACTTGAAGCTTTTTTAGTGCATCTATACTATTTCGGTATTCTTGCGCATACCTTGCATTGACAGAAAAGCGTTGTCTTCCTTCAATAGTAGTTGTTAGTTTCATTCCACCAATAGCGGCTTCAACCACATTATTTACATCGTCAATCGAAAGTCCGTAGCGTCCTATTTCGGATCTTTTAGCTTCAATATCAATATATTTTCCTCCTGTAATGGGTTCTGCATATAAATCTTTAACGCCTGATGTTCCGTCTAATGCTTTTTTAATTTTTTGCGAAAGTATATTAATCGTATCGAGACTAGCTCCATATATTTTAATTCCGACATCTGTTCTAATACCTGTAGAAAGCATATTTATCCTATTGATAATTGGTTGTGTAAAACCATTAGTCACACCTGGAATTTGTAGTTTATTATTGATTTGATTTACAATATCTTCCTTAGAAATATCTTTTCTCCATTCGTTTCGAGGTTTCAAAAGTATAATAGTTTCTATCATACTGATCGGACTATTGTCGGTTGCAGTATTGGCTCTACCCGCTTTTCCTAAAACATGTGCAACCTCAGGAATTAATTTTATAATTTTATCCTGAACTTGTAATATTCTTTTCACTTCGGAATTGGAAACATCAGGTAAAGTCACTGGCATAAATAAGACAGAACCTTCATCTAAAGGAGGCATAAATTCTGAACCCAATCGCGTAAACATAAAAACACCGATTAATAAAGCAACGATATTAATTATTAAAACAGTTTTTCGCCATTTTAAACAGTACGTCAATATTGGTGTATAAATCTCTTCTAATTTTCGGTTAATAGGATTTTTGTTTTCAGGTCGAAGTCTTCCTTTTAGCAAATAACTAATTAATACCGGCGTAAGGGTTATTGCTAAAAAGGCATCGACAATTAGAATAAAGGATTTTGTATAGGCCAAAGGACTGAATAATTTCCCTTCCATTCCTGTAAGTAGAAAAACAGGTAAAAACGATGCGATTACAATTATGGTGGAATAAAAAACTCCTGGACCAACTAATTTAGATGATTTTTCTATCAGTTCTAATTTTTCATCAGAAGATAAAGGATCATTTTTTTTAGCAAATATTTTTTTGAATGTATTTTTCATTTGATTAATTTTTAGGATCCAATTCTTCTTGTTTTTCTGAAATTGTTCTATAAGCGTTCTCCACCATTACAATTCCATCATCTACCAAAACCCCTATTGCCAATGCAATTCCTGTTAATGACATAATATTAGAAGAAATTCCGAATGCCTGTAGAAAGATAAAACCGATTGCAACCGAAATTGGTATTTGGATGAGTATGATAAGCGCACTTCGCCAATGGAAAAGAAATATCAAAACCACGAGTGACACTGTTATTAATACTTCAATCAGTGTTCCTTTTAGGGATTCAATGGCACTTTCAATCAATTCGCTACGGTCATAAGACGTTTTAAAAGTAACTCCTTTGGGCAATCCTTTCTCCACTTCTTTCATTTTTAATTTTACGGCTTTTATAACGTTGTCAGCATTTTCGCCATAGCGCATTACTACAATTCCACCAACTACTTCTCCTGTACCATTTTCATCAAAAATACCCAGTCGCAAATCGCCACCCATTTGTATCGAACCAACATCTTTTACTCTTACAGGAACTGAATTGAAATTTTTTATAGAAATATCTTCTACATCTTTGATGTTTTTGATGTAACCCAATCCTCTCACGATGTAGGACATATTACTCATTTCAAATTTTCTACCGCCGACATCGTTATTATTTGACTTTACCGCATTCATTACTTCCATCATACTGACATTGTAATATTGCATTTTTAAAGGATCGAGTACCAATTGGTATTGTTTTTCAAACCCTCCAAACGAAGCCACTTCGGCAACACCAGGAACGGTTTGTAGTGCAAATTTCACATACCAATCTTGAATGGCTCTTTGCTCTCCCAAGTCCATGCCTTTTGCTTCTAGATGATACCAAAAAATATGACCAACACCTGTACCATCAGGACCAAGTGTGGGCACTACGTCTTGAGGTAATAATCGTTGGGCGTAATTTAATCGTTCTAATACACGAGTTCTTGCCCAATAAGGGTCGACATTGTCATCAAAAATGATGTAAACGAAACTCATACCGAACATAGATACACCGCGAACATTTTTAATTTTGGGAATACCTTGTAAATTAGAAACCAAAGGATAAGTAACCTGATCTTCCATTACCTGAGGACTTCTTCCCATCCATTCCGTGTAAACAATAACCTGATTTTCTGAAAGGTCAGGAATAGCATCTATCGGATTTTGCTGTATACTATAAATTCCCCAAGCAAACAAGCAAGCCGAAACAAGCAAGACAATAGCTCGATTTCGTAGTGAGAATTTTATTAATTTTTCTACCATGATTATTAATTTATTTTTGAAAGACTGTCTTTGGTTTTCGTTATCCAATGTATCAAAAGGGCTTTGTTCTCATTAGTTAGAATAG
This sequence comes from Flavobacteriales bacterium, assembly GCA_038241955.1. Taxonomy (GTDB): domain Bacteria; phylum Bacteroidota; class Bacteroidia; order Flavobacteriales; family Flavobacteriaceae; genus Flavobacterium. The sequence goes on along the minus strand of JBBSSR010000002.1, from coordinate 109,607 downwards.
CATTTCTATGAATGATTGTATAGGAAGTTAAAGGCATATCATCAGATTTTATTTCTTTGATCATTTCACTGAACTTACTTGATTGCCTTCTATTAGAATAAGTCCCAAATTCATTAAAATTGAGTTCTTTCTTTCCTTCATTAATGTGATCCGCCATAAACCAACTTCCCGGCTGAATGCCACTGTACCAAGGATAAACAGTGTTATTGCTATGACAGTCATAACAAGAAGTTTGTAACATTATAGCAATGTTCTTCGGCAACTTGTTTACTATCATAAAATCAGTTTTTGGTATGTTATCACTCTGATTGTGTTCTGTGGGAATAAATTGAATTCCCACAAACACAATCAATAAAATCAATAAAACAATCTTAAAAATTCTCATTTAGTTTACTTGCATTCTTATACTACCACAGGTTAGCATATCTGCACCATAATAAGGGTTTTTGATATCTTGGACTTCACTTATCCATATTGCTCCTTTTCCTTCATCAGCCATTGGACAATAATCTTGATATAACTTTTGGTCGGTTCCAAAAACTTTAATTAAATCGCTTATATCCTTACTTAAAAGAACAAAATGCTCTCTTTGATGCGCTATCTTTCCAGCATTTGCACCAATATGTTCTGCATGTTCTTTAGCGTCATTAACAATGTCTAGAAATTGTTTTTTCTGGTTGGCGTCTAAACTCTTAGTGTCGATTTTATTGAATATAGCATATAATTCTTTTCCATTAACTGCAGCGCCATTCGTGTCATCTGCGACCAATTTGTTTTTAAGACTTAAGTAACTTTTAACGATACCATCGGTAGAAACTGCAGTATTAACCACTGATTTAATGCTTTCTGGAGAACTACTTTCCTTACTTTCATTTTGTGAAGCCTTTACAGGTTCAGTCAATTCCATACCGCATTTTGAACAGGCCTCACCTTTTTTGCCTTGCACTTCGGGATGCATAGGACAAGCATACAATTCAGTTGTTTCTTCAGTATTACTGCTACTATCTGTTACTGCTTCTTTATTTTTTTGATTACAAGAAGTTACTACGAATGCCATAATAATGGCTGTTGCGATTATTTTTTTCATTTTGTTAATTTTTAAATTGCTACTATTTTATTTAAATATTATTTGCTTATTTTATTTCTTCTAAAACAACTGCTCTGTCATATTGACAACAACTAGCCAAATCATTGTACGCTTCAGTGGTCGCTTGGTATGCATCACTATCGTATCCTGCTGCTGCAATACGTTTTAAAATTGCTTCTTTAGTAGTGATTTTACTATCATAGGTTATTGTTGCTATTTTGGTTTCTTTATCCCAAACCACCATTGCCTCATCGGCACTATTTGCTGCTTTTTCGATTGTTTTTTTGCACATTCCGCAGTTGCCAGAGATTCTTACAGTTTCTGTTTTTGGATTTTTAATTTGCGCGTTCATTGTAACTGATAGCAATACAAGAATTGCAACCATTACTTTTAAATAGGATTGTTTCATTTTAAAAATGTTTGTGTCCAAAGAAATAACTTTGAACCAATTATGTAATTAATTTAGATTGAAAGACAGTTTTGGTAAGTATGCACCAAATTTGTTCGTGTAAAACGAATTTTGTAACCTCGATAAACTGTTTGATTAAATAGCATTTGCTATAAATTTGACCCAATTATGGCTGTCAAATATAAATTTAGCTTATTTTAGGAATGAGCCAAATAGAATTGAAACCAGAAGAAATATTGGTTTCATAATTAAAAAATTTTGATTTTTTTTGATAAAAAAAGAAGTTTTCCGAATTTACTTCTGTTAAATAAGGAATAAAATAGGCTGTGTGAATTGAAGATATATTACAGTTTGAGTGACCGCATTTTCCTCCACAACTACTATTTTTTTTGTCATTTTTACAATTTTTAGTTGCGCAACAATCTTTAGTTTCTTGATTGGAAGAAACTTCCTTTTTATTAGAATGATCTATTCCACACGCAAAAGCTGTATTTGGAATCCCTAAGAAACCAAATACAACTAATAGTAGTATGTAGAAATTTTTATTCACTCTAAATAAAATTAAAAAACGAAGTTACGTAAATTTAATTATAATGTCGATATTAATGGTAACTTTCCAACGAATTTAACGCTATTTGTCTCCACCCACTAAACTATACGTAATAGATTGTAAAAGAGACAGAATAATGCTAAAAAACATAGCAATCCAAAAAGAATCTACTGAAAAACCACCAACGATTTTAGTACATAATATAATAATTATGGCATTAACAACCAATAAAAAGAGACCCAAAGTAATGACTGTTAATGGCAAAGTCAATAACACCATAATTGGTTTGATAAAAACATTAAGCAAAGCAAGAACAACGGCAACTACCATTGCTGTGGCTGGACCAGCAACATGAACACCAGGCAAAAAATGAGCAATGCCAAAGACTAAAGCAGCTGTAACAATAATTCTAATTAGCAAATTCATAGGTATGTTTTTTTAAAAATTTTAATAAATATAGTAAAAATTTTACTCCATTTTATTATTTTAAAAAAGAACTTGCTAATTCATAAAACATAACGGGATTTTCGGCATGTAACCAATGCCCAACATTAGGAATTGTTTTAATTGATGAACTTGGAAAATGCTTTTTGATAGTCTCGAAATCACTATCCAAAATATAATTTGAATTTCCTCCCCGAATAAATAAAGTTGGTTTTTCAAAAACTAGATTAGCAGGCAATGCTGTTCCTATTTCTTCTATTTTTTTATTGAAAACACTCAAATTAAACCGAAAAGCCAATTGAGCCGGTTCTTGCCAATACAAACTTTTCATCAAAAATTGTCGCGTTCCAAAATCAGGAATGTAGTTTTTTAAAGTTTCCTCAACATCATTTCGAGTTGGTTTTATCGAAAAATCAACAGCATTCAATCCCGTCAAAATATCCTGATGGTGTGATGGATAAAATTTTGGGCCTATATCGGCAACAATCAATTTTTCAACTAGATCAGGATAAGAAGTTGCCATAAGCATTGCCACTTTACCTCCCATAGAGTGACCAATCAAATTGATTTTCTTGAGATTATTTTCCTGACAATATTTATAAACATCCTGAACCATCGCTTCATAACTAAATTCCTCCGAATGAAAACTTCGCCCATGATTCCTTAAATCAAGAAGATGGACCTGAAAACCATCTGATTCGAATTGAGCTCCAAGAGTTTTCCAATTGTCGGACATTCCTAAAAATCCATGGAGAATTAACAGCGGGAAACCTTCCCCTTCTATTTTTGAGTAGAGCATTGTTATTTTAGATTTAAGATTGCCGATTTAAGATTGCAGATTTTTTAAACCTTACATTCTAAAATCATTAATCTGGTTTATAAACTATTTTAATTTTTGCAAATACATGTTGACCACATTGTCTAAACCAAGATAAATGGATTCGGAAATAAGCGCATGACCTATAGAAACTTCAAGCAAACCTGGAATATTTTGATTAAAAAACTGAATATTATCTAAACTTAAATCATGTCCTGCATTAATTCCTAATCCCAACTCATTAGCCAAAACTGCCGAAGCCACATAAGGATCAATTCCGTTTTTATTTCCCAAACTGTATTGATAGGCAAAAGCTTCGGTGTACAATTCTATTCGCTCGGTTCCAATGATTTTAGCTCCTTCGATCATCTTCAGAACTGGGTCAACAAAAATAGAAGTTCGAATTCCGTTACGCTGAAATTCTTTAACAATTTCCGATAAAAAGGATGCGTTTTTAATAGTGTCCCAACCTGCATTAGAGGTTATTGCATCAATAGAATCTGGCACCAAAGTTACTTGTGTCGGTTTAATTTCGAGCACCAAATCTATAAAAGATCGCTCTGGATTTCCTTCAATATTATACTCCGTGTATACAATTGACTTTAAATCTCGAGCATCTTGGTACCGAATGTGACGCTCATCCGGACGAGGATGAATAGTGATTCCCTGACCTCCAAATCTCTGAATATCAGTCGCTACTTTTAGCAAATCAGGAACATTCCCACCACGAGCATTTCTTAAAGTGGCTATTTTATTTATATTTACGCTCAATTTTGTCATAAAATCAGGGATTATAGATGTATTTTATATTTTATTTTGACAAAAATACAAAGTAAACTTAGCTGATTTTGTATATTTTTGATTATTTTGCATCAATTATTGAGGAACAATTTTATGACAGACATTAAAAATTATGTAACAAACGATTTTAAACCGATTGATGGCAATGAAACCATTGGCGCGGTTCAAGATTTTATTGGCGATTTGAACTTTTCGCATTTCCCAGTAATCGAAGAAGAAATTTTTATTGGAAGCATTTCTGCAGATGACATTGAGACCTTTGATAGTGACAAGAAAGTAGTCGACTACAAATTCACATTCGAACATTTTTTTGCCAGAACGAACATGATTTGGCTTGATGTACTGGAAGTTTTTGCGAAAAACCACACCAATTTAGTTCCCATTTTGGACGACGATAATAAATACGTTGGCTATTATGAAATTGAAGATATTATTAAATTTTTTCACGAAACTCCTTTTTTAAAAGAGCAAGGATCTGTAATTGTAGTTAAAAAAAGTATTCTTGAGTACTCGATGAGCCAAATTACACAAATCGTAGAAAGCAATAATGGTAAACTTTTGGGATTATTCGTGTCAGAATCGGATTTAAACACCGTGCAAGTAACTATTAAAATCAACTTAGGCTCTTTAAATGACATCATACAAACTTTTAGAAGATACAATTACGAAATAATGTCAGAACACAAAGAAGATAATTACCTCAATAATCTAAAAGAGCGTTCGGATTATTTGGATAAATATCTGAGTATGTAGCTTTTTATAATTCGAATTAAAATTTACAAAAAAAACAACCGAATACATCACAAATGAAAGTAGCTATTTACGGTCAATATTATCTAATAAGCACAGAGCCAATTATTAAAGACATTTTTGTGTTTTTTAACACCAATAATGTAGAAATGATTATTGAAGAGGAGTTCCTGAAAATGCTATATGATAAAAAAATAATAACAAAAGAATACAAGACTTTCTCATCGCACACCGAATTAGACAAAAGTTTTGACATGCTAATTAGCATAGGAGGCGATGGTACTATGTTGAGAGCTGTTACATTGGTACGCAATTCGGGCGTTCCGTTATTAGGCATAAATGCTGGAAGACTTGGTTTTCTTGCCACGGTACAAAAAGAAAACATTGCTGAGTTCATGCAATTTGTCATGGACAAAAAATATACCCTTTCAAAAAGAACCTTATTAAGCTTATCGTGTTCGCCAGAGATAAAATCCATTATGGAATTAGATTTTGCGATGAATGAAGTAACGGTGATTAGAAAAGACACCACAGCAATGATCACAATAGAAACGTACCTGAATGGTGAATTTTTGAATTCGTATTGGGCAGACGGACTTATCATCTCTACACCTACTGGATCTACTGGGTATTCTTTAAGTTGTGGCGGCCCTATATTAACTCCAGATGTAAAAAGTTTGGTTATTACCCCGATTGCTCCACATAACTTGAACGCTAGACCTCTTGTAGTCCCCGATGAAACCGAAATAAGACTGAAAGTGTCCGGAAGAGAAGAGCATTATTTAGTATCGTTAGACTCTCGAATTGCAACAGTCGGAAAGGATACGATTCTAACAATAAAGAAAACTCCTTTTGAAGTAAATATGGTTGAAATTCCCGAAGAAACATTTTTAAAAACATTAAGATCAAAATTACTTTGGGGCGAAGACAGAAGGAATTAAATCATTTTTTAGTTTTTTTATACGAATAAAGTCCTTTTACTCGTTTACTATCAGTGAGAATGCAATTATAAATACAACTCGTACTTAAAAGTAGAGAGTATTACTATAATCTGTATTGATTCCTATTGATAATTATTATATTTGCACGCAATTTTTAATTTATGAACAAATTTTTCATTTCATTTCTCTGCATTTTTACATTCGCCACAAGTTACGCTCAAATACATGAAGTAGGTTTATTTCTTGGCGGAAGCAACTATATTGGCGATGTGGGTTCTACAAATTATGTCAACCCAAACGAACCTGCTTTTGGTTTACTTTATAAATGGAATAAAAGTCCAAGACATGCCTATCGAATCTCCTATACGCAGTCTAGAATTTCATCGAATGATTTGAATTCAAAAGAGCCTTCAAGAAATCAAAGAGGCTATAAATTTGTAAATAATATTAAAGAACTTTCAGCAGGTCTGGAATTTAATTTTTTCGAATTTAATCTTCATGATCCAAAAAGACAAATTACTCCTTATGTTTATTCTGGTTTAAGTTATTTTTTTTATGATGATTTATACGTTATATCTGGAGTAACCGAAAGCAATAAAACGAACAGTTCACTAGCAATACCAATGATATTAGGTGTAAAATCGAATGTTACTCCAAATCTAATTTTAGCACTTGAAGTCGGCGCCAGATATACTTTTACAGACAATATCGACGGAAGTAATCCAGTGAATCAAAATTTACCTAAATTTGGCAACTTTAATAATAATGATTGGTATGTTTTTTCAGGTCTCTCATTAACCTATACTTTTGGAAATAAACCATGTTATTGTAGAGAATAAAAAATGCTAACAGATCAAATAAATAAGGAAAATTTACCCAAGCACGTAGCCATCATTATGGACGGAAATGGCAGATGGGCTAAAAAGCAAGGTTTTTTAAGAGCTATTGGCCACAAAAACGGCACAAAATCAGTAAAGAAAATTATAAAAGCCAGCGCAACTTTAGGAATTGAAAACCTAACGTTATACGCTTTTTCGACCGAAAACTGGAACAGACCAAAATTAGAGGTTGATACTTTGATGAAAGTTTTAATTAATGCCTTAAAGAAAGAAATCACCACACTTCAAGAAAACAACATCAAACTGAATGCAATTGGTAATTTAGAACGTTTACCGGCGAGCGCTCAAAAAGAACTTTTAGACGTTATCAATAAAACAAAAGACAATACAAAAATGACCTTAACTTTAGCGCTAAGCTACGGTTCTAGAGAAGAACTTGTCAATGTTATAAAAAAAATATGTGATAAAGTTAAAAATAATATAATTTCAATAGACAGTATTGACGATTCAATTATAAATGAGCATCTTTACACGCACAATCTACCTGATGTTGATTTATTAATACGAACTAGTGGCGAGCATAGAATAAGTAATTTTTTGTTATGGCAGATAGCTTACGCAGAATTATATTTTACTGATATATTATGGCCTGATTTTAAAGAAGAAGATTTATATGAGGCTATTATTAGTTATCAAAAAAGAGAACGTCGATTTGGAAAAACAAGTGAACAAATTAAATAATTTTTTAGTGTTACATAAAAGCATAAAATTAATTCTTACCCTTTTTATATTAGGAAGTTTTACACAAATTAAAGCACAAGACAGAGTACCATTCGATCACGGCAAAAAGTACATATTAGCCGATGTAGAAGTTGTAGGTAAAATAAGCTTTAACCCCCAAACTGTTATAACATTTGCAGGACTGGAAAAAGGTCAAGAAATCACAATTCCAGGTGAACAAATAAGTAGTGCCATCAAAAAACTAGGAAAACTAGGGCTTTTTGATGAAATTTCATTTTACATCAATCGCATTCAAAATGACAGTATTTATTTAGACTTAAATATTAAAGAATTACCAAAAATTAAGGAAGTCAAATTTGTTGGTGTCTCTAAGAGCAAAGCCGAGACCTATATTAAGGATAACGGACTTACAAAAAATAAAATTGTAACCGAAAATTTAATTACTACTACAAAAAATTACATACAAAACAAATACAAAAAGGACGGTTTCTACAATGCCAAAGTATATATTTCTACAACTGCAGATACAACTGATGTAAATGAAGTGAATATGCTTGTAAAGGTTGACAAGGGCGAAAAAGTTAAAATTTACGAAATAGAAATCGAAGGAAATAAAGAGATCGCTGACAAAAAGCTTCTCAAATCGATGAAGAATACAAAGGTTAAAAATTTCTTCAGTGTCCTAAAACGTTCAAAATTTATAGAGGAGAAATACCAAGAAGATTTAGAGTCAATTGTAAAAGATTATAAAAGAATTGGATATAGAGATGCCCGTATAAAAAGCGACACTGTTACTTTTAATACTGAAAAAAACGCCTTACATATCAAGATCAATATTGAAGAAGGTCAAAAATATTACTTTGGAAACATTAAATTCATAGGAAACACTGTTTATTCTGATCAAGGATTACGCGAGATGTTGGGTGTTGAAACAGGAGATGTATATAATGGCGTTCTACTTGAAGAAAGAATTTCAGACAAATCAAAACCTGATGGAGAAGATATGACTAATTTATATCAAAATAATGGTTACTTATTTTCTTCAATAAATGCAGTTGAAGTACGAACTGTTGGAAATGTAATTGATTTTGAAATCCGTGTAACAGAAGGGCCTATTGCTTATTTTAATAAAATAACAGTCGTTGGAAATGACAAGACGAATGATGAAGTTATTTATCGTGAGTTACGAACAAAGCCAGGAGAAAAATATAACAAAGCTGAGCTTGTAAGAACCATTAGAGAGATTGGACAACTAGGATTCTTTGATCCTGAAAAAATAGATCCAAAATTTAAAAATGTAGATTCAGGTGCAGGAACTGTAGATATAGAATACAATCTTGTTGAAAAAGGAGCTAGCCAGATAGAACTTCAAGGAGGTTACGGTGGTGGTGGATTTGTAGGAACATTAGGTTTGTCTTTTAATAATTTCTCCGCTAGAAATTTATTTAAAAAAGATGCTTATCAGCCGGTTCCTATGGGAGACGGTCAAAAAGTCGCTTTGAGACTACAGGCAAGTTCGTATTACAAAACATATAGTATATCTTTTTCTGAGCCTTGGTTTGGAGGAAAAAAACCAGTTCAATTCAGTACTTCATTGTCTTTTAGCCAACAATATAGCGCTAATTACCAATCACAGAAAGTAGACAAATCTCGATATATCAACATAAGTACTTTATCTGTAGGTACAGCGAAAAGATTAACTTTCCCTGATGACAACTTTGTACTATCTCAATCCGTTAGTTATCAACAATATGATCTACATAACTATCGTTATGGATTATTTACCTTTGCGGATGGAGCATCAAGAAACTTAGCATACACTATAGGATTAACAAGAAATAGTAAAGGTGTAAATCCAATTTTCCCAACTTATGGTTCTGAATTTGGAATTAGCGGTAAGTTTTCTTTACCTTACTCATTGTTTAATGGCGTAGATTATGCCACTTTGGGTGACCAAGAGGAAAACAAATACAAATACAGTGGTGCTTCCTATGTTGATGCAAATGATAGAGTTGTAAGCAGTGGTGATTATATATCTAGTATGCCGTCTCAATCAAACCCTCAACCAGAGAAAGTAGACAATTACCAAGACGCCGTAGCCGATCAAGGTAAAGTAGATCAAAAGAAATACAATTGGTTAGAATTTTATAAAATTCAACTTACCGGAGATTGGTATACTTCGGTTTATAAAAAATTAGTGTTACGTACTTTTATGCAATTTGGTTTCTTAGGCGCCTACAATCAAGACAGAGGAGTTATTCCTTTTGAAAGATTCTACATGGGAGGAGATGGAATGGCAGGAGGTTCAGTAGATGCTCGACAAAACATTGGTTTAAGAGGATATGAAAACGGTTCATTAGCACCCATTAATGCAAACGGGCAAGATATTGGAGCAACAGTGTATAACAAATTCTCTCTAGAATTACGTTATCCGATAACTTTAAAATCATCTGCCTCAATATACGCATTAACATTTGCAGAAGCGGGTTCTTCATATGCAAAATTATCGGATTATCAGCCATTTGGTTTGTATCGTTCCGCAGGGGTCGGACTAAGAGTATTTATGCCAGCTTTTGGACTATTAGGTATTGATTATGGATATGGATTTGATGCAGTACCAGGCCAAATTGAACCAAGTGGATGGAAAATGGCCTTTATAATTGGTCAACAATTTTAAAATAAGTACTGCGAAATTTCTAAATTTTAAGAATTATGAGAAAACAATTTTTATTTATAATTTTAGCGCTGATAATTTCGCACTCTTTCAATGCCCAAACAAGAGGCACTAAAGTGGGCTATATAGATATGGAGTATATATTAGAGAAGGTGCCGGATTATATAGAAGCAAAAGCACAATTGGAACAAAAAGCTCAAAAATGGAAACAGGAAATTGAGGTTAAGAAAATAGAAATTGACAAGTTGAATGATGCTTTAAAAGCAGAAAAGCCATTATTAACAGCAGACCTAATAGAGGAGAGAGAAACAGAAATTGCATTCCTTGAAAAAGAGAAATTAAATTACCAACAGGAACGGTTTGGACCAAATGGTTACCTAATAGCTCAAAAATCAGGATTAGTAAAACCGTTGCAAGATCAAATTTTTACAGCAGTACAAGATATTGCCGAAGCCAAAAAATATGATTTTATATTTGATAAATCATCGCACTTAACTATACTTTTTGCAGCAAAAAGATTTGATATAAGCGACCAGGTTATTCGAGTATTGAATCGTACAGATAAAAGAGAGCAATTGTCAAAGAAACAATTAAAAGAGGAAGCCGACAAGGAAAGCAGAGAAGATGAAATTGATGATAACCCCGCTTTAGCTGAAAGAGAAAAAGCGTTATTAGACAAAAGAACGGCGAGAGAAAAACTAGTTGCTGATAAAAAACAAGCGCAAGAAGAAACTAAAAGAAAATACGACGAAAAAAGAAAACAGCTTCTTGAAGAAAAAGAAGCTAAAAAAAATGGTACAGTTATTGCACCATCAGAAAGTAATGCTGGACAACAAAGCGATGGCGTTAAGAGCAATACGCAAGAAACTACAGTAGCAAAACCGAACGTACAAGAAGAACGAAAAAAAGTTCTTGAAGAGAAAAGAGCAAAAATCCTTGAAGAAAGAGAAGCAACTAAAAAAGCACTTGAAGAAAAGAGATTGAGAGACATAGAAGAAAAAGCAGCTTTGAAAAAAGCAAATGAAGAAAAATAAAAAGAAGACAATAATACAAACACTAATACTTAATTTTAAAAATGATGAAACAAATCAAAACTTTAGTAATTGCAGCAATACTTATTTTAGGAGCAAATCAAACAATTACAGCACAGACAAAAGTAGCTCATGTAGATGTAAGCGATATAATGAGCAAAATGCCAGCTATGCTAGATGCTCAAAAACAACTAGAGAAACTTAGCGGAACGTACGATGCAGATTACAAAAAAATGGTTGAAGAATACCAAGCTAAATTAAAAAAATACGAAGCTGAATCTGCAACAGTTACCGAAGCAATAAATCAAGAGCGTTCTAAAGAAGTTCAAGATATGCAAAAAAGAATTGTAGATTTTAGAGATAATGCTCAAAAAGAGTTGCAAACTAAAGAGACTGAAATTGTAAAACCACTAATGGAAAAAGTAAAAGCCTCTATTCAAAAAGTAGGTAAAGCTAAAGGTTTCCAATACGTATTAGATGGTTCAACTCTGTTGCTTGCAGATGGTACAAACTTAACAGTTGATGTGAAAAAAGATTTAGGATTTTAATACGTCACGCAAAAACACTTTTAAAGAACTGCTCTTCCACAAATTGGATGGAGCAGTTTTTTTTTAGACTAAAAACACAATTTATTTAAATAGAAGTGATTAATTTTGTTTTATGACAAACGATCAACCCATAGGAATTTTTGACTCAGGAATTGGAGGAACTTCGATCTGGAAAGCCATCAATAATTTACTTCCCATCGAAAACACTATTTACCTAGCGGATAGCAAAAACGCTCCTTATGGCCAAAAAACAAAGGATGAAATCATTGCTTTAAGCATGAAAAACACCGATTTATTGATTTCAATGGGATGCAAACTCATTGTCGTTGCCTGTAATACCGCTACAACAAACGCCATCCAAGAATTAAGAGCTAGATACACAATTCCCTTTATTGGTATAGAACCAGCAATAAAACCAGCGGCTACTAATTCTAAAACACAGACAATTGGAATTCTAGCCACTAAAGGCACTTTAAACAGCGCACTTTTTAACAAAACAACGGAATTTTATAGTGACACAAAAATCATTGAACAAGTAGGTCATGGACTAGTGCAGCTTATAGAAAGTGGTCAAATCAATTCACCAGAGATGACAAAATTACTTGTCAATTATCTTACCCCAATGATCGATGCCAACATTGATTATTTAGTGTTAGGCTGCAGTCATTACCCTTATCTGATTCCGCAAATAAAAAAAATTCTACCAAAACACATTCAAATTATTGACTCTGGCGAAGCAGTTGCCAGACAAACACAAAGTGTCCTTAAAGAAAAAGTTGGTTTCACTAGCTCAGAAAAAAACAATCCTGTCTTTTTTACTAACAGTAATCCAAAAGTATTGTCTGAAATTCTTGAAAGCAAATACAACATTCAAGAATTTGACTTTTAAATGGGGCCATTCTAAGATAAAAACTATTCCTCTTTAAACCAGCCCGAATACATTACATAATTATTCGATATACGTTCTATTTCTCCCGCAAAATTAGATTGGTCAATATCTTTGACTTTTTTTGCAGGAACGCCAGCATAGATACTCCCCGATTCGACCACTGTATTTTGAGTAATAACAGCACCAGCTCCTATTATTGAATTACTGTGAATAACGCAATTATCCATAACGATAGCGCCCATACCTATTAAAACATTATCATGTATGGTACAACCGTGAACAATCGCATTGTGGCCAATAGAAACATTATTGCCAATTATAGTGGGATGCTTTTGATAGGTACAATGTACAACAGCACCATCTTGAATATTTACTTTATTTCCAATCGTGATGAAATTTACATCACCACGTATGACTGCATTAAACCAAACACTACACGAAGTTCCAAAAGTTACATCTCCAACAATAGTTGCATTCTCCGCAACATAGCAGTCATCTGGAATCGATGGCGATTTACCATTAACAGTTTTTATAATCATTTTATTTCTAATTAATTAATCGCAGGACAATTGCAGTCGTACTTTTCACGTTTGCAAAACAAGTTGATCCCTAAAGTAAGTTGGTGCAAACCTGAAGTATCATATTGTACATCTCCCAACAAATAACTGTAGTTGTAAGCAAGCATGACACTTTTATAATTAAAACCAACAATGGGTGTTATATATTGCAATTTCTGACTATTAGTTCCACTTCCTGCGCTATACTTTGCACCATCAAAACTTCTTCTATAAGACAAACCACCCCATAGCTGTCCAGAATCTAAGTTTTTGTACGCCTTTAGATTGACATCTAATGAGCTTTCTCGTGTTTTATCTACAAATTGATACAGAAGTGAAGGTTCCCACAACACTTTATCAGCAGTTCCAAAAACATATCCTCCACTAAAAATAAATTTCCTCAAATTATCACTTTCGTATTCTGAGTAGATCGTTTGTCTTGTTTCTAAAACATTTTTTACAACTCCATTAAAAGTAAAATCAGAATAATTATAAGAAAGACCAATATCTAAATTGAAATATGTAGCATGTTCAACGACGTTACCTAAAGCTGGATCATAGACACTTGAATTTTGAAAATCACGTTCATCTAATTGACTCTGATTAAAGCCCGCATTAACGCCAAAAGACAATTGATTCAAGTCGATTTCATCCCTAGAAAACATAAGATGATAGGCGTATGTAGCCTTAAAACCAAATTGAGAGTGATACCCATTCACATCATTAAAAAGAATAGCTCCAACCCCTGATTTTTCGCCTACTCTACTATTAAAACTTAACGTCTGAAGTTCTGGCGCATCGGTCTGATCAAACCATTGCTTTCTTGAGGTCAATCTAATTTTTGCACAATTTGATGCACCCGCCATAGATGGAAAAATTAAATAATAATTATCCGATAAATAATCCGAATAGACTGGGATTCCTTCTTGAGCGAAAGTAGTACACGTAATCAAAAAAAAGAAAATTATAAACTTAATTCTGCTAAACATTCATTCGGTTTTTAAAATAGTGAAAATAAAAAAAATAGTTCGGTTAATTTCTTCGTTAAAAAAATCAAATATAGGTAATGATCGAAAATAACTTTAGTAAATTTGTAAAAAATTACAAAAATCATGACAAAACTGACTATAAAACAAACACAAAACCCAACTATATTAAAGTTTGAATTTCCAGATTTTATCACACAAAATGAAAGCTTTGAATTTAAAAACATAGACGAAGCCAAGTCATCGCCTCTAGCGCAACAACTTTTCTATTTGCCATTTGTAAAAACCGTATATATCTCCGGTAATTTTGTAGCGGTTGAACGCTTTAGCATTGTAGAATGGGATGATGTAAAAGAAGCTGTTGCAGAACAAATTGAAAGCTTTATCGATAAGGGTGGAGTAATACTAACTGCTGATGACAACAAAAAGACGAAACAGCCTATAACTGTTTACGGAGAATCAACGCCAAATCCAGCTGCTTTAAAATTTGTAGTAAGCAAAATGCTAACTAAAAATTCCTTTGAATTTAAAAACATCGACCAAACAGGGCCTTCACCATTGGCAAAAGAACTCTTTAAATTTCCTTACGTGAAAGAGGTATTTATTGACGAAAATTATATTTCTGTTACTAAATATGACATAAATGAATGGGAAGAGATAACACTTGAAATAAGAAGTTTTATAAAACAATATATAGAGAATGGCGGAACAGTTTTAGACGAAAGCTTAATTGCTACAGTTGCAAAGGAAGAAAAGATTAAAGACGAATCTTTCGATAGTCTTGATGAGACTTCTCAAAAAATTATTAATATTTTAGAAGAATATGTGAAGCCCGCTGTAGCGGCTGATGGAGGAAATATTCTTTTTAATTCTTTTGACGAAGCTACAAAAACGGTGAAAGTAATTATGCAAGGGGCGTGCAATGGATGCCCATCCTCTACTTTTACTTTAAAAAGCGGAATCGAAAATATGCTACGAAGCATGCTTAACGATGAAGAGTTAACAGTAGAATCAGTTTCATAAAAAAATTTCTCTATAAATTGCTTTACTCATAAATACTCTAAAAGTGTCTCTCAATGGAGACACTTTTTTTTGTGGAATTATATTGCTAAAGAGCTTTTATTCAAACCATCTGAAAAAAATATAATTTACTACGTATCAGTAATTAAAATAGTTTAAAAAAAACAGTAAATAGAATTAAGGAAGATGTAAATTAACTTCTAAAAAAAATAATTAAATTGTATTTTTGCAGCACAAAACAACAATCTTTTTTTGACAAGGTTTTTTATTATAGCTATGACTTTAGATCCAAATTATATTACTACTTACGCTACTAGATTTATAAATCTACTAATTGATTATTCACCAAAACTAATATCCGCATTCATAATTTTATTTGTTGGTCTTTATGCGATACGACTGATCAACAGGATTATTAAAAAGATAATGGTGCAAAGGAATTTGGATCCAACATTGACAAAATTTCTTTCGGATATATTAATGTGGGTTTTAAGAGTGCTTTTGTTTGTGACTTTTATATCCAATTTAGGAATCGAGACCTCTTCATTTGTTGCTATTCTTGGAGCAATGGGACTTGCTGTGGGTCTATCTCTACAAGGTTCTTTATCTAACTTTGCAGGTGGAATGCTTATTATTCTTTTCAAACCTTTTAAAGCTGGTGATACTATTGAAGCACAAGGTGTTTTAGGAACAGTAAGTGAGATACAAATTTTCGTGACTAAGATAATTACTCCAAACAATCAGACAATCTTTGTACCTAACGGCGCCTTGTCGAACGGAATAATTACAAATTATTCACTGCAAGGAACCAGGAGAGCCGATCTTACAATTGCAATTTCCTATGATACTGATATTAAAAAGGCGAAAGAGATCATCACTACAGTTCTAAAAAATAATCCGAAAGTACTTCTGACACCTGCAGCTGATGTTTCCATAAAAAATCTAACGGACAACTCTATTTTAATAGCAGTACGCCCTTGGGCAAAAATCGAAGATTTTGGATCAGTCTACTCCGATACTTTCGAGAACTGCAAAGCAGCTTTTGATGCTGCAGGAATTGCTTTTCAGCCTTTTGTAGTAGAAGCTACAAAAGTAAAACAACAAGAAGAGTAATTATTTTTTGGGAGTAGTAATCAAAAAATCTTTTAAATAAAAAGGTTCAAAATAAGCGACATCAACGGTATCGTTGTTTCTGAATTTTTCAAAACTCAGTGCACTCATTTCGTTGGCCGAAGGATATCTAATTTCATCTAAAAAAATAAAGTTGTCTTTCATTAAAACAGTTTTACATTTTTCATTGCAATCTCCTACAAAATAAATCTTCTCTTTTGTATCTTCAAAAGAAGTTTCAGTAATAATTTCTGCTCTAACTTCACGTCTTTTTTCTAAATTAGGGGAGAAAATTGCGCTGTACACTTCCATCCTGCGTGCATCGATCATGGGTACAATCAAACCATCTTTTGCCGTAACCTTACAAGCTAAAGCTTTTAATGTGTCAACTGCTATCAAAGGTATATCAAGAGCAAAGCACAATCCTTTGGCAGCAGAAACACCGATACGCAGTCCTGTATAAGAACCTGGACCTTGACTTACTGCGATGGCTGTTAAATCCTGCAGAGCAATTCCAGATTCAGTTATAACCTCTTCAATAAAAACGTGCAACCGTTCTGCGTGTGAATATCCTTCCTCGGCAATTTCTTTGCACAATATTGTTTTTCCATCCTTTGCAACAGCAACGGAGCAGTTTTTTGTCGCGGTTTCTATATTCAGTATGTAAGACACTTTAATGATTTTTAGATTTAAATTTTAGAGCCAACTTGAATATTTTGAATCTAAAATAAAAATAATTAATTCGACTGTAAATTTACAATGAATTTTGAAATATACTTTATAAAAATAAAAACACGTTTAGAAAATTCTAAACGTGTTTTTATTTATCATTACATGTTGTAATTATGACTTAATCATAACCACATCATAAATTTTTGCTATACTCTATTTCTTCTTTTCCTCTCCTTTAACGAATACTTTATCACCTGAATTCAAATCCTTTGAGACAGTGGTGTATGGACCTGTAATGACAACATCTCCTTTTTTCAAACCAGACAGTACTTCAATATTTGTATCGTCTTGAATACCGGTTTTAATAATTCTAATTTTTGCCTTATCTCCTACTTTTACAAAAACACATTCAAGCTTTTTATCGCTCTTAACGGCAGGTGTCTGACCTTCCACATCTGGCATATTGGCTTTACCACTCTTAACAGCTGTAGTATCTGATTTGACAACAACCGAACTAATTGGCACACTAATAACATTTGCTCTAGTAATAGTTATAATATCAACAGTTGCCGTCATTCCTGGGCGAAATGGAGAATATGAAGATGGCTTTCCTACTATCAAATCTTCATAAGATTCTTTTAGGATTCGTATTTTTACTTTAAAATTAGTTACTTGATCTGCCGTTAAAGCACTGCTCGCTGAGTTAGAAATACTGGTAACTACTCCCTTAAATTGTTTTTTTAAATAAGCATCAACTTCTACTTTTGCTAAATCACCTACTTTTATTTTGACAATATCATTTTCATTCACATCAACAACCACTTCCATATTGTTCAAGTTGGCAACTCTTAATATTTCAGTACCTGCCATTTGTTGCGTTCCTAAAACTCTTTCTCCAAGTTCTACATTTAATACTGAAATTGTTCCATCTGCAGGAGCATAAATCACAGTTCGTCCCAAATTATCTTTAGCTTCATTTACAGACGCCGAAGCACTTTGAACATTATAGAACGCTGATTGTTTATTTGCTTTGGCGCCTTCAAATGTAGCTATGGCCTTGTCCCAGTCCGATTTAGAGATAATACCTTTTTCGAACAATATTTTATTTCGATCATAACTAGACTTTGCTTCGTTAAAAGAAGCATCTGACTGGCTTAATCCTGCTTTAGATCCAGATAGATTAGCAACGCTTCTATTGAGTCCCGAAGTATATAAATCAGGGTTAATTTTGACTAATAACTGTCCTTTTTTTACTACTTGTCCTTCTTTTATAGGTAGCGCTATAATTTCGCCAGAAACCATAGAAGCAATTTTCACTTCAATTTCAGGTTGAATTTTTCCCGTAGCTGAAACACTTTCTACAATAGTTTCTGTTGCTACATTGACAGTTTCAACTTCCTTTCCTTTATCTTTACTTCCTATAACGCCAGCTTTTGAAAGTCCAACTAACAATGCAATAACAACTATTGCTCCACCAATTAATATGTAAATAGTTTTTTTTGACATGGCTTTTATTTTTTCATTATTTGTATGATTGGAATTCCGAAATAGAATTCTAAAATTTTAATTTTAAAAATGTAGTCGTATTTTGTTCGTAGCACTTCAGCTTCTGCATTCGATCGTAAAGTTTGAGATTGCAAGAAGTCGAATGAATTCATTAATCCAACATCAAATTTCTCTTTAGCATAATCATATGAACCTTTTCTTGCTTCTAAAGCCACTAGCGCGGACTCGTGTGCATTTAATGCACCTTTTGCATCCGTATAAGCAGTGTAGACATTTCTTTGTAAGCTTAACTCTTCTTGCTCAAGCGCAATTTTCTTTCTATCCACGTCTACCTTAGATCGATCTACATTATTCCTTACGGCTAAACCATTAAAAATAGGAATTGATAATTGTGCGCCAAAAGTCTGACCTTTATTATCTCTAAATTGCTGTGAGAAAGGAACTGCCGGTTGCGGTGTAAGTACACCATTTACAACACCGTAACTATCTGCGTATGAAATTGTACTATTCACATTATAAAAACCTTGCAACGTAGGTTGGTATTTTCCTTTGGAAATAGCCAAATCTTTTATGGCAATCTCTAGATTAGTTTTTGCTATTTTAAGTTCTGTACGCTCTGTTTTTGCTTTGTCATAAATTGCTACAGGAGTTTGTGCCAAAATATTATTTTCGTCTTTAATCGTAGTGTCATCAACAACATCAAAGCTATAAAAATCGTCTAATTGTAATAATTGTGCCAAACTAAGTTTCGAAATCAATAACTGATTCTCTGCAGTAATTACTTTTTGATTATCAGAAGCCATTGTAGCCTTAATGTCCAATAAATCTCCTCTAGGAATTGTACCAGCATCAACTAACTCTTGAGAACGGCTCAATTGTTTTTCATTGATGACCATTTGATCTTTTTGCACTTGCAAATATCCTTTATTAAATAAAATTTGCAAATATGCATTTGCGACGTTTAGCGCAACATCTTCCTGCATTTTGGTTAATTGATATTGTGCAGCCACAATAGCCAACTTTGATCTTCTAAGTGTGTTTTGATTTTGTAACCCTTTGTAGATATCAATACCTACATTAGCACCAAATGAAGTGTACTGGGTCGTTTGGTTACTTTTAATATTTGTTGTAGGGTCTGTATTTAAACCAACATTCCAAGAGTGTGAGGCATTAGCATTTAATGATGGAATAAAATTACCAACGGCATCTTTCTTATCAATATTTGCCATGCGAGTATCTAAGGCCGACTGTTTAATCGAAATATTATTCTCTAAGGCATAATTTACACATTCTTCTAAGGTCCATTGTTTGGTCTGTGCTTCTGTAGAAAATCCAAGAAGCAGGATTAAAGCTATACATATACAATTTATTTTTTTCATTTCTATTTTGAATAAAGGCGCAACAAATAAGTTACACGTAATTAATTTGATTACTATATAAAAATTATATTTTAAAAGACATTATTGCTTCTTATCATCTGACATCAATCCTTGGTTCCAAATTTTAATTTTATCAGATGCTTTGATTCCGCTTTTAATCTCTACATGAATTCCATCACTAACACCTAGAACTAAGTCTTTTCTTTGAAATTTTTGAGGAGTAGTTTCCACTTCAACGTACGGTTTTTGCGTTTTTTTATCAAATTGAACTAGCGATTCTTTGATAGCTAAAACTTTATCCGCTTTTTCTAAAATAATCGAAGCATTTGCACTTAAACCAGCTCTGATAAAAGTGGCGTCAGTATTATCTAGCGAAGCTTTAATTTCGAATTGAATAGCGCCATTTTCTGTCACCCCTTTTGGAGCTACATACGTTAGAACGGCATTGAATTTTTTATTTTCAATGGCGCCAACTGTAATTTCGATAGCCATTTTTTCTTTAATTTTTCCTACTTCAGATTCGTCAATTTTTCCAATAAAAATCATTTTTCCAACATCTGCGACACTTGCGATTGTTGTTCCTTCGTTAAAGTTATTACTTTCAATAACTTGATTTCCAACTTTTACAGGAACATCTAAAACCATTCCTGTTACAGTGGAGCGAATTAAAGTATTAGCATAACTTCCTAATGAAGAAGTGGTGCCCGTTTTTACAATATCTAAACTTTGTTTAGCAGAACTATAATTTTGCTTTGCCTGATTGTAAGACAATTGTGCTTCATCAAATGTATTGGCAGAAATAACTCCTTTATCAAATAATGTTTTTTGCCTTTGATAATTTACTTCTTGGTTATCCAAAGAAATCTTTGCTGATTGTACTTGATTTTGTGTATTACTAACACTAGAAACATTTGCCACAACTCTAATTTTAGCAATCATATCTCCTGCCTTTATGTTCTCGCCTGCTTTAATATATACATGCTCAATAATACCAGAAATATTCGGTTTAATTTGAACTTCTTCGTCAGGTTGAATATTACCTGTTGCTATTGTATTTTTTACAATCGTTTTAATCTCTGCTTTCTCCGTTTTAAATACAATAGGTGATTCTTGATTTTTTGCATACAAATAATATAATGCGCCAAAGAATACTAAAGCGATAAAAATTAAAATGGTTACGGTTACTCCTTTTTTCATTGTGTTACTGGTTTAATCGATTATTTTTTGATTGATAATTTATTCCGTTCTTAAAGCATCTACTGGCTTTACTTTGATTGCGAGTTGAGCTGGGATTAATCCAGCTAGCAAACCCGATCCTACTAATATTAATAAGGCCACAAATACAACTCCTAAGTCAACACTGGGATTAGCAAACATTGTACTACTTCCGGGTGGCATAGAATCTAGTGCCATATTTAGAAGAGCAATAATTCCTGTTGCTACAGCAATTCCTAACATACCCGATATAATGGTTAGAAATATTGCTTCTGATAAAATTTGTCCTCGAATGGCTGCCGGTGTAGCGCCTAAAGCACGACGAATTCCAATTTCCTTGGTACGCTCTTTCACTACAATTAGCATAATATTAGAAATACCAATTACACCTGAGATCAGAACCAATATTCCCACAAAATAAGCAATGATTTTCAAAATATTAAATAAACTTTGCACTTTACTAAACTCTTGGTATAAATCAAAATTTCCAACTCCTCGATCATCCAGAGGATTTATAGAATGCCTTTCTTTAATTAGCGCTATAATCTTTGGTTTTAAATCCGTTATTGAGACATTGTCATTGGCTGTAATTGCCATCCAACCTACTCTGTCCCCGTAATTAAAAGCCTGCTGAAAACTTGTAAAGGGCACAAAAATATTCTTCTGTTCTTGTTCCGCATTTCCATTATTACCTTTTGCTTTATAAACACCAACTACCATAAAATTAATACCATTGGCCTTGATATAACTTCCTATAACTTCTTCTCCTTTACTGTACAACTCTTTGATCACTCCTTCACCAATTACCGCTACTTTTCGCTTTAGCTGGATATCTTGGTAATTTACAAAACGTCCTTTGGTAATATCCATTGGCTTCTGCTTAATGAACTCTGGATAATCTCCATATATGTCAAACGCGGAAGTTTTGGTGCCACGAACCACGTTATTTGCACCATTAAATCCGCCCAATTGATTTCGTGGTGATACATACAATAAGTCGGGAAAATTACTTTTTAAAGCACCTACATCACTATTTCTAAAATCATATCTTCTCGTTTTAGGAAGTCCTTTATATGCTTTTGACGTAGTTTGTGTCCACATAAACATTGTGTTGGTAGCGATTCCCGAAAAACCTTGTTTTACTCCGTTTTCTAAACCTTTTCCTGCTGCAAGTAAAATTACTAAAATAAAAATCCCCCAAAACACACCAAAAGCAGTCAAAACCGTCCTGAAAACATTTGCTGTTAAAGCCTGTAAAATCTCTTCCCAATTATCTTTCTTAAACATAATTATTCGTCTCTAAGTGCTACAATAGGTTTTATTTTGGCGGCTCTATATGCTGGAAAAAATCCAGCCAATGCTCCTGCAAATACAAGCAGAGCTAATGTTGTTAAGGCTACATTAAAATCGACTTCAGGATTTCTAAAATATTCGCTTTGAACCATTGGACCTACTAATTCTAACAGTAACAAACTTGTCAATAAACCAATAAAACCTGAAACAGTTGTTATAAATATAGCTTCATGAAGAATCATCGAAACAATTGAAAACGGTGACGCACCAAGCGCTTTTCGAATACCAATTTCCTTTGTTCTTTCCTTTACAATTATTAACATAATATTACTAACACCAACTACACCCGCTATAATGGTACAAATACCTACCCACCAAAAAAACAATCTGATGTAAAGATTTAAATCGTAAAACTGCTTTGCATCTTCCACTGAATTATTAACGCCAATACCACCGTCATCATCTGGAGCTACTACATTTTTACTTTTCAATAACTGTTTTAAATCTTCAGTAAACTTTTTTGACTGTGCTAGAGCTTGATCATAATCATTTGTCTTTTTTAAAGTAAAAAACATATTACTAATTTTATCGCTACCACCAAAAGCTCTTTGCACCGTGGTTATGGGGATATATACTCTAGACTCCTCTCTTTCTCCGCCTGGATCTGTGTAAACACCTATTACTTTAAAATTAATATTGTTTACTAAAATCTCTTTACCAATAGGATCTTGGTCTTTAAATAAGTCGGTTTTAATTTTCATCCCAATAACGCCAACTTTTTCATTATTGGCAACATCATTACTATTTAAATAGCGACCAGCAACCACACTAAGATTTTCTATTAGACCATATTCTGGATCAGTACCACGATATTGATAACTTCCAGATTCCTTCCCGTAGGAAATAAGTCCTCCCCAAAAATTATAGGTTGACGCTTTTATCTCTAATTGATCATCGAATTTCTGCACAGACTGTGAATAATCACTATTTCTCAACTGCACTTCTCTACCAGGATTCAATCCCTTATATTCTTTTGTTGTTGTTCCACTCCAAACTTCAATAGTACCTGCGGCATCACGCTCAAATTGTTTTTCAATTCCATTCTGAAGTCCTTTACCCGCTCCAAGCAAAATCACCAAAATAAAAATACCAGAAGCGACAGAAATCCCCGTAAGAAATGTTCTTAATCTATTTTTTGAAATGGATTCAAATATTTCCTGCCAACGTTCAATATTAAACATACGATGAAGCTCTAACTTGTTCTACCATTTTATCGTCGATAATTAGTCCATCTTTCAGCACTACATTTCTTTTGCACATGGCGGCAATATCAGGTTCATGCGTTACAATTAATATGGTTTTACCTTCGTCATTAATTCCTTGTATTAATTCCATAACTTCATAAGAGGTCACGGTATCCAAAGCTCCTGTTGGCTCATCAGCCAATAATACCTTTGGATCAGAAGCCAAAGCTCTCGCGATCGCCACACGTTGTTTTTGTCCGCCAGAAAGTTCACTCGGCAAGTGATGTGCATGGGAAGCCAAGCCAACCTTTTCTAAATATTTCATTGCAATCTCATTGCGTTCTTTACGTTTTACACCTTGATAATACAATGGCAAAGCCACATTATCTAATGCATTTTTGTAATTAATTAAATTAAATGATTGAAATATAAAGCCTAGAAATCTATTTCTATATTTCGACGCAACTGTTTCATTTAGGTTTTTGATAGGCACACCATCTAACGTGTAAGTTCCAGAATCAGCCTCATCAAGTATTCCTAAAATATTCAATAAAGTAGATTTACCAGATCCTGACGAACCCATAATAGCGACCAATTCTCCTTCTTTAATATTGAAATTAATTCCTTTAAGAACATGCAATTCGGTATGTCCCATTTTGTATGATTTATGTAAGTCCTTAATTTCAATCATGATTCTATTTTAATTTAAAATAATAGTATTTTTACTAGCAAAACAGTATTGAGAAAAAGTCAATACAGTTACTGTTAATTTTATTGATAAGACTTATTTCTATCTAAATTGTTACACTTGCAATGAAAAAATATATTTATTCGTTAAATTTGTCTCTAAAAATAAAAAACAAATGCCAAAGTCTTTTTCCCTTATAACAATTTATTTGCTCTCTTTTTTCGTAATTAGTTGCTCTTCTAACTTACAAAAAATAGAGGCATTACGACCAGAACCAGACGATGCCGTGCCATTAACTTATTCCAATAGTCCATCGTTTATTAATCTTCCGGTGAGCATAAAACTAAAAGATATAGAGAACAAAACCAATACTGCATTAAATGGACTAATTTACGAAGATAACAATATTGAAGATGATGATATTGAAATTAAAGTGTGGAAACAGGCACCAATTACAATCACAAACGATCATGCTAAAGCTAATGAAAAAATAAAAACAGTTTTACCACTCAAAGTTTGGGTCAAATACAGAATAGGAAGCAAAACAATGGGGGTCGAACTATACAAGACTCAAGAATTCAACCTAAATGGAGTAGTCACTTTACTTAGCGATGTTGCGTTAACGAACTGGCGTTTAAATTCAAAAACAAAACTAAAATCACTAGATTGGACAGAAAGTCCGACGATGACTGTTTTTGGAAAGAATATGCCCGTAACCTATCTAATCAATCCTGCAGTAAGCCTCTTTAAAAGTGATATTGAAAAAAGTATTGATACCGCAATTCAAAATTCCATGGATTTCAAACCAAATGTTATGGATGCATTATCAAAAATTTGCACTCCTTTTGAGATGAGCGAGGCTTATGAAAGTTGGCTAAGAATTGTTCCTATAGAAGTTTATGCTACAAATGCTAAACTAAAAAACGATTCGTTCCTGTTGAATATGGGAATGAGATGCAATATGGAAACTTTAATTGGCAAAAAACCAGAATCCAAATTTGATGCTAATAAAATTAGTTTAAAGACGGTCGATAAAATACCCGAACAAATCTCTGCCAATATCGCAGCCGTTTCGACTTACATTGAAGCCTCTAAATTAATGACTGCAAATTTTGCCGGACAAGAATTTGGCTCGGGAAGCAAGAAAGTAAAAGTGCAAAAGGTGAATATTTGGCACAAGGATGGAAAGATGGTTATCGCATTAGATTTATTAGGGGCACTAAACGGTACGATTTACCTCAATGGAGTTCCACAATACAATGAGCAAACTAAAGAAATTTATTTTGATAAATTAGATTATGTACTTGACACTAAAAGCAAATTAATGCGTACCGCAAACTGGTTAGCTCAGGGTATTGTTTTAAGAAAGATAGAAGAAAACTGTCGCTATTCTATTAAACAAAACTTAGATGATGCGAAAGAAAACACGATGATGTATCTCAAAAATTATTCTCCTATGCCAGGTGTTTTTGTAAATGGAAAAATGGAAGATATTCAATTTCAAAAAGTGCAAGTAACCAATCAGGCAATTATTGCTTTTATAAAAGTGAGTGGATCGATCAATGTTTCAGTTGATGGTTTGAAGTAAGGATTTAAGATTTCACGAAAAAAACTAGTCAGTTTTTTTCGTTATAACACCAATTATTATTATAAAATAGTTTTATTTTTTTTAACCACTTAGAAGTTAATTTTCATTAAGTCTTCATGAAACTTAACTTCTAAATGGTTACGTTTTTTCTCTTTTAATTTTAGAGGCTAATCTATATTCATCATTGGTACAAGTACTTGATTATATAAAAAAGCAGTTTCTAAAACTATGTTCAAAAACTGCTTTTTTAATATCATTTCATTTGAATTTTGAACTTGTCATTGCTTACAATTTCTTTTTCCTCATTCTATAAACATAATATCCTATTGCTCCAACGAGCACGTACGGAATTACCATTAAGTACACAATTCCATCATTTACAGCAGCTGCTTGCACATTGTTTTCATTACCAGATAATGCCGCACGACACATGGCACATTGTGCTGAAGAAGAAAATGAAAAGAACAAAAAACAGAGCAGGAAGAAATAGACTTTAAAACTGATAGTTTTTTTCATTATTATCTTATTTTTATTTTCGTTATTGAACATAATAAGGTGCTATCATTACATATACAATTACACCAGTCACTGCAACATACAACCAAATAGGAAATGTAATTCTAGCTATTTTTCGATGTTTATCAAATTTGCTAGCCAAAGCTCGAACATACGTTACAAGAACCAAAGGAATAACAACTATGGACAAAATGATATGCGTAATCAATATAAACAAGTACACATACTTGATCGCTCCAACGCCACCAAATTTTGTAGATTCACTAGTCATGTGGTACGCCACATACATTACAAGAAAAACAATGGAGCAGCCTATCGCACACTTCATCAAAAACTCGTGGCGCTTTCTATTGCCGTTTTTAATTGCAAAAACAGCACCAACCAACAAAAAGGCTGTAATACCATTTACAGTAGCATAAATAGGCGGTAAAAAAGATAATGGAGCTACATCAACTCCAAAATCTTTAAGCTTCACTTTAAAAAGAACTGCTACTATAACAGGAATTGCAACAGACAGCAAAATAATCCACTTATTATATTTTTGTTCAATAGAATTATCGTTCATATTATATTGCGCTAAATTAATTTAGTTAAATCGAATTTATTCTTTCAACAACAATTGTATATCTTGTTGAATGTCTCTAATTCCTTTTTTTTCCAATCCATCATAATACAATATTGGATTTCCAAAATCATCTTTTCTACATCTAATATTTCCTTTCTTGTCAACCAAAGCAAAAAGTCCTGAATGTTCAAAACCACCAGAAACTTTTTTATTCTCAGCAGCATAAATATTAAAACCTTTATTCGACAAGTTGTATATATAGTCTTTATCACCAGTTAAAAAATTCCAGTTAGAAGACTTGACTCCCAGCACTTTTGCATGCTCCTTTAAAACAGTTGGCGTGTCATGTACAGGATCGATGGTAATAGAGACGATGCCAAAATTAGGATTACCAAAAAACGCATTTTGAAGCGTTACCATATTTGCATTCATTTTTGGACAAATAGAAGGACACGTACTAAAGAAAAACTCAAGCACATATACTTTACCTTTATAAAAATCATTAGATATTTTTACATTATCTTGATTCGTTAATTCAAATTTTGGAACCGGTCCAATTTCTACCAACTTATCCGTTTTTTCAACGGAACTAGTAACTACATCTAAACGATCTCCTTGAACAACAGTATCGTTTTGTATTCTACTAACAATTTTCGGCACGGCATAGATCCCAAAAATCAACACTATAAATGAAATTCCTATATATGATTTATTTTTTAGCATAATATTATAGTTGTTTTGTTGCGTTATGATTCTTTTTTAAAGCAGCTCTATATTCGTACAGAATAATCTTAAAATCGTCAAGCATCTCATTGCTTAGCTCAGCAGGATGAAACGTACTGTATCCTTCTTTATAATCCTTCTTTTCCTTTCGTCCTCTTAAATTTCTTTCTTTATCGACAATATAAACATTTGCAGTTCCTAAGTCAGGATTCAGCGGCTGTTTAAGTTGTAATTGACTAAAATAGGCATTTATTTCTTGTGGACTAGCGAAAACAAAGTGCCATTGACTTACATCTGTAAATGCATCTAAAGCATCAACAACATTTTTAACATCCTTTTCAGTGCCCAAAGGAGCAATTACTACAAATTGTAGATCCTGAAAATCATGATAGCGTTGGTAAATTTTTTGATTTAGATTAAAATAATTACCTCTGTTCTTTATAATTTCAGTTCCTGAGAAACCTAGAATAGTAATTTTGTCATTCAAACTTACTTTTTCACCGTTCAAGGACTTCCATTCACCAAAATCAGCGATTCTTGGAGTAATGATAGGTAACTTTGTAAAACTATTCACACCTGAAGCAAAAAAGAGATAGGCAACAATAGGCAAAACAAAAAGAATAAAAAGTACGATATTTTTTTTCATTATAGAATCTTAAAGATTAATTTGCAAAAATAAAAAAAGGTACGCAATGCGTACCTTTTTTTTGAATTAATATCATGTTAAAAATTCCATTTTATGGTAGAATCTTTAAAAACCTCAAATATATAGTTACCTTCTGTCAAAAGAATAAAAAGTAAATACAAAACCAGAAAAATTACTGGAGAAACAACAGCCATTTTTAATGTTTTTCTTTCGCCTTCCATGTGCATAAAAGCCCAAACAATATAATAAGCTTTAAAGATAGTTAGCGCATAAAAGATCCAATTTAATAAGCTTAGACTAAAAAGGTGAGTCATGTGCAATGCATGAGGTTTAAGTATCCCCAATATAACTTCAACAATTGTAACAGCAGATAAGATTCCGAAAACCTTCCAGATTCTGCCTATATTAGATTCATATACGTGTGACATAACAATATGTTTATTTTTAATTTATACTAAATAGAATACTGTAAATACAAATACCCAAACTAAGTCGACAAAGTGCCAGTAAAGTCCAACTTTTTCAACCATCTCATAGCTTCCTCTTCTTTCATACGTTCCGATAAGAACATTAAAAAATACGACGATATTTAAAATTATTCCAGAAAATACGTGAAACCCGTGAAAACCAGTAATAAAGAAAAAGAAATCAGCAAATAATTTACTACCATATTCATTGTGCGTCAAATTTGCACCTTCTATAACTATACTTGCTTGAGAAAGTCTCAATTCAGAATCTTCTCTAGAAAGGACCGTTTTTTGCTTGTCTTTATTTAGCGTTTCAATTCTAACTAAAACTTCGGGATGCGCTTTAAAACCAGCTTGCACCTCTGCAACGGTAAATGATGGAATACTTGATTCACTCATGAACCATTTTCCTTTATCTCTAGTCAATTGTGTTCTTTCGTGTGGCAAAGAAGCAGCAAAGTCCGCTAATGCCAAACGATGACCATCTTTATCAACAAATTGAAGTAAACTTCCTCCTGTTGTTTCAATTGCACCGTACTCACCTTTGATGAAATTTTTCCATTCCCAAGCTTGAGATCCAACGAAGATAGAACCTCCGATAATAGTTAAAAACATATAAAAAACAACTTTATCTTTCTTCATTTGATGTCCTGCATCAACGGCCAAAACCATTGTAACAGAAGAGAAAATCAAAATAAAAGTCATTAATGCCACATAATACATTGGAGCCGAAACGCCATGTAAAAATGGAAAGTGTGTAAACACCTCATCGGCCAAAGGCCATGTTTCAATAAATTTAAACCTAGAAAACCCGTAAGCCGCTAGAAATCCTGAGAACGTTAAGGCATCTGATACGATGAAAAACCACATCATTAATTTACCATAACTCGCTCCCATTGGCTCATTGCCGCCTCCCCAAGTTTTTTCTTCACTATTAGCAGTAGTAACTGTCGATTCCATAAAAGTTATTCGTTAAAAAGTTCCCAAATTTACGTTTTTTTCTTATTTAAAGAAATATAAAAATAAAAATAAATAAACCCACAAGAAATCAAGAAAGTGCCAATACATTGCACCTAGTTCTATTCCAAGAGTTTGACTTGAATTATATTTTTGTTTAAAATGATTATAAATTATAATTAATAGCGAAATTATACCACCAGCAAGGTGAATCAAGTGCACTAAAACGACAATATATAAAAAAGTTGTTGTGATCGTACTGGCACTTCCAGTAAAATAATAACCGTCCGCCACAATTTGTCCAAATCCTATAAACTGTAGCACAATAAATGCTATCGCTAGCGCTAATGTAGCTAAAAGAAATGAAGCAGTTCCACTAATATTATCTTTCTGAATTGCCTTTTTAGCCAAATGAAATGTAACACTACATCCCAAAATTGCCACTGTACTAAAATAAAACGCTGAAGGTAGTTCGAAATTCTTCAACCAATCTGCTCTGGATTGACTCACCACATATGCACTTGTAAGTCCGGCAAACATCATGGTCATACTTACCATGGCAAACAACAAAATTAATTTGTACGATCTTGCTGTTCTTGATTTGTATTCTTCGGTAGTCATTGTTATTTCCATAATTATCTTAAAAATTTATCTACTATATAAACTAATTGTAAAAGTGTGATATACGAAACACTAATAAGCATCAAAGTTCTTGCTGCTTTTGCTGTTCTTATTTTATACAAGCGCACCGCGTAATAAAGCATCCAAAGTCCGAGTAAAAGTACTAAAATTGATGCTATGGGCGTTAAAAACAACTGTCCAGTATATCCTAAAGCTGGTAAGAGCGAGGCTATAATTAACCAAACCGTATATAATATAATTTGTAGTGCTGTACCTTTATCTTTCTTCCCTGTTGGAAGCATAAAGAAACCTGCTTTTTCATAATCTTCGTATAAAAACCAACCTATAGCCCAAAAATGAGGAAACTGCCAGAAAAATTGAATCAGGAACAAAGTTCCAGCTTCAATACCAAACTCTCCTGTAGCGGCAACCCAGCCTAGCATAAACGGAATAGCTCCTGGAAATGCGCCCACAAAAACAGACAATGAAGTCATCGTTTTAAGTGGTGTATAAATGCTAGTATATAAAAATATAGAGATTGCGCCAAACATGGCTGTCTTTGGATTTATCGTATAAAGCAATGCTATACCAATAAGAGTAAGAATGCTCGCTACAATTAAAGCTAAATTTGAAGACATTCTTCCTGAAGGTACAGGGCGATTTTTAGTACGATCCATCAAAGCATCTAAATCTTTTTCGATCACTTGATTAAAAGCATTCGAAGCTCCCACCATGCAATACCCTCCAACTGCCAGTTTTAACAGAACTATCCAACTAAAAGGATGTGTAGCATCAAAACCAAGAATGTAGCCTGCAAGAGAAGAAAAAACAACACTAATAGCCAAACCAGCTTTCGTAATCGCCTTGAAATCGATGTAAATAGATTTAAATGAAAATGGGTGTTGTATTGTACTCAATTTATATGCTATTTGTGTATTTTGTAAATCTCGTGCAAAGATACAAATAAGATTCAAAAATGGTCTATGAATTTATCTTTTGAACAAATAGATGCTCTTTCATTCAGTTTTAACATAAACCATTGTCAAAATCAATTCATTTTTAGAATCCAAAGATGCTAATAATCAAAATACCAATTAAAAACATCAGACCTAAAACCAACAGAGAACCATGTGGTTTGTTCTTTAAAATGCAATGCTGTATTAGTTGCAGGATCAAAATTTCGATATAAAAAATTACCAAAAAACTTAAGATTCGTTGCAGGGTTTACCAAATAACCCACTTGCACTTCTGATATAAAAACACTCGTTTTATTTCCTTGACCTACTATTACGCCTGTATTGTAAGGTCTATCGACATCATAATCTTTATAAATATTTTGCCCATAATTATAGGTGTTGTCTGGAGTATCAAAATCAAATCCTCGGGTACCAAAAGTTAATTTTGCATTAGTGTAGAATCTATCTTTGTGGTAATAACCTAAAATAACTAACTCTTGCATATTTCCTCCCCATTGATGACCCATGCTTTGGTTATTTTGTCCATAATTAGTGATTGGCTCACTATGCGAGTAAACATACGGACGCACATGATTGAATTCTAATTGAAGTTGCAAATTATCTACATGAAAGGCATTAAAATATTTTGCCCCTAATTGGTAACCCAATTTATTTTTCCAACTGTTATCTCCTCCGGCTATATCACTTGTCGAAAATTCATCAATAAGCAATTGTCCGTAGAGATTAACCTGATTACTCCATTTGTATTTATACGTTAATCCTAAAAGTGCGTTTCCACTTTTTGATGATGACGCAAACTCTACCGCTCTATAAAAAATGATTGGGTTTGCGAAATTCATATCAAAACCACGACCATTTGTATTGGCCCAAACTACTGATTCGAAAAAACCAAGATTCAATTTATTGGATACATTCCAACTCAAATAATGATTGGCCATGTATTTTGAAGCATACGTTTTTTCGACCGTTGCGTCGGGACGGACATCTTTAAGGAACATATAATTTACAGTATATTTAATCTTCCAAAAATTAACATCTATCTTAAAATAAGGATACGGGCTTGCGCCATCACTTTCTAATAAAGAGCGATAGCCATCGCCAATAAAATTCTTGCCATAGCCTAATTGCAAATCAAGAAATTTACTCGCATTGTAAGTTAAATTTGCATCTGCCATAGGAAAATCAAATGAGTCGGTTTTAAAAGGCTTAGCGATTCCTATTCCTGGAACGATTGCAGGATTTCCGCCCGATGGTTTTATAGACATTGCATATCGATTGTAGTAATCTGCAAAACGACCTTGGCTTTCATAAAATGTAGTCGTAAAATTTAAGCTTTTGCCAAGTCCCCCTTTAAAATTAAGTGCTCTAGTATTTACATAAGTGGAGGACGATTTACTAGGATTTGAAATTCCTGCTTGTACATCAAATAAAAAATTTAATGCAAACCAATATCCTTCCCCTTGAATTTCTGCTAAATTTTCATTCCATAATTTTCTACCCCACCAACCAGAAGTTTTCTTCATAAGATTAGCATTAACTTTACTAAAATTATAATATTTGTTGACCTCAGCATAGGTATACGGTTTTGATGCAGTATGGTTATTAGTTCCCACTTGATTCATGGCGCCGTCAAATTGTGCATAATAGCTGTGAGAAAACGGAATATTTAAATGACTCTCAAATTGCGGGTTATCGAATCGTTTGTAAACTATACTGTCTAATTCCGTTATACCTGCATTAACGTTAATGTTTTCTTTTTTAACCAAAGCTTTTGCTGCAATTTCTGCTGGTGACAATAAAGGAATTGCAATATTTATATTAAACTTTGAATAGGTAGGATTACCATCGTACGTTGGCGGCTCTATTTGAGGAAATATACTGAACACTCTTTTCGTTTCGGCGCTAAGCAATTCATTATTAGAATTAATATATAATACTTTAAAATTCCCTAACGCATCTACCTCAAAGAGCACTTTAAGAAGTCCTTCGTATTTATTTTGTTTTAAATTTTCGGGAACATTAAAGTTTTCATATACTAATTGTTGTACTTCATTATAGAAACAACTCTCTAATTCCTCAGCATGTAAATCTTTGCAGTTTGGAAAAATAGGAAAGCGTTCATCCGAGAACTTCGTTTGATTTGAATTTGTGTTTTGAGCATTTATAAAAAATGTACCAAGAAATAGTAAAAAAGTAAATAGGGCTTTATTCATTTTAATAGTGATAAAATCAATTAATATTGAGAGGAAGATTCTTGACCGCTTGCAATAGCTTTTGCACCCGAAGTGCCAATTCTTTTTACACCAAGCTGGATCATTTGCAGCGCTTCTTCGTAGCTTCGTACTCCACCAGCTGCTTTTACAGGAAGCGGCGAGGCATTTTCGAGCATTAATAATATAGCGGGAATTGTAGCGCCATTGGGTAAATTATTTTTAGTTTTATAAAAACCAGTAGACGACTTCACAAAAACGGATTGAAATACTTCTTCTTTAAAATTTGAAATTATAACATTTTTTATCAATGCTGATAATTGTACAATTTCCAAATCAGTAAGAGCTGCAATTTCTATAATCCATTTTACAATTTTACCGTTCTCTAAACCCAGTTTAGTTCCTCTTAAAATTTCTTCTTTGAGCAATGTTGGATTTCCGTTTTTAAAGGCTTCGTAATTGCACACAAAATCCAATTCATCGGCACCGGCTGCGATACAATCTATTGCTTCGTTTAGTTTATCCTCTATTGAAGCAGTACCTGTTGGAAAATCAATTACAGTTCCAATTTGAACTTTTGACTTCGATTTTGAAATCATTTTTTTTGCCAAAATAATTCTATTTGGGCGCAACATGATCAGTTTAAAATCTTCATCAATAGCCTCCTGAATAAAATCTTTAGCGATTGCTTGATTTTCACTTTCGCTTACTCCAGCTTGCTCGGCTGTTTTTAAATAGGTAGAATCTAAATAGCGCTTAATATCCATATCAATGTAATTGTTAAAAAGATTGATAAATTTTGTACAAAATTACATTATTACAACGAGATAGAAATACCAGATGATAGGTAAAACAAAAAAATTCCACCGAAGCGGAATTTTTAATATTAAAAATTTTCAATTATTTAATTTTTTAAAATTCTATCGAATAAATGGAGTTTACCTCCTATTACAATAAGTATAATTGCAAGAAGCGATCCTACACTATTTGCGATAACATCAAAGATATCGCCTTGTCTACTAGTTGTAAATGATTGCTGTAAAAATTCGATCATGATTCCAAAAAAAAACGAAAGTAAAAAAGCAATAATCATAAGTTTTAGAACACTTAAAGATTGAAATTGTTTTCTAAAAAACAAAAACCAAACTAGTGTAAAAATAAAATGAAAAAAACTATGAATCCATTTGTCTAAATTCTCAATTTGAATAACTGGAAGGTCATTTGATTGTATTAAACACAAAACAATAATAATTCCTGTCCAGAATAAAGCAATTAAAAACAATAGAAATTTAGGCACCTATAAGTTCTTTATACGATTCGTCTGAAAGTAATCCTTCTACTTCTGCTGGGTTTGAAATCTTTATTTTTATCATCCATCCAGCTCCGTAAGGATCTGCATTTACACTTTCAGGAGTACTTTCTAAAGCATCATTAAAAGCAATAATTTCACCAGACAAGGGAAGAAATAAATCTGAAACTGTTTTTACAGCTTCAACCGTACCAAAAACCTCATCTTTTTCAAGAGTCTGATCTAATGTTTCTACTTCAACATATACGATATCGCCTAATTCTTTTTGTGCAAAATGTGTGATTCCCACAGTCGCAACATCACCTTCAATACTAACCCATTCGTGATCTTTTGTATATTTTAAATTTGCTGGTATGCTCATAAAATTATAATTGATAATTAATAATAATAAATTTTTTTACAAATGTAACAATCTTCTATCCAAATTTTAGATTTTTAAACTTAATTTCCAAAGGTATAACGAATCGTGAAACCAGATCCGATATTAGTCAGCGGAAAAGAAGTAGAAACGACTGGTTTTGAAAACGAATGATTGTAATAAAATATGATAGTTAAATTTTTACTTAATGCATAATCTGCCGTGGCATTTAGCGTCCATATGTTTTGACCTCCAGCCAGTTGATTGTTATCATAACCTAAGTATCGTACAATGGTTTGGTTATCTCTCAGTGTTAAATCTGCCTTAATATTGATATCGCTTTTTATAATTCCAGTAGGATTATCCGCTAGCCTAGAGGAGAATATAACATCTTTTATACGATATCCTAATCCAACTACATATTCTATTCCATGCACTTCCGTCAATAAATTATTATCAAAACTCATAGACAAAGCCCTATCTTTATTAACTTGAGTTAACAACTTAAATGAATTCTTAAATTCGAAATCAATCCGTAATAATGGGTTAAATTGTTCTACTAAAGTAACATTAGACATTATTGTAGGGTTGAAAAAATTCCCGCTATCGTCTACTCCGTTTGGATTCTCCGTATATTTAAAATTAGACCTGAAAGCATTTACAGTATATGAAGCTCTATAGTTTTGTTGCAATGAGAAACGCTTGAAAGTTTTTTTGAAAAACTCATACCGCATTAAACCATTGTATTTAATAGCCCAGTTTGGTATTGGGAAGTTTCTAAAAATACCCAAAGAAGCATCTTGCGCACTAGTTCCTGAATAGGCCGCCAAAAATGAAGGTAATAAAACAGCCTGATCAGAACTACCATAGCCCAAAGGAAAACCATCGGGACCTAAATTTGCGGGATTATTTATATCAATACCTCTTTCTGAAGCTAACCTATTCGCAATTATAATACGATTGTTTCTAAAGTCATCGAAAGCTGAAGAGCTGTTCTCGTCGCTTGTTTTAAAAGAAGTTTTAATTAAAACTGTCGAAATCGAGAATATCCCAAAACTATATGGTGCTCTTGAATTATAATTCCCAGCTGTCACATCATATTGTTCTGAGAAATTTTCTGAGTAAGCGCGGTCTGCCAAGAAATCAATTTTAAGATCTGGAGTCAACTCTACATTCGCTGAACCTTTAAAAATTTTATTTACAACCTGCGTAAAATTTTGATTAAACTCACCATAATTCGTTAACCATCCATTTCTAGCAGCTTCATATCGTACATCATTCTGGCTTCCAAAAATAAAACCTAAGGTAGGTTTTGAAGATCCGAAAAACCCAACAGTTGGCAGATATCCAGGTAAAACAGTACCCTTGTTTTCTGTATAACTAAGATTAATTGTTTTAACACTCGTTAAAATGCCTTTTACAGCGTTTAAATATAAATTCTTATTAACGTTTGCAAGTGGTTCTGTTTTTACGATTTTTTCTCCAGGCTTAGGAACTGCAGGTTTTTTAGTAACAGTAGGCGTTTTCGAACTGTTAGAAATCCCGATGTATTTGTATAAGGATTCCATATTAAAAATCCCAGTCACAATGGTAGAATTTGCATTTTGAACCGTATTCCCCAAATCAAAAACATTACCTTGATCGTCCTCATAGCTTGTAAACGCATTCGATGCTCTTTGCCAGTTATAATCACCAGTGTAGGATAAGTTTGCTTTTATAAAACTAAGCGCTGGTATTTTATTTAAAGGAATTTCGTAATTCAAAATAAATTGCTGCATGTGGTTGTCCGGAGTTCCTATGTCTAGATAACCATCCCAGATTACAAAATCATCTATTGGCTCATTATTAGCATCTAAATAATTTTTTACTATGTTCCTAGAGGAAGCAGTATAATTAATTTTAAGTGATTTAGTCAAATTATAATTAAAGCCATATTGATAATTAAAGCCAAAATTTCTTCGATATAATGGATCAAAACTAATTCCTATATCTTCTACTTGTCTAAATTGTTGTAAATTATTTTGTCTAATAACATTAGTATTGAACGATATACTCGCAGGCAAATAATTAAAATTAAGATCGCTCAAAAATTTCCAGTAACTGCTTTTCTTCATAAACTTAGTTTTTTTGAAAGGCTCTATTACTTTTGGCTGGAAAGCAAAAGCATAATCTACTGCTGTTCTTGTTTGTTGGTCTAAATATTCTTCAACTTCAAAATCAT
The DNA here is from genome assembly GCA_038241955.1 of Flavobacteriales bacterium. Lineage (GTDB taxonomy): Bacteria > Bacteroidota > Bacteroidia > Flavobacteriales > Flavobacteriaceae > Flavobacterium. Next base: position 72,258 of record JBBSSR010000002.1, on the reverse strand, counting down.
GGCGTTGTACTTCATTATAATATTGTGAGAATGTAAAGTTTTCTGGATCGTAAACTCTTTGCTTTTGTTCTGGACTTCTTTCTTTTCTAACGCCAATAAGGTTAATACTTGTTCTTTTAGTATAATCGACAGCAGTAGATAAAATATTCTTCTTCTCTGCTTGAGTATCTGTATTTTCAAGAACCTGTTTTAATTTAATATCTTCATAAAAAGGATCGTATTCCGGCGTAATAACGGCTTCGCCTACCGAATAATTAAAAGGTAAATTAATTCCCCATTTTGGTGGCAATAATTTACCAAAATTAATGTTGGTCACTACATTATATTCTTGAATATCTTCTCTGCTTCTTTCGTTTGGCCCTTGTTCTATCCCTCCAAAACCATAATTTTTCATACTCCCTGTGAATGACACGGTACCCAAATCAGCAAAATTAGTATCTACATTTAATAATGCTGCCATACCTCCCTTATTATCCATGTCGGCTAAACGCAGTTCATCAAACCAAACTTCTCCTTTTATAGGCTGAGTAGGATCGGCATTTTTGACACCTAACATAACATTACGTACTTGTCCTAAATTTGGGTTTCCTTTAATACCAAGTCTGAGCCTACTACTTCCATCACCCTCTGGTTGATTTATATCATCATCTGCATAATAAATTCCATCTGGCGGCAAAGTTGTTTTGTCAATTTTCATAGCTCTCAATTTCAACTGCGTAAGCAAGTTTAGCGCTAATTCAATTTGATTATCACTTGGCCAAACAGCTTCGCTACTTAATGGGCTACAGATAGAACCAACAAAAGAAGCTGGCGAAGTTACTTTTAAAGGAATTTCAACTTGATAAAAATCACTTGAATAGTCATTCCCAAAACGCATAAAAGCCACCATTTGATTGTCCTGAAGAGGCGTTTCGTTTGGCAAAGATTCCGCGTGTATAAACATTTTCAAATTATTAAATTGTCTCATATCGACGCTGAAATTCTTGAATGCTGCACGACTATCTAAAGGCTCAAGACCGTTACCAGATACTCTCATAGACAATGATTGTTCATCTTGTTTTATAACAGTATTGTTGTTATACAATTGTTCTCGAACGACACCTGGAGGACTTATGTAATTTACAGGACATCTCGTAGAGTTTTCTTCGATATTGACCGCGGCTGTTTCAAAAATAGTTCCGTCATCGGCTACATTTATATCATTAAGATCCAAAGCTTTTGTGTAAGCTCTCCACTCCCCTCTTATTAAATCTAAAGCACCAAAACGAAGCGTTACTTGATCTGTAAAATTGGTCATGAACATTCTCATAAAACGTATCGATCTAAAATCTGATATGTTGCCAATCGTGTTTTGAGGTACTGAAATTGGAATTTTAAATTGAATCCATCGTGCTTCGGTTGAGGAACCGTTAGGCAAGCTTACCTGTGTATTCCTAATATCGGCAATGTAATTCTGACCCACTGTCATATCGGGTTTCATATCAATACTGTATTCATAATACGCATTGATTGTATTCATTGTATTGTCTCTATTAATATCCTCAACATCGGGAACTGTTGTTGAACCTCTATTAGGTGAATTTATGCTTACGTTTGAATTTCCTTCAACACCATTGTACCCTTTGTAACGCTCTGTGATACTGCCAGAAGTATTTAGATAGAAAGTATAATCATCACCAGCTGGATCAGCTTCAGAGGCATAATTGGTATAGACTGTCCCTTCTCGTCCTGATGGAAATCCATCTAATCCTACATCTTGATTTATTCTATTGCCTTCATTATTATCAAAAGCATAAATTAAGGACTGCGATGCTGGAGCGTTACCCCAAATAGAAGGTGGATTTACCATAACTTGATCGGGCCCAAGACCGTTTTCGTATAATTTTCGACCATCTTTTAAAACATCCTCAGACATTTCACCTAAGTTAAAATAAATTTTACCTGAGTTGGTTTTAGGCACTTTTCCTTCTCCAACATAGGGATCCATAACCCAAAACTGGATGTACTCTACATTACTTTGTTCAAAGTTCGTTGAGTTCAATGATCTCATAATGCCTCCAAAATTATCTTTAGGAGCTGTGTCTACAGCCAAAGCATTATTATATGGGCCTCGTTCCGAAGGGTAATAACTTAAATCAAGCGTATTAATTACCAATGATTGTCCTTGCACAATATCCGTTAGAGGATATAACTCTTCACTATATACTCGTCGAGTGGTATTCAACGATAAATCATCGTTTGAAATTCCCGAAGGTTTTGAAGTGTAAAAAATGGGGTCAATAGAATACCACGATAATTTAGCTCGTTTGAAACCATAGCTCAAATCATTGGCGGTAGAATTAAAGTCATAAGCACTATTTGCATTCTTTTCTGGCGTAGAAGCTAAACTCCATGCATAAGGCGAACGCAAATCTATTGAGGACTGAGAGCTCTCAAAATCATCTACATAGATAGTTGCTTCTCCTTCAAACTGATTCCCTTTTGGTAAATTCGGTTTCAAAAAAGCCACTTCACCTCTCACCGAAATAAGAGAAGGAACATCGGTGTCTATGTTGGGTAATTTATTGACTAACCTTGTGAAAAAAGGCACTGGAGAAGAATAGTTTCCGTGCATACCAAAGATGCTATTATTGACTACTTCTTGACCATAACTTGTTTTTTGAGTTAAAGGCTTTTCACTTAAGTTCAAAAAAGTTCCTCCTATAACAAAATTTTCATCGATTAAGTGTTCTACATTTATACCTACAAATCGTTTGGTTTGTTGTCCAAAAGTAGCATTATTTTCTAATGATATTTCGATAGGGGTATTAGAAGCCTGAAGTGAAGGATCTAAAATTTGTACTCTTCCTAATTGGTAATTCACACTGTAATCTACACCTTCAACTAATATTCTTCCCGCTGCAGTTACCTTTACTGAACCCAAAGGAACATTAAATGCACCTATAGGAATTCCATCACCACCAACAGATTTAAACTTACCTCTCAAAAGAAATTTATTAAGTTCTGGACTTTGAATCGCTCCCGCTTGCGTTGTATTGTACATGGTTGAATTCACATACTTCTTTTGATTCGCATTGTATGTGTTTGTATCGTTATAATCCTCTAAAGAATTTGGATTTTTTAATTTCGAAAATAATAATTCACCAAAAGGTTCCTTTGTTGTAAAAATTAATCTACCATTTTGCGTGTCTACCGTTAGCCCAGGAATAAAATCAAAAAAACCATCTCCTCCTGTTTGTGGATCGTTGCTAAAATTTAATCTATCTACATTAAGTACTTTTAACAAAGTAGTATTATCAACTGTATTGTCTGGGTCTGGGTTCGCGGGAAAAGCAGTTCCTGGAACTGGTGAAATGTAATTTAGAGGTGATGGATTTTTATATAAAATATTGAATCGGAAATCATCTTGAATTAGTTGATAAGCACCTGGTATCTGATAAATATTTTTCATCATCAAATTCCAAACTGGATTCTTGACATTTGTTAAACTACTTTTTAACATTTTCAAGACTAAAGTTTGTGTAACAATTGTTTGATTAGCAGGCTGATTTCCTGTTACAATGGTCGGATCTACTCCATCGCTTCCAAACTCACCCACTTGATACACTTTATCTCCTATCGAATATTCATAAGCAACTGCCAAAATCTCATCGTTCCCAAGTTTTTGTTGCAACGAGATGTAACCTAGCTGTGCATTAAATGTATATTCATTAGGCAATAACTTTCTAGCATTTTCTAATTTTGAATAGTCCTGACCTTCACTCACAGTAGCATTAAATCCAGAATTTGCGGTAACAATTTCTCTAATACTGGGATTCAACAAACCACCACTCGTAGCTATTAAAGCAGGATTGAATAAGTTATTCTTATTGTCCGAAGGAGAATCTGGAGCACTACTAAACATTCCCAAAGAAGGGTTTAACACTACTATTTTACTGTCAGGAACTCCTGTAACCTGTGATTCTCCTAAATCTTGCAGTGCTATAATATTTCTTAAATTATTACTTGTTGCATTTACACGATTTTGTTTATTGGTAACCCAGATTTCTACTCTTGAAATCTGAACTCTACTATCTATAAACGGATATTTTTTTAATGAAGAATCGTATTTATCTCTAAAATATTGAGATAAAAAGTAGTGCCTATCACTGTCATAATCCAAACCATACATTTCAAATTCCTGAATTGTACCTCCACCTTGTGCTATAACGCTTTTGGCTTGCGATTTTTGTTCTGAGAAAACACCTGTAATCGTAGTTTTACCAAATTGTAATTCCGTTTTTACACCAAATAAACTTTGAGCGCCAGTAATCAAAGTACTGTTTAATGGCATACTTACATTACCTACTTCTATTTTTCGAACAATGTCATCGTCATCGGGAGTGTACTCTAGTTTGAATAAATTTTGAAATGCAAAAGTAGATTGTGTGTCAAAATTGGCAGTTACTTGAAGTCTCGTGCCCACTTTTCCCATCAAGCTCATGCTGATTCTCTGATTAAAGTCAAAAGAGGTATTTGATCTGTTTCTAGACGAAAAAGCTGGATTTTCTTGTTTGGTATATAAAACTCCCAAGTCAATCTCTACAGATCCAGTAGGTTTAACATCTATGGTATTACTACCAAAAATAGATTCAAACAAACCCGATCTTATGTAATATCGAGGCAGTAAATCTTTTTTAGCAGCTTCACTTCCTTCTTTCTTCCCATCCATCGCATCAGCTTTTGCTTTGAAATAATCATTCATTGATTCTTTCAGCATTAAATTTTGATACTCCGCTGGTGATAAAACAATAGGATAATTAATATTGAAGCCGTCTACGGAATTAGTGTAGAGATAGGTATCAGTAATAGGATCATAAGTATATGCGGCAATAATACTTTGAGGGTTTTGTATCCGCAATTCCCCCACATCATATCCCTTTTTAATGGTATCTTGAGAAACTGGTTGCACTTGTGCTTGCGACACAAGGCCCCAAAATAAGGCCAGTAAAAAAATACCAATTTTATGCATATTAATTAGGCTTCTTATTTCCTTTTATAAATTTTTTAAAGCTTTCTTTATTATAGTTTCTACAGTAGCGTCTGGGTCTTCTTTTACAATTCTTTCTATAACTTTTTCGGATGTTTTTCTAACAAAACCAAGAACCTCTAGAGCAGATAACGCCTCATCTTTATTTGTATTGCTTTGAGACATTGAAACTTCGTCGAGATCATACAATTTTAACACTCTTTCTTTCAAATCGAGAATCACTCTTTGAGCAGTTTTACTACCAATTCCTTTTATAGTTTGAATGGTTACAACGTCTGCAGAAGCAATTGCATTGATAATTTGTTTAGGGTCTAATGATGAGAGCATTGTTCTAGCAATACTGGCTCCAATTCCAGAAACAGTTAACAACATAACAAAAATTTCTCTTTCCGATTTTTCTACAAAACCAAATAGCGTATGGGCATCTTCTTTTATTTGAAGGTGTGTAAATAATTTTATGAAATCTGTATTTGGTAATAGTGAATAGGTATGTAATGAAATATTAACATGGTATCCGACTCCTCCACAATCAATTACAACATGTGTGGGCGATTTTTCTACTAATTTTCCTTGCAAATGTGCGATCATATAAAATAAAATAGTTTCAAATATAATAATTTTTTAGCGTATTTGATTACAAAATAATAAACCGCAAGACTTTAAACATAACATCTTGCGGTTTTTATTATTAATCATTTAATCGATTGCTTTTTTCTTGTGCATCAATAACTGCAATTGCGGCCATATTAACCATTTCTTCAACGCTTGCTCCCAGTTGGAATATATGTACTGGTTTTTTCATTCCTAATATTATTGGACCTATAGAACCTACTTTGTCCAATTCCTTGAGCAACTTATAGGTAATATTTGCCGATTCAAGATTAGGAAATACTAGTGTATTTACTTTTTTACCTGCTAACTTCGAAAATGGAAACTTAGCTGCTAACATTTCTGGATTCAAAGCAAAATCAGCCTGAAGTTCTCCATCAACAATTATATCTGGATGTTTTTCATGCAAGTATGCAATTGCTTCTTTTACTTTTGACGCACTTTCATTCACAGATGAACCAAAATTAGAAAATGAAACCATTGCTATAACAGGTTCAATTCCAAACATTCTTGTAGCCTTGGCAGTCATAATTACAATTTTTGCCAAGTCATCTGCAGTTGGGTTTATATTTATCGCCGTATCTGCCAAGAAAATAGGCCCACGATTTGTCATCATTATGTTTGTAGAAGAAACAAGAGATACATTCTGTGCTTTACCAATGATTTGTAGCATAGGCCTCAATACAGAAGGATAACTTCTTGAATGTCCAGAAACTAAAGCATCGGCTTCGCCAGAATTAACCATCATCGCAGCAAAATAGTTTCGCTCCCTCATGTGTCTTTTAGCATCGTGTAGTGATATTCCGTTCCGTTTTCTAGACTCAAAAAACTGCATTGCAAAACCATTTCTTCTGTCGTCCTCTTCGTCTAGCTTTGGATCGATAATTTGAACATCAGCTTCGAAACCTAATTCTTTTTTCAACTCCAAAATAATTTCTTTATTCCCTAATAAAATAGGGAAACCAATTCCTTCTTCTGCTACGATTTGCGCTGCTTTTAGAACGTCTAAATCTTCCGCTTCAGGAAAAACAATTCTTTTCGGATCTGTTTTGGCACGATTGGTAATCATTCGAATCATTTTATTGTCGTTACCCAATCGATTCAAGAGCTCTTCCTCATATTTATTCCAATCTGTAATTGGGTTTAATGCAACACCTGATTCCATTGCGGCTTTTGCAACAGCAGGTGCCACAACAGTTATCAATCTTGGGTCGAATGGTTTAGGAATGATATATTCTCTACCAAAACCTAATTTTGTCGCTCCGTATGCAACATTTACTTGTTCGGGAACATTTTCTTTGGCTAGTGCCGCAAGTGATCTCACAGCTGCCATTTTCATAGCTTCGTTTATTTTTGTAGCACGAACATCTAGCGCTCCTCTAAAAATGTAAGGAAACCCTAGAACATTATTCACTTGATTTGGATGATCAGAACGTCCTGTTGCCATTATGATATCTTTACGAGTGGCAATGGCTAGATTATAATCAATTTCAGGATCTGGATTGGCCATAGCAAAAACGATTGGATTTGCCGCCATTCCTAATAGCATTTGAGGAGTCATAATATCTCCTGATGATAATCCGAGGAAAATATCTGCTCCTTTTAGTGCTTCTTCAAGACTTAGCGAGGGAATATCTTTCGCGTATTTTAATTGCAAAGTAGATAACGAAGGATTGTCTTTTGTCAAAAGCCCTTTACTATTAAACATCAAAATATTTTCACATTTTACGCCTAATAATACGTATAGATCTGCACAAGCAATCGCTGCCGATCCTGCTCCAGACACAACCATTTTTACATCTTCTGCTTTTTTATCCGCCAGCTCTAAAGCATTAAGCAATGCTGCCGAAGAAATAATTGCTGTACCATGTTGATCATCATGCATGACCGGTATATTAAGCTCTTCTACTAATCTTCTCTCAATTTCAAAAGATTCGGGGGCTTTAATATCTTCTAGATTAATTCCGCCAAATGTTGGCGCAATATTTTTAACCGTCTGAATAAATTCTTCTATATCTTTTGTTCCAATTTCAATATCAAATACATCAATATCTGCGAAAATTTTAAACAACAGTCCCTTGCCTTCCATCACTGGCTTTGAAGCTTCTGGTCCAATATCTCCTAGTCCTAAAACGGCTGTTCCGTTTGTAATTACAGCAACCAAATTTCCTTTTGCAGTATATTTATAAACATTGTTGATGTCTTTTGCTATTTCCAAACATGGTTCAGCAACTCCTGGCGAATAGGCCAACGACAAATCCCTTTGCGTTGCGTATTTTTTTGTAGGTACTACCTGAATTTTTCCGGGAGTGGGCTTAGCGTGATATAAGAGTGCTTCTCTTCTTTTATTATTTTTATCCATTATCTAAAATTTTATTCGAATTACACAAAGATAAAACTCTGCAGTTAAAATAGGTACTTTTACGCTATTCTTTTACCAAATTAAATGATTATATCCAAAAAAAAATAGCTGCATATAAATGCAGCTATTATAAATTTTTAAGAATATACTATTGAGATATATAGGAATCCAAATGTTTAATTGTTTCTTTTTGAACTTGAATAATAGCTTTTACCACATCACCTATAGAAACGAGTCCAATTATTACTTCATTTTCGATCACTGGTAAATGTCTGATTCTTTTTTTACTCATCAATTCCATGCAATAATCTAAATTATCAGAAGGACTAACGGTTATCACTTCTCTTTCCATAATTTCATGCACAGGTGTTTTCTTTGAAGACTTATCTTTTAGAACAATTTTTCTAGCATAGTCTCTTTCTGATAAGATTCCCATTAAATCCCCTTCTTCAATAACAAGGACTGCTCCTATGTTTTTCTCTCCCATCACCCTCAATGCTTCGAATACGGTAATAGTCGAAACAATAGAAAAAACTCCCTTCCCTTTTGTGCTTAATATTTGATTTACAGTCATATTAGATAAATTTAGAAAAAGTTAAATTTAGCAAAAAAAGACATACAATTGGCAAAAAAAGTATATTTATTTAAGAAAATAATTCATCTGGAGACTTCAATTCGTTTAATTCGGCAATAAATTTACCATCTAAAATCTGCAAACCATACTGATAAGAAGCGTTCACCCATCCAAATCCTTCTTTCGCAATGTAATCAAACTCAGTTCCTACATTTCCATATTCGGCAAAAACTTTATGCGAACTGCTTTCTAAATCAAATTTCTCTGGAATTGTACCATTGTACTCTACGGCATTTTTTGTGATTAGCCAGAGCCACCTGTACACCATTTCTTGTGCTTTTGCAACATAGTTGTATTTTAACAATCCTTCCCATAATAACATTTGGTGCGGTGCCCATCCAAAAGGATAGTCCCATTGACGCTGCGGTGCATCTTTAGCAAAACGTACTATACTTTCCTTCGTGCTTCCTGTGATTCCACCCATTTTAACGAATCGTGGCAACGCATTTTCAATTAATTTTTTGGCTTGATTTTCATCGCACAAACCAGCCCATAAAGGAAAAAATGTAGTGGCAGCTTCAAAAGGAACTTGTTTTTTATTTATAAAATCATAATCTAAAAAGACGCTTTCACGCTCATTCCAACACAATTCATTCATTTTATCCTTTCTAAATCGCGCTTTATCTGACCATTCTTTTGAAGTGTAAACTACGTTTTCAACTGTAAATGAACTGTCAAAATAATCTGTTATTAGACTTTCTACATCTTTTTCATATTTATAAAGAAAACTGTTCACATCTACACAATTCAAATTAGTGCACGAATTTATGAATCGATTCGTTGTGTCGTGGCCGCTTTCTCGCATACTTCTATCGTGAACGAAATACAAATCAAGGTCAGGATCCGTGATTGTTCTTGCTAGATATTCTTTTTCAAATTCTCTAACAGGCAAATTGTATTTAACCGCATAAGAAGTCAAAACATCATCAAAATGTCCTGGTTCTACTTCAAAAGGCATACCAATTCCGTCCGCTTTATATCGATTTAAACCTGTTGGCGTCAACCTATTTCCTTGCACCATCCAAACTGTATTGTATTCTAGAATAATTGTTTGGAGATGACTTCGCAACCATTCTTGAGAACACGTATTTTCTTTGGCTATAGCCAATAAAAGAGACGAATACAATGGTGGCTGTGTTCTGGTCAAATAATAACTCCGATTGGCATTTAAAATTTTGCCGTAATACTTAATTTGGTACTGAAAGTTATCAGCGATCGCAATCGCTTTGTCTATTTTGTCATCAATGAGTAGACCAACTGCTATAAAATAACTATCCCAGCCGTACATTTCATTAAATCTTCCTCCCGGAACCACAAAAGGAACACCTTGTAAACTGTAAACTTTTTGCTGTAAAGCCAATGCCAAAATTCCTGGTTTCTCATTTAAGGTTTCTACATAATCTGCAGTAAAATCTTCCGGTAATATTTCTACTTTAACATTCTTCAGCTCGTTTTCTAATTCTTTAAAGTATAGAACGCCAGCTTTGTCTTTTTCAGAAACATAGATAGTAGAAAGTTTATTCTCGGTTTTTACATCTTCAAGAATTAATTTTAAACCTTTTTTATCAATAGTTCTTGTGAGTTCGTCCCAATAATCTTCTTTTATTTTTCTCGAAATTCGTTGCACTGGATCTTCTTGAACATTTTCTAAATCAATTTCTCCTAACTGTATTCCTCTTTCTCTCAAAATGGCTAACTCTTGAAGCAAATTCGATAAATGATAGGTGCCTTCAATGGTTTGATTTTCCTTTGATGTTTCATCAACTAAAGAAAACTTTTTTGGTCCTTTATCATCTTTGGTGATTTTTTTATCGTTATCTGTATCTTCTTGAAGCAAAAGCGCTTTAAAAACAGATTCTATGTTAAGTAAGAACTTCATTCTTTTTATTTATTTTGTTAATAAAAAATAAAACTACAATAAGAACACAAAGCGGAATTAGCGAAAAATAAAACGCTTTACTTCCTCCAATTTTTTGAAATAAGTATCCAATAATCACAGAACCAAAAGTTCCACCAATCGCAGAGAAGAAAGTCAATAAACCCGCAACTGCGCTATGAAAACCTTTTTCGGTAGCGCTAATAATTGTAGAGTTAACAATTGGGTAAATAGGTGCTAAAAACAAACCAATTAATGGAAATACAAATCCAATTAATGGAACATCAGACAAGGTGTTAACTTCAGTGACTTCTATTCCTGTGGCCATTGGCAAAACAAAAATTATTAGTCCCGCCGCTGCAACCAAGCAAATCGTTAAGAATACGTGCCAGTTTATTCTTTTCACTATTATACCCGATACAAATCTACCTAAGGCTATGGATAGCATGAGAATAACGGCCATTTGTCCCGCTAATTTCTCATTGAGATGTAATACTTTTTGATTAAAGGTAGGCAACCACGACATGATCCCTTGTTCCGTCATTACGTACATAAAGGCAAAAACAGCAAAAAGAATAATTAACGGCCTCTTTAATAGACTGAACATATCTTTAAAATCCTCCTGAAAAGATTTACGATTGTCTATTACAGGTAAATTAAATTTAGAAAATAAAATAAACACAAACACCAAAGCAATCAGTGCTGCCAAAACCAAATAGACGTCTAACCATGCTTTTGGATCTGTTTCGCTATAAAACATTGGGAAAATTATGTAGGCAAATACAATCCCCAGCATAAAGACACTTTCTATATAACTCATAAAGGTTTTGTGCTGCTTAGGGGTATCGACGACGACTCCTATTAGTGCTAACACAGAAACTTTTATTATAGCAAAAGAAAATCCCGTACAAGCAAAAAGCACGATAACACTCCAAAATGAATCTCCAAAATACATAATAAAGCAACCCAGAAAAACGATAGCCAAACTTATAAGCATTCCTTTTTTGTAACCCAATTTAGGAAGTAGCGATCCAACTAAAAAAGCAACAAATGCAATCGTTAAATCTTTCGCAGGTTCTAAAACACTTGCTTCAACTTCAGAAACACCGTAAACATTTTGGGATTTTTGAATTAGTAAACCTACACTATTCAAAAGTGCTGCAAAAACAAAATAATTAATAAATAATGCGAGTTTAATTGTTATGTTCTTCATCTAAATCATTTTAAATTTATTTATAAATCAATGCCATTGTTAAACATATATTACTCTATATCTTTAAAATCAAAACTCTATCATCGTCGTAATCTAAATTCCATTACATTTAATGCGACGGAAGTTACTTACTCCTGTACAACCTGATTTTTATTTTTAACACTAATAAAAAGAGTAGAAATCGCTCCAAGTAATAAAAATACACCTGCTAAACGAATCACATTAATTGGATTTTTGCCTAACAAATCAAAAACAAAGTATTGCATACTCAAAATCTGCAACGCCATTGGGATCACAATGAACATATTAAAAATTCCCATATAGATTCCTATTTTTCCTTTTGGGATAGAACCTGCCAATAGCTGATAAGGCATCGCCAACATAGAAGCCCACGCGATTCCCAAGCCAAATGAATATAAATAAATAGTACTAATAACTATTGAATCACCAAACGGGTTGTACATATGAAAGAGCACGTCGGTATTGTTTAAATAAGGTATAAGAATCAGTCCTATTCCTCCAAGAATTAAAGCAAAAAAGTGAACCCCTTTTGCTCCTATTTTTCGAGCTAAAGGAATAAGTGCAAAAGCAATTAGAAAACAGACAATATTATACGTGCCATTTAAATTCCCTGTTAACAGTTGTGCATTCGCAAAACCTTCAGAAGTAGAGTCAGAAGTATTAAAAATAGAAATAGATAATGTTGAAGTAATATATTGCCAATAGCAAAACATGGCATACCAAGTAAAAAACTTAACTGGAATAAGCTGTTTCATTGTTAATGGCATTGACTTAAAGGCACTAACGATATCGTTGTATGTGCGAGAAACTATACTTCCTTTTTCTTTTTCCAATTGCATTATTTCCAACTCGACATCCGTGGGCGGGTATTCTTTAGTTGTAAAAACGGTAACCATAATTGATACTAATGCAGCAACTGCACCAATAAAAAATGCCCAATATGTATAGGTTGGGATACCGTTACTCATCTTATCAGTAATAGCCAAGAATCCGAAAGCAACCAAAATAGCTGGAGTAAAATTAGCCAATGTAATTCCGAGTCCTGTAAAAAAACTTTGAGTTAAAAATCCAATAGAATACTGTTCTTTTGGTAATTTATCGGCAATAAAAGCTCGATAGGGCTCCATTGCAATATTATTTGCAGCATCTAAGATCCATAGTAAACTAGCCGCCATCCAGATTGAAGTAGAATAAGGCATTGCAACTAAGGCAACGCTGGAAATAAGAGCCCCAATAAGGAAGAAAGGTTTTCTTCGGCCAAACTTTGGAGACCAAGTCCCATCACTTATGGCACCTATGATAGGCTGCAAAATCAATCCTGTTACTGGACCAGCCAACCACAGCATTGGCAGTGCTCCTTCATCCGCACCAAGATATTTATAAATGGCGCTCATATTACTTTGTTGCAAACCAAAACTAAACTGAATTCCAAAAAATCCGAAATTCATATTCCATATCTGCCAAAAATTCAATTTTATTTTATTCGCCATTTGGGTATTCTAGTTAAAAAGATTTAAATATAATTGTAAATTAACAGAAGCAGTAAAATATAAAATCGAAATCGTTTTCGAAATCATCCAAAACGATTTCGAAAAGTATTTTCTAACTATAATTACTGTTTTTTGAATGGAAGAATAACTTTCGTTTCCCAGTTAAGTTCTTCTCCACCGTTAAATGGGTTATCCAAATAATTTTCTAATGGCTGATTGGAAACTTCGAATCCGTTTCTCTTTGCATAATCCAACAAAGCAAACCAAGAACGGTCTGAAGTACGCATATTACCATAATAAGTTGCTTTTAGTCCTTTGCGTGCAGAAATAGTTTTAAACTTAATAATATCACTATCCACTATTTTAATACTTGGATCAACTGGAAAACAGTAATTAAAATCAAGCGTATCTGTAGCCATGTCCCAGTTTGTAATCTCAATATAGGGCCTTCCTTTAATTTTAATATTATTTTGATATAAAAATCCTGTAATTACCGCATCATTAGCTATCAAAGTTTGTGCTTTGGTTTGCAAAACACTACTTAAAGAAATATAAGCGACAAATACTTGTTTAGAAACACCTACTCCTTCAATTTTAACTTTAAATTTTTTTATATGATCATTCAAGCCGTCTTTAAAAGATGTTACTTTATTGATTTGATCTTCTTTAAATTTTGTAATAAAAAATGGAGCTGTTATTTTATTATAAAAACCATGTCCCAACTCTTTAATACCAACACTCACTTTGGTTACAGAGTCATTTAGAGGGTCAATATTCCACGTATATTCTAATTGGTCTTTTCCTATTGTATTGTTTAGTTTTAAAAAATCAAAATTTCTTTTTTCTATTATGGTGAACTTCTCAGTTCCTTTTTGTGACTGAATATTAGCCCACTCTTGAATTCCTTGAAAAACGGTTCCTGAAGCTGTTTTTACTTTAAATGAAATCGTATAATCATTTTCCTTTATGAAAAAATACCAAATCAAAAAAACAGAAAATAAAATACTTAAAGTAAGTATTACTTTTTTTTTAACTCCCATAATTACTTAGTCATTTTTAATTTTTCGATCACAAATTTTGCAATATATTGTCCTTCTACAATTCCGTTTTCTATTGCTGCTCTGTAATGAATTCCTCCATATAATCTACTTTTTGCGGCTTCTTTTGCTGCTTGATCAAAAGATGTAAAACTTCGCGTGGGCAAACCAAATTGCAATTCTGTGTCGTCATCAAAAGAGAAATTATCTCCAAAAACGGACGTTAAAATGCCTGCTGCAACGGTGGATAAAACGGAATGACCGCTAGGATACTCTGGAAATGGAGGTGTTTGTAAAAGTGGCTTCCAGTTTTCATCAATATTTTGATTAATAACCGTCTCGGGACGAATAACATTACTTCTAAACTTTTCATCCCAACAGCTGATAAAAGCTTCAAACATCCCAATTGATGCTTTTGTATATACCAAAACTGTTGTGTCAAAATCAGCCTTTGCTTTTCGTGAAGCTATTTTTGTAATTCCCATCCAGTGAGCACCTGGTGTGATTTTCTTTTTGGCAAACATCATATGTCCTTGACTTACTGAAACATATGGGTTGCAATCCCAAAATTGGGCAATCTTAATCTCTTGGCAAGAATCGCCTTTGATCTTCATATCTAAACTAATATCATATACTTCCTTAACTTGTTTAAAGAAGGGAGAATTTTTGTCTAATGAAAAAGCTAAAGCGGGAATTGGAGTGAACTGCGAAGCTGAGTCTAGAACGAGAGTTCGTATCTTTCCCCAATGAGGTTCTATCGCATCCATATAAGCAGGAGGAGTTGGTTGCCATCTTCCAGGTTGGTTGGTGTATACAGAAAATTTTGACATCGTTCGAGTTTCTTTGTAATTGTCTTTTCCCATCCATTGCTTGATGCGTTCGGCCACTTTTAAACCATAATCTTTCGAAATTTCAAATTCTTCTTTATTACAATCTGCCCATTTTACATAAAGGCTATCTCTAAATTTTTCTATGGTCTCTTCCGAAAAAACTAGTTGTTTACTCACTTCCATATGTGCTACTAGAGCAGCAACCTCTTTATTAACTCCTAACTTAGGATCTAATTTAGGGATGGAGTCCAGGCCATTCAACTGGCCCTCAAGGCTAATGTATTTGTTACTGTTTTGACAAATTACTTCATAAGCTGCAACGTTTGGGTAAACATAAATTCTACTCGCCACTGGTGGCGAAAAAATGTCGTGAATCATGATTTGTGTTACATTTTCGATTGCTGCATGATAATCGTCAGTATTCACCTTTATGGACTCATGATTCTTACAGGAAACTAAAAGCAAACAAAATGTTATTATGCTGTAAAATATATTTTTCATTTTTTGGATTTTTAAGTTATTGAGCAAGTAATTTTTTGAAAGTTATTTAATTCTTAGATAGCATGGGCATTTCGTAAACCTCCGCTTTTTTATTGTTTATGGTAACTAACAAATATTTCTTGTTGTTAAAATGAATAATATCAAGGTGTCGGACTACTTTTTGAGTCAAATCAATTCCTATTTGATCGCCTAGGTATATTGTTTTTTCATTCTTGATTAAGGCACCTGCAAACCCGTCAAATCTACTGTGATATGGACTAACTCCAAAATAATTTCCTGCTGTAAAAACTTCTTCTTTTGCATCATTGTCAAAATTTGTTTTTACAAAACAGTTAATTGGTGCAACTTGCATTTTATTAGCAAAAGGTGCAAAAGTAAATTTGCCTTTATCGTTTTTTAAATAACCAGATTTTAAATTATGTACTTCATACAACTTTGCTTTTTCCAACATTTTCATATCAAAAACTTCCTCTAATGGCTTCCCAGCAAAGGATTTATAAGTAGTAAACTTCTTTTTGATCATTCCGCTAAATTGCTCCGCTAGTTCATCAAGTCCCATTGTGGTATAGTACTTACCGTTTTTTTCTTTAGCAACAATTGTTTCGAAAGTGCCATTTTTATCAAAATCGTCATAAAACATTTTCATAGGAAACTCTTGCGAAGCATTGAATTTTGAATTCATTCCCCAGTTTCCTACCAAATAATCCTCATCACCATCACCATCAATATCAAAGGCAATGATAGACTGCCATAATCCATTGCTTTTTTCAGAAAAAATAGTTTCGGTAACATTTACAAACTTGCCGTTTTTATTAGCAAAAAAAGTAGGTTTCATCCATTCGCCAACAACGATAATATCTGGTTTCCCATCTTTATTAAAATCGGTAATAACTGCATCTGTAACCATTCCGATATCTTCAAACGTTTTACCTGCAACAATCGTAAACACACCTTTATCATTATTTAGCAAATAGCAGTTTGTACTGGAACCAAATTTATTATTTCTAGAATCATTAGCAATAAAAATATCTAAATCTCCGTCATTGTCATAGTCAAATGCTTTTACAACTGTCGCATTTTCCGCTACTTTGGGCAAAGCAGATTTAATAAATTGGTTACTTTTTGAAAGATACAAACGATCCTCCAAATCGGACGCGTTTTCGCCACCGCCAGAAACTACAAATAAATCGTTTTGTTTATCACCATTGAAATCATCTATAACAGCCGAAGCATCTTCATAAACCGAATCTTTATCAATTTCTGAATCGGCTTTTTTGCTAAAACCAGTTGAACTTTGAATATATAGTGCTACTTCTTTTCCTTTGGCTCCACCAAAAAAAATATCCTCCTTTCCATCACCATTTAAATCTCCAACTGCTGTTGCTGGTCCACGATCTGAACGTTGGTAAGGAATTAATTTTTGATATATGAAGTCAATGTAATCATTTTCGTGATGTACATAATCTATCCCTAAATTCGAATCCACTTTTTTGAAAATTGGAATAACCGTTGGATGCAATGTCTTATAATCGAATGCTTTTCTATTAGGATTTACTTTGACCTTTAGCGTGTGATTTGTTTTGACATTTTTTAAGGTTTGATATGTTTTATCAGGCCAAACAACAACAACTGAATCAACAGCTGTATTTTTCCCAAAACCAAAATGTATTATTGGTTCTGATGACGATTGAAAGCCTCTCGTAGTTTGCAATTCTTTAAATTGCATTTTCCCTTTCGAATACGAAATCACTTTAGATCCAATCCCGAATATATTTTTACCTTCAAATTGAAGTTTCAATTTTAAATAATGGGAGGAATTATTAGTTGTATTAATATAAACAGAAGCAACAGTATTCGTGTTGTTTGTAACCACATCTAAGTCTCCATCATTATCTAAATCTGCGTAGCCACTACCATTCGAAATTATGGAGTCATTTTCGATCCAATCTTTTGATTTATTTATAAACTGCAAATCCGCAGCTCCTTCAAAAATGTAATTCGTAACATTTCCTTTGGGCATTTTTTTCAGCGCTTGTTTGTCTAATAGTTTTGTCGTAGTGATTTTGGTTTTAATATTATCATTCGAATAATACTTCACATAGTCTAAATCATTAGGTCGTTTTGGAATTCCATTACAGATAAATATATCTTGTTCTCCATCTTGATTATAGTCGGCAAATAATGCACTCCAGCTCCAATCTGTAGCAGCTACTCCACTTTGTAGCGCTATTTCGGTAAATTGTTTTCCCGCTTGATTTAATTGTAGCATATTTCTAGTGTACTGATTCTGATAACCTAATTTTTCGGTTCTCATTTTCAGCATTTGCACATTATCATCTCCTAATGAAGATTTTAAAACCTTTTCATCTTCTGGCAGCATGTCTAGCGATAGAATATCTGGAAAACCATCATGATTGATATCGGCAACATCTACACCCATGGAGAATCTAGCGGTATGTCCAAAATAAGATTTCAAACATTCGTTATACGTTCCATCACCATTATTCAAATAATAGTAATCGTCTTCATGAAAATCGTTTCCAATATAAATATCTGGATATCCATCTAAATTAAAATCAGAGATAGCAATACCAAGCCCATATCCATTTGCACCTCCAAAAATACCAGCCTGATCACTCACGTCTACAAACTTGCCGTTGTCATTTCTTAATAACTTGTCACCACATTCATAATTTCTAGTGTTGCGTATGCTGGCGTTTCCAAAAGAAGCCTCAGAATGTACCGCATGATTTAACAAATACATATCTAAGTCTCCATCTAAATCATAATCGAAAAACGCTGCCGATGTACTATAATTATCAAGATCCAAGCCATATTCTGCTGCACTTTCGGTAAAGGTATTGTCCTTATTATTTATAAATAATTCATTATGTCCTTCAAAGCCATTTATTCCTACGACAGCACAAACATAAATATCTAGAAAACCATCACCATTTACATCCGCCATAACTGTCCCTGTATTCCAATCACTTTGGCCCTCCACTCCTGCTTTTGCAGCTATATCTTCAAATTTATTACCTCCTTTATTTAGATATAATTTATTTTTTCCTTGATTTGATGTAAAATAAATATCGACTAAACCATCGTTATTGATATCACCAAGGGCAACGCCAGCGCCATTATAATAATAGAGATAATCTAGTATCGAAATATTTTTAGATTCTAGAAGTTGGTTGTTGAACGTAATATTGCTTACGGCTGGATCTAGCTTTTCAAACAAACGGTCTTGCTTTTTCGAGCAACTCATAAAAAGCAACGCAACTACTCCAATTCGATAAAAATTATTCATTTCTTGTAAAAAGTTTAGGAGTATTATCATTTCTAACGGCAATTATTGAAATTGCGTGATTCTTATTTTTTATTGTTTTGATATGCTTAATTTCTCCTTTTAAAAAGAAACCAGATTGATCGTAGGGCACCCAAGAAAATGTACCAGATTTATTTCCTAAAAGCACACTCCCATAATTAGAATCTAATCTCGCAAACTGTGGCTTAAACTCATATTGGTTGCCACCAAGCACTAGATCTAAAATTCCATCTCCATTAACATCTATTGTGCAAATGGCATTTACACAAGAAAATTGAACCTCTTTTGGAAGCATTTTTACTTCAAAATTGCCGTTGCCTTTATTAATTGCAATTATACTTTCTTGTATTGTTGCTTTTTTCTGAAGTGAATTATCTACAACATCTTTCGCAAATATTTCTTGAAATGATTTTTTAGAGTAATCCGCGTAACTAAGGTTTTTCTTTTTAATCGACGGGATTTGACCTGCTAATTCTCTCTTTAAATTCAGAGGTACATCTCTATCATTAATAGTACAGGTTGTAATTTGCTCAATTGTACCATTATTATCAAAATCATTTACAAACAATCGCATCGGATTTTTTGCAGTTGCTTTGTAAGTTGTATTCGTTCCTTTATTACCTAAAACAAGATCTTTCTTGCCGTCATTATTTAAATCTACGCAACTAACAGCGTTCCAAAAACCACTTAAATTTGCAATATTAGATTTAAAATCAACCAAACGGTGACCTGTGTTTTTAAAAATTCTTGGCGCCATCCAATCACCCACAACGATTAGATCTTTTTTTCCATCATTGTCAATATCTTCCCAAACTGCATCAGTTATCATTCCAACTTCGTTTAATTTAAACGCTTTTTTAGCAGTAACGTCGGTGAAATTTCCTTTACCGTCATTTTCTAAAAGTAGTTGTTTTGGATCAATACCATATACGCCCGGCACACTTCTACTGCCTACAAAGACATCTATATCACCATCATTGTCATAATCACAAGCCACAATTACAGACACGTTATTATTCGTTGTTGGAATACTACTTGTGCTTTTTGTAAAAATACCTTTGCCATTATTAATATACAATCGATTCTTATAATTGGCTTGATCTTCTTTTTCATTTCCGCCAGAACCTACTAATAAGTCTTGATCTCCGTCATTGTCAACATCAAGGAAGCTTGCCGCTGTATCTTCATAATTACCATCTGAAGCTAAATCAATTTGTTTTGTGATAGAAAAAGTATTGTTCCCTTTATTTAGGTATATGTTTCCAGGATTTCCTTTGGCTCCGCCAATAAAAACATCATCAAATCCATCATGATTAATGTCGGCTATCGCTATTGAAGGACCATCTTGAGAAAGCATTTTAGAAATCAACCCTTCGTAATCAAAATCAGTATATTCATTTTCCTTGTGTGCCAGAAATGAGCTTGGTTTTTCAGAAAGCAGCATTTTTATATATTTTTTCTTTGGCAGGTAATTTAAAGTAGCATCGGCTATCTTTAAATTAAGAGTTGAATTAGTAACTACCTTTTTTAGGGTTTGAAACTTGCCGTTTGGCCAAATAACTTGGAGGGAATCAATTTTTTTTGTTCCGATACCAAAAGTCATCACATAATCTACCGACGATTGAAAACCTCTTGAAGGAATCAATTCTTGACGAAGAATCTCTTTACCAGAAAACAATTCGACAACACTACCAATTGCAAAGGTATTTAGACCTTCTCCTTTTAATTTTACTTTTATAAAGTGGTTGTCTTTCTTTTTCTCCGAATTATTTCGGTATACAAATGCTTGTTGATTTACATTATTTACCACTAAATCAAGATCCCCGTCATTATCTAAATCTCCATAGGCGGCCCCGTTAGAAAAACTTGGCGTATCTAAACCCCAACTGACAATTTCATTGTTAAAAGTTAAGTTTCTATTATTTCTAAAAGCATAATTTGGAATTGGTGTACTCGGCATTTTACTAATAATTGTCGACACTTCCTCTTTTTTGCCTGTTACAGTCATTTTTTGAAGTAAACCGTTAGCAAAAAAGTCCATAAAATCTTGATTTGTTAAATCATTATTAATACCGTTGCACACATAAATATCCTTATAACCATCATTATCCATATCAAATAATAAGGCACCCCAACTCCAATCGGTTTTTGCAACTCCAGCATAATTGGCAATTTCTAAAAATTCATTAGTACCATTATTAATTTGCAACGTATTTTGCATGTACTGATAATAAAAATCAAGACTTAATTTTCTAGTAAATAAATCGTAATTATCGAAAGCGGTAGTCGTTTTTAAACGTTCATCTCCCTCTGGCAACATATCCGTCACAAAAACATCTGCTTTTCCATCATTATTAATGTCGGCCATATCTGCACCCATTGACGACTGACTGGTATGCGACGCCCAATTCTGAATTTGTTCCGTAAAAGCTCCGTTTTTATTGTTTATGTACAAATAATCTCTTTCATAAAAATCATTTGAGATATAAATATCTGGATATAAATCACCGTTCACATCACCCACCGTTACACCAAGACCAAAACCTATAAGACTTCCATAAATGCCAGCAGCTTCACTCACGTCAACAAATTTCCCATTGTCATTACGCATTAGCTTATCACCACCCCCTTTTAGAATATCATTAACGTCCCAATTTTTATCACGCAATTCTCTTTTATTTGAATAGTTTAGACTGCTTACGGGAATGAAACTATTATTTAAAATATATGCATCCAGATCTCCATCCTTGTCATAGTCAAAAAAGGCTACATGAGTCGTTATTCCAGTATTGGCCAGATTATACTCCGCTGCTTTTTCAGTAAAAGTTAAATTCCCATTATTGATAAAAAGCTCACTCTTTCTTTCTGCGTCAATACCATTTCCCGCATTGCAAACAAAAATATCAAGCAAACCATCGCCATTAATGTCTACCATAACTACTCCTGTAGACCACGATTTGTCGGTTACAATTCGTGACGTTTTAGAAATATCTTCAAATTTAAATTTCCCTTTATTTAAGTAAAGTTTGTTCTCTCCTAAATTAGAAGTAAAAAAAACATCTGCAAGTCCATCATTATTAATATCGCCTATAGCAACACCGCCACCATTGTAGAAATTTCGATATTTAAAAATATTCATGTTTTTACCATTCGTAACTTCATTCATGAAGTTTACTCCGGTTTGGGAGGAGTCTAGCTTAGAGAAAAGCGAATCGTTGTTAGTGGCTTTTTGTTTAGAACAATTGGAAAAAAAAGCAATAAATAAGAAAAATAAAACAAAACGCTTTAACATAAAATGGATCATATTAAGTATAAAATTTGGTACGTTACGAATGACTAATTTATATAATAAAAATTAAAAATTTAGAGAAAAAACTGAAAATATTAAATAAACAAAGAGGGCAATAAATACCCTCTTTGTAACTAACTCAAAACAAAATGAAGTAAAAAATTTATTTTAGTATCCAGGATTTTGCTTAGCATTTGCATTAAATAATGCATCAGCAGGAAGTGGGTATAATGCGTATTTCGGATCTGAAGTATTTGGTTTTAATTCTCTAGGAAGCAAGAACTTTTCAAAGCGAATCATGTCATTTCTTCTCCAACCTTCAAACCATAATTCTTTTCCTCTTTCATCGTAAATTTCATCTAAAGTTGCAGCTGCAACTACGACAGGTAATTTAGCTCTAAGCTGAATTTCATCTAAAATAGTTCTTGCCATTGCTGCTCCGCCTGTACCACCTCGTAAAGCAGCTTCAGCTTTCATCAACAGTGCATCAGAATAACGCATCAATATATAATCATTTTCTGGATTACCTAGATTAGCATTATCTGGCTCATATTTTTGAGTACGTATTCCTGCTGTTTCAAGAGTTGGTCCACTCACGATCATGGTAACTTCTTTAGTGTAAAACAACGGATTGCCCTTTCTGTCTTTCAAAGGTGTAACTCCTCCTGGAGCATACATTTGTCCATATTGAAAACCTATAGGGTTTCCAAAATTAGCGATAATCGATGGAGATGTGTGTTGTCTACGATCATCAGCAGCATCAAATTTATCGTAATATTCTGCTACAGTTGTAAAACCATTCCATCCATCAGGAGTTTGATTATAGTGCATTCCCATTCTCCATCTTGACTGTATTCCTCCACCAGTTCCTAAAACATTTTTAGAAGAGAATATAATCTCATTAGAAGTATTGTTGCTAGGTGCAAAATTACTCCAATATTGAAGTGCCAAACCACTTGATGTAATTGCATCAACATTTGTAATTACTTTATTCATGTCTGCAACGTCAAAAGCATAAGGTCCTGCAGCATTCTCAGCATTAAAAACCGCCTTATTCAAATACAATTTAGCTAATAAGAAGTGTGCTGCATCAGCATTGGCTACACTTGCATCATTAGCAACTCGAGCTGGTAATTTAGTAACAACATCCTCTAATTCAGCTATAACAAAAGTAGTTGCTTCTTTTCTTGACCAATATTTAGGATCATCTGTAATGGCAGATCCTTGTTCTCTGTAAGGAACTTGACCAAACAAATCAATTACATTATAGTAATAAAACGCTCTTAAAAAACGTGCCTGCACTTTTTGAGGTTCTGTTGCACCACCATAAATAACCAAGTTACAGTTGTATACATTGGTCAATAAAGTATTCCAAGCATTTCTAATTTCTACGTTGTCAGAACCCCAAGTATGAACATGAAACTGTCTCCATTTTGCATTGTCATCCCAGTCACCACCTCTAGTAGGACCAACTAAACCATCGCCAGACATTTCGTCTAATGTAAACATTTTGTCTTGGTCTTGAAATCCTCTTAATCCCTCATAAGCTGATTGCAAGAAACTACCAGTATTTGAATTTTCTCCGCTTCCTTCAATTACAAAACCATCTAAAACTTCTTCATCTAAATTTGTACAACTCACTCCAAAGACAATTGTACCAATAAAAAAGATGCTTTTAATTATATTTATTCTTTTCATTTTTTTTCTTAATTAAAATGTTACACTAAGTCCAACTGAAATACTCTTATCTCTTGGATATGACAAATAATCCATTCCAGCAGAAGGAACCCCATTCAGGGCTTTATCTGTATCCACCTCTGGATCAAATCCAGAATAACTTGTGATTACAAATAAATTTTCACCACTTATAAATAAACGAGCTGTACTAAGCTTTATTTTATCCATATAAGCACCTTTAAACGTATACCCAACAGTTAAATTTCCTAATCTTAAGAAATCACCTTTTTCCAAATATTTAGTAGATGGTGAGTTCGGATCACTTGCGCTTTGCGCAGAGCTTCCAACTTCTGGAGTTACATTTCTACCACCTAATAATGCACTTTTGAAGAAATAAGCATTTGCGGTGTTATTATACAAATAATGACCAAAAGCGCCATAAAAAGACATTCCTAAGTCAAAACTTTTATATGAAAAACTAGTATTGAAACCAAGATTGATTTTTGGCAAAGGTTGTTTGTCTAATAATTTTTTGTCAGCGTTTCCTAAACCGGTATCCGCACCAGTTGCATCAGTATAAATAGAATTGCCTGCTCCATCATACCCTTTAAAATCATAAAGATAGTAGGTATACAATGGATATCCGTCTTTGATAATTTCGGCATTAGCACCTGTCAAACCTTGACCATTGATTCCTCCTGCTAGTAAAGAAACTGAACCAAAATTTTCAATTTTATTTTTCAAGAATGCAGCATTAATTCCAAAATTCCATGACATGTCTTCTTTGTCAATGATTTTATAGCTTAATGAAACCTCAATACCATCGTTAATTAAATTCCCTGGTAAGTTAACACTTCTGTTAGAACCTGGACCTGGCTGAGTCGAAGCTTGCGGTACTGGCGCAATTAAATCTTGAGTATCTCTTTTATAGTAATCAAGTGATCCTGATAAACGATCCTCTAAAAAAGCAAAATCCAAACCAATACCATATGAAGTTGTTGTTTCCCAACGCAATTCACTATTCGCTCCAGAAACTGTTTGTGGAGAACCACCATTTCCATAATTACCTTTAGAAATAGCTGAATTTACTGCAAACTCTTGATTACCTGTTACACCAAAGTTTCCTCTTATTTTAATATCATTTATAGCGCCTTCATTACTATTGATTATCTTATACGCAGCACCAACAGCTGGGAAATAACCCCATTTATTATCCGCTCCTAATTTTGTAGAACCATCTGCACGAATAGATCCAGTTACAATTAAATTTTTGTATAATGTAACTTCTGCTTTCGCAAAGTAAGATTGTAATTCAACTCTATTTTTAGAAGAAAAAGATCTAAATTCTTTAGTAATACCTCCTTGAATATTATCAACTAGAATTGTTTGCTCTGGCACATAACCTATACCTCTTGCTCTGTGATCGCTGTAATCATAAGAATAATAAGAAAAACCTGCCAATGCATTAAGAGACACATTATCACCAAAACTATTGTCATAAGTTAATGTATGCTCAATTGTTTTATTAAACTTCTCAACACCTGCTATTTCAGCAAAACCTCTTTTTGTAATACCTCCGTTATCAGCATCACTTTTTGCAAGGTCATTACTTAGAATACGCATAGTCGGCAACAACTGACGCTTTCTAGTAGAATTTGACGTTTCAATTCCAAATAAAAATTTATATTTAAAATGTGAACCCAATTTTAAAGTTGCAGCAACACTACCTAATACTTTATTAGTTTGAGTATTGTCATCATAAGCATTTAATAATTCAACTGGATTCAAATAATCTTCACCAACAAAAGTATAACTACCATCTGGTTGGTAAATCGGTAAAGTTGGATTCCAGTACAAAGCTGTACCAATTAAATTCCCAATATATCCAGCATTATTACTAAGTAATGTTGTTTCATCTTTAATACCAGCATATAAAATATTTGTATCTACCTTAAGTACTCCTCCAAAAAAGTCGTTACTGTTATAAAATGACGCAGTATATTTATCAATACCTGTATTTTTAATGATACCATCTGTATTACTTGCACCCAGAGATAGTCTTGTACTAGAACTATCACTTCCACTACTAATAGATAGATCATTATTAGTTGTGAATCCATTTCTTAGAATAGCATCTTCCCAGTTGTACGATCTAGATCCTTTATCTGGTCCTCCTGCTGCTACAAATTCATCACCATTTAACAATCTAAAATCACCAGAAATAGAGCTAAATCTAACAGAAGAGTTAAATGTTAATTGTGGTACTTTTGATTTTCCTTTTTTGGTTGTTATGACAATAACTCCATTAGCTCCACGAGAGCCGTAAATTGCAGTAGAAGAAGCATCTTTTAAAACAGAAATACTTTCAATATCATTTTGATTGACAAAGTTCAATGGGTTTCTTGCTGAAGAAGATCCTAAATCTGCTATTTCAGATCCACCAGAAGAAACATCTCCTCCATCTAATGGAACACCATCAATAACATACAGAGGATTATTTCCTGAACGAATAGAAGAATTTCCTCTAATTCTAACTGAAACACCAGCTCCTGGCTCTCCACTTGATTGTGTAACTTGAACCCCTGATACTTTTCCTCTCAGTAACTCCGAAGGAGATGTTGCAGAAACGTTATCAAAATCTTTCGAATTAATCATGTCGACAGCTCCTGTTGCATCTTTCTTTTTTGTTGTTCCATAACCTACAACAATCACCTCATCTAATTGACTTTGATCTTGTAGCATCTTGATATTTATAATGCTTTTACTCCCAACACTAATTTCTTGACTCTTAAGACCGATGTAACTAAAAACTAAGACTGCGTCTGAACTGACATTCTTAATTGTAAACCTTCCATCAAAATCGGTTTCGGACCCCATCCTAGTTCCTTTTACTAATATAGAAACCCCTGGGAGAGGGCCGCTCGCATCAGTTACTACACCTGATACATCTTGCGAATATATAAAGCTAGTACATAGCATGGTTAGAAAAACCATCAAGCCTTTTTGTAGACTATTTTTCATACGTAATAAATAAGTTAGTTAATAATTTGGTTATTTGTTTAAATTGAATCAAACATAGGATATTTTTTAAGAAAACTTTAAGAAAAATAAAACTATAACGTTATAGTAGCGCCGAAAACGTTTTCGATTTACTAATTAAAAAATAATATTTTCAGAAATAACTACTTATAATAAAATTAAAAAGAAAATAAATAAAACATTCTCTATTATTTTATGATTTTTTATAACAAAAATTCAAGCCAGACAAAACTTATGGTTGAAAATCTAAATGTATCTCCTTAAACATCAATCAAATTATAATATTTTTTAAATTTAGCGCTGTTAAAAGAAAAATTACTTTGAAACAATATACAAATTAGAAAAAGGCAGATTTTTAATCAATTAAGCAATCAAGAAGCTGTTTAAACACGTTATAAGGTTTTTTTATAAAATTAGTCTGCAGTAAATCTGACATTTATAACGATTTAAACTACTAATTTTTATAATTTACACTGTTGAATAAGTAGTTTTTCATTAACGAACATATACCCTATTTTCTCTACTTCAGCAAGTTTAAAAATAACGGTGTGAAGCACTGCTCCAAGGATAAATACATTATGAAAATCGAAAACGTTTTCGACGATTCGAAAACGTTTTCGATTTTCAGAATTAGGGAAAGTGGAAATACTATACTAAATTTATCGCTTTTTACTAAAATAAATACCTATAATAATAAAGATAACAAAATGGTAAATAATCAGGAAATACGTACTGTTGTTTGTTTTGGCGAAGTGCTATTTGATGTTTTTCCAACACATCGAAAAATAGGCGGAGCTCCGTTAAATGTCGCAGTCCGACTTGCCTCGCTGGGATTTAACTCAAATATTATAAGTCGGGTAGGCAATGACAATATAGGAAGTGAATTAATTGCATTTGTTAAAGAAAACAAAGTGTCTACAAAATCAATTCAAATAGATACAACTTTAAAAACAGGCCAAGTTATAGTAGAATTGAACGATAAAGGTTCTGCTTCCTACACTATTGATTACCCCGTGGCTTGGGATAAAATTGTTTGCACTGCTGAAGATGAGATTTTGGTAAAAAAAGCAGATGCCTTAATTTTTGGCAGTCTGTCTTGCAGAGATCAGTTTACGCAAACTACTTTATTTGAACTTTTAAACTATGCGAAATATGCTGTGTTTGACGTCAATTTGCGAGCTCCTTTCTATTCTAAAGAGTTGCTTATTCGATTAATGAAACAGTCTGATTTCATAAAGTTTAATGATGACGAACTTTATGAAATAAGTGACTATCTCAAATCTCCTTTTAACTCCTTAGAGCAGAACATAATTTTCATTAAAGAACAAACCAACGCTCAGCATATTTGCGTGACAAAAGGAAGTCATGGTGCAGTTTTGTATTATAACAATAAATTCTATTACAATAGCGGTTATAAAATAAAAGTAGCCGATACTGTAGGCGCGGGTGACTCTTTTTTGGCAGGTTTATTAAGCAAACTACTAATCAAAGAAGATCCACAAAAAGCAATTGATTTTGCTTGTGCTTTAGGTGCACTGGTTGCCCAAAAAGAAGGCGCCAACCCCAAAATACAAGAAAGTTCCATAAATAATTTTATGAATCCTTTACAATCTTAGGGCATTGAATCATTCTGAAATCACAATAAACAAGTCATTCCAAATAAATCTGGCTTATTTATAATAAAGCATTTATTGAAGATGCTTCCGCAAAAGATAAAATGTATCATCATCTTTTCATTAATTAAAGATAAGAGATAACGAACTTATTATTTATCAGCTAAAAATTTCACATTAACTTAATCCATTATATTTTGAATTCCTCCTCACATCCCAAACAAACCTTTACAAAAACTATTATCGACAAAAAATGGTGGAAAGAAGCCGTTATCTACCAAATTTATCCTCGAAGTTTTAAAGATAGCAATGGTGACGGAATTGGTGATTTAAAAGGAATTATTTCTAAATTAGATTACCTAAAAAGCCTAAGGATTGATGCTATTTGGATCAATCCAATTTACGAATCCCCTAATGACGATAACGGCTATGATGTGAGTGATTATCGCTCTATTCTTGGTGATTTTGGGACAATGGAAGATTTTGATCTCTTGATGAAAGGATTGCAAGAACGAGGAATAAAACTCATTATGGATTTGGTATTTAATCACAGTAGCGACGAGCATTTTTGGTTTCAAGAAAGTCGAAAATCAAGAACGAATAAATACCGAGATTATTATTATTGGTGGCCTGCCGAAAAAGGAGTACCTCCCTATAGATGGAGTTGGTTCGATATTGACAGTAACGCTTGGAAATATGATGAAACAACCGATGCGTATTACTTGCATTATTTTTCACAAAAACAACCAGACTTAAATTGGAATAATCCAAAAGTACGCGAGGAATTGTATGATGTAATGCGTTTTTGGCTAGACAAAGGAATTGATGGCTTTCGGATGGATGCTTTTCAATTTATTTCTAAAGATGATTCGTTTCCACAATTACCAGAAGAAATTGTAGGTAACATACCAGAAATTATGAAATTTTATGGAAGAGGACCACATCTACATGAATACATTCAAGAAATGAATCGGGAAGTATTGAGTAAATATGATGTCATGACGGTATCTGAAGGCGCAGGTACTTCACCAGAAGAGGCAATACTTTTTGTTGACCCAGACCGAAATGAGTTGAGCATGGCCTATCATTTAGAAGGTGTAGAAATAGGAAATCACATTGATGAATATGGTTTTGTGAATTTCAAAAAATTATACAGTCATTGGGATAAAGGTTTCAAAGACAAAGGCTGGCTTTCCATCTTTCTAGGGAACCATGATCAGCCTAGAATGGTAAGTAAATTTGGCAACGATACACCAGAATATAGAACACTGTGCTCTAAAATGCTTTCGACTTTTGTAATAACAATGCGAGGCACTCCCTATTGCTTTCAAGGCGACGAACTAGGCATGGTTAATATACGTTTTGACAATATTGAAGACTATAATGATCTCGATACCAAGAACAAATACATCGCTTTACAACAAAAAAATGGAGATCTTGCCGCTTTTCTAAAAGTACAAAAACAAGGTTCGAGAGAAAATTCAAGAACACCAATGCAGTGGGATACAACAAAAAACGCAGGATTTTCAACTGGAAAACCGTGGCTGAAGGTAAATCCAAATTATGAAACAATTAATGCTGCAGATCAAGAACTAGATTCGAATTCTACTTTGCACTATTTCAGGAAGCTAGTGCAATTACGCAAGCAAGAAAGCGCATTAGTCTATGGAACTTATACGCTTTTAGATAAAGAAAACCCAAAAGTATATGCGTATTTGCGATCATTTGAAGGTGTAAAATTAATTATACTCCTTAATTTTTCAGCAGAAAATACCGAATATAATTGTGAATATGACATAGAAAACGCAACAGTGATGCTTACTAATTACTCATCTTTATATAAAAAAAATCAGCTAAGACCTTTTGAGTCGCTTGTATTGAAGCTACATGTAGGACATTAAATTGATTTTTTTTTAATGGCTACATCAAATTTATGACTCCATTACTTCTATCTCTTTAAAAAAGCCTTATTTGACTAAAAATCATTGAACTACTTTAATTTTTTATTCACAAATATTAAAAACAGGTATTATGAAACCCACACGTATTTTACTATTGTTTTTATTCTATTTCACAGCAATCTGCTGCAAAAAAGACGTAAATGAAAATGATGAAATGGTTCAAATATTAGCAAATACTTATAAAAAATTTAGCGTAAAAGACAATACATTTTGCCCCCAAGCGGAGGTTGTTTATTACGATTCTCTAATCAAAAATCCCGGTGCAATTGATTCGCGATTAAGCAATAATTATTTCAAAGGTAATTCTCTTTTAAAAGCAGGAAAAGAAAGCGAAGCAATAGCTGTTTTTGAATACTTAGTAGCTAAAGTTGGCTATACAAACAGTTACAGTCCAGAAATATTGCGAAGTTTAGCTATGGCATATATGAGATTAGGAGAAAGGCAAAACTGCGTTTTAAATCATACTTCAGAGTCCTGCATTATGCCAATACGAAGCTCAGGAATACATCTTAAACAAACTGGATCAAGAAAAGCAATTGAAATTTATGAAAAGCTTTTGACTACTTATCCAAAAGATTATGAATCCAGATGGTTAATGAATATTGCCTACATGACCGTAGGAGAGTATCCTTCTAAAGTACCTACAGCTTGGCTTATTCCAAACTTAGACAAAGACAATTCCAACTCATCCATAAACGCTTTCGTTGATGTTGCACCAAAATTAAAACTCAATAACAGAAACATGGCAGGAGGTGTAATCGTTGACGATTTCAACAATGACAACTATTTAGACATTGTAACTTCGGACTGGGGATTGGAAGGTGCAATGCACTATTATATAAACGATAAAAAAGGAGGATTCATTAACTCTTCTACCACATCCAGTTTGGGAAGAATTACAGGAGGATTGAATTTAATTCAAGCCGATTACGACAATGATGGAGATATTGATATTTTTGTTTTGAGAGGTGCATGGATGGGAAAATACGGCAAACAACCCAATTCTTTGCTACGTAATAATGGAGACAACACATTTACTGATGTTACCATAAAAAGCGGGTTGTTCTCTGAATATCCAACACAAACTGGTGTTTGGAGAGATTTTAACAATGATGGATGGCTCGATCTTTATATTGGAAACGAAAATAACCCCGACAGCGACGAAATATACCCCTCTGAATTGTATTTAAGCAATAAAGACGGTACATTTAAAGAGGTTGCACAGACAGCAAATTGCCAAATAAAAGACTATATAAAAGGAGTAACTGCAAGTGATTATGACAATGATGGACTTGTTGATCTGTATCTTTCGGGAGTTAGGGGAAAACGTATTTTACTTAAAAATACAGGAATAAAAAATGGAATTCCACAATTTGAAGATGTTACAACTCAAGCAGGACTCGACGATCTTAAAATTCGCACTTTCCCTACTTGGTTTTGGGATTATGACAACGATGGTTATCAAGATATATTTGTATGTGGCTACCAATATGACCACTCTATTCCCTATACTGCCGCTACAGAATCTTTGAAAATTCCGAATAAAGGAAGCACCATGTATTTATACCATAACAATCATGATGGAACATTCACGAATGTAACAGAGAAAGCAGGTTTAGACAAAGCGGTATTTGGAATGGGAGCCAACTTTGGCGATATTGACAACGATGGTTATTTGGATATGTATATTGGAACTGGAGACCCCGACTACAAATCATTAGTTCCAAATCGACTTTTTAAAAATTTGGGAAATGGTAAATTTGCAGATGTCACAATATCGGGCCGAGTTGGAAACATACAAAAAGGTCATGGGGTTGCAATTAGTGACATCGACAATGATGGTGACGCGGATATTTTTATAGAAATGGGTGGTGCATATATTGGAGATCAGTATAACAACTCCTTGTATCTCAATCCAGGTCAAAACAATAACAATTGGCTAAGTCTGCAACTAGAAGGATCAAAAACAAATCATTCTGCCATCGGGACTCGAGTGAAAATTAGCTTTAAAGAAAACGGCAAAAAACGTGTTATTTATAGAGAAGTAAATTCAGGAGGCAGCTTCGGATCCTCTACTTTAAAAAGAGAAATTGGTATTGGGCAAGCCAATTTAATAGATGAAATTGAAATTACCTGGCAGCGAACACAAGAGAAACAAAATTTTAAGAACATAAAACCAAATCAATTTATAAAAATAAAAGAAGGAAGCCAAACCATTACGAAAATAAAAATAACCAAATTAAATTTCCCGACCGAAGTGCAAAAATCAGCTATTTGCAAAACCTAATTAAAAAAATTACCAGTAAAAAGAGTTTTTAAAAAATTGTAAAACTCGCAACTATTAATTATACCTCAATAATAATACTTTACTACATGACTAAGAAGCAACTTCCTGTATTAATTCATTAAAATTTACACAGAAACTTAGAAATTCGTTAGATATGTTCGAAGTAGAAAACTCTAATGTATACCAGTTATTTTTTACTATTTAATACTAAGACAATTAAAAATAGAAACCGCAGATTATAATTTCTATTTTAATAATAGATTACTTTAAACCATAATTTGAAAAATGGAAATGCAATAAAAAAATTGTAAGTTTGTTTTTTAAGAAACAGTTTTTATATGATTTACTTTCTAGGGTTACTATCATGAAAAATACTACACTTAAACAAATTGCAGATCAGTTAGGCATTTCAATAACAACTGTATCCAAAGCAATCAAAAATTATCCTGATGTTAGTCCAGCCACTAAAAAAAGAGTTAATGAGTTAGTTATTTCTCTCAATTATACTCCAAACACTTTTGCCGTGAACTTAAGAACTAAAGAATCTAAAACTATAGGAGTAATTATACCTACAGTAGATTATCATTTTTTTTCTAAAGTTTTTCAGGGCGTACTAGAGGAAGCTGAAAAAAGAAATTACTTGGTCATTATTTTGCGTTCTAATGAAAAATTAGAATTAGAGAAAAAACAGTTAACTCTTTTACTTAACAAAAGAGTTGATGGAATTATTATTTCGCTGTCGAATGAAACGGGGAATTTTGAGCATTTAAACGAAGTTATTGCAAACAATACGCCTCTTGTACTTTTTGATAAAATTGCAAAATTAGTTAACTGCTCAAAAGTATCCATAAATGATCGAAAAGCGGCATATGACGCAACTACTTTCCTTATCAATAAAGGACGTAAAAGAATAGCTCATTTTCGGGGCTCTTATATGCCACAAAATTCAATTGATCGTTTTTTAGGATACAAAAAAGCATTAGAGGATCACAATATTATTTATGATTCTTCATTAATATATATGTGCGATAATAATTCAGATTTGGAGGATGGTTATGAAAATGCAAAAAAAATAATAGCCGAGCATCCTGATGTTGATGGAATCTTTACCGTTACCGATTTAGTAGCCGTGGGTGCACTAAAATATTTAAATGAAATTGGAATTTCTGTTCCAAATCAAATTGCAATTATAGGTTTTTGTAATTCTTTTGTAACTGAAGTCACAACTCCAAAACTTACAACAATAGATCAACCTGGATTTGAAATTGGCCGAGCTGCAGCATCTATTTTATTTGATGAGATTAATTCAAAAAAACGGGGGCAAGCTGTTATCTTTCAATCTATTGAGCTAGATACTGTAATTTTAGAGCGGCAATCAACATAAAAGTAGAAACTATTACAAAATTAAGATTACTAGCACCATCTTTTGATACTCTAAGCATTTTTTTTAACTTAATTTACTTTAGATTTGATTTATGAAAGACATCACTCTCAAAGAAATTGCAGCAACTTTAGGAATTTCAATTACTACAGTTTCGAAAGCACTAAAAAACTACCCAGATGTTAGTGCGAAAACGAAACAAGCTGTAATTGAACTTGCCCAAAACTTACATTATACTCCTAACAGTTTTGCAGTAAACTTAAGAACGAAAGAATCAAAAACAATTGGTTTAATTATTCCGGAGGTGATGCATCATTTTTTTTCGAATGTGATTAATGCGATTATTGATGAAGCTGAGAAAAATGGATATTTAGTCATCATTCTGCAATCAAACGAATCAATTGAATTAGAAAAAAAACAAGTCGATTTATTGATCAATAAAAGAGTAGATGGCATTATGATTTCATTATCGAATGAGACGAATTATGATGAACATATTCAACAAATCATAAATAGAAAAATTCCTTTTGTGATGTTTGACAAAATAACCAAATTAGCCCAATGTTCAAAAGTGGTTATCAACGATCAAAAGGCTGCATTCAATGCAGTTCAGCACTTAATAGACAATGGTTGTAGAAAAATTGCGCATATTCGAGGTCCGCTAAATCCACAAAATTCTATCGATCGTTTCATTGGATACAAAAAAGCTTTAGAAAAAAACAATATCCCTTTCGATTCAACACTTGTTTATACATGTGAAAGAGTAGATTTTCAAGAGGGATCCGATTTTACGGAACGGATCATCACAGAACATCCAGATGTGGATGCAATTTTTGTAATTACAGATCTTGTCGCTGCTGGAGTTATATCCTATTGCAATGAAAATAAAATAAGTATTCCAGCGCAAGTATCCGTAATGGGATTTAGCAATTGGTTTATGTCACAAGTAATTTCACCAAAATTAAGCTCTGTAGACCAGCCGAGTCATGAAATGGGCGTGGCATCTTTTACTATATTATTAGAAGAAATGAATTGTCGTAGAGATGAAATTCCCTTTATTCCAAGAACTATTGAATTAGAAACTAGTGTCATTGTTAGAGAATCCTCTTTGAAAGTTTAGGTATTGAAAAATGGCCAACAAGTGATCTCTTTCTTAAATCACTTCTAACAGCACAGCAGCTAGCTAACTTTTTAAAAATAGAGTATTCCTTTTTAATCCTTCAAACTTTGCTCTTTTTAATGGTGACTTCTTAAATACAATTCTGAAAGTTTCCTCGGTAATTTCATCCCAAACTTTCTTACTCATGGAAAGCATATCTGGATTAGGATCGAACAAAGGTTCGTTATGCGCTTTTGAAAACCGGTTCCAAGGACAAACATCTTGGCAAATATCACACCCAAATGCCCAGTCAGCAAACTTACCTTTCATTTCAAAAGGAATATTTTCTTTAAGTTCGATGGTAAAATAGGATATACATTTACTTCCATCAACAACATAGGGTGCTACAATTGCGTCGGTGGGGCACGAATCTATACATGCAGTACAGCTTCCGCAGTGATCGGTTGTGGCAGTATCATAATCTAAATCTAGATCAATAATAAGCTCTGCAATGAAATAAAAAGAGCCAGTTTTTTGAGTAATTAAATTACTGTTTTTACCAATCCAGCCTAAACCACTTTTGGCTGCCCAAGCACGATCTAAAACGGGCGCCGAATCTACAAAAGCACGGCCTGAAACCTCACCAATTTCGGACTGAATAGTATAAAGCAATTCTTTTAGTTTCTCCTTAATTACAAAATGATAATCTTGTCCATATGCATATTTAGATATTTTATAAGAATCAGCATTTTGCACTTCAGAAGGATAATAATTTAACAAAAGTGACACTACACTTTTCGCATCATCTTCCAGAAGTGTGGGATCTAGTCTTTTATCGAAATGGTTTTCCATATACTTCATTTCACCATGACTATTTTTACGCAACCAGTTTTCTAATCGCGGCGCTTCTTCTTGAAGAAAACCTGCTTTAGATATACCGCAAGATAAAAATCCGAGACGTTTCGCTTCAGATTTTATAAGTTGAGTATATTTCGATTTATTATTTATCACGTTAAAAAAAATTGATTCTGATGAAAAAATTGCCCTAGCCCTGATAGGAGCGGCATCCTTTTCTTGCTTCCTTTAAGCAGGAAAAGATAAAGTGGATAGCAGGAATAGCTCCTTATAATTAGAATAATCCACCTTGTATGTTAGTTCGTACTTTCCCCAAATGTTTGTATGCTTTTTCGGTTACTTCACGACCTCTAGGAGTTCGCATAATAAACCCCTCTTGAATAAGGAAAGGTTCATAAACCTCTTCTATCGTTTCGCTACTTTCGGAAACGGCTGTCGCCAAAGTAGACAAACCAACTGGACCTCCCTTGAATTTATCAATAATGGTATTCAAAATTTTGTTATCCATCTCATCCAGTCCATGTGCATCAACATTAAGAGCTTTTAAAGCATATCGAGCAATCTCTATATCAATCGTTCCATTGCCTTTTATTTGGGCAAAATCGCGCACACGACGAAGCAAAGCATTTGCAATACGCGGCGTTCCTCTACTCCTACCAGCGATTTCTATAGCAGCCTCCATAGAAATTGGCATTTTGAAAATCATAGCACTCCGTTCTACAATAGTTGTTAAAAGTTCTGTGGTGTAATACTGCAATCTTGATGATATACCGAAACGAGCGCGCATTGGCGCAGTTAGCAAGCCAGAACGAGTTGTCGCACCTATCAATGTAAATGGATTAAGGTTAATTTGAACGGTTCTGGCATTAGGCCCAGATTCAATCATGATATCGATTTTGAAATCCTCCATGGCCGAGTACAAATATTCCTCGACAATTGGACTTAAGCGATGAATCTCATCAATAAAAAGAACATCTCTTTCCTCTAAATTAGTCAATAATCCGGCTAAATCTCCAGGTTTATCTAGAACAGGTCCGGAGGTAATTTTTATACCTACTTCCAACTCATTAGCAAGAATATTAGCCAATGTCGTTTTACCTAATCCTGGAGGCCCATGAAAAAGAGTATGATCTAATGCTTCATTACGCTGATTAGCAGCAGCCACAAAGACCTTTAGATTTTCTAAAACCTGATCTTGACCCGCAAAATCATCAAAAGATAATGGTCTAAGCTTTTTTTCAAAATCCAGTTCATCGGCATTGAAATTATTATTCGTAGGATCTAAATTTTCATTCATAAAACAAAGATATAAGAAAGAATTTAGTCATGGTATGTGGAAGTCACAATTCCTATTTAAATTTTAGTAAATTCTAAAAATTATCAAGATCCAGAAGTATAGTAAACAGTATCCATTAATAATTAGTCATAAAAAAACCTTTCAGAATTGAAAGGTTTTTTTATAATTATATTAATGATGAAGTACTTCTTCGCCTTCTTTCATAGGTACGTTTTGAGGGATAAAATCTTCTTCATGTCCTGGCTTGCTATAATCGTAAGGCCAACGGTATACATGAGGAATTTCTCCTGGCCAGTTACCGTGAATATGTTCAACAGGTGCTGTCCACTCAAGAGTATTTGATTTCCATGGATTTTGAACCGCTTTTTTACCAAAGAAAATGCTGCTAAAGAAGTTGTATAAAAATACCAATTGAAAAGCTCCACCCACTAATGCAAAAACAGTAATTAAAACGTTGACATTTTGCAAATCATCAAACAAGGGAAAATTTGTATTTGTGTAATAACGCCTTGGTAAACCTGCTAATCCAATAAAGTGCATAGGGAAAAATACACCGTAAGCACAAACTGCTGTTACCCAAAAGTGTATATATCCTAAATTTTTGTTCATCATTTTACCATACATTTTAGGAAACCAATGGTAAACACCTGCAAACATTCCATAAAGTGCAGAAATACCCATTACTAGATGAAAGTGAGCAATAACAAAATAAGTATCGTGTACATTAATATCTAACGTACTATCTCCTAAAATAATCCCAGTTAATCCACCCGTAATAAAAGTAGAAACCATTCCTATTGAAAATAACATTGCAGGATTAAATTGTAAATTACCTTTCCATAAAGTTGTAATCCAGTTAAATGCTTTAACCGCAGATGGAATTGCAATCAATAATGTGGTAAAAGTAAATACGGATCCTAAGAAAGGATTCATACCCGAAATAAACATGTGATGTCCCCATACGATTGTCGAAAGGAAAGCAATTGCAATTACTGACATAATCATCGCTCTGTATCCAAAAATTGGTTTACGAGAATTAGTCGCTAAAATTTCAGAAACAATTCCCATCGCTGGCAAGATTACAATATAAACTTCTGGATGTCCTAGGAACCAAAATAAGTGCTCAAACAAAACTGGAGAACCACCTTGATAATGTAAAACTTCTCCAGCGATATATATATCAGATAAGAAGAATGATGTACCAAAACTTCTATCGAAAATTAATAGTAACGCAGCAGATAGCAATACTGGAAATGAAACAACACCAATAATAGCTGTTATAAAAAATGTCCATATTGTAAGTGGAAGTCTAGTCATAGACATTCCTTTAGTTCTTAAGTTAATTACTGTAACAATGTAATTTAAAGATCCCATTAAAGAAGAAGCAATAAATATAGCCATCGAAATTAACCAAAGTGTCATTCCCATTCCAGATCCTGGAATTGCTTGCGGAAGCGCACTTAAAGGTGGATAAATTGTCCATCCTGCAGACGCAGGTCCTGCTTCAACAAATAAAGAACTTAACATAATTACTGCAGACAAGAAAAACAACCAGTATGAAATCATGTTCATAAATCCTGAGGCCATATCTCTTGCACCAATTTGAAGCGGTATCAATAAATTACTAAAGGTTCCACTGAGTCCCGCAGTTAGCACGAAAAACACCATGATGGTACCGTGAATAGTAACCAAAGCAAGATAAATATCATTTGCCATTACACCGTCTGGCGCAAATTTATCACCTAACAAAACATTGAAAATTTTAAAAGATTCCTCTGGCCAAGCTAATTGCATTCTAAAAAGCAAAGACATACTTACACCAATAACTCCCATTATAATACCTGTAATTAAGTATTGCTTGGCAATCATTTTATGATCAATACTAAAGATATATTTAGTAATGAAAGTGTCCTTATGGTGATGTTCGTGTTCGTGATCTTGTCCGTGATCGTGACCTTCTGCTGACATATATTTATACTTTAAATTTCTTAATAATTATTTCATTGCTACAATAGCAGCTGCAACGGTATCAATAGCTTGAGTAGAATCAGCTGGTAAAGTTGCATCAGGAGCAGCCGGTACTACTTTTGAAGCTTTAACTTCACTAACTAATGTTGCTTTTTCACTCAACCAAGCTGCATACTCTTCTGGAGTGTCTACTATAATCTTCATTTGCATATTGTAGTGAGAAGCACCACATATTTTATTACATAATAATAAGTAATCAAATGTATATGGATCTAAAGCGGCTTCTCCTTTAGCAACAAGTTCAATACTTTTCTTAGCTCTCATAGCATTAATATTTGCAACCTTTTCTACCATATATGGTAAAGCTTGATATTCACTTGTTGTGTATATCGGAGTGAAGGCAAATTCTGTTACCATACCAGGAACACAATTCATTTGAGCTCTAAAATGAGGCATGAAAGCAGAATGCAGTACATCTTGAGATCGCATTTTAAAATGAATTTTTTTTCCTTTTGGAATATGTAATTCCGAAACTACTATATCATCTTGACTATAAGGATCTGATAAATCTACACCCAAAGTATTTATACCTTCAATTAATCTAACATTTGCTTTACCTAAAACATTATCTGCTCCAGCGTATCTAGCAGTCCATTTAAACTGTTGAGCATACAATTCTATTACCACTGTATCTTCATCTTCATCGATAAACATAATGTTGGTCCAGGCATATAGACCATATAAAATCAATCCTGCCAAAACCACACCAGGAATAATACTCCAAACTGCTTCTAATTTATTATTATCGGCAAAGTACAAAGCCTTTTGATCCTTTTTACCTTTGTATTTAAAAGCAAAATAGTGCAGCAAAAGTTGTGTTATCGCTTGGACTATAAATATTAAAACCCAAGTCATATTCATTAAATTATCAACTAGCGCACCATGCTCGGAAGCAGGAGTATGAAGAACTAAAGGTCCCCATGTTAGTACACCATATATTGAAAAAATATAAAGAAAGGCTAAAAAGCCAAACATCAAATATCCCTGTACATTATTATCATCATCGTTCGCAATCTGCGAATTGTCCGAAGTAGATCCAACTTGCGTTAAGTCAAATATTTTCGTCAATTGCCATAATGCAACCGCTAATAAAACTAAAACTATAATTACCAACAAACTTGTCATCTGTTTATCTCTTTAAATATTAATAATGAAAATGTTTACTCTCTTCTATATATGGATTTCTTTTTGGCAATAAAGGAGCTTTACTTAATGCTGAGAAGACAACGAAAATAAATAATCCAAGAAAGAATAAAACGGAAGCAATTTCTGAAACTCCGATAAACCAGTTACCACCAACGGTACCAGGCATAATCATAATAAAAAAGTCAAGATAGTGTCCTAGTAATATCACTACTCCAGCCATCACTATTACCCAGCTAATGCGTTTAAAATCAGTATTCATTAAAATTAAAATTGGAAATACAAAATTCATAACAACAGCCGCAAAGAAAGGCAAGTTATACACTTGAATTCTAGTCACAAAATACGTAATTTCTTCTGGAATGTTAGCGTACCAAATCAACATGAATTGAGAAAACCACAAGTATGTCCAAAAAATACTAAATCCAAACATATACTTAGCTAAATCGTGAATATGACTAGTATTAACAAACTCTAAATGTCCTTGAGATTTTAAATAAATAGCAACCAAAGCAATCGTCGTGATACCACTTACTAAAAAACTAGCAAAAACATACCAGCCAAAAAGAGTACTAAACCAGTGTGGATCAATTGACATAATCCAGTCCCAAGACATAATAGATTCTGTTACAATAAAGAATACTAAAAATCCAGCTGAAATATTAAAATTCTTTTTGTGGAAAATTAAATCATTTGATTCATCTAAAGCCAAACAATTTTTTCTAGAAAAATAACGATAAAGGTTCCATCCACCAAGAAATATAGCAGCTCTGACAATCCAAAATGGAAAATTCAAATAGCCAGATTTAGTTGCGATAAGTTTATCATGTGCCACAACTTCAGGATCTAACCAAATAAAGAGATCATTAAAATGCAATCCACATAAAATTAAAAATATAAAAAATACAACAGAACCAACAGGCAGATAGGCCGTAATTCCTTGCATTACTCTAAAAAGAACAGGAGACCATCCTGACTGAGAAACAATTTGAATAGCATAAAAAGCTAAAGTTCCCAAAGACAACAGCATGAAGAAAATTATCGCAACATAAAGCGCAGCCCAAGGCTTATTGCTTAATTGCTGAAATACATGCTTTACATGTTCCATATGTTCCGAATCTGCTTTAGCATCATGTGCCGTCGCTCCAACTTTCGCATGTTCAGTAGTCCCTTCATTATGAGTTGTTTCAGAATCATGAGTAGTAGTAACCTCTTTATGACTAACTTCTCCATGTCCTCCATGAGAATTAGCTAATATGGCTTCTACTTCTTGAATATTTTTAGGTGCAGTTAAAAAACCGTATCCAATACCTAATATGCCTATAGCCATTAAGACGAAAGAAAAAGTTTTTAATTTACTTGAAAATGTATACATATCTATTACGATGAGTTTGTTCAACAATTATAATTCGCTTTTTAGTTTTAGAACATAGTCAGCAACTAACCAACGTTCATGAGCAGACATTTGACTTGCATGAGAACCCATCGCATTTAAACCATAAGTTTCAACATAAAAAATACTACCTTCAGTAATTTCTCTGTCTGCGTAGCTTGGTACTCCAAGAAATTTTTCTCTCTCCACTAATTTACCTACACCATTACCTGCTGCGCCATGGCAACTGATACAGTAAATATCGAAAAGCTCTTTTCCCTTATCTGAAGCTTTATCAGCATCACTCAAAGGTGATTTTAAATTTAGCTTAGCTAATTCATATCCTTCTGGCGAATGTTCGTATTCAAAAGGCTCAAATCCTCTATTTATGCTACCAGGTGCTGGAAGCTGCGCTTCCTTCCCGTTTTGAAAAACACCTACAGGAGCTGTAGCATAAGTTTCATAACCTACCGATTCGTACATATTGGGAAAATATTGATAGTTTGGGTTTGCATCATTATGACATGATGAAACTACGATCAGTATACCAAATATAAGTGTTATTTTATATAAACTTTTCATATCTACAATTAATGCTTATCAATTACTTTAACTTCTACTGCACCTGTACTCTCAAAGAAAGAAACTAATTCTTCCTCATTGTTACGAACAGCTACTTCCATTAAAAAATGGTCATCTGTTGTTCTTACATCAGGATTTTCAGCTTCTTTGAAAGGCCATAATCTACTTCTCATATAAAAAGTAATAACCATTAAATGCGCTGCAAAAAACACTGTCTCTTCAAACATGATCGGCACAAACGCTGGCATGTTATCAATATAGCTAAAACTTGGCTTACCACCAATATCTTGAGGCCAATCTTGGATCATAATATAATTCATCATCCAAGTTCCAAAAGCCAAACCAACTAAACCATAGATAAAAGAACATATTGCCAAACGTGTAGGCGCAAGTCCCATTGCTTTATCTAATCCGTGAACAGGAAATGGTGTGAAAACTTCTTCAATATGATGATGAGCTGCACGTGTCTTCTTTACAGCATCCATCAAAATATCATCGTCATTATAAATGGCGTATATTACTCTATTACTCATGGTGTGAATGTTTATTAGCTTCTCTTTCTTTAATATAATGTTCTCCAGTTGCTTTCAATATAGTTTTAATCTCAGCTTGAGCAATAACAGGGAAAGTTCTTGCATACAATAAAAATAAAACGAAGAAGAAACCTATTGTACCGATAAAAATTCCGATATCCACAAATGTTGGAGAGAACATAGTCCAAGAAGATGGCAAGTAATCTCTATGCAATGAAGTAACGATAATTACAAATCGCTCAAACCACATTCCAATATTAACAACAATAGAAAGAATAAAAGAAAAAATAATACTTGTTCTTAATTTTTTGAACCACATAAATTGTGGAGATAATACATTACAAGACATCATTAACAAATAAGCCCACCAGTAAGGTCCTGTAGCCCTATTCAAGAAAGCGTATTGTTCGTATTCTACTCCAGAATACCAAGCAACAAACAGTTCTGTAATATAGGCAACCCCCACTATAGAACCCGTAATCATAATTACAATGTTCATTAATTCTATATGTTGAACCGTAATGTAAGCCTCAAGATTAGAAACTTTTCTCATAATGATAAGCAAGGTATTTACCATTGCAAATCCAGAGAACACTGCCCCAGCGACAAAGTACGGTGGAAATATTGTAGTATGCCATCCTGGAATAACTGACGTAGCAAAATCCATAGATACAATCGTGTGTACCGAAAGTACAAGAGGAGTTGCTAAACCCGCAAGAACCAAAGATACCTCTTCAAAACGTTGCCAGTCTTTCGCTCTACCACTCCAACCAAAACTTAATATAGAATATACTCTTTTATTAAATGGCGTTATAGCTCTATCACGTAACATTGCAAAATCAGGTAATAAACCAGTCCACCAGAACACTAATGATACTGAAAGATAAGTTGAAATTGCAAATACATCCCAAAGTAATGGTGAGTTAAAGTTCACCCACAGTGATCCAAATTGATTTGGTATTGGTAAAACCCAATACGCTAACCATGGACGACCCATGTGTATAATTGGAAATAAACCCGCCTGAATTACAGAGAAAATAGTCATTGCTTCTGCAGAACGGTTAATCGCCATTCTCCATCGCTGACGGAATAATAACAGTACTGCAGATATAAGAGTTCCCGCGTGACCAATACCAACCCACCAAACGAAGTTAGTAATATCCCATGCCCAACCAACTGTTTTATTTAATCCCCAAGTACCGATACCTGTAGACACTGTGTATATTATACAGCCAATTCCCCAAAGGAAGGCTATTAATGCGATTGAAAATACAATCCACCATTGTTTAT
Organism: Flavobacteriales bacterium; assembly: GCA_038241955.1. Taxonomy (GTDB): domain Bacteria; phylum Bacteroidota; class Bacteroidia; order Flavobacteriales; family Flavobacteriaceae; genus Flavobacterium. Next base: position 27,882 of record JBBSSR010000002.1, on the reverse strand, counting down.
TTGCTTTACCTTCTATAGGTGCGGCTACATCTACAGTTATATCATGATATGATTTATCACCTATAACTAAGGGTTTTCTAATGGCTGCTTCGTAGTGAGACGACATAATCCTTTATTTGATTCTTAATTAAAAATTTTTGTACTAGGTATTTCTTACTTTAACGTGATATACTACATTGGGTTTTGTTCCAATATGCTCTAATAAATGATAACTTCTTTCATCTGCAGCTAGTTTGGTAACTACTGCTTCAGAATCATTTACATCTCCAAATATCATTGCTCCGGTAGAACAAGCATTTGAACAAGCAGTTTGGAATTCTCCATCAGCTATAACTCTTCCTTCTTTTTTCGCATTTAAAATTGTCGATTGTGTCATTTGAATACACATTGAACATTTTTCCATAACTCCACGAGAACGAACATTTACATCTGGATTTAAAACCATACGTCCTAAATCATCATTCATATGATAATCAAATTCACTATTTTTATTATATAAAAACCAGTTGAAACGACGAACTTTATAAGGACAGTTGTTTGCACAGTAACGAGTACCTACACATCTATTATAAGCCATCATATTTTGACCTTGACGACCGTGCGAAGTTGCAGCAACTGGACAAACAGTTTCGCAAGGTGCATGGTTGCAATGCTGACACATTACTGGCTGAAATGAAACCTGAGGATTATCCGCAGCTTTTTCCATTTCTCCAAATCCACCTAAAGAACCTTTTTCACCAAACAATCCGTCAAATTCATCTTTCCTAACATTATCTTCAGCAAATGTATCCTCAGAAGAATAATATCTATCAATACGCAACCAGTGCATATCTCTACTTCTTCGTATTTCAGATTTACCAACAACAGGAACATTGTTTTCGGCATGACAAGCAATCACACATGCTCCACATCCGGTGCACGCATTTAGGTCTATCGAAAGATTAAAATGATGTCCTGTAGAACGATCAAAAGATCCCCATAAATCAACAGATGTAGCATCTACTTCTTTATGATCTAACGATACTTTAGGTTGTATGTTCCAGAATTCAGCATCCTTAGAGTTAAATACCTCAAGAGTAGTTTCTTTGATAATATCACCTCTACCCATTAATGTCTTTTGCCCTTGAACGCTGGCAAATTCATGCACACCACCTGCTTTCGATATAGAAACAGATTGCACATTGTTAAAATTACCATATAAAGAGTAAGCATTAATACCTACCTGCATTTCTTCTTTTAAAGCTGCTTTACGACCATAACCTAAAGCCATTCCAACTGTCCCAACAGCTTGACCTGGTTGAACAATAACCGGAACGTTTTCAAGTTTAACTCCGTTTGCTATTAAATCAACATAGCTACCGTTTAATCCACCATTAGCAACAATTTCATTAGATAATCCCCATTTCTTTGCATCAGCATTAGAAATAGTAACATAATTATCCCATGACACTCTTGTTATAGGATCTGGAAATTCTTGTAACCATGGGTTGTTTGCTTGTTGTCCATCACCCATTCCTGTCTTAGTGTACAATACCAATTCAAGACCATCAGCTTTGGATTGCGATAATGCACTAGCAGCAGCAGAATAATCTACACTTCCAGCAGAAACTGTTGGTACAGCTCCAACGTAAACTCCATCATGCAACACTTTATTCCATGAAGAACCAGAGATAACAGAAGCAGAATATCCTTTTAAATAATCATAATATGTCCCTGGAATTCCATTTACAGATAATAAGATATCTTGAAACTGTTTTGTATTAAACAGAGGACGAATAGTTGGCTGAGTAATGCTGTATGCACCACTTGTTAGACTCAAATCTCCCCACGCTTCTAAGTAATGAGGAACTGGAGCAGCAATTGTAGCAAGTGCAGCTGTCTCATCTTCTTTTAAAGAAAAAGAAACAGATGTTTTAACTTTGCTCAATCCAGAAACAAATGATTTACTATCTGCTAAGGTATAAACTGGATTAACTCCGCTCATAATCAATGTATGAACAGTACCAGAATTCATCTCTTTTATTAACTGAGCCACTTTTAAATTAGATCCTTTACGGACTTGTCTAGTCCCCGAAGTACCAAATGCTTCACTTACCAATGCTTGATTAATAGCTAAAACTAATAATTGAGCATTTTTATCATGGATACCAGAAACTAAAAGTCCTTTTGAACCTGCAGCTTTTAATTGTTGAGCCGCTTTCGTAACAGTTGCTTTGTATGCTGCATCTAAAGAATTAGCAACAGACGAACCCGTAATTATACTATATATAAGAACTAATGCTTGCTTTTGATTAGCAGTTGACATTGCAACTCTTTTATCAGCAGCAGCACCAGATAACGTCAAATTAGACTCTAACTGAAAATGACGAGACATTTTGCCGTTTTTCGGAATTCTACCTTGCGCATAACCCGCATCGTATCCTCCACCCTGCCAATCTCCAAGGAAATCCGCACCAACAGAAACAATTAAAGAAGCTTTTGAGAAATCATAATCTACTAAAGCTCTTTCTCCATAAACAGTTTCAAAAGCATCTAAAGCATCTGAAGAAGAAACAGCATCATAAATAACATGTTTTGCATTAGGATTTTTGGCAATAAAATCGGCAATTAACTTCTCAGTAGAAGGACTCGCTAATGTACTTGTCAAAAGAACTACTTGTCCTCCTTTTGCTTTAGCATCAATGATACTAGATTTAATTTTAGAATCTACTGCTGCCCATGTAGCGTTTTTAGCCTCCAATTTAGGCTCTTTCAAACGCATATTATCATATAACGACAATATAGAAGCATGAACCCTCGCATTAGCGCTAAATTTAGCTCCAGCAATAGTATTATTATCAATTTTGATTGGACGACCTTCACGAGTTTTCACTAGTAGGTTTGCAAAATCAAAACCATCAAAAACCGAAGTTGCATAATAATCTGCTACTCCAGGAATAATTTGTTCTGGTTGAAGTACGTAAGGAATCGATAAATTAACAGGACCTTCACAAGCAGCTAATGATGCTGCCGCAGTACTAAAACCAACGTACTTTAAAAAGTCACGACGCGATGTAGAAGAAGATGACAATCCATCTTTATTTCCTAAAAATTCATCAGTAGGAATTTCTTCAACAAATTCGTTGTTTTTAAGCGCCTCAACAATAGAACTATTTTCGTCTAGCTCTTCAACACTTTTCCAGTATTTTTTGTTTGATGACATATTATATATAAATATTAAATCTTAATTATTATTTTTTGTATCAACTATTTATGTTTCGTATATCAAGTTTAAAACTAATGACACTGAAACTTAAATCTATTTTAATAATGGCACTTACCACATTCTAAACCTCCCATTTGAGCAGCAGTCAATTTGTCAACACCATACTTTTTCGAAAGTTCTTCGTGAATTTTTGTATAGTATTCATTACCTTCCATCTTAACATCTGTCTTTCTATGACAATCGATACACCATCCCATTGTTAAAGGAGAAAATTGTTTCATAATTTCATATTCTTGAACAGGACCGTGACATTTTTGACATTCAAGACCAGCAACAGTTACGTGCTGCGAGTGATTGAAATAAACAAAATCAGGTAAGTTATGAATTCTAACCCATTTCACAGGCTGTGTTTTTCCCGTATAGGATTGCGCACTAGCATCCCATCCCACAGCAGTGTAAAGTTTTTGAATTTCTCCATCATAATACGCTTTAGAGTATTCTGGCGTAGCAGTTGTTTCTGCAACTTCACTAATACTTTTATGACAGTTCATACAAACATTCAAAGAAGGAATACCTGCATTTTTACTTACTCTAGCAGCTGAATGGCAATATTTACAATTGATTTCATTGTCACCAGCATGTATTTTATGAGAATAGTGAATTGGTTGAATTGGTTGATAATTTTGATCTACACCAACTTGCATCAAGAAACCATATACAAAATAAGCTCCAGCTAAAAGTAAAAATATTGAGCTAACAAGAACTAAAAATTGATTTCTAGCAAACGCTTTCCAAATTGGCAAGCTAGGCTCTTTCGCTACAACTACAATTCCATTAGCTTTTGTAACTTTTTGCAATACATTGTTAACTAAAAACAACATTAACACTAGAATACCTATGACTAAAATTAAAGCTCCTAATATAAGATTATTAGAAACTCCACTTCCTTGATTGGCATCACTAGTCACTGCAGCAGTACCAGGAACAGCTGCAGGAGCAGCGGCTTTAGGCTCTGAAGTATAGGCTATAATATTATCAATATCAGCTTCAGATAATTGCGGAAAAGCACTCATCGGAATTTTATTGTTGTCTTCAAAAAGTTTAACAGCGACAGCATCACCTGATTTTATTAAATCAGCACTGTTATGAATCCACTTGTACAACCATGCCTTATTGTGCTTAGACGCAACATCTCTTAAAGCCGGACCAGTTGCTTTTCCATCTAACTTGTGACAAGCTGCACAATTTGAATTAAAAAGCTCTTTACCCGCCGCAGCATCACCACCAGATGTAGCTGCTGTTGTCACAGCTTCAGCAACAGGACTAGCCTCTTGCGCAAATGAAGATAAGGAAATACTTAACATTAAAGCTAAGCTTAAAATTAAATTCCTTGAAATCGAATTAGGGTTACCCACCTTTTCCATATTTAATGATTATCTACTAAAAATTTATTCATTGTATTATTAAATAAAACTCAAATACAAATGAACGTTTATTTTAAATTTTGACAAAAATACGACTTAAGAACTATTCTCAAAACCTTAAAATAATCTTAATTATAATTTATATTAAATCTAAATAATATTTATAATTTAATTTTATTTTTTAAATGCTATTTTTGCATTTAAAGAATCACATTATGAGAATTTTAAGCCCTTTGAAAGTAGTATTTGTTTTTTTGATTGTCCTTGTTTCAAGGTTTGAATCAGCAGCACAAAACCAAACTTTAACAGTAAGTCAAGATTCAAAATTTGAAGAACTCTTAAATGAGAAGAGAAAAATTAGCCCAAACCTGTTGTATAATGACCGTTTCAAAATACAGATTTATAACGGAGTAAGCGAGAATGCAAAAAAGACGTTGACTGAATTTAAACAAGAATACAAAAACATAGACGGAACAATTATATTTCAAACGCCTAATTACAAAGTGTGGATTGGCAATTTTAGAACCCGAATGGAAGCAGAAAGGAATTTTAATGAAATAAAGGATAAGTATAAAAATATCTTATTAATTAGACCCAGTAAATAATTCAAACTAATTAGTATTTCCACAACAAAAACAATCCACAAATGGATTGTTTTTTTATACGCTTTAGAGTTCGAAATAAAGATATAGAATAGGTGTCTCAATAGAAATTTATACTAAGAGATAATTTATTTTAAAGACACACTAAGTCTATTTTTTATATTTATGGAGAAAGTTAGTCTACTATAAATTTATACCTACAATGAGCTTCCCAACAGTCAGCTATACACTTCTTTATATTAGTATAACAAACCAACTAAAGCGTGATCATCGAATAGCCTAATTATATACATTCAAATCAATATAAACGGAACTAACTTTAAATAAAAAAATCCCAACGAATTGGGATTTTTAACTTATCAATGCTATGAAATTTTATTTCAATTTCTTTTTTATTGCTACTTCATGGTAGGCTTCAATAACATCTCTTTCTTCAATATCATTATATCCTTTTACTTGGATACCACAATCATATCCTTTGGCAACTTCTTTTACATCGTCTTTGAAACGTTTCAATGCAAGTAGTTCACCTGTAAACACAACCACACCTTCTCTAATGATCCTAATTTTAGCATTTTTGGCAATTTTACCGTCCATAACCATACAACCTGCAATCGAACCAACTTTAGAAATTTTGAATATCTCTCTAATTTCAGCTGTACCAAGAATTTCTTCTTTCATTTCTGGCGCTAACATTCCCTCCATTGCATCTTTCAAGTCATCGATAGCTGCGTAAATAATAGAATAATAACGGATGTCAATTTCTTCTTTATCTGCTAATTGTCTCGCGTTTCCAGCAGGACGAACATTAAATCCAATAATAATTGCATCAGAAGCCGAAGCCAACATAACATCGGTTTCTGTAATTGCTCCTACACCTTTATGAATGATATTAATCTGAATTTCTTCAGTTGATAATTTAGAGAACGAATCAGATAGCGCCTCAACAGAACCATCCACATCTCCCTTAAGGATAATGTTCAATTCTTTAAATTGGCCTAATGCAATTCTACGTCCAATTTCATCTAATGTAATGTGTCTTTGTGTACGAACAGATTGCTCTCTCATTAACTGAGAACGTTTCGAGGCAATTTGTTTTGCTTCTTTTTCATCTTCAAAAATATTGAACTTATCACCAGCAGTAGCAGCACCATCAAGTCCTAATACCGAAACTGGAGTCGAAGGACCTGCAACAGTAACAATATTTCCTCTTTCATCATGCATGGCTTTAATTTTACCATGGTGTTTTCCAGCCAACATATAATCTCCAATTTTCAGCGTTCCATGTTGTACTAATATCGTAGACACATAACCTTTTCCTTTATCTAAGAAAGCTTCTACAACAGTACCTTGAGCAGCTTTGTTTGGATTAGATTTTAGATCTAACAACTCTGCTTCTAATAATACTTTTTCTAATAAATCTTTGACACCTGTTCCTACTTTTGCAGAAATATCATGTGATTGAATTTTTCCTCCCCAATCTTCTACCAGTAAGTTCATACCAGCTAATCTTTCTTTTACTTTTTCAGGATTAGCATTTGGCTTATCAATTTTATTGATGGCAAATATAATAGGAACTCCAGCAGCTTGTGCGTGAGAAATTGCTTCTTTGGTTTGTGGCATTATGTCATCATCCGCAGCAATTACAATAATAGCAATATCTGTAACTTGAGCTCCACGTGCACGCATTGCTGTAAAAGCTTCGTGACCAGGTGTGTCCAAGAATGCTATTTTTTGACCATTATCTAAAGTCACTCCATAAGCACCAATATGCTGTGTGATTCCACCTGATTCTCCAGCAATTACATTCTCTTTACGTATATAATCCAGTAAAGATGTTTTACCGTGATCGACGTGACCCATAACTGTTACAATAGGAGCTCTAAAGACTAAATCTTCTTCTTTATCTTCAACAACTTGAATTGCTTCTTCAATATCTACTGTAATAAACTCAACTTCGTAACCAAATTCATCAGCTACAATAGTCAATGTTTCAGCATCAAGACGTTGGTTCATGGTAACCATTATTCCAAGTGACATACAAGTTCCGATTACTTTAGTAATTGGCACATCCATCATGATCGCTATTTCACCAACGGTAACAAATTCAGTAACTTTAATAGTTTTACTTCCTTCGTCTATTGCTCTTTGCTCTTCATCCGATTTCTGACGGTGCGTATCTCTTTTATCTCTTCTGTATTTCGCTGCTTTCGATTTACCACCTTTCCCTTGAAGTTTTTCTAAGGTTTCACGAATTTGGTTTTTAACTTCCTCTTCCGTAGGCTCTACTTTTGCAACAATAGCAGGTCTATTTCCTTTTACAAATCCAGGTCTTGCACTTCTATTTGCGTTAAAACCACCACCTGTATTTGGGGTAATTTTATTTGGATTTGGCGCTCCAGGAACTCCAGGAGTTGCAGGTGGTCTAGGCGCACCTGGTTTTGGAGCAATTCTTTTGCGTTTATTTTTATTTGCATTATTTGCTCCTGCAGCACCTGGCGTACCTGGTTTGTTAGGAGTAATTTTAGGATCTTCTTTTTTCTTCTTCGGCTTATTAAATTGAGACAAATCAATAACTTGTCCTGTTAATGTCGCACCCGAAAGTTTTTGGTATTGTGTCGTGATAGATTCCTCAGCAGGAACTTCTTCAGCAGAAACTTGTTCTTTTTTCTCCTCAACAACTTCAGCCTTATCTACTTTGTTAGCTTCTTTTATCGATGAAACAGGTTTAGCTTCTTTCGTGTCTGAAACTGATTTATCAGCAGCTGGTTGTTTTTTTATTGGTTTCTCTGCAGAAATTACTTTTGGAGCTACCTCATTTTTAACCGCTGTTTCTGGTTGAGTTACGTCTTTCGGAGCAATTACTTTTTCTGTAGCAACAGGAGCTGGTGCAGCAGCTTTTTTAGGATTAAGATCAATTTTTCCTACTTGAACAGGAGCAGTTACTACAGCTCTCGCTTTAATAACTTCTTGTTGCTTTTGGCGTTCTTCATCTTGCTTGCGTTTGTCTTCCACTTCCTTTTCTCGTTCAACACGCAATGCTTCTTTTTCCTTCTTTTTTTCTTCGCCTACTTCCATAGAAGCTTCTTTCTTCCCCTTGTCGCCTGCAAACTGACTTTGTAGGATATTAAATTCCTGATCAGAAATTTTTGCGTTCGGATTTGCTTCAATAGCAATTCCCTTATCTTTTAGATAATCCACAGCTCTTTCTAACGAAATATTTAATTCCCTTAAAACCTTGTTTATTCTAATAATTCTCTCTTCAGACATAAAACCTTTTTATTATTACCTTATTCGTTGTTCTAATTTGCACTATTTATTAAGATACAAAAAAGAAATTTATTTACGCGAAGAATTAACAGTTGATTAACTATCAAATTCTTCCTTTAAAATTCTCATTACATCTAGAATTGTTTCCTCTTCTAGGTCAGTTCTTCTCACTAAATCTTCTACATCATGTTTCAAAATACTTTTTGCTGTATCCAGTCCAATTTTTGCAAATTCTTCAATTACCCATTCTTCAATCTCATCAGAAAACTCAGTTAATTCAACATCATCATCATCTGATGCAGATCCAGCAACATCACCTTCACGGATTACGTCTAATTCATAACCTGTTAACTGACCTGCTAATCTAATATTATGCCCACCTCTACCAATTGCTTTAGAAACTTCTTCCAATTTCAAAAACACATCAGCTCTCTTCGTTTCTTCATTAATTTTAATAGACGAAACTTTTGCTGGACTTAGCGCTCTTGTAATATACAGTTGAATATTACTTGTATAATTGATTACATCAATATTTTCATTTCCTAATTCACGAACAATTCCATGAATACGAGATCCCTTCATACCCACACAAGCACCAACTGGATCAATACGATCGTCATAAGAATCTACAGCTACTTTTGCTTTCTCACCAGGAATTCTCACTACGTTTTTAACCATAATTAAACCGTCAAAAACTTCTGGAATCTCTTGTTCAAATAATTTTTCTAAAAACTTATCTGAAGTTCTAGACATAATAATTTGAGGTTTATTTCCTTTAAGCTCTACACTTTCAATTATACCTCTTACATTGTCTCCTTTTCGGAAAAAATCAGAAGGTATTTGTTTTTCTTTTGGCAAAATGATTTCATTTCCTTCATCATCAACCAAAATCACAACTCTAGGACGCACGTGATGCACTTCGGCTGTGTAAATATCTCCGATAATGTCTTTAAATTGCTTATACAGATTGGTATTGTCGTGTTCGTGTATTTTTGAAATTAAGTTTTGACGCAAAGCCAAAATAGCTCTTCTTCCTAAATCTATAAGTTTAACTTCCTCTGAAACCTCTTCGCCGATTTCAAAATCGGCTTCAATTTTCCTAGCTTCCGTTAAAGTAATTTCTTCATTTTCAAAATCCAAATCCTCGTCGGCAACGATTACTCTTCTTCTCCAAATCTCCATATCCCCTTTATCAGGATTTATAATGATATCGAAATTATCATCTGAACCGTATTTTTTCTTCAATGCATTTCTAAATACATCTTCCAAAATTGCCATAAGCGTTACACGATCAATAAGTTTATCATCTTTAAACTCTGAGAATGAATCGATTAATGCTAAATTTTCCATGCGAATTCTTTAATTAAAATGTTACTGTAACAATTGCTTCTTTAATCTCTGAGTATGGAATTTGTTGTTCTTTTTGAACAGTTTCTTTTCCTTTACCTATCTTTTTTGGCTCTCTTGCTTTCCACGACAAAATTATAAAAACTTCATTAGCATCAACTAATTCTGCTTCAATATTTTCTTTAGCTGTTTTTACAATTAAAGTCCTTCCAATATTTTTTTTATATTGACGAATTATTTTTAATGGAGATCCAACTCCAACGGAGGCCACTTCAAGCGAAAAATCCTGTTCCTCTCTGTCTAAATTATTTTCTATAGCTCGGCTGATATCAATGCAATCTTGCAAAACCACTCCGTTATCACCGTCTATACCAACAATAATCTTAAATGCATCAGTAATAGTAAGATCTATCAAAAAAACCGACGGCTTTTCCTTAAGAGCTTCTTCTAATACTGTATTTACTTTTTCTTTAAATGTCATATTTTTATAAAAAGAGGCACGCTATGCGTGCCTCATTATGATGCTATTTAATTAATAACGGTGCAAATATAGTGTTTTTTTATAAATCAAAAAAACTTGATAACTATTAAAAATATTTCGTACCTTTAATCTATCAAAAACACACCAGAATTTTCTGGAATAATTAACTTAATCTACTATGAAAAGAATTCTAATTCCAACCGATTTTTCTAAACATGCCGACCAAGCCATCGAAGCTGGAGCCCTAATTGCTAGAAAAAATAATTGCGAAATCATTTTAATAAATATGCTTGAACTCCCAGGACAGATGAATGATCAATTGACTGGCGAGACAAGCATTCCAGAAGTAATGCTTTTCAAAAAAAGATCAGAACAACTATTAAAAAGTATAAAAGAGCGCGATTATTTACAAGGAATACCTATCACAGAAGTAGTTCTACTTGACGGAGCCTATGAAGGAGTTACGTCCTATTCTAAGAACAATAATATTGATTTAATTGTAATGGGATCACATGGATCTAATGGAATTGAAGAAATTTTTATTGGTTCTAATACAGAGAAAGTAGTCAGACTGTCAGACATTCCAGTTTTAGTTATAAAAAGCGAAGTAAATAACTTTGATATAAAAAATATTGTTTTTGCTTCCGATTTTTCTAACGAAATAAAAAAACCATTTGAAAAATTACTTGCATTTTCTAAATTATTTAATGCAAAATTAAATTTAGTGATGATTTGCACACCAAATAGTTTCAAGAGCACGAAAGTTGCAGAAAAAATAATAAAAGAATTTGTTGCCGACTTTGATATGCCTGATTACTCAACAGCAATCTACAACGACAATAATATAGAGAAAGGAATCGTTAATTATTCTAATACTATTAATGCTGATTTAATTGGTATTTGCACTCACGGCAGAACAGCGTTGAATCATTTCTTTAACGGTAGTATTACTGAAGATTTGGTAAATCACGCAGTCAGACCAGTTATAACATTCAAGATTTAAAGCAATATTTTTTTGTTACCAAATGAACCTCCAATTGTTTTGGAGGTTTTTTTATGTTTTAAAAACATAAAAGCCCAAATAAAATAAAATTTGTCCATAAAAAAAGCCTCTCGAAGGAGAGGCTTTTACGTTGGTCTACAAGGACTCGAACCTTGAAAGACTGCACCAAAAACAGTTGTGTTACCATTACACCATAGACCAGCATTGCTGCTAAGCGAGTGCAAATTTAAAATAAATTCTACATTACGCAAACTTTTTTGTGCTTTTTCTTTAAAAAAAAATAAAAATCACTGAATTTAAAAAAACAAGTGATATTAAGTTGCTATAAAACAATTTGTTAGACATTTTAAAGCTTTTCCCTTAAAATTATAATAATGCTACTGATCTTTCAAGAAAAAAGCATTTTCTTTGTAACACAAAATTTAAACATAATAAATAGGAGACTAGGATATGGCAGCATTCAATTTCAATAAATGGAATACGATTACAGGTTGGTTTGTGTTTTCAATAGCTTTAATAACGTATACGCTAACCGTTGAGCCCACAATGAGTTTTTGGGACTGTGGCGAATACATTGCAACAGCAGCAAAACTAGAAGTTGGCCACCCGCCTGGAGCCCCATTATTTCAAATGATTGGTGCCTTTTTCGCCATGTTTGCTATCGGTAAAGAACATATTGCTTTAATGGTGAATATGACGTCGGTATTTTCTAGTGCTTTTACAATTTTGTTCATGTTTTGGTCATCATCTATGGTGTTGAAAAAAATAGTTTCACAATATTCTGAAGTAAATAAAGACAATGCAATTGTAATATTAGGAAGTTCTTTTGTTGGCGCTTTAGCCTACACCTTCTCGGATAGTTTTTGGTTTAATGCTGTAGAAGCTGAAGTATACGCCATGGCATCCTTACTTATTGCATTACTATTATGGTTGGGATTGCGATGGGAACAAGAAATGCATACTCCAAGAGGAAACAGATGGTTGCTTTTAATTTCATTAGTCGTGGGACTTTCGTTTGGGGTTCACTTCATGGCTTTATTAACCATTCCTGCAATTGGTTTTCTATATTTCTTTAAACATTACAAAGTGGTAACGGTCAAAAATTTCCTTATTGCTAATGTGGTAGTCGTATCTGTTTTGCTCTTTATATTTAAATTATTGCTCCCATTAACGATGGCCTTCTTTGGAAAAACCGAAATATTCATGGTCAATTCCTTAGGCTTACCCTTTAACTCAGGTACCATTTTCGTAGCATTATTGCTGATTGCCTTTTTCTATTTTGGCTTAAATTACACACAAAAAAAAGGACTAATACAATACAATACTATTATTCTTTGCACTCTTTTTATCCTTATCGGATTTTCGACATGGTTAATGTTACCTATTCGTGCAAATGCAAATACCGTTATTAATGAAAACAAACCTTCGGATGCTGCCGAAGTTTTGGCCTATTATAACAGAGAACAATATGGTGTGAATCCATTATTTTATGGTCCTCAGTACACAGAAACTTTTGCAGGTTTAGACGCGAACAATCCTTACTTAGACAAAGCGCCAAACTATGAAAGAGATTACAAAACAGGTAAATATGTTATTGTAAACAATTTTAAAAATGCAGAGCAAAATAGCGATGACAACCAAAAAACTATTTTGCCTAGAATGTGGAGCTCTGACCATATTGAGAACTACATGAATTTTACGAATCCTCCTGCTTTTAAAATTAATCCGAACTATCCTTACGAAGATGATTTACAGAAATACGGATTAGACCCTAGTAAATTAAGCGAAGAAGATTATAACAAAGCGATCGCTCAGTTAAAAAACGAAACCGAAAAGACGGTTGCCGAATTAAGACAAGCATATGCTCAAAAACAAATAGACAATGGAGGTTATGTTTCTTTTCTAAAACATTATGGGGACTATTTAATAATAGAAAAACCAACTACCGCAGACAATTTCAGCTTCATGTTCGAATACCAATTCGGATATATGTATTGGAGATACTTAATGTGGAATTTTGTTGGAAGACAAAATGACAATCAAGGAAGATATGATTATTTGGACGGTAACTGGATCAGCGGTATCAATTTTATCGACAATCTGCACTTGGGATCACAAGATAACTTGCCCCAGGATTCTTTAAATAATAAGGGACGTAATGTATATTTCTTTTTGCCTTTCATCTTAGGCCTCATTGGGATTATGTACCACGCTTCAAAAGACCGAAAAAGTTTTTATGTCTTACTAGTACTATTCCTGTTTATGGGAATTGCTTTAAAGATTTATTTAAACGAAAGACCATTTGAACCAAGAGAAAGAGACTATGCATTAGTAGGATCCTTCTATGTCTTTGCGATTTGGATTGGCTTTGGAGTTTACGCCTTATATGAAAGCGCTCGGAAATACTTAGCTCCAAAACTTGCAGGACCTATAATTATAGCAGCAACTTTATTAGCCGCACCAATGCTTATGGCCTTCCAAAACTGGGATGACCATGATCGTTCGGGAAAATACACAGCTACTGCAATGGCAAAGGCCTATCTTACTTCTTGTGATCAAAATGCTATATTGTTCACAATTGGAGATAACGACACTTTCCCACTGTGGTACGCACAAGAAATAGAAGGTATTCGAACAGACGTAAAGATTGTCAATACGAGTTTATTCATGACAGACTGGTACGTAGATCAAATGAAAAGAAAAGCATATGAGTCAGCACCACTACCAATATCATTTACACATGATCAATACGTAGGAGATAAACTTGACTATGTTGCATATATTCCAAAAACAGAAAATCGTTGGGATATCAAGGATCTGATTGCATTTATAAAAAACCCACAATCAACTGTCGAAATGCAAAACGGACAGACAATTCATTTTTACCCAACTAATAAAATTAGAATTCCAGTTGATAAAAATATAATTATAAAGAATAAAGTAGTTAATCCAGCACTAAACGACTCAATTGTACCCTATATCGATATTGAGATCAAAGGTCGTGCTCTATATAAAAACAGATTAATGATGCTAGATGTGATCGCTAATAATAACTGGAACAGACCTATTTATTTTAGCGGAGGAGCATTTGATCCAGAAGATTATTTATGGATGAAAGATTACCTGCAATTAGAAGGAATGGTCTACAAATTAGTTCCAATTAAGACCTCATTTTCTAAAGATGGTGGCCAAATGGATATGGGACGCATCGATACCGAAAACATGTATACCAAAGTAATGGCATGGGAATGGGGCAACAGCGACAGCGACAAAATATATCACGATCCTGAAACGAGAAGAGAAAGTTTAACGTATCGTATGAATCTTGCCCGTTTAGTAGGCAAACTTGTCGCTGAAGGCAAAAAAGATAAAGCAAAAAATATTATTGATCTTGCTATGACCAAAATGCCATTGGACAAATTTGGATATTATTCTTTAGTAGAGCCTTTTGCAAAAGGATACTATCAAGTAGGCGATAAAGTCAAAGCACATGATTTATTAGCTAAATTAATAGTTAAGTACCAAGACAACCTTAACTATTATTCAAAATTAAGTCCTTCAGAACAATCTAGCGTCGCTATGGAAATCATAACTGACATAGAACGATACAGAGGATTATTAGAAGTAATGAAAGAAAGTGGAGACACTGAATATTACAATAGCAGTAAAAAATCGTTCAACACGTATATTGAAATATTTGATCGCTTTAAACGTGAAAAAGAGTAATTTTTCTCTAAAAACTGGATAAAAAAATGTAGTACTGTTGGTAACGGTACTACATTTTTTTTTAAGTTATACACTAAATATTGAAAAGTATGAATTCCCTATTTATAAAAACAAACTGTATTATTAAAAAGATATTCCGCAATTACGTTTGGAACATTCCAAATACGGAAAATAAAATCTATTTAACCTTTGATGATGGTCCAACTCCAAAAATAACAGCTTGGGTTTTAGATCAATTAAAAAGTAATGGAGCAAAAGCTACTTTTTTTTGCATTGGAAAAAACATAGACAATGAACCTTCTCTTTTCTCCCGAATTATAACGGAAGGACATTCGATAGGAAATCACACTTTCAATCATTTAAACGGATGGAAAACAAAACAAAAAAAGTATTTGGAAAATTGCGAAAAATGCGATTCAATTTTAAATCAAAATTCTTATTCTAAAATTTTTCGTCCGCCGTACGGGAAAATAAAACCATCGCAATCTAAAAAATTACGTCAATCAGGATACAAAATAATTATGTGGGATGTATTGAGTGCGGACTATGAAATGAACAATACGCCAGAAAAATGCCTTGATAATGTACTTTTCAATGTAGAATCCGGAAGTATAATTGTATTTCACGACAGTTTAAAAGCATTCCAAAACTTAGAATATGTTTTACCAAAATGTCTTGAAATTTTAAAACAAAGGGGATTTGTCTTTGATGTGATAAAATAATAACAAACCAAAAACTATAACTGACCTTGAACGATACCAATAAGTGTGTTAGCATCAAGCTCTCCAGACTGTCTCCAGGTCATTAAACCTTCTTTATAAATCATTAAGGTTGGCAATCCTTTTATACGTAAAGCATCTGCTAACTCCTGATTTTTATCCACATCGATTTTAATCACTTTGACTTTGTCGCCTAGCGCAGCTACAACATCTTTTATAACAGGATGCATCGCTACTGATGATTCGTTCCAATCTGTGTAAAAATCGATCAACACTGGAACTTGGGCATTTATAAGTTCTCCGAATTTTGACATAAAACCAAAATATTTAATTTCTATTACTTCCGAAAAGAGATATTATCCTGCAAAATTAACATTTTAAAGTAATTATGCTAATTTTTCTCCCTTTAATAGTTGAATAACTGTTATTTCAGGCATGATTCCCACACGTCCTGGGTAGGCATGGAAACCAAATCCTCTATTTACATAAACGAATCGACCCATATTTTCATATAATCCCGCCCACTGCTTATAAACATATTGGGCTAAACTCCACTTGAAATAACCTGGAATCTCTATACCAAACTGCATTCCGTGAGTGTGTCCAGCTAACGTTAAATGATAATTTTTTTCATCATGCTGAACGACATAATCCCAATGGCTTGGGTCATGACTCATTAAAATTTTAAAATCTTCTTTCTTTAAATTTCCAGCTGCTTTTTTTAGATCTCCAGCTTGCTTAAAATTATGTCCCCAGTTCTCTACACCTACTAGAGCAATCTTATCACCCTCTTTTTCTATATAAGTATGTTCATTCAATAACAATTGAAAACCAATTTGCCCATATAAATTTTTAATAGCTACAAAATTATCTTCTTTTGCTTTTGCGCTAGGCCATGTGACATATTCCCCATAATCATGATTGCCAAGAACTGAATATTTACCATATTTATGTTCTTTAATTTTATTAAAAGTATCAATCCAAGGAAGCATTTCTTTGGCATGTGTATTTACTATATCGCCTGTAAACAAAATCATATCAGAATTTTGCTCATTTACTAAATCAATTGCATAACTTATTTTTTCGGGATTATCAAAGCTCCCACTATGTACATCCGAAATTTGCGTTATTGTAAACCCATGAAAAGCATCTGGTAAATCGGGGAAATATATAGCTTGCTTTATAACTTTAAAATTATACTTTCCTTCAAAAATACCATATATCAACGACAGAAAAGGGATGGCAGCTAAGCTCAAACCTACTTGGCTAACAAATTTTCTTCTAGAAGGCAGAAAATCAGTATTATTATTATAATCAATAAAATAATTTACAGCACCTGCTGCTATTCTAAATATATCTTCTCCCAACAAAATAATAGTGATGACAATTTTTGGAACATAAATCACTAACATCAATCCCATTGTAACCATAGTTTGATGGGTTTGTCCAAGGGAACGATCAAACTTTGTGAAAGAGTATAAAATAAATACAAAAAGTAAAAGACTGAAAATCTGGTATGAAACCAACATCCATCTCAACTTTAATACTGTTTTGATAGCCTGAAATGCATACAGCTCAATAACACCAAGGACTAATCCTATAAGAAATAAACGTAAGATCATTATTAAAAAAAATTTTACACAAAGTAACAACTATTGAAAACGCAACGGATTTATATTATAATAAATTTAACGCAAAAAAAAGGAGAGCACAATTCTTTGCCCCCTTTTATTAATCAAAACCAATATTTAATACCTTTTAAAATAATTCAATTACTTAAAACCAAAATAGTATTATTTTTTTGGAGCTGGCATTGCAGCTGCGGTAGTTGTTGTAGTAGCATTTTTAGAAGCTTCTACTTTCTTAGTTGTTTTTTTTACAGGTTTTTTTGTTGCTTTTACTTCTTTAGCTGGAGTAGTTTGAGCTGGAGTAGTTTGTGCACTTACCATAGCAGTTGTTCCTAGAGCAATTGCCAATACCATCAATAATTTTTTCATGATTTTAGTTTTTATATTAATAATTCGTTTATTAATAGGACAAAGCTATACATGTTAAATGAAGATTAAATGAAGTTTTTGTCTGGTAAAAAAAATTAACTTTTAATTAGGATTTTACTCTCTTGGAAACATTAAATCAAAAGTAGTTCCAATGTTTATCTTAGATTCTACTTCAATAACTATATGATGAAACTGAGCAATAGACTCCACAATGGCAAGCCCAAGACCAAGCCCTTCATGGTCTTGACTCACTCTTACAAAACGTTTAAAAATATTTTTTTGTTGCTTTGCATCCATTCCCATCCCAGAGTCTGAAATAGTTAGAAAATAATTGCCATTCATGAAACCATCTTTTATTTCAATAGTACCAAATGGTTTATTGTATTTGATAGCATTTACAATTAAATTATAAAGTAAAATATGAATGAGCGTTTTGTTTCCTGTAAACTCAAAATCATGTTTCAAACCTTGCATTAAAACAATTCCTTTATCCTCAATTCTATCTTGTAAATCTTTTACTAAATCGCAAATCAAACTTTTAAAATTAATAATTTCATCTGCTTGATATTGATTGTTCTCAATTTTTGAGATCAACAATAAATTAGCAATTACTTTTTTTAATAAATCTAAAGTACTTAGCGCACTCACGATTTTATCTACTGCAGCATCATTAAGAGATTCATTTTGAAGTAAGTTTTCGAATTTATTTTTCAACAAAGCAATGGGCGTCAATAGTTCATGTGACACATTGGCTATAAATTGTTTTTCCTTTCTAAACAATTCACTTATTCTATCCATCATTTGATTTAGAACAGTATCCAGTTCTTGAAAATCCTTAGAATGCGTTTTTATCGCCGTATAATCAAAAGATTCTGGTTCGTTTACATGTCGAATTTTGGTGTCAATAATTCTATAAAACGGTTTTAATAAATAATCAATATAGAAAGTTTCTGCCAAAAAAGTAACCACTACAATAATGATCAAAACAATTAAAATAAAAAATCGAATAACAAATGTAAGTTCAATAATTTCACTTAAACTATTTCCTATTTCTAACAGGTAGTTGGCGTTCTCATATGTAAAATAGTATTGAAGGATCCTATAGTCATTACTCTCCTCTTCAATTATTCTTGGTTCGGTAATAAAGAAAGTCTTATTTGCTTTCGTCTTAGTATCAACTCTAGAGAGCTGAAGAAATTCACTATGCAATGTTGAAAAACTGGCGTAGGTCTCGGAAGTATCGTTACGAACAATAAAATCATTGATTTCGTCCTTGTCTAAGTGTTCAATAAACTTCTGTTTTTTTTCAAGCAAGCTTTTACTTACATGATTATAAACTACTTTTTCTACCAAAACAGGAAGCATTACATAGAAAACCAAAACCAAAAGCAAACGCGATAATGCATTAAAAATAGCTAGTTGGTGCTTAATTTTCATCGTGTTTTTTTAATTTCTTTAGTACTATGCATTTATTCTATATCCCACATTTCTAACAGTTTCAAACCAAACAATATCGGTATGTTTATCTAATTTTTTTCTAAGATTTCGCACATGAACATCTATGAAATTCGAATCGGAATTCACTTCTAGAATATCACCCCATATGTGTTCGGTGAGTTGTAAACGCGTTACTACTCGATTTTTATTTAAGACCAAATATTGAAAAATATCAAATTCTTTTTTAGTCAAACTAAGCGGACAGTCATTAAAACTTACTTTATAATCTTGCAACTTCAAACTAAAACCATGAACATCCAGGTAATTTACAGTGAAACCATGCATTCTCCTGACAATTGCAAACAAGCGAGCTCCCAATTCCGTTAATGCAAAAGGTTTTGTCAAATAATCATCGGCTCCTAATTCCAAACCGCTTATTCGATCTTCTAACTCTCCTTGTGCTGTAATAATGATTACTGCAACTTTAGCAGCTGTTTTACGAATTTCTTTCAAAACATCAAAACCGCTTCCATCAGGCAACCCTAGATCTAAAAGTATACTATCATAATCATTGCTATTAATTTCTTCCAAAGCCTCTTCACAGTTTTTAGAAATTTTGCAAATATAACCACAACCTGTAAGATATTCTTTCACTTCCAATGCCAATTCGGCACTATCTTCAACTATAAGAATTTTCATTTTCAATTACAATTTAAAAACCAATTAAAGCAATATGTGACGATTAACCAAATAACATCTCCGTGTTTACAAGTTTAAATGAATCTAAAAATACAAAAAAAAGCTGGTAAATTTCTTCACCAGCTTTCTTAATAATTAACCCTTTTGTTTTACTACCTTAATTTATATTACAGCAAAACAAAAACGTTGATTATTTTTTGACAGTAGTACTACTTGTTTCTGTTTTAGTAGCTTTTTTTTCTACTTTTGCTTTTTTGTGTTTTGGATGTTTAATCATTTTAACTTCTTTTACTGCAACTGTTTTTTTAGGTAGCGGAGCAGCACTTACCATAACACTTGTTCCAAATAATACTGCGAGTAACATCAACATTTTTTTCATGATTTCTAAAATTTTGAATTAATAATTAATTTTTTATAGACCAAATGTATAAATGTAAAATGAAGAATAAATGAAGAAACAGCAATGCAAAAAATTTTAACCTTATATTAACGCAGTTTCCTGTAATAAGTTAAAAAGGGGTGAATACTGACCTATGCACGGGAATTTATATATTTCAGTTACACATTCATTTTTAAAAGACAATTGTCTATTTTTACAGACTAAATTTTTTATATGTCTGTTCAAAAACGTCTTTACCTACTCGATGCTTACGCCTTAATATTTCGCGGTTATTTTGCTTTTATCAAAAACCCGAGAATCAACTCCAAAGGAATGGACACCTCCGCCATTATGGGATTCATGAATGCGTTAATGGACGTTATAAAAAGAGAAAAGCCAGATCATCTAGCAGTAGCTTTTGACAAAGGTGGAAGCACCTATCGTTATGAAATGTATCAGGAATACAAAGCACATCGTGACGAAACTCCAGAAGCCATTAAAATTGCCCTTCCGTATATTCAAGAATTATTGAAAGCGATGCACATTCCTATTATTGAAGTTGCTGGCTTTGAAGCCGATGACTTAATAGGAACAATAGCGAAACAAGCAGAAAAGCAGAATTACCAAGTATACATGGTAACGCCAGATAAGGATTTTGCGCAATTAGTTTCCGAAAATATTTTCATGTACAAACCTGCCCGAATGGGAAATGGTATTGAAATTTGGGGAATACCAGAAGTTTTAGCTCGGTTTGAAATTGAACGACCAGAACAGGTTATCGATTTTCTTGGAATGATGGGCGATGCTGCCGATAATATCCCAGGATTACCTGGTGTTGGCGAAAAAACAGCTAAAAAATTCTTAGCACAATATGGTTCAATGGAAAATCTTTTGGCCAATACACACGAACTAAAAGGAGCTATTAAAGATAAGATTGAAGCCAATGCAGAATTGGGTCTTTTGTCTAAAAAACTAGCCACTATCCTACTCGATTGTCCTGTTCAGTTTAATGAAACTGACTACGAATTATCTAAACCTGATGTTGAAAAAACAGACGCACTATTTCAGGAATTAGAATTTCGTCAGATGAAAGCGCAGTTTGACAAATTATATAATCCTTCTACTATAGAAAATGACAATAGTAGTAATAATGAAGAGCAGAATGTAAAAAAAGCTCCTGCTAAAAAATCAAATGAAGATCAATTCGATTTATTTGGTTTTTCTGATGAGCAGAATAATGAAGCAAACTCGAATTCCTTCTATGCAACTTTAGAAAGTACCAATCACAACTATACTGTTATTCAAGGAGAGTTGGGAACAAAACTTTTTTTACAAAATTTAATGAATCAAACTTCTGTATGTTTTGATACCGAAACTACAGGAATTGATGCTTTGAATGCCGAATTAGTCGGAATGTCTTTCGCTTGGGAAAATGGAAAAGCATTTTATATACCGTTTCCAGAAAACCAAGAAGAAGCGCAAGTTCTTGTAGATAAATTCAAACCTTTTTTCGAAAGTGAGACTATCGAAAAAATTGGTCAAAATATTAAATACGATTTAAAAATATTATCGCATTATGGCGTTCATATCAAAGGCAAGTTGTTTGACACCATGATAGCGCATTATTTAATTAATCCGGATATGCGTCATAATATGAATGTATTGTCAGAAACGTATCTAAAATATTCTCCCAAGTCCATTGAAGATTTAATTGGCAAAAAAGGAAAAAATCAGCAATCGATGCGTGATGTTGCACTAGAGCAAATAAAAGAATACGCTGCTGAAGATGCCGATATCACCTTTCAATTGAAACAAAATTTCTGTCCCATTTTAGACAAAGCGGAAACTAAAAAGTTATTTGATGAAATCGAGATTCCGTTGATTCCTGTTTTGGCAGCAATGGAATTAGAAGGAATTAATCTTGACGTTCCGTTTTTAAAAGCGATGTCCGTTGAAATGGCGGTTGAAAGCAATGCATTGGAACAAAAAATTTACGAAACCGCTGGAGAAAAATTTAATTTGGCATCACCAAAACAATTAGGTGACGTTCTATTTGACAAATTGCAATTGGGCGGAGCCAAACAAAAGAAAACCAAAACAGGTCAATATGCAACTGGAGAAGAAATTTTATCTTACTTAGCAAATGACAATCCTATTGTAAAAGACATCTTAGAATGGCGCCAAATGGTAAAGTTACAGAGCACTTATATTGATGCCTTGCCGAACCAGGTAGATCCAAAAACAGGACGCGTTCATACGGATTATATGCAAACCGTTGCTGCAACAGGACGTTTGAGTTCTAATAATCCTAACTTACAAAACATTCCTGTTCGAACAGAAAGAGGACGATTAATCCGAAAAGCTTTTATTCCACGAGATGAAAACTACACCTTAGTTTCTGCCGATTATTCCCAAATAGAATTGCGTATCATCGCTGCTTTATCCGGCGAAGAAAACATGATTAAAGCTTTCAAAAATAATGAAGACATTCACAAAAGTACGGCTGCAAAAGTTTTCAACGTTTCTTTAGAAGAAGTAACCAAAGAGCAACGTAGCAATGCTAAAACCGTCAACTTCGGAATTATATATGGGGTTTCGGCTTTCGGGTTAAGCAATCAAACCTCGCTTTCGCGAAAAGAAAGCGCCGAGTTAATTGAAGCTTATTATAGTACCTATCCTAAACTGAAATCATACATGACTGATCAAGTAGATTTTGCTAGGGAAAATGGTTATGTACAAACGGTTTTAGGAAGAAGACGTTATTTAAAGGACATCAATTCGGCCAATATGATGGTCAAAAGTGGTGCAGAACGAAATGCAGTAAATGCACCAATTCAAGGTTCTGCCGCTGATATAATCAAAATTGCGATGATTAACATTTATCGAAAATTAGTTTCAGAAAACTGGAAATCAAAGATGTTATTGCAAGTTCATGATGAGCTTGTATTTGATGTTCACAACGATGAATTAGAAAAAATTCAACCCATGATTAAATATGAAATGGAAAATGCCTTTAAAATGGATGTTCCGCTTGACGTTGAAATTGGTTTGGGTAAAAACTGGTTGGAAGCACATTGATGGTTTTTACTTATAAAATAAATATCCGCCAAGAGCAATTGCTTTTGGCGGATATTCTTTGAATTAATAATTAACTGATAAACAGTAAGGCATTATTTAGTAGATTCTCGTTCTTTCAATTTGGTTTTAATAACAATCGTTTCATAAGGCTTGTGCTCCTCTTTAGATTCTAATCTATCTATTAATAGCGTTACTGCCACTTCGCCTATCTCTATTCCGTGCTGACTTACTGTAGTTAAACTTGGCGACAAACGTCTAGAAGCAAGAATACCATCGGCAAAACCAATAATTTTAAGGTCTTTAGGAATTTTATACCCTTTCTTTACGCCTGTTTTTAATGCTGCAACCGAATCGTTTTCATCTAAAGCAAAAACACCGTCTACAAGATTATTAGAATACACTTCATTAATTTTTTCTATAAGATCAAGATCCGACTCTGTACGTAAAATTATATTTTCATTGACTTCGATATTATTATTTTTTAAAGCTTGAAAATAACCATCGGCTCTTAACTTGCCGACACTTAGATTATCTATCGAAGATACCAAAGCAATATTTCTACAACCTAAATCTATTAAGTGCTGTGTTGCATTCAAACCAGAATCAAAATCATCAACAATAACTTTATCACAATCTACCTCGTCTGTAGTTCTATCGAACATAACAATTGGCGTTCCATCATTTATTATAGAAGTAAAATGACTATAATCATGAAGTTTTTGCGCCTCTTCGGAAATGGATAAAATGAATCCATCAATTGTTCCGTTACTTAACATTTCAAGAGTATGCGCTTCTTTATCTAAAGATTCATTAGAAATACACATTATTACATTGTACCCTTTTTCATCGGCTACTTTTTCGATACCACTAAAAACCTTTGCGAAAAAGGAGTTTAAAATATTAGGAATAATAACCCCAATAGTCTTCGTTTTTCGATTTTTAAGGTTCAGACCAATAACATTCGGTTTGTAATTTTTAAGTTTAGCGTACTCCTTAATCCTAACTTTGGTTTGTTCGCTAATTTCTGGACTATCATTAAGTGCTTTGGAAACAGTTGATACAGAAACATTAAGTTCTTTTGCTATTTGTTTTAATGTCGCCTTTGCCTTCATTTGGTGGATTTGGTATTAATAATATAAAGTATATTTATAGAAAAAAAATAGAATTTGTCAATCATTGGCTGTCTTTATATTAAAAACATAAAAATAGCACACGTATTTTGTTCAATAAAAGCGAAATGTACAAAAAATTTACAATAGCAAAAATGTTTTCTGGGTTAAAAATAGCAAATATTTAATTATGGAAGTTAGTGAAATTAGAATGCTTTAAATATACAATTGATAATCAGCATAAAACCAACAAAAAAATAATCAATTAAGCTGTTTGGTTTTAAAATAATTAATTGTACTTTTGCACTCCCTTTATTGGGAATGGAATGTTTAATTAAAATATATTATTGTGAACGCATTAAGCTACAAGACAATTTCAGCAACAAAAGCCAACTCTACTAAAGAGTGGATTGTTGTAGACGCTGACGGTCATAACTTAGGTCGTCTTGCTTCAAAAGTCGCTATGATTTTAAGAGGTAAGTACAAGCCAAGTTACACACCACACGTGGACTGTGGAGATAACGTAATTGTTATCAACTCAGAAAAAATTAACCTTACAGGTAACAAAATGGATGAGAAAACATACATCCGTCACACTGGTTACCCTGGAGGACAAAGAACTTTAACTGCTAAAGTATTGCAGTCGAAAAATCCTGCATTATTAGTAGAAAAAGCTGTAAAAGGAATGTTACCAAAAAACAAAATTGGTGCTGAACTTTTTAGAAATTTAAATGTTGTTGTAGGATCTGAGCACAAACAAGGAGCTCAAAAACCTAGAACTGTTAACCTAAACGATCTTAAGTAATGGGAGTTATTCACAAAATCGGTAGAAGAAAGACCGCTGTTGCACGTGTTTATGTTTCTGAAGGAACAGGAGTAATCACTGTAAACAAAAAACCATTCGCAACTTATTTCCCAACTGCTACTTTACAGTACAAAGTTTTGCAACCAATGTCTATGACAGAAAATGCAACTAACTTTGACGTAAAAGTAAATGTTTACGGAGGTGGTTCAACTGGTCAAGCAGAAGCTGTAAGAATGGCATTGGCACGCGTAATGTGTGAAGTAAATGCTGAAAACAGAGCAATCTTGAAACCAGAAGGTTTATTAACTAGAGATCCAAGAATGGTTGAACGTAAGAAATTCGGTCAGAAGAAAGCTCGTAAGAGATTTCAATTCTCTAAACGTTAATATTGCCTGTCTTGTTCAATTAGGACAAGACATTATAGAATGTATTAAAAAATTTAAAACAATGTTGTTGTTGTCCCATTGAGGTGGGAAATTAGTTTAGCATCTAAATGTACGTAGCCGAGAAATCGCCATTCATACATTGCTAATCAACAGAACGTAAACTAGTACAAAAAAATGTCAAACAAAGTAGAAGTAAAAGACTTACTAGAAGCAGGTGTTCATTTCGGACACATGACTAGAAAATGGGATCCAAACATGGCTCCTTACATTTATATGGAGCGTAATGGTATACACATTATCAACCTATATAAAACTGCAGCAAAAATTGAAGAAGCAAATGACGCTTTGAAAAAAATCGCTGCATCAGGTAGAAAAATATTATTTGTTGCTACCAAAAAGCAAGCAAAAGACATCGTTGCTGAAAAAGCAAAAGCTGCAAACATGCCTTATATCACTGAAAGATGGCCTGGTGGAATGCTAACTAACTTCGTAACTATCCGTAAAGCTGTTAAAAAAATGGCTACTATTGATAAAATGAAGAAAGATGGTACTTTCTTGACTCTTTCTAAAAAAGAGCGTTTGCAAGTGGATCGTCTTCGTGCTAAATTAGAGAAAAACTTAGGTTCAATCGCAGACATGTCTAGACTACCTGCAGCATTGTTCGTAGTAGATATCAAAGCAGAACACATCGCAATAAAAGAAGCTCAAAAATTAAACATTCCAGTTTTTGCAATGGTTGATACAAATTCTGATCCTCGTGAAGTAGAATATGTAATTCCTGCAAATGATGATGCTTCTAAATCAATTGATAAAATTCTATCTTTAGTAACTGCTGCAATTATCGATGGTCTAGCAAATAGAACATCCGATAAAGAAACTGACGCTCCAGAAGCTGCAACAACTGTAGATGCTCCTGCTGCTGCTGCTGAAACTGCACCAGCTGCTGCTGAAGCTGTTACTCCTGCTACTGAAGCAGAAGCTCCAGCAACTAAAGAATAAATCAAATTTTAAATTCCAAAATTTAAATTCCAAATTCCATAAAAAATTAATAACTTCATGTTAGTAATTTAATAAAATTGGAATTTGGGATTTGAAAATTGGAATTTTTACTTTTATAACATTAAAACAAACATATTATGGCAACAATTACTGCTGCAGACGTAAATAAATTAAGAACAATCACTGGTGCAGGAATGATGGACTGCAAAAAAGCTTTAGTAGAAGCAGACGGAGATTTTGATTTAGCTATCGAAAACTTACGTAAAAAAGGACAAAAAGTAGCTGCAAACCGTTCTGATAGAGAATCTACAGAAGGTGCTGCAATTGCTGTTGTTAACGCTGACAAAACTGCTGGAGTTGTAATTACATTAAACTGTGAGACTGACTTCGTAGGTATGAATGAAAGCTTTGTGAAAATGGCTACTGAAATGGCAAATTTAGCATTGAACTTTGATTCTAAAGAAGCATTTTTAGCATCTGATTTCAACGGAATAACTGTTGCTGATAAATTAATCGAGCAAACAGGCGTTATCGGAGAAAAATTAGAAATTAGAACTTTCGAAAAATTAGAAGGTGCTTTTATTGGTTCGTACATTCACTCTGGAAACAAAATCGCTACTTTGGTTGCTCTATCTGCAAACATTGCGGGTGCTGATGAAGTAGCTAGAAACATCGCAATGCAAGCTGCTGCAATGTCTCCAATTGCTTTAGACGAAAATGGAGTTGATGCTGAAACTATTGCTAAAGAAATTGAAATCGCTAAAGATATTCTTCGTCAAGAAGGAAAACCAGAAGCAATGCTAGACAATATTGCTAAAGGTAAATTGGCTCGTTTCTTTAAAGACAATACTTTAGTAAACCAAGATTACATTAAAGACAACAAATTAAGCGTTGCTGCTTATGCTAAAACTTTAGATAAAGACCTTATCGTAACTGGTTTCAAAAGAGCTGCTTTAGGATAATCTATTTTTTTAGATCTACATTTATAAAAAAACCCATTCCGCATTATTTGCGGAATGGGTTTTTTTTACATTTCAAAAGTTAACATAGAATAAGATGTCTAATTATTTTAAATAACCCGTTGGGTGCAATTAAACAATTTGAATTTTGATGTTATTAATAGGTCTTTCAAAGATAAATTTATTGATGTATTGAACTAATGTTAATGCTGTTATTTTTGCTAGAATTCTTGTTTTAAAACCTTGAAATGATTTAG
>JBBSSR010000001.1:0-267358 GCA_038241955.1 Flavobacteriales bacterium | reverse complement strand
ATAAAAGGGAAATATCTACAATTATACCTAAATGAGTTTGTTTACAAGTTAAACCGAAGATATTTTGGAGAAAAACTCTTCGATAGACTAGTGATAGCAGGCATTACAGGATTATGATTGAAAGCGGAGAATCATAAAAAAATTCAAGATCTCACAAATGAAATCAATACTTCTAAAATAGAAAAAGAGGCGCTCGCTAAAAAACAGCAAGAAGAGAAAAAAATCAAAGAGCAAGAAAAAGCGACGAAAGCAGAACAGAAAAAACAAGAAAAAGCGGCGAAAAATTAACTTTTTTTGATGCCAACCTTTATGGCTGCGAGCAACTAAATACCTTACTCACGACAATTATATAAATTTAGCATAAAATAGTGTTAGACAATCGTTTATAATCTGCGTTAACTTCGTAGAAATTAAATTTCAAAATATTATGAAAAATTATTTTCTACTACTTATTTTGCCTTTTTGGTCTATGGCACAGACTCCCTCAAAAATAAATTCTCTTCCGCAACCAAGTAAATCACACGGTAATTATTCTAAAGTAATAGGATGGAAAAACGGAGAAAGCCCAGTAGCTCCAGCAGGATTTTCGGTAACTAAATATGCCGATGGTTTTCAAAATCCCCGATGGATGTACGAAACTCCAAATGGTGACATTCTCGTTGCACAAAGCAATTCTAATTATAGTTTTCTAAAACAAATAGGTGCAACCTTAATAGGAGCAGGTAAATCAAACAATCTAAAACACAGTGCCAATATCATTACTTTACTTCGCGACCAAAATAAAGATGGTATTCCCGAACTAAGAGAAACTTTTCTAACCGAGGGACTCGATCAACCTTTTGGTATGTTAATCATAGGCGACTGGTTTTATGTAGCCAATACAAATGCGCTGTTACGCTATCCTTATAAAGTGGGACAAACAAAAATAACTGGCAAAGGAGAAAAAATTCTTGATCTTCCCGCTGGAAAACACAACCGCCACTGGTCTCGAAATATTATTGCTAATAGCGATAACTCTAAAATATATATTGCTGTAGGCTCCGGATCTAATATTGCCGGAAACGGTATTGCAAACGAACTTCTTCGAGCCAACATACTAGAGGTAAATCCAGACGGTTCTGGTCTAAAAGTTTTTGCAAGCGGACTTCGTAATCCAGTAGGAATGAGTTGGGAGCCTGAAACAAAAACACTTTGGACAGTTGTCAATGAACGTGATGGCCTGGGAGATAATCTGGTTCCCGATTATCTGACATCCGTCAAAGAAAACGATTATTACGGCTGGCCTTACACTTACTTCGGACAACACGAAGATCTAAGAGTAAAAGAAATGAAACCCCTAGTTACAAAAAAAGCGCTAGTTCCTGATTTTCCATTAGGTTCACATACCGCCTCATTAGGTTTAGCATTTTATACTGGAACTGCATTTCCTGAAAAGTATAGAAATGGCGCGTTTATAGCACAACATGGTTCCTGGAATAAACAAAGAATAGCTGGATATCAAGTAGTGTTTGTACCATTTAAAGACGGTAAACCAACAGGGAAGTCAGAAGAGTTTCTAACGGGCTTTATTTTAGATCCTGAGAAAGATCTTGTACATGGCAGACCTGTAGGCATCATCGTAACCCAAGAAGGTAATTTATTACTAACAGATGATAAAACCAACACAATTTGGCGCATAACAACTAAAAATTAATACTAAGTCCCTGAAAGTTTCTGCTGAAAGTTATTTTTGAACAAATGACTCTGCTTACTTCATTAGGGATTACTATTTGAACTTAAATAGCAAAATGCCGTACTACTTAGGCAATGCTGCACCCACCGCAACATCGCAACGGTGTCCCTCTTGTCCATGCGGAGGATTCATTCCTGGTGCTGTAACTGTATTCGGCGTGACTACCATAGGAGGAGTTGCAGGTATATTTATAGTTTGATTTATTGTTCCACTTGTATTTGCGACAGGAGAATTCGTAGCTACTTGTGCAGGTGCAGAATTTAATGGTGCTCCTACTGTAATATCGCATCGATGCCCTGGTTGTCCATGTGGAGGATTCATTCCTTTGGCAGTGGCAACAGCAGGCGTTACAGTCATTTTAGAATTTACATTTTGAGTTGACACTGTTGACTGCACAGGCGAAGAAATCGTTGTTGAGTTGGCAGGGGCTGAATTTAAAGGCATTCCTACCGCAATATCGCATCTGTGTCCAGAAACTCCATGAGCAGGATTCATTCCTTTGGCTGTGCTAACTGGAACTGCGGTATATTTCACCGATCTCATAATAGAATTAGGAGCATCTGCGTCTTTGGATTGTATTGAAGAAGTTGTCGCAACAGCAGCTGATGCACTTTGCGTCAAACTTCCCACTACTGCATCGAGAGTTGCCGTTTTTGGTTGCGCAGGACTCGTAGCAACTTCAGCCTCATTTTTACAGGAAATAAAGAAAAGCGAAAAAATTACAAACGATTGAAGGGAAATTTTCATAGTAGGTGTATTTTGATCTTCAAATATAAGTTTTTTGAGTTACATTAAAAAAATTACTGCTTAATGCTTTTACGATGTGCAGTATTGAAAAAATAAAAACCCGTTTCGATAAAATCGGAACGGGTTTTGTATTGAAAAAAATGATATGCTTATGCTTCGAATGGAAGTATAGAAACATATGATTTATTATCTCTTTTCTTTTGGAAGAAAACAACACCATCAACTCTTGCATGTAAAGTATGATCTTTACTAATGTAAACGTTTTCACCTGGATTATGTTTTGAACCTCTTTGTCTTACGATGATGTTCCCAGCAATAGCAGCTTGACCACCAAAAATCTTAACGCCTAAACGTTTTGATTCTGATTCTCTACCATTCTTAGAACTACCGACACCTTTCTTGTGAGCCATGACGTATTAGTTTTATTTTGTTATTATTCTTTGTCTTCTTTTTTAGCTTTAGGAGCTTTTTTTACTTTAGGAGCTTCTACTTCTTCAGTAGCAACTTCTTTTGCAGGAGCTTCTTTAGCAACAACTTCTTTTTTAGCAGCAGCTTTTTTCGCTGTTCCACCTGCAGTAATACCTTCAATTACAATTTGAGTAAGATATTGTCTGTGACCGTTTCTCTTTTTGTATCCTTTTCTTCTTTTCTTTTTGAAAATGATAACTTTATCTCCTTTTAAGTGTTGTAACACTTTAGCTTCTACTGAAGCACCTTCTATAGCGGGGGCGCCTATTGTGATTGAACCGTTATCGTCAACTAAATAAACTTTATCAAAAGAAACTTTTGATCCTTCTTCATTTGTCAAACGGTGAACGTAAACCTTTAGGTCTTTGCTAACTTTAAACTGTTGCCCTGCTATCTCTACGATTGCATACATACTGAATTGTTTTAATAATTTTTAAGGTTGCAAATATACGATTAAATATTTACCATACAATCCTTTCTGTAAAAAATATTTACAAGCTTGATTTTGTTCGTTTTCACTGAATTTGAAACACTTAAGCAAACAAGAAATCAACCACAAGTTTCGCAAATTTCTACAGATTAATTTGTGGGAATTTGTGAAATTTGTGGTTAAAAGTTTTTTAGTTTCTAAAAACAAGTGAATATGGACATTCTATTTAAATTAATTCGTGAATTTGCATTCATTTCAAATACTCCTAATACCATTTTACTGAAAAGCTTAAAGAAAGCATTTATCTCTTAATAAAATCAAAACTATTAGCAAGAGATAATTAGTTTATTAATCTTTGCAAAAAAAAGCACAAATGTCAGTTAACGCAATAACGTTGGGAGGAGTTGCTTCGGCTCAAAAAGTAGCTTTCGAAGAATATGATTTAGAAAATGGATTGCATGTCATATTACACCATGACGATTCGGCTCCTGTTGTCATTACATCCGTTATGTATCATGTAGGTGCGAAAGACGAGAATCCAGATCGTACTGGTTTTGCACATTTCTTTGAACATCTATTATTTGAAGGCACGCAAAACATAAAAAGAGGGGAATGGTTTAAAATCGTCACCTCAAATGGGGGAACCAACAACGCTAATACTTCAGACGACCGAACGTATTATTACGAAATATTTCCATCTAACAATTTAGAATTGGGTCTTTGGATGGAATCTGAAAGAATGACAGATCCAATCATTAACCAAATTGGAGTGGACACTCAAAAAGAAGTTGTAAAAGAAGAAAAAAGGACAAGCTACGATAATAGACCGTATGGAAACATTCTAGCGGCGGTAAAAGAAAACATGTTCAAAAAACATCCATACCGATGGACAACCATTGGTTCTATGGAGGATATTGACGCTGCTACATTAGAAGAATTTCGCGCCTTTAACAAGAAATTCTATTTACCCAACAACGCGGTATTGATCGTAGCAGGAGATTTTGAAAAGAAACAAACCAAAGAATGGATTCAGCAGTATTTTGGTTCTATCCCGAAAGGCGAAGTTATTCCTAAACAAACTTTCACGGAAGTGCCTATTATAGAAACGATCAAAGCTACTCATGAAGATCCTAATATTCAAATTCCGATGTTGGTAGCTAGTTACCGAACGCCTTCCATGAAAACGAGAGATGCTAGAATATTGGATTTAATTTCCTCCTATTTAAGCGATGGAAAAAGTTCGAAATTGTACAAAAAAGTGGTAGACGATAAAAAAATGGCGCTTCAAATAGGCGCGGTAGGTTTTAGTCAAGAAGATTACGGCATGTACATTATATATGGTTTGCCAATGGGTGACTTCACAACAACTGACTTATTACAAGAAATAGATGAAGAAATTGTAAAAATTCAAACCGAGTTGATTTCCGAAAGTGACTTTCAAAAATTAAAAAATAAATTTGATAATAACTTTGTAAACAGTAATGCAACAATAGAAGGTATCGCCAGCAATCTTGCAACGTACTATCTATTATACAAAGATGTAAATTTAATAAATACAGAAATCGAAATCTACCATTCTATAACTAGAGAAGATATAAGGGATGTTGCTAGAAAATATTTAAATACAAATCAACGCTTGCTTCTAGATTACATACCTGCCGAAGAAATTCCTCTAAACTAGACCAACCCAAAAAATACAATATTTGTTCTTTTATTGTCACTAAGAATTATGCAAACACAAAATCGCACACAACCCAAATCTGGAAAATCACCTATAATCAATATCAAAAAGCCTCAAAATTTTGTTTTGGCCAATGGTATGAAAGTTTTGGTTGTAGAAAATCATAAATTACCCAGAGTCACTTTTAATCTAGCTTTAGACAATCCATTATTTGTTGAGGGTTTAAAAAAAGGAGTCGATGAGCTGACTAGCAATTTAATTGGTAACGGAAGTAAAAAGACAACCAAAACCGCTTTTAACGAAGAAATCGACTTTTTAGGAGCCGAAATTAATTTTAGTTCGCATGGCGCCAAAGCAAAGTCACTTTCTAAATACAGTGGAAGAGTTTTAGAATTAATGGCAGAAGGCGCATTGCATCCTAACTTCACTCAAGAAGAATTTGACAAAGAGAAAGCCAAATTATTGGAGGGAATGAAAGCCGAAGAAAAAAGTGTACCCGCAATTGCGCATCGTGTGGTAGATGTTTTGGCTTATGGAAAAAACCATCCTTCGGGAGAGATCATGACCGAAACTACTTTGAACAATATCACACTAGCGGATGTTGAAACGAATTATCACAATTACTTCGTTCCAGAAAATGCGTATTTGGTAGTTGTAGGCGATGTGAAATTTAACAATGTGAAAGTAGCTGTCGAAAAATTATTTGGAAATTGGGAGAAAAGAAGTACGCCAATAACGACTTATGACGCACCAAAAAATGTTTTGGTATCGCAAATAAATCTAGTGGATGTTCCTAATGCAGTACAATCCGAAATTACGTTGGTCAATACGGTTAATTTAAAAATGGGAGATGCGGATTTTTTCCCTGCAGTAATTGCCAATCAAATTTTAGGTGGTGATTTCAACAGTTATTTGAATATGAATTTGCGAGAAAAAAATGCTTGGACCTATGGTGCACGATCTAGTGTGGGAGCGGGAAAGTATACCACGAAATTTACTGCAAACTCGGCTGTTAGAAACGCAGTAACCGCCAGTGCCGTAGTAGAATTCATTAAAGAAATAAAAAACATAAGAACCAAAAAAGTTATAGACGAAGTCCTTGCAACAGTAAAAGCAGGTTACATAGGTCGGTTTGTTATGCAAGTAGAAAAACCACAAACTGTCGCTCGATATGCATTGAATATAGAAACCGAAAACCTTCCTGCCGATTTTTATGAAAAGTACATTCAAACCATAAATAGCGTAACTGCCGATGACATTATGCGAGTGGCCAACAAACATTTCCTTTTGGATAACATTCGAATTGTAATTGTAGGCAAAGAATCTGAAATCGCAACAGATTTAGAAAAACTAAATATTCCGATGTTTTATTTTGATACGTATGGAAATTGTATAGAAAAACATAAATGAAGAAAATAGTTTTATATTCATTAATTACGACACTAATACTCACTTCTGCATTTTGTTGTTTTGAAATACAACTATGAAAAGGACTTTTTAATACTTCAAAACGTAAAGATAAATACTCTAATTTTGCACATTGACGAACTAAATCCAGAACAAAAAGAAGAAATTAACCACCTAGCTAGCAATTACAAATATCATATCTACGCATATAATAGTATTATATTTCTCTGCTTCGCAACTGCATTTTTATTGTTTTTTAAAAGAAAAAAATATTTTAACATCGATTAGAATTAGAAGTTTTTTAAAAAATACGATCCAGGATCAAAAATCAACATTTCAGTTACAAAAAATTTTCGTGACTATAAATTAGTCCTACTTTTACGTAAAAATAAAAACGATGAAGAAATTTTTAAAAGTTCTTAAGTATTCCATTATCTCTATTCTAACTATCATTCTACTATTTGTTCTATACGTTTTTGTCAGCAACAAAATGTTTTTAGAATTTAACAATCAAGAAAATATAGATTATTTGACGCAAAATAATGTTCTAATAAAAGATTCTATAAATGGAAAATTATTTGATAGTGATTTTTATAAATCGAAAGTTTTTTTATTGGGAGAAATTCACGGCTCTGCAGACAATCAGATATTAGACAAGGAATTACTTTTTTTTCTAAATAAAAAGTTAGGAGTAAAATATTATATTGCCGAAATGGATAGTATAACTTCCAAAAAACTAAATAATTATTTAAGTAAAAAAACAAAAGACGAAGCGCTACTTAAAGATGCAGTTACGGCGATCAGCACTAGAATTCCCCAGCAGTCAAGTCAAGAATTATATGAAAAATGGAGTGAGATATACAATTACAATCAAAAGCTTAATGATTCTTCAAAAATTAGCGTAATTGGTATTGACAAAAATTTTGATGATGAATCAAAAATATCAAGAGACACAGCGATGATTATCAACTTTATGCACGCGATAAAAACACGAAAGCTTGAAAATCAAAAGTTCTACGGTCTTTTTGGTTATTATCATACGTTACAGAATAGTATTAATTCCGGAAAACAACCATTTGCAGGAAACTTAAGAAAGTCAGGTTTTAAAACAACTAGTTTTGTTAGTTACACACTTGATAGTGATATGTATTTCCCAAGTAATCCAAACTTTCCAACACCTCCTGATGAAAAACTGAGCTGGCTTAATTCAGATGGTCCTTTCATCGTAGTTAAAGGCATAAATGACTTAAAAGAAGATAGTAAACCAAATTCTATTACGCTCTTCAAAATTAATTCACAGCATTCGCCATATTTAAAATCACAAAATTTAATTTCTGTAAAATCAAGAGTATTTGGGGAAAATTTTGTTCCAGAAAAAAATTCAAGTACAACAAACTATTTTGAGTATGTTTTTCTTTTAAGAAATTCTAAAGCGTTAAGCAAATTAAAATAGAAAATATGGGAAACCTTACAACGATATAAAATTTTAAAAAGCATCTTGTCTAAAAAAACTAAACAAAATCCACTCTCGCTAAATAAAATAGAGCATCAGCTTAATATCTCCGCCAGTTTGTACTTGAAAAACTATTTCTTAGCCGATAAATAAACCCCAATTAAAACTATAAAAGCACCCACGAGTTGAAAGGGCAGCAACAATTCATCATCCAAAAAACCCCAAAGACACGCTACTATAGGAATAAGATACGTAACCGAAGTAGCAAAAACGGGAGAAGATATTTGAATTAATTTAAAGAAAATAACATTGGCGATTCCAGTACCTACAACTCCTAAAACTAAAACAAATAAAAGAGAATGTTGTACTTTTTCTACAGACACAACCTCAGCAAAACCAGTACTAAATAAGATGATTAAAGCAGGAATTAAAAGCACTGTGAAATTCCCTGTTGCAATACTTAACGTCTGTAAAGCTGACAAATGCTTCTTAATCAAATTCACATTCAAAGCATAACAAAAACAAGAAATCACAACTAGAAGAACATAATAATAATTCTGATTCGGATGATTTACGACACCACTAAAAACAATCATGCCGCTTCCTAACAAACCAATAAACACTCCTAGAATTTGTCTTCTTTGTGCCAATATTCCAAAAGCCAAAGCGCCAAGCAATAATGTGATCAGTGGTGTTAGCGAATTTAAAATCCCTGTAGTTGAGCTATCAATTTCTGTCTCGGCAATTGCAAAAAGATACGCAGGTAAAAAAGTACCAAACACAGAAGTCATTGCAATGTATTTCCATTTAGCAGGTGGTATTTTAGACAAACTCTTGAATCCAATTAAAAGCAAAAACAGTGCAGCAAAAATAATTCGCAACGACCCTACTTGGTAAGCTGTCAATCCGACTAATCCTTTTTTTATTAAAATAAAGGAACTTCCCCAAATGAGAGAAAGAATCAATAAATAAACCCACTTTAGCTGTTTTGTCATCACAATCATTATCTGGTTGCAAAATTGTAATAATTTTAGAGACTACCACTCCTTTTTTTAGTAATATTGCAACATTCTTTAAAATTAAAATTAATTAAAATCTCATTATAATGAAAATCACAAAATCAATCGCAATCATCGCACTTTCTAGCTTACTTTTTGCAAGTTGCAAAGACAGCAAATCAGAAACAATGACAGAAACTGCATCTACAGAAACAGCAGCTCCAAAAGTTAAAAAAGAAATTACCGCTGCAAATTTACAAACTGCAAGCTTCACTATTGAAGGAATGACATGTGCTATGGGTTGTGCTAAAACTATTGAAGAAGAAATAACAGATCTAAACGGAGTACAAACAGCGAAGGTAGACTTTGACAATAAACTAGCGACTGTAACTTTTGACAAAACGGTTCAAACTACAGAAACTTTAACGAAAGTAGTTCAAGCAACTGGCGATGGAAAAACGTACAAGGTTGTAGACATGAAGTCATAAATAGATAGAAAATTTCAACACGAATTACGCAAATTTTCAAAAATTCGTTGACACTAAAAAAGGCTAAAAATTAATAATTTTTAGCCTTTTTTATATGATTAAAATTCTTACAGATCAGTAAAAATCAGTTTAGCATATGTATTCTGCATTCAATTTTTAGTGCGATTGCTTTGCCCCTCGTAAAGACTAGGATTAACTAAAAACTACATTCTGCCAATTGCTATCTGAAACTCACTTCCATTTTAAGGTTTCTAACAGTCGCTGCATGTCATTTTTAATATAACTTGCTGCTGGCATAATAGAATCGAAATTGGGTTTTGCATAAAAATAAACGGAACCCGTAACAAAATGTTTAATACTGTCTGTAGCGTAAAATTGAGAGTTTGTCGCCGCGTTTCCATCTACCTGATAAAACATACCATATACTTTTTTATCGGGATTTAAATAGGGCTGTTCTAATATGTCGTCTGCTTTTATAACATGCTCATAAGTCAATTTTTGAGCATCTTTAAGCAATGTGTTTATATTTTTATTGACTGGTTTATAGGTCAAGTAAATTGTCGCTTTCATTTTTGGATACCTAATCGTAAAACCACAATCTTTTTCTTCTTTAATAACAGCTTTAGAATTCATTTCAAAAACAAAAGGAC
This sequence comes from Flavobacteriales bacterium, assembly GCA_038241955.1. Lineage (GTDB taxonomy): Bacteria > Bacteroidota > Bacteroidia > Flavobacteriales > Flavobacteriaceae > Flavobacterium. The sequence goes on along the minus strand of JBBSSR010000001.1, from coordinate 257,304 downwards.
AGTGACCCTTATAACTAACATATTCCGCTTCGGCATAATCGAGTCGTAAATAACTAGATGGCTTTGGTAAAACATCATTTTTACATCCAAATAACGAAAAGAAGAATGTAAATAAGATAGCTATAACAGCAATTTTTTTAAGCATATTCATTTATTTTAATAGTATCCTCATCAAGGGGTTCGTAAAAAGGATTATTCAATAGTTACTTTAATTTGTTTTATGCGTTTTTGATCTACTGCTTCAATGGCAAAAATACAGTTTTCGAAAACTATCTTCTGCCCTTTCTTTGGAAAATTACCTAGAATTTCAAGTATAAATCCTGCCAAAGTCTCCGCTTCACCCTTTCTTATCTCGAATAAATCTTCGTCAACATCAATTATTCTAAAGAAATCCTTTAAATATATTTTACCTTCAAAAATATAATTTTTATCATCAATTTGCGAATAATTAACAGGCGAGTCATCAAACTCATCTCTTATATCGCCCACGATTTCTTCGATAATATCCTCTAGCGATACAAGTCCCGATGTTCCGCCATATTCATCGACAACAACCGCCAAGTGACTTTTCATGTTTTGAAAATCCTTGAGTAAATTATCTAACTTTTTATTTTCGGGAACAAAAAATGGCTCTCGCATTAAAGTCTTCCAATCAAAAACAACTTCATTAATATAAGGAAGTAAATCCTTAACAAATAAAATACCTTCAATTTGGTCAATATTGTCGCGATATACAGGAATTCTTGAGAATCCCATTTCAATAATTTTCGAATAAATCTCTTCGAATGTCTCTGATATTTCTAATCCAAAAATATCAATTCTTGGACTCATTACCTGTTTCACGTCCGTATTACCAAAAGAAACAATTCCTTGAAGAATTTTTTGTTCATCGCTCGAATGTTCATCGGCAGTGGTCAATTCTAAAGCTTGAGATAGTTGATCTACAGAGAAATTTGTTTTTTGTTTTCCCAACTTATTTTGCATAAACACAGTTGCTGCTCGCATGGGTAAGCTTAAAGGAGATAAAGTCCAATCTAATCCTAAGATAGGATAAGCAACAAGTTTTGCAAATTTAATATTATTTCTGATGGCATAAATTTTAGGTAAAATTTCACCAAAAAGCAACAATAAAGAAGTCACTAAAATAACCTCCGACATGAATTTTAAAAGAGGCGAAGTTATAGTTGCAAACAGTCCATTTCCTATGTAAGAGAATAATATTACAATTCCTATGTTAATAAAATTATTGGCTACAAGAAGCGTGGCTAACAATTTTTTAGGAGTTGCTAGAAGTTCCGAAATAACTTTCCCTTTTGAACTGTTGTCCTGAATAGTATCATCTATATCTTTTTGCGAAAGCGAAAATAAGGCAACTTCGGCTCCTGAAACTATTGCTGAACAAAATAGCAAAATAAATATTCCGACAAAGCCGAACACTAAATTAGTATCTAAGACGTATGCTACCGGTAAACTGGGGACTGGGTCCAAAATAAAAAAGATTAGTTAAAAATTAAAACGGCAAATCATTGATAGGCAAACCGTTATTTTGAGCGTCAAAGTTAGTGTTTTTTGCTGATTCTTGAGAAGTTGATGATTTATGACTTTCAGTTTCTTTTTTGGTAGTTAAAAAAGTAAACTCAGTTACTTGAATTTCCATAGTATGTTTTGTTGCACCATCATCTCCTTGCCATTGTCGTGATTTTATACGTCCTTCTACATAGATCTTATCTCCTTTAGAAAGATGCTTTTCGCAAATTTCGGCAGCTTTATTACGTACTACCAAATTGTGCCACTCGGTTGAAGTAATTTTTTCGTTCGTGGTTTTATTGACATAGACTTCATTGGTAGCCAATTGAAATCGCCCGATGCAGTTTCCTCCTTCAAAATAATGCATTTTGACATCATCGCCAAGATGACCTATAAGCATCACTTTATTTAATGTTCCGTTCATGTTTTGGTGGTATTTCTACCAAAGGTACATTATTTTTTAAAAACTACTTTTGTTAAAATTTTCAAAAATTAGACACAATAAAATTTAATTGCTTAGAATTTTATAAAATCGGCAACACTCATAATTTATGATTACAAAAGCTACAAAAAAAACACTAGTGATTTAATATGTTGTTATCTCAATCATGAAATTTACGTTTTGTTGCGTAGCTGCATTTTCTTCAGTAAAAATTTTAAATCAATTATTTGTAATGTCGTAAACTACAGGCTGATAAAAATCGTTGTCATTATTAAGACCTGTTATATCATTTCTATTGGACATAATTGTGATCGTTATATTTTGATTACCACTCAAGTTAAGATTATGTGTAACTGTAAGAATATCTTTGGAAGCACCACCAGCATTTGCATTAGCTTTTACAGCAGATAGTAAAACGCCATAAGTATTTCTGTTTCCAAAATCAGCGCCTATGTCGCCATAATCTACAATCCCATAATGAGTAACAATTTGTTGCTTTGAGGTACTTAAGGCTCTCCACTCACTTCCCGTGTTAACATACAAACCGGGTGTTACACTATTAGTTCCTGTACCTGACGCTTTATTATAAACAACCATTCCTTGCACGTGACTTCCAATAGGGCTTGAATTATTAGTTGAAATTAAATTTACTCTAGGTGGTAAGAATCCTTGTGTATCACTTTGCACGTCTAATGCAGCTCGTAGATCAGGACCACTAGTATTAATACCAACTGTACCTTTAGTAGAATTATTATCGGTAGGAACTACAGACATTAGTGTTACATTATTCGATATGTTACCTTGAAATAAGTGCTTGCCCCCTCCAGTTGTAACATACAAATTGTAATTACCATAAATTTGGTTATAAAGACCAAAATCTGGATCGTAAGCATTGCTGTATGGGTTAAGCACAGTATTATTACCATTTGTAACTAAATTAGATCTCAACTGACCTATAACGTCTAATTTATGAGTAGGAGTGCTAGTGCCTATACCTACATTTCCGCTAGAGTTAATTTTTAATCGTTCTATTGGCGTTGTAGTACCTGTTGAAAATACTAATGAGGAAGGAATTGATAATGCAGATGCACTACCGTCTACAATTGAGCCAATAGATGAAGTTTGTACAAAAGCAGAACCATTATAACCTCTAAATTGAAAATCACCCATTTTAGAATTGCTAGCAATAAGTGTTGGTGCAGTTGGAGTTCCTGAAGACTTATCAAAAAATATGGTTCCAGAACTGACATTACTTGCACCGCTTGAACGTATAACTATATCATCATCCTGACCTCCACTACCAATAATAGACAAACGCTCTGTAGGACTGCTTGTACCGATCCCTACAAATCCATTGTCTAATGCTACAAACTCGGTTCCTACTGGTCTTGCAGTAATTCCATCAGATTTTGCACCTAACTTTATTTGCGGTTTTGAATTAGTTGGATCATTAATCCATGCTTGCTTACCGCTAGACTTTAACCAAACTGCACCATCAAAATAGTAATAACCAGGTTCTGTAATATTAATGGTTTTTCCTGCGGGAATTCCTGTTACAGCAATTGTAGCATAAATTAAAGTTCCAGCCTGAGCAGTACTGTATTTAGCATCTTTTGCTTTGATTTCATTACCCGTTAATCTAGGAGCAATTATACCTTCTGCAGTTGTATTACCAGTATTTGTAGCTGTTACATCCAGCGTTGCCTTTGGATCTGTATTATTAATACCTATTTGACCATATGAAAGACCAGATATTAGTAAAAAACCAATAATAATTAATTTTTTATTCATAGTATAATTTTTAAATTTAATTTTAAATAAATAAATTGAGAATACCTTAATAACGTAACGACAGACCATAGTTAATGAAATAACGCTTGCAACTACTCGGAAACAAACTACTGAGATCCTACCAATCTTTAATAACTTTTATAAAGAATTTAACTATGTTTTTTCATTTTTCATTCCTAAAATTGTGAATAACGATTTGACCGATTCTTTTTTGTTAATTTCACTAGGCACTTTGTAATTTAGCAATTTGTCAAAATGCTCATTGTTATAAAAATCAAAATATATTGTAATTCCTAAATGTGGTGACATTTCGCTAATATAGCCATGTAATATACAAATTATGTTTTACACTCTCCATAATCGTTTAATAAAAACATTGGCAATTGCTCCTCGCTGCCCGAAGTATTCTCAAAAGTATGAATGATGCGCAGATCTCTCTGTCTTTCGCTTTTTATAAAAGTTTTTAAAATCCGTAAAGGTTCTAAAAAATCCCCGATAATCTTACATTTTCTCCTCTATAAAATTATGAATCACAATTGGAAAAGGAAACGTTTTTAGCGTTTCGAGATCTATACCATTTCCAATTTTATCTTTTAGCATCACTTTCCAAAATTTAATATGCAAATGTTGATGAGATAATTTGTGAATTATTGGCACGGGATTGTACTCTAGAATACTTGCAATAACATTTTCTTTAAAAAGCGAACTCTGTATTTGATAAGAAATAGCATCAAAATCTTCTGTTTTCTCCGTCTCAATAAGAGGAAATTCATAGAGATTGTGCCAAATTCCTTTGGCCGTGCGTTTCTGAATAATGGTGTTTCCCAAAACATCTTCAACTACTATATAATTAAAGTAGCGATTTCGCACTTTAGTTTTCTTCAGTTTGACTGGCAGTTGATCTACTTTGTTTTTTTGCAAGGCGAGACAACTGCTATTAAAAATACAAATACCGCAATTGGGATTTTTAGGGACGCATTGCAAGGCACCAAACTCCATTATGGCCTGATTAAAAATAGCTGGGTTATCTTTTGGCATTAGCTCGAAAGCCAAAGCTGTAAATTCTCTCTTGGCGGAATTCTGAGTAATATCGGTTTCGATGTCAAAATAACGAGATAATACACGAAATACATTTCCGTCGACTACTGGAACACATTCATTATAAGCAAAAGAAGCAATCGCAGCGGCGGTGTATTCTCCAATTCCCTTTAATTTAAGTAAGTCATTATAATTGTCTGGAAAAACTCCCGCCATTTCTGTAGCGACTGTTTGAGCCGTTTTATGTAAATTGCGAGCACGGGAATAATACCCTAATCCTTGCCACAGTTTCAAAACTTGCACTTCGTGAGCATTTGCTAGATCAAAAACTGTTGGAAAATTAGCAGTAAACGACAAAAAATAAGGTGTTCCTTGCGCAACTCTTGTCTGTTGCAGCATGATTTCCGACAGCCATATGGGGTAAGGATTCGTTGTTTTTCTCCAAGGTAAATCTCGTTTATTTTGTAAGTACCACTTAATTAGCGTTTTAGAAAAGTTCATGGTGAAAAATTTGAAAACAAAAGTAATTGTTTATCTAATTAAATTTTAACGAATTAGCTTGATTTATTGTTTTTTAAATTCTTATATTTGCGCACTCAAAAAAATTATTACAAAATAATAAATTAGGAAAGAAAATGACGAAAGCAGATATCGTAGCAAAAATTTCAGAAAAATTAGGTCTTGAAAAAGGGGATGTGCAAGCAACCGTAGAAACTTTTATGAATGAAGTAAAAAATTCACTAGAAACTGGTGACAATGTTTACCTAAGAGGTTTTGGTAGTTTCATCGTTAAAACAAGAGCTGAAAAAACAGGAAGAAATATCTCAAAAAATACCACAATTAAGATACCTGCACACAACATTCCAGCATTCAAACCTGCAAAAGTTTTTGTAGAAGGAGTGAAAATCAACAACGAAGCAAAATAATTAATTAATCATAAAATCTATAAGATATGCCAAGTGGTAAAAAAAGAAAGAGACATAAGGTAGCGACTCACAAACGTAAGAAAAGAGCGAGAGCTAACCGTCACAAAAAGAAAAAGTAGTTTTAAACTACTTTTTTCTTTTTTAAACGTTCATTGAAATTTGAAAAATCAGTAGGCAGAATTCAGTTTTCAGTTAGCAGTTCAATACTGCAATCTAAACTCTTAAATCTCCAATCTGAAATTTCTACCGGGTACAATACCTGTTAAATTATTGTTTAATCCATCCTTGCAATTTAATTGAAGATTGCAGATTGCAGATTGCAGATTTTTTTAATCTAAAATCTAAAGTCTAAAATCTAAACTTGAAGAGTCTGGATAAAAATTTACAAATGAATAAAGAATTAATCATTCGATCTAGTTCTGATTTTGTAGATTTTGCCTTATTAAAAGATGGAAAACTCATTGAATTACACAAAGAAGAAGAGAAAAGCAACTTTCAAGTAGGTGATATTTTTATCGCCAAAATAAGAAAACCTGTTGCTGGACTTAATGCTGCTTTTGTAAACGTAGGCTTCGAAAAAGACGCTTTTTTACATTATCACGATTTAGGACCTAACTTAACTTCCCAACTGAAATTCATAAAACTTGTAACCGCAGGTAAATTAAAAGATTTCTCCCTAAAAACCTTTCAGTTTGAAAAAGAAATAGACAAAGATGGCACCATTACTGATGTAATTAGTGCTAATCAATCTGTTTTGGTACAAGTTGTCAAAGAACCAATATCTACAAAAGGACCAAGAATAAGCGCAGAGCTTTCCCTTGCCGGAAGATTTATTGTTTTAGTTCCGTTTTCTGATCGCGTTTCTATTTCTCAAAAAATAGAAGACAAAAAAGAAAAGGACCGTTTGAAACGTCTTGTACAATCTGTCAAACCAAAAGGATTTGGCGTTATTGTTCGCACAGTAGCCGAAGGCAAAAGTACAGTAGAATTAGAAAAAGATTTGCAGAACCTGCTAAGCAGATGGAATGCAATGTGTAAAAAATTACCAACTGCTCATCATCCAGCCAAGGTATTAGGAGAGCTCAACAGAGCTTCTTCAATATTAAGAGATGTTTTCAATGATACCTTTAGTGGTATACAAATTGATGACGAAGAGTTGTACAACCAAACAAAGGATTACTTGCAAGAAATTGCACCATCCAAACAGTCAATTGTAAAGTTTTATCAATCAAACGATACACCAATTTTTGAGAAATACAACATAGAGAGACAAATCAAGACTTCATTTGGGAAAACTGTTTCCATGAGTAAAGGAGCTTATCTTATAATAGAACACACGGAAGCGTTGCACGTTATAGACGTAAACAGCGGAAACCGTTCTAATAAAGCCACCAACCAAGAGGACACAGCCATGGAAGTGAATATGATTGCAGCAGCCGAAATAGCAAGACAATTACGTCTTCGCGACATGGGCGGAATCATAGTAGTTGATTTTATCGATATGGCTAATCCCGAAAATCGTAAAGTTTTGTTCGACTTCTTGAGAGAAGAAATGAGCGATGATAAGGCGAAACACAAGATCTTGCCTCCTAGTAAATTTGGACTTGTTCAAATTACAAGACAAAGAGTAAGACCAGAAGTGAATATAAAAACTAGAGAAGAAGACCCAAATAATGAAAATGGCGAAATAGAAGCGCCAATTTTAATCATTGATAAAATAGCTTCCGATTTAGAAAGAGTTCTAAAAACCCACAAGAAAGTAGTACTTAATGTACATCCGTTTGTGGCTGCATACCTCAGTAAAGGTTTTCCATCATTGCGTTCAAAATGGTTTCTTGAACACAAAAAATGGGTAAAAATCATACCGCGTGACGCTTACACGTATCTAGAATATCATTTCTATGATAAAAAAGGAAATGCTATTAAAGAATAATAAAAACAACCGCTTTTCGCAAGATTGGCGGTTTTTTTGTGACTTTTTTTTAAGGAGCTAATCCAGCTATCCGCTTCAATCTTTATTGTTTTAAAGAAAAACAACAAAGGATTTTCACTACTATCTGGGCTAGGGCTTTAGGTTTCATAATTGTATCTTTTTAAAATAAAAACCTAAATACTTTTCAAAAAAATAACGCTAAAAATCATTATAAAAAGAAGAATTTCGATTATTTTAGTACTTGTAAAAACAATTAGTTTCTTTACTTTTTTAGATAACAAGAAATGGTCAATTTTATGAAATCAAACCAAACAGTAAAGAAAAATATATTTTTTCTTGTCGTTATTTTTTTCTCCATTTGTTATACTTCAAATGCGCAAACAGATACCATTTATTTTGACACTAATTGGAAAGTTTGCTCTAAAACTTTGGCAACCTATTACAGACTGCCTCCCGAAAAAATAGCAACTAAAAAAGCGGTTGGCTACAAAATAAAAAGCATAGATTCACTATATGCTATAAATGATTACTATTCAAAGACACAAAAACTACAATTTCAAGGCTTTTCTGCAGATGAGGAAGCTAAAATAATCATTGGCGTTTCTAAATGGTATGATCAAAACCAAACAGTATTGTTTTCTAAGAATAACAATTACAACAGCAAGTCAAAACCTTTTTCTACAACCAAAGCTTGGCAACCCATATTCTATATCAACTACGCCATAACGGTTAAAAGTCAATTTACGGGCGGTTTAGAATTTTGCTTAGATTGCGAGAGTAAAAGCAAATTATTTTTGGGTTTAGGTTATGGTATAAGCAGTTACGGCAAACGCTATTTTGGACTGCCTGATGTATATCTTTCCTATAATACTGAATACTTATTGTTTGTTAAAATGGGAGGTTCAAACAGGAATGTATATTCTCTTCTTGGCGTTTCGCTATTAAATTTTGTAGATCTCGGTTTTGGTTATTCATATCCAATATTAAAAGATACAGCTCCTGAATTAAAAAGCTTCATCTTTGGATTAACATTTCGTCTGACTAACAACCAAGATGCTTATACACCACTAAAAATTGGTTTATAAAAATTAAGTAGTTTAAAGTCAGCACGACCGCATAAGGGATAGAAGCAATCCGCCGAAGCGGTGCGGATAGCCCGACCGCATACTAAAAAGGGGCAACTAGCAAGTTATATAAATAAGCCCCTTTTTAGTATGGGGTTATGCCCAAAAAAAAATATTACTCCTTTACAATTTCAATCTTTCTTCTTATCTCGTTTCCAAATTCATCAACGACTGTGATGTAATGAAAGCCTGTGGTGGCAGAAATAGGCATTTCATGAAACGTTTTGGTAGTTCCTTTATAGACGTTGTCTACATACCAAAACAGTTTACTGTCGCGCTGTGAATGTGCTACCTTTAGAATTACAGGTTGCACTTCGCTATCAAAATTTTTAGTCAAGTAAATTTTACTATTTGCTTTGGGGTAAATAAAATCCATTGTGGCAGTTTGTGTTCCCATGCAATCATCTCTAAACGGTGGCAATGGCACGTATTCTATGTGTTGGCTTTTGTAATACCAAGCCATCACGGGTGGCAAAATAAACCAATTTTTGGTCACAATGTTTTCTATGCTTTCACAACTGCTATTGACTTGAAATTGCAATGCTTTGTCTAAATGCACGATTTTATGATAGGGACAAATGGCGGTACTTCTTCCTTTTTTGGAAACCAATTGCTTAATCTTTGGGCAGCCTTCTTTGGCCAAATAACCGCTCAAATTACACACTTCTACTTCCTCTAAATCTTTATTTGGCGTATCGAACCATCGCTGTCTTGGCAGTAAATTAAAAACATCAAACAAAATAGGTGCTGCACTGGTAACGCCTGTCAGCGAGGGTCTCCCTTCACCCGAAGCATTACCAACCCACACTCCTACTACATATCTAGAATTGGTTCCAATTGCCCATGCATCGCGGTTCCCGAAACTAGTTCCTGTTTTCCATGCGATCTTGAGCGAGCTATCATAAAATTTCCAGGCTTCGTCACCTTCTGGCCGATTGACTTGTTCCATCGCATTATACGTCAACCAAATTGAACCTGCTCCTAGTATCGTTTTTTGCTCACTTTGGTCTCCAAAATCAGTTTTAAAATCGTCCTGATAGTTGAGTTCGGCAAATTCCTTCGTTCGGTAAAGACCTTGATTCTTATTAAAATAATTTAAAGTCGACGACAAACCAGCATACGTTCTACACAAGTCCCATAAATTACTTTCGGCTCCACCCAAAATAAGCGATAATCCGTAATGGTCGGGTGGTTTAGAAATATCTCTTAATTTGAAACGTTGTAGTTCCTCATAGAATTTATTGACACCAAAATCCTGTAGCATTAGTACAGCAGGAATATTCAAAGAGCGAGATAATGCGCGATGTGCCGGAACTGCTCCGTCAAAAGTCAAGTTAAAATTTTGTGGTGCGTAACCTGAAATTTGCGTGGGAATATCGGCAACCAAAGTATTTGGCAATAACTCTCCATCGTCCATCATTGCGGCGTATAATAACGGCTTGAGAATACTTCCTGTACTTCTTGGCGCATCTATCACATCTACATCTTTTTGATGGTCGCGGTCTGTTGGAGAATTCCCTACGTAGCTTATTATGTTTCTATTTTGAATGTCAATTACTAAAATCGCAAGGTTATTTACCTCGTTTTGCTTGTACTGATTGTAATAGTATTTGGCAATTTGATTGACTCTGTTCTGCACTCCAATTTCAATGGTGGTTTTTACCAAAGTTCCTTCTTGGCTTTTCGCTACACGTTGCAATAAATGCGGTGCAATTTGGGGCAAATCATAAGGCTTTTGCGGCAAAGGTTCATCTATAGACAATTCATACGTTTGCTTGTCGATCACTCCTTCTTGTTGCAGTTTTAGCAAAAGTCTGTTGCGTTTATTGAGTAGCTTTATCTGGTTTTTTCCTGGATAAATTAAGCTTGGTGCATTTGGCAAAACAGCTAATGTAGCACTCTCCGCCCAAGACAATTGATACGATTGTACACCAAAATAACGCCAAGCAGCCATTTCGAGACCCACTACATTTCCACCAAATGGAGCGTGAGCAGCATACAAGTCTAAGATTTCGCTTTTAGAATAGCCGACCTCCAATCGTGTTGCTAGAATTAGTTCGATAAATTTCTCAAAATAGGTTCTCCCTTTTCCTTTTCTCGAAAGCCGAATCACTTGTTGCGTCAAAGTACTTCCACCACGAACAACTTTCCCTGCTTTCCTATTTTGCTGAAAAGCATTCACCATCGCCACAGGATTAAAGCCGACATGTTCGTAGAAATACTCGTCTTCAAAATAAACAATACATTTCTTGAATTTATCTGGAACACTATCTTGTGCAGGAAATCGCCATTGTCCATCGCGAGCAATTTTGGCACCTAGCAGTTCTCCTTCTTTACTTTCTATAACCGTAGAATAGGGTTCTTGAAACAAAGTCCTTGGCAACGCAAAATAATAAACCACCAACAGCAAAAATGCTATTGATGATTTTGTCTTATTTTTTTTTATCCAATTTATAATGCGTTGTAAAAACGCTATTAATTTATTTTTCAATTTATTCTTTTCGTTTTTACTTCCAACATTTTTTTGTACTAACAGGTTTCCAAAACCTGTTAGGTATTCATTTTCAACACAAAATAAAAAAATAATTACATCTCAAGTTGATACCTAACAGGTTGAAAAAACCTGTTAGGATAAGTAGTCTGCAATAATTCAGTAATCCATTTTATCAATCACATCAATTATACCTTCATAAACTAATCTTCTTTCGTTGTGATAAAATATAAAATTCTCTAAACCTCCAAATAATTCTAGAATAAAATCTCTATCTATACTTGTCTCTTTATTTGACATAAAAGAACGATAAGAAGAATGCAAATAAGTCTGGAATGATTCCGTAAACTTATGTTTTACAGGATTTAAATGAACATAAACTATTAACTGCTTTAAATACTCCTCATTTTCAATTCTGTTTCTTTGTAAATGCTCTTGAAATAAACTGCCGGTTCTATTATAAGCAGTATTTATACTTTTAGCATACGAATTAAAGAAATTAGAGAACGGTAAATGGATTTTTTCTTTTAATTTCTCTGGCAAGTCCTCTTTATCTTTGATTCTTAAAACAATATGAAAATGATTCTTGAGCAAACAGTACGCGTAAATATCTGCAATTGGCAAAAGATATTTCTTCATTTTTTCAAGAAAATAACGATAATTTTTCTCTTCTATAAAAATATTTTCTTTGTTATTTCCTCTGTTGTAAATGTGATAATATTGACCTGATTCTAAAACATCTTGCTCCATATTTATTCGTAATTGTTATCCTCATAATTTTTCCTCTCCTAACAGGTTTCTTTTAACCTGTTAGGTCCCCAAATCGCTTAAACCAATTTTTATTTTAGGGATGAAATTAACACCTAACAGGTTTTGGAAACCTGTTAGGATACGTAGTTCGAAAAAAATTACTTTACCACTTCAACCCAAAATCCTTTGGTTCTAGCCAAAAACGTATGATCGTACATGGCCTCGCACTGTAATCCTGGTAAATAATACGTTCCTAAATAGGACGCATTTAGTAATATTCTAAAGGTTTTAGTTTCCCTAGCTTTCAATCCAAAGTAGAAAATGGTTCTATCATCGCGAATGTCAATATAATCAGCTACATTATTTGTTGCGTCACCATAGTCTGTAAAACGAGTGTTTACAATTTCAAAACCAGAAGGTAAAATCTGAGTTAGGGCTACATTTTCTACATGTTCATTTTTGAGATTTTTAACCGTAACCTCAGCCAAAAACTCAGTTCCTTGATTTATTTTAGAGACATTGATAACAGCTCCTTTTCTGTTCTTGAAAACAATTGACGCCGATACATTACTTTGAATCGCATTCTCTTGACCAATAGGTAAAATTCCCGTATTCAACACGCGAACAAACAATGTATTGTTTTTATTGTTTTTTAATGTTAAAGTATTTGCACCTTCTCTGACAACCAAACTTTTTTCGACGATTGTTTTTGATGTTTTAATTGCTAGTGATTTTCCATCTTTGCTAAACTGTACATCCATTCCTTTGGTGCCGTTACTCATAGAAAATTTAGTCATGGCATACAAACAATACGCTGTAGTTTGTGTACTCATCCATTGATCGCTTGACATGCTTTTGGCTAATTTTGCAGCCATTGCAAATGCTTTCGCTTTTTGACCTAACAACAACATTGTTTCTAGCGCCATTGCACGATTTCTATCTGCAGAACCATAATAGTAATAATTATAGTTCGAGTCATCATCAATAGTACTGTTCATCAACAAAGTCAATCCTGCTGATTTTTGTCCTGCCAATACATAAGCCGCAGCCAAACGCAATTTACTTTCATTCGAAATACCTTTGGTTTCACGCAATCGATTCATAGAAGACAAATCGGGTGCTCCAGCCAAAGCTAAAGTATACAAGCGATACGACTGCGCCAAATCATTTCCGTACCTCGTTTCAAATCGCCATTGTTTGGCTTCTTTTTGTTGGTATGAAATCCATTTTGATTTGAAGTTTATCGGCAAGAAATAACCTTTCTTCTCTGCTTCAATCATAAAATGTCCAGCGTACGATGTGCCCCAATCATCAGCATTTGTGCCACCTTGCCAGTATGAAATTGCACCATTCGATAGTTGAAAACTACCTAGTCGCGTAATTCCAGCCGTTACATTTTTCTGAATTAAATTTTTACGATTGGCATCTAAATCTGCGATATCATTCAAATACAATTGAGGAAAAACACCCGACGTAGTTTGCTCTACACAACCGTGAGGATACTGAATTAAAAACTGTAATCGACCACTTAGATTAATGGTCGGCATCGAAGAAACTTCCAATTTTGCCTTATTACTTCCAGCAACCCCAAAGGTTTTCCATGAAATAGTCTTTGCACTATTCGGTTCTAAAATTACATCGGTAAATGTATTCGTTACTGGATTTGGATTCGTCATATCAATTTCTACATCATACACCGATTTCTCCTTTCCTGAAGTAGCAATAATCTGCACTTTACCAATTCCTGTTATGCTTCCTACTGCCAAATTAAAATAAGCCATTTTTTCATCAGGCTCTGTGAACACTAATTGTTGTGTTGCACCACCAATAACTTTCAAACCACTGTTGGTTTTAATTTGAACCGTTACATTTCTAATGTTTTTTTCCATAGCAAAAACAGTAACCGGTATGGTCACTTTTTCTGATGGAGAAATTTTTCTTGGCAATGAAGCTAGAACCATTAACGGACTGCGAACAGGCGTTGCTTTCTCTACACTACCGTAAGCGCTCGTTGCAGCATCTCCAGCAACGATCATTGTTTTTACAGAACCAATATATTTTGGCAATTTTACCTGATGCGTTTGAGTTTGTCCTTTTTCTAATTTAAAAGGCCCCATATAAATCACAACCGGTTTGAATCGGTTGGCTTTTTTGGCTTTTCCGCCACCTAAATCTTGATCTCCACCAATACTGAAGATCTGATTCACTTTCCCACCATATGCGCCTATAACATCATCATAAATATCCCAAGTTTTAACACCCAAAGCCTCACGAACATAAAAACTATCCCATGCATTTGGCGCTTTGAAACGAGTAAGATCCAATAATCCTTCATCTACAATTGCGATCGTGTAAGTCATTGCTTTTCCAGATTGTTCACTCACTTTTATAGCGAATGATTGTTCGGGGCGCAAGACATCAGGCATCGACAATTTAGGTGTAAGAATCGTATTTTTGTCAATCACTTCAATAGGAACAATACCATACATACGAATTGGCAAATCATTCTTTGTAGAAGCATGTGGTTGCAATAATGTAATGTTAAAATAAACATTAGGCGCCATAGCAGCTGTTATCGGAATAGTTACTTTGGTTTCTCCTTTTTGGGTTTTCGCCCACAACGTTTGTACTACTTTTGAACCATTTTCGATAGAAATAAAAGCACGACCACCTTCGCTCGATGGAAAAGAGATTTGTGCATTTTCACCCACTGCATAATTTTGCTTGTCGGTAGAAAAAACTAACATATTTGCTGTTGAAGCATCTGTGTTTCTTGTTTTTCCTGACCATAGTGGCCAATCGATATTTAGCGTTAATGCCGTTGCATGTCCGTCTTGTGGATCTGAAACACGAATTAAATAACGCCCCCATTCCTCATCGGATAATTCAAAACTTACACTCCCTTTTCCACTAGCATCCGTATTAACTTTGAAGGTTTTATAGGACGTCGTCGCATCATCTGAATTATAATTGGATAGATTATCGCTTGCGGCGTCCCACCACCAATGCCATTCTACTTTATATATTTTTACCTCTAAGTTTTTGACTGCTTTTGGTCTTCCATTTTCATCTAATGTAACAATGTCAAACTTGTTGATCTTACGAGTTTCAAGCATTCCGTATTTATTGGGTTTTGGCGATTTGATTCCAACATAGGTGCTGTAAGGCGAATAAGTTGTCGAAATTACATCTGTGCTAAAATCCCCTCCTTCTTCGTAAACTTTGGTGATGAAAGCGGCTCTTAGCATACCTGGAGCTTCTCCTTCAATAGACGGATCTATGTCTACGGTAGCTTTACCATTCTCATCTAATTTACCAGAGAATACCGAAACTTCTTCGGTACTAAATTTTCGAACTAAATCATCAAACACATATTTATCATAATTTTTGAAAGTCGTTGTTTGTGGCGAGAACTTCGCTTGCATTTCGACCTTCAAATTTTTGGCTACAGCCCCGTGAAGCCAAGTTACTGCAAGGTCACTAGTATTTGAATAAGAAGATGAAAGTACCGCTCGTTTGAAACTATTTTTGATTTTTAACCGATTGGGTTTTATCGTTTCAATTTTAATGCTTTTATAGAACTTAGCCCCACCAACGCTAACCATAGCTTCCCAATTCCCAGTAGGTGCATCTGCATCGGTAGGAATAGTAAAAGCATAATGGTTCCAATCATTCGATCTTTGAACCGTTTGGTAAGTCACTTTTCCGTTAGGATCGCTCAGTCGGAATTTTATAGGATGACCCGCAGGAATTTTATTAGACGCATCATTCAAAATAAATGACAAATACAAATTATCGCTAGGTCTCCACACACCGCGCTCACCATATATGAATCCTTTGAGTCCCTTTTGCAAGGTTTCTCCAGATACATTAAAATTACTAACCGATAATGAATTACCATCATCTAGTTTTACATAAGTAGCTTGAGCTCCATAGCTAACTATCGCAAAGTAAGCAAAAGTGTTCAACTGAAAACTAGCAATTCCATCACTGTTTGTAGTAGCGGTCTCTAATTTTTGTTGTTGAAAACTGTACAAATCTACTTTTGCGTTCCCAATAGGGTCTGTTGTAATAATATTATTTACAGCAAATACATACGATTTATTCTCACCTCTTTTGGCAATTACGCCAACATCGGATGCCAAGATATTAGTTCCTATTCTAGCATTATAATAGTACGATCTGGAACAAGGATCTTCACTTTGTCTCCAGTCATAGTCATCATAATAGTAATCATCATAGGAGTTATCACTATAATTTACGTCTTTTTCATCAACTTCTTCATTTTCATTATCTCCATTACTATCATCTGTTGTTGAAGCATCGCATTTGTATAAGGAATACGTTTTATTATAAGAGAACTCCACTCTGTAGATGGCTCCAGGCTCTGGAGTTATAATTTTGGATAGGTCTAAAGCAAAAGTGTTCCATTTGCCCAAATTGAGCAAAGTATTTTCTTTTAAATTAAGTGTTGATTTGGCAATTGGCTGCCCGACTCTTTTTAGATTTCGAGTTCCATTCAACTCATTATCTTGAAGAAATTGAAGAATGTTATTTTTGTATATTTTATACACTTTTACGTCTACCGCTCTTAGATTGACAGCTTCAAAATTGAGTTTAAGATTACTAGAACTTGGCAAAATTGTTCCGTTCTTGACGAAACGGACGTTTGGTTTTATTTCGTCAAATGATATTTTTTCTGAGTAATTCTCGGCCAATTTTTTGCCATATTCACTTTCAATCCCTTGAAAAACCTCTAAAAGCAAATCACCTGTAAGTTTCTGTGAAAATATAACAGAGGTTGACTCTGCTACTTCTTGTGCTTCTTGTGCTTCTTCAACAGCAACCGCCTGAACAGCAACTGTATCTGTAACAACAGCTGTTGAATCTGAAGAGACAACCTCAACAGCGGCTTCAGGAACTACTTCGATTGGTTTTTCGACTACTTTCTCATTGTTGAAATATACTTTCAAAACATTCCCTTGTGTAGAAAATTTTAAATTTTTAGCATTTTGAAGCGCTACCAATCCTTTAAAATCTTGTCCTTTTTCTAATGGCTCAGAAAAGTTAATAGATAAGGATTGAACTCCTTCTCCCTGTAATTCGGCTTTAATAACTTTAAACTCACTTATGGCAGTAATTGAAAAATCTAAATTTCCTTTTTGATCCATGTCAAAATCAGTTCCATCGTATTTAATTTCAAGATTACTCGCTCCATTCAATCGTTGAATACTGTCAATTCTAAATCTGAACTCTTTCCCAACAGTATTCGATTTTTCGAAAATTAGACGCAAATCTTTCCCGTTATGTTCTGCTTCTACTAATTTCTTAGCTGTTTCAAAATCCATATTGTCTGCTGTTCTCAACACACAATTTAAATATTGATATTCTTTACTGTAGGACTGCACATCAAGTGTGTTAACAATAAAATCCTGCTTGATTGTTTTAACTGTAAAATTAAACTTGGAAAGTTCTTTGTGTTTTTCAGCTATTTTTGGATTCAGTTTATCCAAATGAAGTGTGACTTGATACTCTGTATTCGATTTTAACTTTTTTTCTGGAATAAAAGCAATAGTATTGTTCGAAAGTGCTATTACTTTCCCATCGACACTTGGAGAAATATCGAATAAATCACTATCTAGCGCCTGATTAACTTTCCAATTGGAATCGAAAGCCAAAACCACTCGAATATCCGATTGTGCCGAGACTATTCCTCCAGTAAAACTGACGATGTACTCTCTAAATAATGAAAAATCAGAATTAAAATCGGCAGCTGATTTTTTACCACATGCCTGAAACAAGAAAAACACACACAACACGTAAATTAATCCTTTTGTCTTCAATTTTATTGGGAGTAAATGGGTTAGAAATGTAGAATATATAAAAAGAACATCGCCCTTTTCTATTGAAATCACGACTGAAAATAAAAATATTCTATTGTAGTAAAAGTATTGTTTTTATTTTAATTCTAAAAAAGAAAAATTATACTTTTAAAAAAAAATTTGCGTCGTATTTTAAAAGCTTATTTCCGTCGTTCTGCAAAAAACTTCTTCATGAGTTCCGAAGCTTCGTTTGCCATAACTCCAGAAACCACAGTGGTTTTGGGATGTAATTTTGTTCCCATAGTTATAAAACCACGTTGTTCATCGCGAGCTCCAAAAACAATTTTGGAAATCTGACTCCAATATAAAGCACCAGCGCACATTTGACATGGTTCGAGAGTCACGTAAAGTGTACACTCTTTTAGGTATTTACCACCTAGGAAATTGGCAGCTGCCGTGATGGATTGCATTTCGGCATGAGCGGTTACATCATTAAGCATTTCGGTGGCGTTGTGACCACGAGCAATCACTTTATCCGCAATTACGATTATAGCGCCCACAGGAATCTCGCCTTTATCAAAAGCCATTTGAGCTTCCTGCAAAGCTTTCTTCATGAAATATTCGTCGGTGAAAGGGTTTATCATGTCAAAATTAAATGGTAGGTAGAATTACAAAAAGATATTATAAAATTATATTTTATAATTTTTAGGGTTTCGAGAAGTTGAAAAAACATCAAGAATATAAATTCTATTGTCTTCAATTCTGTATACTATTTTAAAATTCCACTTTGGAAAAAAACGGATCTCTTTTGAATTGAATAATGGCTCTATTGGATTTTTCTCTGGAAATAAATTTAGTTTATCACCTAAGTCAAACAATGTATCGACAACTAAAGCAGCATTCTGAGGACTTTTAATATAAATGTAATCATAACTATTTTGAATAGATTCTATTGCAGTAACTGACCAAACAACAGGCTTCACTTTTTAATGATTTTTTTCTTTGCCTGTTCTGTAGTATAACCAGATTCTCCAGCGTCCGAAAGTTTCATTATTTCATTCAAATGATTTTTATACTCATTCACAGTGAATGCAGTTCCAGCTGTCGAATAGGCATAAATAGTATCGTTAAGCAAACTTTCTATTTGATTTAGCAATTGTACATTATCAGTATCTAAAATTCTGTGTACAATATTTCTACGTTGTGATTCTACATTCATACTATCGTAATTTACTTCAAAGTTATGCAATATTAATCAAAGAAAGGGTTTGTCATAATTACAAAAATAGTGTTTCGCCGGTAATTCTCAGAATGTTTGCCATCGGATTTGCTCTAAAAAGTTCAGTCGCCAATTTCCAACTAAATATAAACTGCATTTTATACTATTACACAACTTGAGCGACAGCTTTTTTGAATGATTAAAAGATAATGCTAGTGATGATTATACTTCCATTTGGTAGTTACCAATTGTATTTCATGAGGCTCTTTATTACGTTAAGCGCCAAAAATATAGTCCGTTTTTGAGGCGATTAAGTGAAATAATCACCTAATCAATAGTATAAGAGTATTTTGTCTCAAATTAAAGTTCAGGAAATGGAGTTTCCATAGAAAAACAAATTTCAATTTAAAACCGTAAATTTGCTTTTTAAACTATAATGAAAAGCAACCTCCTACAATCAATTAATAATCCAAAAGATTTACGCCAACTCGACGAAGCTCAACTTCCTCAATTGGCGCAAGAATTACGAGACTTTATTATTGGTATTGTCGCTGTAAAAGAGGGACATCTTGGCGCTAGCCTTGGCGTCGTCGAACTGACCATTGCTTTGCATTATGTTTTTAACACACCCGATGATTTATTAGTATGGGATGTGGGCCATCAGGCGTATGGACACAAGATTTTGACCGAAAGAAGAGAAGTTTTTCATACCAACCGACAGTTAGGCGGTATTTCTGGTTTTCCCAAAAGAAGTGAAAGTATATACGACACTTTTGGCGTAGGCCACTCCTCTACTTCTATTTCTGCAGCATTGGGAATGGCGATTGCCTCTAATCTTAAAGGTGATTTCGGAAAACAGCACATTGCCGTTATTGGCGATGCTTCAATAGCGTCTGGAATGGCATTTGAAGGCTTGAATCACGCCGGAGTGACCGATGCCAATTTATTAGTGATCCTAAATGACAATGCTATAGGAATTGATCCAAGCGTGGGTGCACTAAAAAATTATTTCACTGCCGTGAAAGAGGGAAAAAACCCTAGACAGAATAACATGATTAAGTCCTTGAATTTTGATTATTCCGGTCCAATCGATGGTAATGATATTTTTGCGGTTATTAAAGAATTAAAGCGTTTACAAAAAATAAAAGGCCCGAAGTTTTTACATCTTATTACTGTAAAAGGCAAAGGACTGCAAAAAGCAGAAGAGAATCAGGTAATATACCATGCTCCGGGAAAATTTGATGCCGCAACAGGAGAAATCATCCCCAAAGACGAAGAAAATTTACCGCCAAAGTACCAAGATGTTTTTGGTCTAACACTTTTAGATTTAGCCAAAAAGAACGAAAAAATTGTTGGTATTACTCCCGCAATGCCGTCGGGAAGTTCCTTAACCTTTATGATGGATGCTTTCCCAAAACGAGCTTTTGATGTGGGAATCGCGGAGCAACACGCCGTAACTTTGGCGGCTGGAATGGCTACTCAAGGCATGATTGTGTATTGCAATATCTATTCTACTTTTTTACAAAGAGCCTATGACCAAGTGATTCATGATGTAGCTTTACAAGATTTACCCGTTGTATTTTGTTTGGATCGAGCAGGTATGGTGGGCGAAGATGGCGCAACACATCACGGCGTTTTTGATATAGCCTATTTGCGTTGCATTCCAAATATGATTGTGTATGCGCCGTTGAATGAAATTGATTTACAAAATATTTTATATACAGCCCAATTGGGTTTAAGTCATCCTATTGCCATTCGGTACCCTCGCGGTCGTGGTGTCATTAAAGATTGGCAAAATTCCTATTTTGGTCACTATGAAAAAATAGAAATTGGAAAAGCAAAATTGCTTAAAAACGGTTCAAAAGTTGCCGTCTTGTCGACAGGTACAATTGGAAATAATGTGACTTTGGCTATAGCCAAAATGAAACATCCAGAATCGATTGCACATTATGACTTCGGGTTTGTTAAGCCATTGGACGAAAATGAACTACATACTATTTTCAATGAATTCGAAAATATTATTACCATAGAAGATGGTGTTATAAAAGGGGGTTTTGGAAGTGCCATTCTTGAATTTGCAGCAACCTATCATTACACTTCAAAAATAAAACTACTGGGCATTCCTGATACTTTTATTGAGCATGGAACTGTAAACGAACTACAATATCTTTGTACTATTTCCGTTGAAAATTTAGAATTAATTTTTTCTAGTTATTGAAATTAATTAAGTTTGCGTTTAAATTCCACATACATTATTATGCGATTATTACAACCCTTTTATTTAGTACTGTTTTTATTTTTGGCTACCAATAGCTTTTCCCAAATTACAATTGTCACCGAATTACCTGATTCTACAGAGGTTACTAAAAAGACTACAAAGTCAGAAAAAATAGTTACCAAACTGGATTCTGTTCCTCCCTCTCATTGGATAAAAAAAAATATGTTGGGTATTGATATATCCGAAATCGCTTTTGTCAACTGGAGCGCTGGTGGGACAAGCAGCATTAGCGGATTATTTAAAGGGCATCTTAAAAGAGATTATAAAGATGCGAACCAAGTGTGGTCTAGCGAACTTATTTTTAGATACGGTTTAAACAAACAAGAAGGAGTCGAACTCAGAAAAACCGACGATGTTTTGCGGCTGAACTCTACTTATGGTTATAGAAAAGACACGTTGTCCAATTGGTATCATTCGGCTAAATTCAACTTTAATACGCAATTCACAGCAGGATATAATTATCCAAATACTGAAAAAGCCATTTCAAAACCTTTTGCTCCTGCCTATACCTTTTTAGGGGCAGGTTCGGAATACATTAGCAAAGTAGAAAAATTTAAATTTTACGCTTCTCCTGTAACGTTAAAAAACACATTAGTCCTTGACCAAACTTTAGCTAATCTTGGTGCTTACGGAGTTGCTAAAGCAGTGTACGATATAAATGGAGATTTAATTTCCCACGGAAAACAATCAAAAACCGAACTCGGAGCACTAATCACCACTTCTTTAGAAAAAGAAATATTTACAAATGTCACGTTAAAAACGTACTTGAGTTTGTACACCGATTACCTTCATGATTTTGGGAACATTGATGTCGATTGGCAGCTGCAATTCGATCTAAAGGTAAATCAATATGTTCGCGCCAATGTTGGTCTCAATTTGATATATGATGACGATATCGACATTATACAAGAGGAAAACGGGGTTCTTGTTAATATTGGTCCAAAAATACAGTTAAAACAAGTTTTGGGTG
Organism: Flavobacteriales bacterium; assembly: GCA_038241955.1. Classification (GTDB taxonomy): domain Bacteria; phylum Bacteroidota; class Bacteroidia; order Flavobacteriales; family Flavobacteriaceae; genus Flavobacterium. The sequence goes on along the minus strand of JBBSSR010000001.1, from coordinate 234,993 downwards.
TTGGACTAGAATATAATTTTTAACGATTATTCCTTTTTTCTACCTTGAATCATTTCATACAATTTTAAAGCATTGCCATCCGTCAGCATAGAAACAAAATGACAAATATGAAGTAATCTCTCGTATAGATTTTCTTTTTCTAAATGATATTTTTCAGGAAGCATCTTTAGCATTAAAGTATCGTAATTAGAAGTTTTACCTTCGTATTTGTTATTGAATGCTGTAATGAATTTATCTAAAAGTGTTTGAATAATTTGGTAACCTACGATCTCTTTTTCAACAACTTCTCGGCTTTGATAAATATTATTAACACTTATTTTAATAATGTCATCCATTTGCACTTTATACTTACTTTTATCCGTTAAAGAAAAAGGAAATTTTCCTTGCATAATAGCTTCTTCATTTTCAATAAAAACTTTTACAGCATCATTGATTAAGCTGCCAATGGCCAAAGCGCGTAAATAGCTAATTCTATCTTCTTTAGTCTCTAAAGTCTTGTATTTTGAAGTATCAATACTGTCTTTAACCAATTTTATCAGATATTCTAAAGCAAAATCTTCGGATACTAATCCTAAATTAATTCCGTCCTCAAAGTCTATTATGGTGTAGCAAATATCATCGGCAGCTTCTACCAAATAAGCAAGTGGATGCCTTTCAAAACCAATATCACTTCCAGATTTATTAGGTATCATTCCCATATCTGCCGCTACTTCTTGAAAGAACTTCTTGTCGGTTTGAAAAAAACCATACTTTTTATCTGCAATATTTTTGGTTGGTTTTTTAGGCAAACTTTCTTTTGGGTATTTCATGAAAGCACCAAGAGTGGCGTAGGAAAGTCTGATTCCTCCTTCAACACCAGGACGAGAACTATTCAATACTGAAAACCCATTCGCATTTCCTTCAAAATCGATTAAGTCTTGCCATTCTTTAGCTTCTAATTGTTCTTTGAATTTTAACCCTTTTCCTATCGAAAAATACTCGCCAATCGCTTTTTCTCCCGAATGTCCAAAAGGTGGGTTCCCAATATCGTGTGCCAAAGAGGCCGCAGCTACTATAGCTCCAAAATCATTCATTTGGTATCCGTGAACTTCCTTTAAATAAGGATATTTCTCTAAGATTTTTTTACCAACCAAACGTCCCAAAGAACGTCCCACAACCGAAACTTCTAAACTATGCGTTAATCGCGTGTGTACAAAATCAGTTTTAGAAAGCGGAATCACTTGTGTTTTGTCCTGCAAACTTCTAAAAGCAGCCGAGAATATAATACGATCATAATCTACCTCAAAGCCCAAACGGGTTTCATCTTGCTCGATTCGTAAACGTTTACCTGTATCTCCTTGTCGTCTTAGTGATAATAATTGTTCCCAGTTCATGTTAATTTATGATTGAAGATTTTAGTCTTTAGATTTGAAAGTGCCAAAAATACGATTAATTTTAAGATTTTTTGGGAACAAAAGTATCGTAAAACGCATTGAAGCTCAAACTGTGAGCTCTTCTTCCTAGAGTTTGAGTTGCCATTTTCTCACTACATTTTGACAACTATCTTCATTTTCAGTACTAAAAAATCAAAAACGTATAGAAAACAAAGAAAGTGTATTTGTTGATGTAGCGTATATTAATTGATTTTTCCTGCTAATTATGTAAAAATCAATATATGTTTGCAGTATCCTTTTAAATCTAGCAACATGAAAATTAAATATTCTATAGTCCTAATTCTGTCAGTTCTAATTTCCTCCTGTACATCCTCAAAGGACATTAAGACACATACTTTAGCACCATTAGATAAAAGATTCTCTCACTCTTTTACAAATATATCTATCAAAAAGGAATCCTCTAATAATAAGACTTCAATTCTTCAATTATTGGGAATTCCAGAGACTGCTGTGATTGATACTGTAAAATTAGAAATTCAAGAAAATGGGCAATTAAAAATTGAATACGATAATCCACTTGAAGGAAAAAAAGTTCACTTTTTTAAAGGCAAATTCAAAAAGCATTACTATCAGGTTTTCCTGCAGAGAAATCAGGTTATAGTACCTCCTATTTATTGGGTTACGCATATCGAAAGATTGCGATTTAGCATTTCAAAAGACAATTTGCTTGTCATAAATGAATACCGAGAACACAGCGGCTTAATTCTTTTTATGGGTGGTGGTTCCGGCTCGAAGCTTCAATATTGTTTTAAAAATGTAGAAAAATAAAATCATAACAAATATTTTTCCAACTTGCAGTAACGCTTAAATAGGCAAAGCAGTGCTGTGTTTGATTTCGCCCATTACAAAAATACTATTGGTATTACCAATGTTTTCAATAGTCGATAATTTATGCATCACAAAATCTTGATAACTAACCATGTCTTCCACTACTATTTTTAACATAAAATCATAATCACCAGCAATGTTGTAGCACTCTATAATTTCGGGCAAAGCAACAATATCCTTTACGAAGTTAGCTCCGACATTTTTCGCATGTTCTTTTAAACGAACATTACAAAAAACCGTCATGCTCTTTTTTAATTTATGTTTGTCTAATAAAGCTACATACTTCATGATATAACCATCTCGTTCCAAACGCTTAATTCGCTCGTAAACAGGAGTTGGAGTCAAGTTTATTTTACTAGCCAACTCTTTTATATTGATGTCAGAGTTGTTTTGAAGTTGCTTTAAAATAGCCAAATCGATTGCGTCGATAGTTTCCATAGGAATAATTGCTGTTTAGGGTTTTATTACGCCATACTTTAGGTTAAAAATCCAAAATATAGCGCTAATTTAGTTCATTTTAGCTAATTAAGGTAAATATTTTAATACAAAACGCCGTTAATCTACTTTTGTTCAGTAATAAATACTGAAAAAAAAATGAAAACAAACAACTTAGGTTATCCAAGAATTGGTAGCAACAGAGAATTAAAAAAAGCAAACGAATTGTACTGGGCAGGAAAAATTTCGGCAGAAGAATTATTGGCAACTGGTACAACAATTAGAAAACAGAACTGGCAATTACAAGCAGAGAATGGAATTAATTTGATTCCGTCGAATGACTTTTCGCTTTACGACCAAGTTTTAGATCTGACGCTTACTCTTGGAGCAATTCCAGAGCGATATAACGAATTTGCAAGAAATAACAATTCGCTTGATTTGTATTTTGCAATGGCTCGTGGAGCACAAAAAAATGGGCAAGATGTTGTAGCCATGGAAATGACCAAATGGTTTGATACCAACTATCATTATATCGTTCCTGAATTTACAAAAAACCAAAAATTTGAATTGTTTTCTACCAAAGTAATCGCAGAATTTATTGAAGCAAAAAACATCGGAATCATTACAAAACCTGTTTTAATTGGACCTGTTTCATATTTATTACTTGGAAAAGAAAAAGAAGAAGGTTTTCATAGAATTGATTTAATCGAAAGATTACTTCCTGTTTATTTTGAAATTTTAAAAAAATTAGTTGCGGAAGGAGCAACTTATATACAACTAGACGAACCTTTTCTAGCATTGAATTTAACCGACAAAGAGCGTTCTGCAATTACTTATGTTTATAAAGAAATCAACAAAAACTTTCCGAATCTAAAAGTTGTTTTAGCCAATTATTTTGATTGTTTTGGAGAAAATCTAGAAACAGCTTTGGCTTTGCCTGTGCATATTTTGCATTTGGACTTGGTTCGTTGTCCTTCTCAATTAGATGATATTTTAGAATCAGGAAAATTGGCAAACACTGTGAATCTTTCTTTGGGAGTTATTGATGGAAGAAATATTTGGAAAAATGATTTCAAAAAATCGTTAGCAATTATTGAAAAAGCGGTTGCTGCCTTGGGAGAAAATAGAATTCTCGTTGCGCCTTCTTGTTCTTTGATTCACTCCCCTTGCGATTTGGATTTAGAAACAAACGATGCAACATTAACTCCTGAAATCAAACAATGGTTAGCTTTCGCAAAGCAAAAAATTCAAGAAGTTAGTTTATTGAAAAAAATAGCTTCTAATGAAATTGACAAAGAAAAATCTTCCGAATTTGCAGAAAACGCTTTAGCAAACGAAAACCGTAAAACTTCAAAATTAATTCATAATGAAACGGTAAAAAACCGAGTTAATGCAATTAAAATGGGTGATGACCAACGTCAAAATACTTTTGCAACTCGTCGTGAGAAACAAGCAAAAACATTGCAATTACCTTTATTTCCAACTACAACAATTGGTTCATTTCCGCAAACTCCTGAAGTAAGAAGCTGGAGAGCGAAATTCAAAAAAGGGGATTTAACTCAAGCTGAATATGATAATTTATTAGAAAAAGAAACCGAAGAAACGATTCGTTTTCAAGAGGAATCAGGAATTGATGTTTTGGTTCATGGAGAATTTGAACGTAACGATATGGTGGAATATTTTGGAGAGCAATTAGATGGATTTACCTTTACCAAAAATGGTTGGGTTCAAAGTTATGGTAGCCGTTGTGTAAAACCGCCGGTTATTTATGGTGATGTTTCTAGACCAGCTCCAATGACGGTTCGTTGGGCTAAATTTGCACAATCGTTGACTCCAAAATGGGTAAAAGGAATGTTAACAGGTCCCGTAACTATCTTGCAATGGTCGTTTGTTCGTAATGATCAACCGCGTTCGGAGACTTGTACTCAAATTGCGTTAGCCATTCGCGATGAAGTAATCGATTTAGAAAAAGCGGGAATCAAAATCATTCAAATTGACGAACCCGCTATTCGTGAAGGTTTGCCTTTAAGAAAAGAAGAATGGGCAAGCTATTTGGATTGGGCGATTAAAGCGTTTCGAATTTCGGCTAGTGGAGTTGCTGATGAAACACAAATTCATACGCACATGTGCTATAGCGAATTCAACGACATCATTCAAAACATTGCCGACATGGATGCTGATGTTATTACTATTGAATGTTCCCGTTCGCAAATGGAATTGTTGGACGCTTTTGCTGACTTTAAATATCCAAACGAAATTGGCCCTGGAGTTTACGACATTCACTCGCCACGTGTTCCTTCAAACGAAGAAATGGTTCATTTGTTAGAAAAAGCTGCTGCGGTTATTCCTGCGAATCAATTATGGGTAAATCCTGATTGCGGTTTAAAAACGCGCCATTGGGATGAAACCAAAAAAGCGTTAATCGAAATGGTAAATGCCGCCAAGAAAATGCGTGTTGCTGTTGAAGAAATTGAAACGGTTTAAAACGACATAAACCAAAATAAGATTTTTTTTCTTAATTAATAATTCAAAAAAACTACACCTATAACTTAAGGTGTAGCTTTTTTTATTGTTGCTTACTTTTAACAACTTCATTAGGTTGTTAAAAGTACATAATACCAATTATAAAATAGTTTTATTTTTTTAACCATTAAGAAATTAAGTTTCATTAAGGCTTAATGCAACTTAATTTCTTAATGGTTAAATTTTTCTCTTTTATTTTTCAAGCTAAACCATATTTATAATTGGTATAACTTGACTTTAACCAACTACAATTACTTAAAACAAACCCACAACTGGCTTGTTATTTATTCCAATTTTAGAATAATCAAAACTCATTTTTTGCTGTAACAAAGAGGCATACACACTTCTAAAGTCAATTTCATGTTTTACATCACCATTGTCTAAATCGGATAAATTAGGATTATTTCCTAAAATAGTTCCTTTATTATTCCCTCCTATAATAAACATTGGAGCCGCCGTTCCGTGATCTGTACCGTTTCCATTGTCTTTGGCACGCCTTCCAAATTCTGAAAAAACAACAATAGTGACATTTTGAAGCAACTGAGCCTGTTTCAAATCTTTATAAAAACTGAATAAGGAGTCATTTAATTCTGTTAATTTTCTTTCGTGTATAGCGAGTTGGTTGTCATGTGTGTCAAATCCACCAAGTGACGTGTAATAGACTTTCGAATTAAGATTCCCTTTTATCAATCTTGAAATCCATTCGAGATTTTTGGACAAACCCGTTTTAGGATACGGTATTTCATTTTTAGATTTTGCTAAGGCTTTCTGAATTTCTGAAGATCCTTCGGTAACGGAATTGGCTATTTTTCGAACAAAATCCAACTGAGGATTTTGCGATAGTAGCACCTCTTCTTCTTTAACCGATTTTACTTTAAAACGATTTGGATCCCTTACGGTTATCGAATTGGGCTCAAGTCCTTTTAGAGCTAGATTATCGATGCTGTCAATGTTGATTCCTGCAGTTGGCTGATGTTCGTTGCATTGCAAATCCAAATACCTGCCCAGCCAGCCTTCATTTATATATTTATTGGAGTCTGTTGCGGTTTGCCAAATTTCTTGACTGCGAAAATGCGAACGAATGGGCTGCGGATAACCCACATTTTGAATCACCGTTAAATCTCCGTTTTGCTGCATTTGAGCAAAATCTTTCAACGCGGGGTGAAATGCCATTCCCTTGCTTTTACCAACAACTGCATCTTTATTCAAAGCAATTTTTGGACGTAGATCATAGTACAGTGGATTGTCATACGGTATATAAGTATTCAATCCGTCATTTCCTCCATTGAGCTGAATAAATACCACACACTGCTCACCAATAACCAAGCTATTTTGAGCACCAAAGGCATGCAGAAAGTCAGGAAGCAAAAGCGCCCCACCCGTCAATGTTCCTGTTAGCGTTAGAAAATTTCTTCTGTTCATAACTGCAGTTTCTAAATTAATTGATATTCGGGCAATTTGGTCATGTAATTGAATAACCGGATTACGGCAAAATTGGCATGCTCGTATTTTGGATCAAAATCATATTTAAGCAAATTCTCCATGTCTTTTTGTGTGGGTTCATTTACATTAAATAACAATTTGTTTGACAAGTCGGCTATTATGCCTTTGTTTTTTAAATTGGAATTAAAATCCACTTTTACTTCCAATTTTTCAGGTGTTACTTTTTTGTTATTTCCCTCATCAGACATCATATTAATTGATTTTTTCGAAATATTAGTCCCGTTGCACAGCATATCAGAAGTGGTATTTCGTTGTAAATATATTTGAGAAGTCAGCCATGAATTTCCACCATCCCAACCTTTTACATTTTGCTGATTGTACAAATCCATTCCTTGTTGCTTCAAGAAAAACACAATAACAGCATCATCCAACTCTTTAATCTGCAACTCATCAATAAGTTGAATAATATAGACTAACGGATCTTTAATTTTGTTCCCAGAATTATCTTTGGCGTATTCTTCGATAAAAATTTTGGTCAATAAAGGTTCAATTTCAAAGTTTACTTTTCTAAAATAATCGCCATAATAAGTTACTAAGTCTTCGGGTGGATTATCATAAATAAACCATTTCAGAATTTTTCTAGTAATTAAATAGGGAATTTCTTTTTGTTCAAAAATAATATCAACCAGATCATCAGCGTTCCAATTTCCGGTTTTACCAAAATAGATTTTAGTGTCATTGTCTGTAAAATTGGATCTGTAAACTGCATTTTGATTCCCAATATTTAGCCCCGCCAAAGCACGAGCGCCTTCTTTGATATCGCTTTCGCTGTAATTTCCAATTCCTATTGTGAACAATTCAAGTAATTCCCGACTAAGATTTTCGTTGATTTTATCTTTCTTATTATCTACATTATCCAAGTATCGAATCATTGCATTCGATTGTAACATTAGCTTTGTTAACTCTTTAAAATTGCCAAAAGCATTTTCGCGCAAAATCATATTGTGTTGGTAAATCCAATAATTAACTTTTACTTTTTGCGAGGTTGCCACAAAATGATTGTGCCAGAAACAAACCATATTTTCCCTTAATGGAAATTCGTCGTTTCGCATTTTGGCAATCCACCATTTCTTTAATTCAACAGCAGCGTAGATTTGTTTCTTTAAACTTTTCTTTTTTGCATCCGAATCGGAATTTTTTCTCAATTGACGCAATTCCTTAAGTTCGGACAGCGTTTTGGGATCGTCTTCTAGAAAAAGTGGCAATTGTGTGTCAAACTTTGCTTTATAGGATTCTTTCAGGAATTTTTCTAATCCAAGTTTTTCAATTTTATCGGCTTCTTTTCCTGAGAAACCCAATCGTAACGACCAAAGATTGCTTTTGTCCATAATAAAGAGAATTATTTAGGATAAGAATCGATTTCTTTAAAAAGGTTTAATGTGAGGGGAAATTTTGAACATTCAGCAATAGAAGATTTGCTGTTTTTTATTTTGAATTTGAATTAAAAAAAACGAATTGCAATCAAAAAATACTAAATCGAAAGGATCGATATCACATTCTAACTTAAAACCATAAAACCCTAGTATATTTTTACTAGAATTTTATTTTTTGTTTCTCAATTTCTGCCTGAATGATATTATTTTTTACTTCTTTAATTAAATGATTTTTCGCTTCCGCAAAAGTGACTTCGTAAATACGCTTTACCTCTTGAAATTCCACAGGATACTTGGCGAGCAACTTATCGTAATAAGCGTCTAAAACGGCAACCGAAGGAGCTGTAAACTCCAATTGCATTTCAAAACGGCGCACTAATGCTTCGTCTATCATTTGGATTTGGTTTGTAGCGGCAATCAACACGGATCGATTGGGGAAATTATCGATCAACTGAATAATCGAATTCACCACACGTTTCATCTCTGAACTGTCTTTATTATCGTAATCCCGAATCTGACCTAGAGAGTCAAATTCATCAAAAAACAGTACCGAACTTTCGTATTGTACTTCTTTAAACAGTCCTTCTATATTCTTAGATGTTTCTCCCAATTTCGAAGAAACGATTCTAGACAGATTAACAATGATTATTTTTTTGTCGAGTTTTCGCGCAATTGCCTTTGCCGTCATTGTTTTGCCACAACCTGTTTTGCCATGCAACAGTATTTTATTGACAACAGGCAATTCGTACTGCTCTAAAACATCTTTGAATTGGTATTCCTTCAGGAACTGATTAATTTGCTCGGAAACGGCTTCATTAAACACTACATCTTCAAGATGCACAATACTTCGGTCTGTAAAATATAATAAACTCAAGTGAATTTGGATTTAAAGAATTCGTTTGTGAAAGGAATTCCACAAATTTAGACAAAATTCCTTTTACGAATGCAGTACATATTTAACAGCTTCTTCCCAAGAAAAAGATTTACTTTCTCCATTTAAATGTCTTTCTCTTCGCGCGTCTATAATTTTATAATCGTCTTCTGAAAGTCTGTCTTGTTCTTCTTCCAAAATAACTTTAATTTTATTCAATACAGTTGCTTTTCTCGTAGTGAGCAGCATTTCTATAAGCTCCATTTTTGTTAATTGCAAATTCATAATTCTAGATTTTAGAGATTCAAATATACGTTATTTAAAATTTCACAAAGAGAACTCTTTGAAATTCTTGAAGAAATTACATTCATTTATTGGCAAATTTAGTTTCGAATCGTTTCTTAACTTCTTTGTGAGTAGCACTATTACTATTTAAAACATCATTCAATCCTTGTTGAATGAGGTAATTTTAAAGATTATAAATCTGCTTTTTAACTTTTAAATCAAGATCTTTTTTAATGACTTTTTCATCATTGAATCCTTGAATTCATTGTAAGATACTTTCTTTTTCGGCCAGAATATTCATAATAAGCAATTTGTTAATTACAATGAATTCATATCATACTCTAAAAGATGGGAATGTAGTTTATTAAAGTGTTTTCAAATAAGTCTCAGGTGTCATTACTGATAAACTACTCGTTTTATAATCTTTAATATTACGCGTTACTATTACATTGATATCGTTTTTGCCTTGTACCGAAAAGTTTTGCAAGGCATCTTCAAAATCTTTGAAATCTGAATTTAAAGCTTCTATGACCACCGTTTTATCGATGATAACAACATCTACTATCAGCATCAATTTTTTTAGATTCTCAATTACCTTTTCGTGTTTCGCAACTTTTCGCAAAAGATAATAGATATTGCTAATCATCACGGGAGTTAAAAAACCTGTGAGTTCTCCTTTTTCGCATAAACTCAAAATCTTCGAAGCCTCTTCCGAAAATGGTTGACGGTCAAAAAAGAAATCAAGAATGACATCTGTATCAATTAAAATTTTATCCATTACAAATATTTATCTGATAAGCGGTCTGTTAGTTCTTTTTTGTAATCGAAATTCTCAGGCAATTTAAATGATCCTTTTAAAGATTTAACTGTTGGAGTTAACTCTTCTTCTACTTTGTTATTCTCCTCGCTAGTCAATGCTTTTAGATAATTCTCTATTAAATCCGAAAGGCTTCTTTCTCTTTTACGAGCGTATTTTTTAGCCTTTTCGATTACTGACTGATCTATTGTTAATGTGAGTTTAGTATTCATGAGCTTCGTATTTAAAGTAAAATTACGAAAATTATTTCAAACACGTGCTTTTTTAAATTATTTTACACGTGTTTAACTAGTAAAAATTTTAATAAACTTTAACGTTGTGAGCACAAGCGGGACGCCGACGGTAGAAGGGAATTAAATAGATCTTGTATTTGAAGAAGAGTATTTACTAACGCAACGAATATGTGATAAAATCTTAATTTCAACTAAAACCCCAATATCGCCAAACAGCTCATGTTGTGCGATGGGTTTAATTATATATAAGTTTTGTTTTTTAATGGACTATTCTCCTTGTTCAATAGGTCTTTTGCAATTAGTATCATTCCGTCGTTGTTTCCACCACCCCAAATTGCTCTCCCAAAAATATAACTTATTGTGTATTCTTGCCAAGTGCTGCAATATTTTTTTAATTCAGAATGTGATTTTGCTATATAATCTTTAAGTTCAATTTCTGAAAGATATTCCAATTCATAACAACAACGCGCTAAAAACACACTTCTACCATAATTCCAACCACTATCTTTAATTTCTTTTATTTGCGAAAAATTTGCAATTACTTTCTGCCCTATTAATTCTGGAATAATAGTACTCAACTTTCTATAAATGTTCAAGTAATATTCAAAACTTTCTTCATCTTTAGGCAAATTGGATTTTAAAATAGCTACATATTCTGCTTTGTTTTCAAAAGCTTGGCAAACAAATTCAATATTTTTATCTTGGTTTCGAATGTGTAGGCTTTGAAGAATTTCTATTGCTTGATTTTGATTTGATATTTCCCAATACGTTTCAACTAATTTCTTAATGTCAGATTTATTTAGTCCTGTTTCATATGAATTCAAATACGCTGATTGTTGTTCAGCGTACATAGAACCAACCAATAAATAATCTAATGCTTGTCCTGAAACTGCATTTTTTTGATTTAGTCGTAAGCTTTTAAAGGCATTTGTTAGTTTTGAAAGAAATCCCATTTTTATTTAAACAGATTTTAGATTAAGAAATTTGTTTTGTAAAATGCTTACAAATTTTTCGCCTACAACTTGATATTTAGCTCTTGTTTCTAATTGTTTTTTCAAATTCAATATATCAGCTGGGTCTGTTATATAGTTAAGTCTATCGTGTATTTCAAGAGATAACGGACTTCCGTCAATATCAAAAGTAATTATTTGTGTTTTGGGTAAATATTCTTCGGAAGATTTTGAATATACCCCTAATTGAGATTTTAAAATCCCGCCATCTTGTAAACTTGCTTTTTCAATTCTAAAATTATCAAAAACTATGTGTTCATCTAATTCTCCAACAGTATTCGTGCTAAAAAAATGTAAATCATTTCCACTCAATGCCCAAAAACAATCCGTTTCTATTGTTCTAATTTTCAATCCAATTGCCGATAATGCTACATTTTTTATTCCATCAGTTACAATTTCTTGTACTTTGTTGCTCGTAGATTGAGGTACAGAAGCAGAAGTAAAAGCATCAACCGTTTTACCTTTCATCCATTTGGTTATTTTTGAAAAATCCCCACTTAAAAGTTCGTGTTTGTATTGGTCGTATTTTGTTCGTTCAAAATCAATGTCGATATCTGTTTTAGCAGTTTTGTGTTTTTTGTTCATAACAATCATAAATGCTACTCCTGCAATTACTAATACGACTGGAATTAAAAATAATAGATTCATAAATTTTGTGTTTAATTAATTTTGTGTTTATAATTTGTTAGTTTTCATTTTTTAGCTGTCGCCCAATGTCTTGGCGATTGGCAAGGTTGGGGAGTAAAGATGCGAGATTTTTCCCTTAAACACAAATTTTCCAAGTACAAAACCATCTTCAAATTAAGCCTAAAACCCCAATCAAGCAAAACGGCTACTGTGCGATGTTATATTTTTTCCATCAAAAATTCACCTAATCCTAATTTTAAAATTAATTCGCTTTCCGTTAATTTAAGAATTGATAATTCAAATTTTTCGTTTTCAGCATTTAAAATTATCGTTTTTAAATCTTTGGTAAGTGTCCATTGTCCATTAATATTTTGTCCAAATGCAAAAGCAGAAAAAATATTATTATTTTTAAATTCAAAAGTCATTTTATTAATAATATATAAATTCAAATCTTTTCTCCCTTTCGAATCAACTTCTTTATATAAAGCTTTTTTGAAAACCCATTTCCCTTTTAAAACTTCTGAATTTTGAGCACTTAACGTTATAGTAGATATTAAAAACAACAAAATTATAATTGTTTTGTCCATTTGATTTAGTTTAATTTTATCACTTTTTTTGTTCTCTGCGCAATAACATCGCCTAACTTATAAACAAATGCTACTCTTTAACAACTGCGAAGTCCTTAAAAGCTTGATTTTTAATTTTTATGTTACGTATTCTAATATGATTGCTTAGTTTCTCGCAATGACTAAAAGTTAATTATATAACCAAATCCCCTAGCCCTGATAGCAGTGGAAATCCTTTTCTCTTTTTCCTTTAAAAATAGAAAAGATTGAAGCAAATAGCAGGAAATAGCTCCTAAATAAAAAAGCCATTCTCCTCACATATATAAGGAGAACGGCTGTTTCTAATTTTATGAAATACTTCGTTCTTTGTTAATACAATTTACGACCCACACATTTCGCAATCCTCAGGATCTGCAGCTTGTGCTTTGAGTAGCATTGCTTTAAAATCCTCCACATCGATTGTTTCTGTTACAGGGAGATCTTCTTGTTTTTTGTCGTTGTTTAACGTAAACTTGATGGCATCTACCGCTGCTTTGGTTCTTAAGTAATACATTCCTGTTTTCAATCCTGATTGCCAAGCGTAGAAGTGCATAGATGTTAGTTTAGAATAATTCGCATCTTGCATGAACAAGTTCAATGATTGTGACTGATCGACAAAATAGCCTCTGTGACGTGACATATCGATGATGTCTTTCATAGACATTTCCCAAACGGTTTTGTACAATTCTTTCAAGTCTTGCGGAATAACATCAATGTTCTGAACCGATCCGTTATGACGCATGATTTCTTGTTTCAGGTTTTCGTTCCACAAACCAAGTGCTACTAAATCGTGCAATAAATGTTTGTTTACCACGATGAATTCTCCTGATAGTACACGTCTTGTGTAAATATTAGAAGTATAAGGCTCGAATGCTTCGTTATTACCCAAAATTTGAGAAGTAGAAGCCGTTGGCATTGGCGCTACTAATAAAGAGTTACGTACTCCGTTTTTCATGACTTCTTTTCTAAGTGAAGCCCAATCCCATCTTCCTGACAATTCTTCGTCTTTCATTCCCCACATATTGTGCTGAAATTCTCCGTTTGACATTGGAGAACCTTTAAAGGTAGAATAAGGTCCTTCTTCAATAGCCATTTCCATAGAGGCGGTACAGGCAGCGAAATAAAGAGTTTCGAATATTTCTTGGTTTAATGTCTTAGCTTCATCACAGGTAAAAGGCAAACGCAATAGAATAAAAGCGTCAGCCAATCCTTGCACTCCAAGACCAATTGGTCTATGACGCATGTTTGAGTTTTCGGCTTCTTTTACAGGATAGTAATTTCTATCGATAACTTTATTCAAGTTACGCGTTACACGTTTGGTAACATCGAATAATAATTGGTGATTGAATTCTCCGTTTTCTACAAACATTGGTAGCGAAATAGAAGCTAGGTTACAAACTGCAACCTCATCAGCCGAGGTGAATTCCATAATCTCAGTACACAAATTCGAAGAACGAATCGTACCTAGATTTTTTTGATTTGATTTTCTATTTACGGCATCTTTATACAACATGTATGGCGTTCCTGTCTCGATTTGAGATTCTAGGATTTTCTCCCATAATTCACGCGCTTTGATGGTTTTTCTACCTTTTCCTCTAAATTCATAATCAGTGTACATTGCTTCGAATTCGTCGCCATACACATCATACAATCCTGGGCATTCGTTAGGACACATTAAAGTCCAAGTTGAATCGTCTTGTACTCGTTTCATGAACAAATCGGATGTCCACATGGCGAAGAATAAATCTCTTGCACGCATTTCTTCTTTACCTGTATTCTTTTTCAAGTCCAAGAAATCGAAGATATCCGCATGCCAAGTTTCGATGTAAATAGCAAAACTTCCTTTACGCTTTCCTCCTCCTTGATCTACGTAACGAGCCGTATCGTTGAACACTCTCAACATCGGAACAATTCCGTTTGACGTTCCGTTTGTACCACGAATATAAGAACCCGTTGCACGCACGTTGTGAATAGAAAGTCCAACTCCACCCGCAGATTGCGAGATTTTTGCTGTTTGTTTTAACGTATCATAAATTCCATCAATACTATCGTCTTGCATTGCCAAAAGGAAACAAGATGACATTTGCGGCTTTGGAGTTCCTGCATTGAACAATGTTGGCGTTGCATGGGTAAAGAACTTTTTAGACATTAAGTCATACGTCTCAATTACCGATTTTAAATCGTCTAAGTGAATTCCAACCGAAACACGCATCAACATGTGTTGCGGACGCTCAACGATTTTTCCGTTTATTTTTAGCAAATACGAACGTTCTAAGGTTTTGAAACCAAAATAATCGTAGTTAAAATCTCTGTTGTATATGATATGTGAATCTAAAAACTCTGCATTATCCATAATTACTTTATGAACTTCTGCTGCTAAAAGCGGTGATTCTTGATTTGTTCTTGGGTTTACGTAGTGAAACATTTCATTCATCGTTTCCGAGAATGATTTGGTCGTATTAGAGTGCAAATTAGATATCGCAATACGCGCTGCCAATTGTGCATAATCGGGATGCGCAATAGTCATTGATGCTGCTGTTTCGGCTGCAAGATTGTCTAATTCTGATGTTGAAACTCCATCGTAAAGTCCTTCGATTACTCGCATTGCCACTTTTACGGCATCAACTAAATCATTCAAACCATAGCATAGTTTTTTAATTCTATCTGTGATTTTGTCGAACATTACTGGCTCTTTACGGCCGTCTCTTTTTACTACGTACATACTTGTTTGTTTGTTTTTTAAAACGGGAAATCCCTTTCCTGCTTTCTTGAATTTGTATTACTTTTTTTCAGGAAACTAATCCTGCTACACACTGAATCCGTATGCGAAAGATTATAGAATGGAAATCCTATCCTAAAACAATCGAAGGAAAATATAATAATAGACTTGGGGAGTCTTTACGTTTTTTTTTTGATTAAAAATCAGCGTCGAAGCTAATTTTTTGGGAATCACCTTCGGTAACTTTAACGCCTGATTTTTGATATTCGGCAACTTTTTTCTCGAAGAAATTGGTTTTCCCTTGAAGTGAAATCATATCCATAAAATCGAATGGATTGCTAACATTGTATTCTCTATCACAACCTAATTCTACCAATAACCTATCGGCAACAAATTCTAAATATTGCGTCATCAAAACAGCATTCATACCAATTAAACTTACTGGAAGCGACTCGGTAATAAATTCTCTTTCTATATTTAAAGCATCAACTATGATACTTCTAATTCTTTCTTTTGGCACCTTATTAATCAAATGGTGGTTGTGTAAATGCACCGCAAAATCACAGTGAACACCTTCATCACGAGAAATCAACTCGTTAGAAAAGGTTAAACCTGGCATTAATCCACGTTTTTTCAACCAGTAAATAGAACAAAATGCACCGGAGAAGAAAATACCTTCTACTGCTGCAAAGGCAATTAGCCTTTCAGCAAAAGAATCGGATTCAATCCATTGCAATGCCCAATCTGCTTTTTTTCTAATGGCAGGAAAAACATCCAAAGCATTAAATAAATCTGCTTTTTCAGCTTCATCCTTCACGTAAGTATCAATCAATAAAGAATAGGTTTCGCTGTGAATGTTTTCCATCATGATTTGAAAACCATAGAAAAACTTAGCTTCTGCATATTGCACTTCGTTAACAAAATTTTCCGCTAGATTTTCATTTACAATTCCATCTGAAGCAGCAAAAAATGCTAGAATGTGTTTTATAAAATAACGCTCATCCTCACTTAACTTATTATTCCAGTCATTTAAATCTTGCGACAAATCAATTTCTTCCGCGGTCCAAAAACTAGCTTCCATTGATTTATAAAATTCCCAAATATCTTGGTGTTTTATAGGAAAAATAACGAAGCGATTTTTGTTTTCTTGTAAAATTGGTTCAATTTGCAACATGAGAGTATATTTAGTTTAATGAGTTTTTTGGTGAATTTTTCGGTGAAAATAGATCCGAAAATCGAATTACAAAGATTGTGAAAATAAGCGGTTATTAAAAGTCAAACTTATTCACAATACCTTATAGTTTTGAACAAAAAAACAGAAACGAAGAGATTTTCGTACAAAATATAATGTTTTGAAAATCAAATAATTAGATAGAAAAAACCCGTCAAACTCCTATGGAATATAGCATTTTAAAATAAATAAGAAAAGAAAACTGGATTGTGTATTACAAATCTTTTTTTAAATCTTCCGCAACCTTTTCAAGCTCCAAATACCAATCTTCACCAAAGCGACGTATAAGTGCTTCCTTGACAAATTTATAAACGGGAACTTTAAGTTCTTGCCCTAAAGAACAGGCTGCATCACAAATATCCCACTTGTCATAATTAACGGCTGCAAACTCGGTAAAATCTTTTACACGTATAGGATATAAGTGGCAAGATACCGGTTTTTTCCACTCTATTATTCCTTGATTATAGGCTTGCTCTATTCCGCAAAGCGCGGTTTTACCGTCAAAAATTACGTAAGCACAATCTTTATTGTCGATTAGTGGTGTTTCAAGATCACCATCGGTCCCATTTACCCAAGTTCCTTGCGCTTCTATAGCTGCAATTCCTTGTTTTCGTAAAAAAGGTTTTACTTTAGGATATATTTCTTCCAGAATTTTGGTTTCTTCCAAACTCAATGGAGCGCCTGCGTCACCATCGACGCAACAAGCTCCTTTACAAGCTGATAAATTACAAACAAAATCTTTTTGGAGAATATCTTCTGAAACAATGGTTTTTCCTAACTGAAACATAATAAATAACTTGAAATTATAAAAGTGCAAAGGTAGTCAAACAATTGACAACCTTGATTGTTTTGGAAATTGCTTTTAGTTCTTCTCTGATTACTATTTCCCTTATTTTAAAAACATTCTAATCAATCATTTAAACTTCACAAACTACTCTTGCTAAAAACCGCAAAACACAAATTTTTATTTTTACCTTTGCCCTATTTTAATTCAAATAGTAAACATGCTAGAACTAAACATCAAGGAAATAATTACAGTAGGAATGGTGCTTTTTGCAGTTATCGACATCGTAGGATCTATTCCAATTATCGTAGGATTGAGAGCCAAACACGGTCATATAGAATCTGAGAAAGCAGCATTAGTAGCTGGATTAATTATGATTGTGTTTCTATTTGTGGGAGAAGGATTTCTAACACTAATTGGTATTGACGTACATTCATTTGCTGTAGCAGGTTCTTTTGTGTTGTTCTTTTTAGCTTTAGAAATGATTTTAGGCATTCATTTGTACCGCGATGAAGAAGCTAGTTCTGCCTCTATTGTGCCATTAGCATTTCCTCTTATCGCTGGAGCAGGAACGATGACGACCTTACTTTCATTACGATCACAGTTTCATACCATAAATATTATAATTGCTATTGTATTAAATATAATCTTAGTATATATCGTATTAAAATCCTCGGGAAAAATCGAAAGGATGCTAGGAAAAAACGGACTTGGCGTGATTCGTAAGACTTTTGGCGTAGTGCTTTTAGCAATAGCTGTTAAATTATTCGCTGCTAATGTTAAAGGTCTATTTGTATAAAAAAAAATAGTATAAATTTACCCACTAACTTTTTTTACAGTATGCTTATTTCTTCGTTGATTCCATTTTCTATGTAATCGTACAAGTACATTACTCGTAAAAGCAAATATTAAACTATGAAAATTTTCACTAACATTTTAGTGCTTTTAGCCGTTGCTTTACTTATTTTCAACATTACTTTAATAGATTTTAAAAACCCATTACACGGAGATAGCATGATTGCATTTGTTGGCATCGCGGCTTCATTTTGTGCAGTACTGATTCTACTTATTTTTAGAATGTCTAAAAGGGTAGTAGAAAAAATGAATGAAAACGCATAATTATGTTTGATGTTTTGATTATTGGTGGTGGCGTTTCATCAATGTCTTGCGCACTAGTTTTAGGTTCCGCAAAAAACAAACCCTTTGCAACCGAAAAAAAGATCGGGATATTTACCCATCAAAAAAGCTCTTCTCTTCAAGAAGCTTTATTTAACAACGCATACGGCATTCCGTCAGGCAAACTAGGTTCTGAACTTTTAATAGAAAGTATCGAACAGCTATCTCATTCCTACCCTCACATTATACAAATCAATGAGGAAAAAGTTTTAAGAATAGAAGGAAACTATCCAGAGTTCACAGTTGTCACCAATAAAAACACTTACAAAACTGCTGTTGTAGTAATTGGGATTGGCTCTGCGAATACTTTTGCGATAGAAGGTTTACTTAATTTTGTTGAACCTCATAAAAAAGCACTTCCCGAAAAGAAGAGAATTCAACTCACCAATACTGATCATAAAGTTGCCAACGGTATTTATGTTATAGGAACACTTGCAGGATGGAGAAGCCAATTGGCCATTGCAGCTGGAAGTGGTGCTGCTGTTGCAACAGACATTTTAACACTGTGGAATAATGGCGAACAAACGCACTCACACGATAGCATTCGCTAAAACTATTTAGTAAGTTTATTGCCTGTTACTGCAATTTTTTTGGTTTGCATATTTTCTAAAACTGCTTTGATCATCGTATCTCCTTTCAATACTATTTCATAATAATATTTGTCACCGTACAATTGTCTCGCAAATTCGGCATTTATATACCTTTTTACTAGGGCTTTGCTTTTATCTAAAGGCACCTCTAATCCATTTTTAGAAAGATATTTTTGAAAAGCAGTGACGTATAAATCTGTTGCATTCATTTTCTCTAAAAATTCTGGAAAAGTCAAATTTACAAAAGCGCTTCTGTTTTTATCTAATTGTTCAAAAACGAAATGACCTGTTATTCCTGATTGTAATAAATAGGATATATTTTCAGTAGTATGTTTTTCTTCAAGAGGCACAAAAATATCTGGAACAATGCCTCCACCACCATAAACGATCTTACCTTTTTTGGTTTTAAACTTCAAGGAATCAACTACTTTTATACTATCTTTTTTATACAATTCACCATGTAAAAAACGATCGTCTGATTCTTTAAAATATTCTTCTTTCCCTCTTGTATATGGTTTTTGAATCGATCTTCCTGTTGGCGTATAATACCTGGCAATTGTCAAACGCACGGCAGAACCGTCATTAAAATCCATTTCTCGTTGCACCAATCCTTTCCCAAAAGAACGACGTCCCACAATTGTACCACGATCATTATCCTGTATTGCACCCGCAAGTATTTCACTCGCCGAAGCGCTGTTTTCATTTATTAAAACAAAAACATTTCCGTTTTCAAAATTACCTTGTTTGGTGGCAAATGTTTCTTCGGTCGCTTCCTTCTTACTTTTGGTAAAGACAATCAATTCTTTGTCTTTCAAAAATTCATCGGCAATTGCAATTGCTTCTTCCATATAACCGCCACCATTGTCTCTTAAATCGACAACAACCGTTTTCATACCTTGCTTTTTTAAAGAAATCAAAGCATTTTTAAATTCCGTAAAAGTAGTTTCTGCAAAACGATTGATCTTAATATAACCCGTAGTTTCATTTAAAAGCAATGCCGCATCAACACTCTTTAAAGGAATAACATCTCGCTTTAGCGTTAACTTCAAGTTTTTATGTTCCGATTTTCGGTATACTGTTAATTCTAATGAAGAACCCGCTTTGCCTTTTAGTGTTGCATATAAGCTGTCGTTGGGTAATTTTCGACCAAACAACTTGGTTTTATCTACATATAAAATACGATCACCTGCCTTGACTCCCGCTTTTGCCGAAGGGCCATTTTTAACTGGATTTATTACAGCCACAGAGTCATTGTACATATAAAAATTGATACCGATCCCAACGAAATCCCCTTTCATGCTCTCGGCAATTTCAGTTTGTTCGCTAGGCGGAATATAGACCGAATGCGGATCAAGTTGTCCTAAAATATTATCAACGGTAAGATTTACAATAGAATCCGTATTGATATTATCGACATATTCGTTGTCTATAAAATCAATTAGCTTATTGAGCTTTTCCTTCTTATTGTTCTTGGATGATAAAAAAGTAATGGATTTAGAATCATTTGACACACTACCAATAAAAATACCCAGAGCAAAAATGGCTCCGATAAGAATTGGCAAGTATTTGTTATTCAGTTTCATTTGATTCTTTTATACGAAAGTTGATTTTATTTTATTCTTCTAATACCGAGATATGCTCTACTTCAATTCCTGCTTTTAGCAAAAATTGTATTCCAGAATCATCACGGTATCCATTGTGATACACCACTCTTTTTATCCCCGATTGATGTATTAATTTACTACATTCTTTGCAGGGCGAAAGGGTGATATATAAAGTCGCTCCTTCACAAGACTGTGTAGATCTAGCCACTTTTAAGATTGCATTTGCCTCGGCATGTAGCACATCCCAACGCGTTAATCCTTCCTCGTCTTCACAACGATTCTCAAAGCCCGAAGGTGTTCCATTGTAACCATCGGAAATAATCATCCTGTCTTTTACAATAATTGCTCCTACTTGCTTTCGAGTGCAATAGGATAACAAACCCCATTCTGTAGCTATTCTAAGATAAGCTTTGTCGTATTTATTTAATTTCTCCTTCTCCATTCTTGTTATCTTTTCCAGATTTCGCTGGCAATTATCATTGGCAATACCACGCCTATTACAAAGGCAGACATAACCAATGTCCAATCTCTTTTTGAAAATCTAAAAACCGTTTGTATTATATATGAAAAAATTAAAACTACAAAAACAACCACAATTTGTGCAGCTTCAATACCCAAAGCAAACTCAGCCATTGGGAGTAATTTTGATGACGCGCTTCCGCCTAATATCGTTTTAAAATAATTGGAAAATCCTAATCCATGAATAATTCCGAAGAAAAGTGTTATTATAAAAATCAAATTAATACTTTCATTTTTAGATGTTTTCCCGGCAGTAAATAAATTATAGAGAGCCGTTACCAAAATGGTTATAGGTATTAACAATTCTACAAGATTTACTCGCACCGAAATTATTCCAAAAACAGAAAGAAACAATGCTGTGGTATGACCCAAGGTAAACACAGTTACCAACAACAATATTCTTTTCCAATCATTAAAAGAGTACGGAATTGCTAAAGCAATTAGAAATAGAACGTGATCGTAAGCATGAACATCTAGGACGTGTTTTAATCCTATCTGAAAATAAACTAAAAAATCTGACATGGCATTTTATTAAGTTGATAAAGGGTGTGTAAACTTACGATTAATTTTGAAAATGGCCGATTGCTAATT
The DNA here is from genome assembly GCA_038241955.1 of Flavobacteriales bacterium. GTDB lineage: Bacteria > Bacteroidota > Bacteroidia > Flavobacteriales > Flavobacteriaceae > Flavobacterium. The sequence continues at coordinate 213,236 of JBBSSR010000001.1, read as the reverse complement.
TAAAATCATTGCCAAAATAATAACAAATTGGTATTTGTTAATTATTCGCAAATAATTTAATTAATACTTTAAAATATATTTATCTTTACCCTAAAAAAAAAACGAATTATTATGCCATTTTCAGAATTATTTGACATCGAATTTAAACAAAGAAATAAAGGTCATTTTGCTTCTATAGTACGTATTGCATTAGCTGACGGAGTTTTACACCCAGAGGAAAAAGACTTTTTAGACAAGTTAGCATCACAACTAGACATTACAGATGAAGAATATGTAGAAATCTTAAAAGACCCTTCTAAGTATCCTATCAATCCTCCTTACTTACACACACAGCGTTTAGAGCGTTTATATGATTTAGCTCGTATGGTTCACGCAGATCATAACTTAAGTGACAAAAAAGAGATTATGTTGCGTAAAATTGGTGTTGGTTTGGGTTTTACACCAAGTAATGTTGATTACATTGTTGGAAAAGCACTGTCTTTAGTAGACAAAAAAGTAGATATAGATATTTTCATTTACGAAATGCAAAACATGAACAGATAAATCATTTTTGGTTTTAAAATTAAAAACACTCCAAAACAGTTTGACTGATTGGGGTGTTTTCTTTATAAAAAGATAGTGTCCTAAAACTAATACTTACTCAATTTGGCTTTTAGCATAAACTCTTCTGCTTTTGTAACCATATTATAGCTTCCGCAAAAGAAAGGTACTCTTTCATGAAGTTCCGTTGGCTGCATTTCTAATATGCGATCAAAACCATCTGAGGCTTTTCCGCCTGCTTGCTCAACAATAAAAGCCATCGGATTACATTCGTATAACAAACGCAACTTCCCTTTTTGCGCCTTAGAACTTCTTGGATACATATAGATACCTCCTTTTATCATATTTCTATGAATATCCGAAACTAAACTTCCTATGTAACGCGAGGTATACGGACGATCTTCTTCTTCAAGTTGACAGTATTTGATGTAATCTTTCACTCCTTGCGGAAAATGAACATAATTCCCTTCGTTAATGGAGTAAATATTTCCGTCCTCGGAGAATTTCATATCTGGATGTGACAGATAGAAAGTACCAATCGCAGGATTAAGCGTAAAACCGTTTACACCAAAACCAGTGGTATAAACCAACATAGTAGATGTACCATAAATCACATAACCAGCCGCTACTTGATTAATTCCTGGTTGTAAAAAATCCTCAAGAGTTACGGGAGTTCCTATTGGCGTAATTCTTCGGTAAACAGAGAAAATAGTACCCACAGGAACATTGACATCTATATTTGAGGATCCGTCGAGAGGATCCATCAATACCACATATTTATTACTGTTGCTTTTATCACTTCCTTCAATCGTGATAAAATCATCATTTTCCTCTGATGCAATCCCGCAAACAATTTCACGATTGATCAAGGTTTGTATAAAAACTTCATTGGCGTAGATATCCAGTTTTTGCTGATCCTCTCCTTGAATGTTTTGTGCACCAGCAGCACCAACAATATCAACCAATCCCGCTTTGTTTACTTTATAGTTAACCACTTTTGCGGCCAATCGAATTGAATTGATAATTCTGGATAGTTCACCAGATGAATATTGAAAAGCCTTTTGATGTTCAATAATAAATTCCCCTAGTGTTGTTTTTTGCTTTTCCATTACGAAATCGATGTAGTTAGTTTGAATTCACAAATATCGTTTTTTTTGTGATAATGAAAAGAATAATAGATAGATAGTTTAGCAGTATTGTATATTTGCTAACTATTTCATAAAAACTAGTCCGTAATTATCTGTTTTTTAATAGATTTATAGAAAAATAATACATTATCATGAATATACGCAAAGGACAAAAAGAGGACATGAAAGGTGTTTTGGCACTTATTCAGGAACTAGCAGTATTCGAAAAAGAACCAGACGCTGTTTTAGTAACTGAAAACGATCTTATACGCGATGGTTTTGGTACAAATTCAATGTTTCAAGTTCTTGTGGCTGAAGTTGAAAATCAGATTGTTGGTATTGCATTTTTCTATTACCGCTATTCTACCTGGAAGGGGAAAACGATTCACTTAGAAGATTTAGTAGTTAAAGATAGTATGCGTGGAACTGGTTTAGGATACGCTTTATATTCTGAAATAATAAAACAAGCCAAAAAAGATAACGTACGAAGGGTTGAATGGAATGTACTGGATTGGAATACACCAGCAATTGATTTTTACAAAAAATCGGGTGCCGAAATCCTTGATGCATGGCGCGTAGTTCACATGGATGAAGTTGGAATCGACAATTTTGTAGCGAACAAACTGAAAGAATAAATCATAATTTCTTTCGAACTGAAAAATAAAATCTGAATTAAAAAAATGAGAGTATTTAAATTTGGTGGTGCTTCTGTAAAAGATGCTGTAGGAATTAAAAACGTATATAGCGTTTTACAAACAGTGGGTTATGAGGACGTTTTAGTGGTTGTTTCTGCAATGGGAAAAACTACAAACGCATTAGAAGAAGTAATTAAGAATTATTTTGAAAACCCTACTGAGTTAAATTCATCTGTTCAAGAAGTAAAAAAATACCACAACCAAATCTTGATGGATTTGTTCGAAGATCAAAAAAACCCGGTATTTGCAGCGGTTAATGCCCAATTTTTGGATTTAGAATATTTTTTAAAGCATAATAAATCGCCAAATTATGATTTTGTTTACGATCAAGTTGTCAGTTTTGGTGAATTCATTTCGACTACAATATTGAGTCACTTTATGACTTTTATGGGTATAAAGACGCAATGGCTAGATGTTAGGAATTTTATAAAAACCGACTCGAATCATAGAGATGCAGAGGTAGATTGGACAGCGACTCAAAATAATATTTCGACGAATGTACAACGCAATATTTTGAACATCACCCAAGGTTTCCTCGGATCTGATGAAAATAACTTTACCACAACATTAGGTCGTGAAGGATCGGATTATACCGCTGCTATTTTTGCATATTGTCTAAATGCCGAAAGTGTAACCATTTGGAAAGACGTTCCAGGTGTCATGAATGCTGATCCTAGGTATTTTGAAAAAGCAAGTTTGCTAAATCAAATCTCCTATCGCGAAGCAATTGAATTGGCTTTTTACGGCGCAACCGTAATACATCCAAAAACATTACAGCCGTTACAGAAAAAGGAAATTCCTCTTTATGTAAAATCCTTTATTAATCCATTATTAAAAGGAACAGCTGTTTCACAAGGTGTAGATTTAGAACCACAATTGCCTTGCTTTATAGTAAAAAGAAATCAGCTATTGATTTCACTGTCTTCTATAGCTTTCTCTTTCATTATGGAAGAAAACATAAGTGAAATCTTCGGTCTTTTTCATCAGTTTAAATTGAAAGTTAATTTAATTCAGAATTCAGCGATTAGTTTCTCCGTATGTGTAGAAGATAAATTTGGAAATTTCAATGAATTGAATGCTATTCTTTCTAAAAAATTCAAAGTAGATTTTACCGAAGACGTGACTTTATATACTATTAGACATTTTAATGAAAATGCGGCTCAAACTGTCGAAGAAAACAAAAAGGTGCTACTGAAACAAGTCAGTAGAGAAACCATGCAAATTGTGACCAAAGAGAATTAATGACTTTAATATAAAATATTGAGCAAATATGGGAGCTGTTAAGTCGGCTTCCATATTTTATTAATAAAATGATTTTAACAGTTTATTTTTTTAATCCGTTGCTTTAAATAATTTACTAATTTTAAGTCCAATTTAAAACCGAAGAATTATGAAAAAATTATTTTTACTAAGTTTTCTCTTTATGCTTTCAAATACTTTTTACGCACAAACCACAACTTCTAAAGCAAAGCCTGCTAAAGAAAAAGCCGTAAAGAAAATAACCAAGGAGACTAGTACTACTGCAAAAAAAACCGCAGCAAAAAAAACGACTACGACAAAAAAGACAACAGAAAAACCAAAAAAAGAGTCAAAAACCACCGCTGAAAAAACAAAAAAAACAGCTACAGAAAAAACAGAGAAAACCAAAAGTAGCACCGCAAAAAAGCCAGCAGCAACAAAAACTTCAACTGTGAAGTCTACGACTGAAAAATCTACAACAGCTAAACCTGCAACTTTAAAAAGCAACACAGCTAAAACAACTACTAGTTCTAAAGCCACTACAACGAAATCAACCACTACTGCAAAAACTACCGATAAAGTTACTGGGACTTATAACGGCAAAAAAGTTTATACAGGACCGCAAGGAGGTAGGTACTACATTAATTCAAATGGAAATAAAACCTACATAAAACAGTAGTATCTTTTACAATTAGCAACTACTCGAAGGCTTTTCAGAAATGGGAAGCCTTTCTTTATTTTATTACTATTTTAGCACTGCATTACGAAGATCTATAAAACCTGAAGTTCATCTTAACTCGCAATAAAAGCAATACTTACTAATGAATGCAAACCTTAATAAAAAGACCATTTTAGTAGCACCTTTAAACTGGGGGTTAGGTCATGCTACACGGTGTATTCCTATTATTAAAGCTTTACAAGAAAACAATTTCACTCCAATTATCGCTTCAGATGGAATTGCTCTAGATTTATTAAGAAAAGAATTTCCGAATCTACAAACATTAGCGCTTCCTTCGTACCATATTGAATATCCAAAAAATAGCGCATTCTTTAAATGGAAACTCATGAAAAATCTGCCTAGAATGTTCGTGGCCATTCAAGCGGAAAAAAGAATGGTAAAAAATTGGATAAAAAAATATCATATAGATGGTATCCTCTGCGACAACAGACTAGGTGTTTACAATAAAAAAATAACCTCAGTTTATATGACCCATCAATTAAACGTATTAACTGGTTCTACCACTTGGATAAGTACTGCAATGCACCACCATATTATAAAAAAACACTCTGCATGTTGGATTCCTGATTTTAAAGACAAGCCGAATTTAACTGGAAAACTAGGTCATTCAGATCGTGCTTCTCTGCCATTGGAATACATTGGTCCATTGAGCAGATTGCATAAAAAAGAGAGTCCTGTTCTATATGATTTATTAATTATTTTATCAGGTCCAGAACCGCAACGAGGTTTACTGGAAGCACATCTACAAAAAGAAGTTTTGCGCTATAAGGGAAAAGTGATTTTCATAAAAGGAATAGTTGAAGTGGAACAAAAAAAAGAACAAATAGATCATGTAACCTTTTATAATTTCATGAAAACACAGCAGTTAGAACAAGTTTTTAACGAAAGCAATACGGTGCTTTGTAGGTCGGGTTACACTACGATTATGGACTTGGCAAAGCTAAATAAAAAAGCATTTTTTATACCCACTCCTGGTCAATACGAACAAATGTACTTAGCCGAAAAACTACAAAAAGAAAGAATAGCACCCTATACAACACAAAGTAATTTTAGAATCGAAGATCTTTCTAAAATCGATAACTTCGATGGTTTTCCTCAAGTAAACGATGAGGTAAAGTGGAAAAAACTATTTGAAATATTTAATTCTTAAAATAAATATCTTTTATTTATATCTAAAGTTTTATTTAATTCACCATTAGAAACTAGCTTGAAACCTTAGTGTGGTTGTATTATTTTTTACATCATTAATATAGATGCCGCCAATTGTTGTACTGGTTTCATTCATTGGCATTATATATCCCAAGCCTATTTTTATGTTAGGACTAAAAAAGTAATGAAATGCAAATCCCCATGTATTTACTTTTAAATCATTGGGAACTGCAACTTTGTCACCAGATAATTTTTTATTGGGATCGAAGGAATCGTATCGTATACCGGCTTGCACTTTCGTTCCGAAGTTTTTCTCTAGAGTTAAATAATATCCTATAAAGTTTCTTTCTCCACTAAAATTAAAGGAAGGATTATTATTGATTATAGCGCTTCCTGCTGTACCTGAGATAATTCCTGTATTAAATTCCGATTTTAAAGCAATACCTCCCAAAATTGTAGAGTAGACTTGAAGTTCACCACCCAACCATTGTTTTTTGAGTTTGTCTCCAATACTTGCTTCAAAAGGTTCACTATTCGTGTCACTGTAAGTTCCTGCTACAAACACCGTGTTTTTACCATAATAACCATTTCCACCAAAATCAATACCCAATCCTGCATCAGGAAATTTCAAGGAATAGGTTGCTCTAAGAACAATATCTTTTTCACTATCTACATCAGTAACTTGATTAGCAATTGGACCCTCTCCAAAGTTTCCATTGAAGGCTGCTACTTCAATACTCAAAGGAATTTTATAATGATTAAAGAAATTAGCAACAACCTTAGCTCCCAAATCTCTTTCTTGCGGATACAAAATAGCTGACATTCTACTTCTTTCTAATAAAATTCGATCTCTTGATGAAAATTCCAACTCATAATCAGGGCGGTTGAATTGTCCGATCCATAACTGAAGAGTATTAATCCATGGATCATTTACTTGTACATACGCGTCTTTAAGAGTAACAGCGCTAAAAGAAAAATTGGGCTGTAGCACAAATAGAACACCTTCTACTGGTTGATAAGTAAATTTTATTCTTGCTCTTCTAATAAGAAATGAATTATCTACAGCGACCGCATTTGTAGTCAACGGTACATTTGTTTCTGATGTTCCTGGTTTCAATTGAAAAATACCTGTAGCAGCAGCAATATCTTGATAATCGTACCTATCATACTGAACTTGCATGTACCCGGAAATTTTCAACTTTGACATTTTATCAACTTGCTCTTGTAAAGGAGTCAATTGCTTGTTTAAAGCGTTAAATTTTAATTGATTCTTATTTATTGCCTGTTGCAACGAATCAATACTCACTTGTACAGATGTTTTATTTTCAACTTCTTGAGCATTGGATACGCTAAAGCAAAACGCTAATACAGCGACGATAACTTTTTTTATATTCACTTGAACAAATATTAATTTGCACAAAGATGATACTGCAATGTTAAGATAAGGTTATGAAAACGTTATTTAGATGATAATTTAATGTTAACAAGCTTAACTTTAAATAACCAATAATAATTTACAACTAATTGAAATACGGTATGATTTCTTACTGTTGATTTTTATTTTTTTTGATTCTTACTGTAGGCATAATAAATGCTCTTTCTAACGTAAATGAGAATTGAGATCCTTTGCCAACTTCACTTTCTACAGAAATTTTTTCTTTATGTGCCTCTAAAATATGTTTGACTATCGAAAGTCCTAAACCAGAACCCCCTTCCGATCTCGAGCCACTTTTATCTATTCTATAAAAACGCTCAAAAAGTCTTGGAATATTTTGTTTTTCTATGCCTTCTCCATCATCATTTATGCGAACTAGTACTTTATTATTTGTTAAATTAACAATTGAAATTTCAGTTAATCCGCCTTCTCTACCATACTTTATAGAGTTTACTATTAAATTTTCGACTACTTGCTGAATTTTATCTTTATCTCCATTAACAAAAACAGGCTGGATATGAAAATTTTCAAAAGCTAAAATAATATTCTTCTTATCGGCTTTCATTTCTAATAGATCAAAAACATTCTGAATAACCTTGACTATATCAAACTTTGCGATCTCAATATTTAAATCTCCTGATTCTAATTTTGTGATCATATCTAAATCTTCTACGATATAGATTAATCTTTCTACTCCTTTCTCGGCTCGTTTCAAGTATTTTTTACGAATTGTTTTGTCATCCATTGCTCCATCAAGTAGCGTAGACAAATAACCTTGAACGGTAAATAGTGGGGTTTTTAATTCATGAGAAACATTTCCTATAAATTCTCTTCTATATTCTTCTCGAACTTGCAACATTTCGATTTCTAACTTCTTATCTGTAGCAAACTTTTTTACTTCGCGCGTGAGTGTTTCCATATCAGTCGTTATAGTACTGCTTATAAAAGTACTCGACTCTAATAGAGCGACATCATCGTAGATTTTTTTCACCCTGCGGTATATAAATCGTTCCACTCTGTATTGCAAAACAAAAAAAGAAAATAAAAACACCGAAACCAAACAAATAGATCCAAAAAACAATAGTGTTTTGAAGTTAGATTCAAACACTAATCCCGATAAAATCATGGCAAAACCAGAAACAAATAAACTGATATATAACGATGATTTTATAGCAAACTTGTAGCTTTTTTTAAAATTTATTTTCATTATTTAAAATTACACAAAAAAACAGAAATTTTATGATTGATTGTAACGTTTCTTTTTAATTAAACTTCAAATTTATAGCCCACACCTTTAATCGTCTTAAAGAGTTCATCCCCTATTTTTTCACGAAGTTTTCTTATGTGAACATCAATTGTACGCCCACCAACAACAACATCATTTCCCCAAACTTTATCGAGAATTTCCTCTCGCTTAAAAACTTTGCCGGGTTTTGACGCTAGCAGATAAAACAACTCAAATTCTTTTCTTGGCAACGCAATTTCTATATTATCCTTAACAATTTTATATTCTTCACGGTTAATTTCTATACCACCAACATTCAGCGTTTCGCTATTGTGTTCTTGTTCTTTTAATCTTCGCAACAAAGCTTTCACCTTACTAATTAATAGTTTAGGTTTTATAGGTTTTGTAATATAGTCATCTGCTCCAGCATCGAATCCGGCCACTTGTGAGTAGTCTTCACTTCTAGCCGTCAAAAAAGTAATGATTACATTATTTAATTCTGGTATTTTTCTAATATTTTCGCATGCTTCCATTCCATCCATTTCTGGCATCATGACATCCATAATGATTAAATCCGGTAATTCTTTCTTAGCTTTTTCAACAGCTTCTTTTCCATTTACCGCTGTTATAATTTGATATCCTTCTTGAGCTAGATTATAACCTACTATTTCTAGAATATCCGGCTCATCATCTACCAGTAAAATTTTTGTGTTTCTCTTCTTCATATATAAAGCAAAAATAAGTTTTTCTGTTGCAATTAACCTGTTACAGGAGACAATGACTTTTGTTTGCGTTGTAAAAGTACTAATAATGCACTAGTATCAACATAAAAAGACAATGACTTAACCTTAACTTAATATGTTAACCGTTTAATAATAATAATGATATGGATTCATAACTCACTCTTAACACAAAGACTCAAATGACGCCATTAATTTGCAGAAAATTAAATACAACTTAAAATGAAATTAAAATTTCTATTCTTTACACTATTTATTTGCGCTGCTGGATTCTCACAAAGTAAGGGAACAATCACTGGTGTTTTATTAGACAAAGACTCCAACAACCAATCCTTACCGTTTGCGAACGTAATGATTAAAGGTACTAAAATTGGAGCAAATACGGATATCGATGGAAAATATACTTTAACATTAGATCCAGGAAATTACACATTGGAATTTAGTTTTCTAGGATATGAATCATTAGAAATTCCAGTAACAGTTGTTGAAAAAGAAACACTAACGCTAAACAACTCTTTAGGTTCTGGAAGCTATAAACTGAAAGATGTAGTAATTAAATCTACTATTGGAAGACAAAAAGAGAGTGCATTACTATTAGAACAAAAAAACGCAGTAGCTTTCAAAGCTGCTATAGGCGCGGAGGAAATTTCTAGAAAAGGGATTAATGATGTGGCGGGAGCCGTAAGCAAAGTTAGTGGCGTATCCAAACAAGAGGATTCAGGAAACGTATTCGTAAGAGGATTGGGAGACCGTTATAATATTACTACTCTAAATGGACTTCCATTACCATCAAATAATCCATCAAATAAAAATATATTTCTAGATATTTTTTCTACTAGCATAGTAGACAATATTGCAGTGAGCAAAACTTTTGAAACTCAAAACTATGCCGACTTTGCTGGAGCGAATATTGATATAAGGTCGAAGAAATTTTCTGGAAAACCATTTATTAGTGTGTCAATTGGGTCGGGAGCAAATACAAACGTGATGAAATTAGATCATTTTTATTTGCAAGATGGTCCTTCTTATACGGGCTTTAAAAAAATTGACACTCCAGACTCTCCATTAAAACCTTATGACTATGCAACAAGTTGGGACAGAAAGACAAATAAGAATTTTTTAAATTCATTTTATAGTTTATCAGCAGGTAAAAAATTCAACATAAATGATGACCAAAGCACGTTAAGCACCTTTATTACAAGTTCATTTAGTGCAAAAAATAAATATACTGAAGGATACAGCAGGGGAACTTTGACCGCGGATGGAGATGTGTTATCTGATTTTTATAGAAAAGCTTACAAGCACAGTACTACCACAACTGTTATGGGTACAGCTGATTATAAAATCAACAATAAAAATTCTATTTTATTTACATCATTGTTCTTAAATTCAAGCGAACAAGATTATAGCGAATACGAAGGGACTAACGTGAATTTTGATGGTGGTGGAACAGGAATTGACCAAATATCTGGATTCATCAAACGCGGAACATTCGAAAGTACACAATTGTATGTAAACCAACTAGTAGGGAAAAATAAATTTAATGAACAATGGAATTTAGATTGGGGATTGGGTTACAGCATTGCAAATAATAACATCCCAGATCGTATGCAAAATTCGTTTGTTAAAGCTGCTGATGGAATAAATTACACTTTTTTTACCAATTCAAACATCCATAACCACCGATTTTTTCAAGATTTAAAAGAAAAAGAATTTTCGGCAAACGTGGCTGTTTCCTATAATTTTAGTAAGCAAACCGACGATAGCAGCTATAAAGGAAAAGCGACTTTTGGTTATTCTGGAAAATTAAAAAAAGTAGACTATAACACCCAACAATTTTCATTCTTTCCTGACAGAATTACAACTTCTTTTTCTAAAGAGGAACTCAACAATACAGACAGGTATTTAAATGCGGCAAATTTTGGATCTGCTTCTTCAAACAAAATTCAACAATCCTACAATGGCAATTTGGACATTAATGCGGCTTTTGTAAATGTACAGTATGCTTTAACCGATAAACTAAGTACTATTCTAGGAGCTAGACTAGAACAAACTACTCAAAATGTTTTGTTTTATTCCACCGTTAAACCAAATGGCCAAGAATCAGACTTTTCGAAATTTAATATTTTGCCAAGTTTAATTTCTAAATATACTCTAACCGATAAGCAAAATGTAAAGTTCTCTTTTAGTAAAACATATACACTACCTCAATTTAAAGAAAAAGTAGAAATTTTGTATGAAGATGTAGCACAAGCGTATGTAGGAAATGCGAATTTATATGCTTCCACAAATTACAATGCCGATTTAGGTTGGGAGTTATTTCCAAAATCAGGAGAGTTAGTTTCTGTTACTGCATTTGGTAAAATCATTCAGAATCCAATCAACGAAATGTTTTTAAACTCTTCATCAAATGACATTACCTATGCAAATACGGGTAAAAAAGCGACTGTTGCAGGAATAGAGTTGGAGTATAGAAAAGATATTTTTGAAATCGAAAATAGTAATAATTTAAAAACAAAATTTTCATTCGACTTAAATGGATCTTATCTTTATAGCAACCAAGATTTAAATAATGAAAAAGTAAATGCTGAAAATAATTTTGGAGCTAATTTTACTTTTTCAGAAAGCAAATTATCCGGAGCTTCTAGTTTTCTAGCAAACGCAAACATTTCCTTTTTGAAGGAGTATGCAGAAGATAGGGATTTAACAGCGACACTCTCTTACTCTTACTCTTCAGATAAATTAGCTGTAATAGGAGCTTCGAATGTCGGCAATATGATTGATAAAGCGGTTAATAAAGTAGACTTCATTATTAATTCTAGCTTGACGAAGAATATAAAGCTTGGACTAATTTACAATAACATTTTAAATCCAACTTTCGAACGTGTATTAGAACAAGGTAAAGTACCTGGAAAAGCTGCAGTTGGTGATGTATTAGTCACTTCATACAAAGTTGGCTCTGATATTAGACTTACTTTAAATTATACTTTTTAAAAAAAACATTTAAAGCAATAAAAGGTGATTAGTTTTCTAATCACCTTTTTTATTGCCATAAACCCAATGTAAATTTAACATTAAAAGAAATGTGGTCAACTACAGCATTCTTAATAGATTAGTAATATCGACTTAACACACTAGGAACATATGTAGCTTTACTTTGTACTAATAAAACTAAACAATAAAAAATTAAGTAAAATGAAAAAAACACTTTTTGCAATGGCTGCAATAGCAGGTCTTACTTTCACAGCATGTAGTTCTGATGACAAAAATGACACTGTTAAAAACGACAGTACTTTTACATTGAAAGCTGATGATTTACAAGGAGAAATTAAAGACGGCGTAGTAACTTTAGACCCGACTAAAACCTATACATTAACTGGAGGACTGGTGGTTAAATCTGGAGCAACTTTAGTTATTCCTGCAGGAACAACAATCAAAACTTCACCAACTGTACTAGAAACTTCTTTATATATTGCGGTAGAAAGAAATGCTAAAATCAATATTAATGGTACGGCTACAAAACCAGTAGTTATGACTTCTGGAAAAGCTTCTCCATCCGAAAGTAATTGGGGTGGATTAATAATATGTGGTAATGGTAAAGTAAACACGGGAGACAACGGTACTTCAGAAGTGGGAGGTTTAAGTTATGGTGGAAATGATAATGCAGATTCCTCAGGGAACATTAATTTTCTAAAAATCATGTATACTGGTTCTAAATTTACTGCAGAAAAAGAATACAATGGTATCTCTTTCTTCGGAGTAGGTTCAGGAACAATAGTTTCTGATATTTATTGTTACGAAAGTGGAGATGATGCAGTTGAATTTTTTGGAGGAGCAGTAAATCCAAAGAACCTAATTTTAATTAACTCTTATGACGATTCATTTGATTTTGCTGACGGATGGCAAGGTACCAGCACCAATATATATATTAAAGGTGTTACAAAAGGTGGTGTAGAAGGATCAAACAATCAAAAAAATCCTGCCGATGGTCTTCCTATAACTAATGCTAACTTAGTTAATATTTCAATTGTTAAAGGTGATGCTAAATTTACAGCTGATGAGAAAGCAATTAACTTTAAAGAAGGTGGTGGAAAACAAGCATATAACAATTTATATGTAGCCGATGATATGCCTTCAGCTCTTTGTAAGTTATCCGCAGATGCTGGAGCAGTTGCAAACATTGCAGCTGGAAACTTTACTATAACAAATTACACTTTTGGTGCTCAAATAACCACTTTCGATGGTCCTAAATTATCCGGAACAACAACTGGCTCATTAGGTGCTGGTAACGGTGCAGCATTACCTACTTGGGCAGAATGGATTAAGTAACTAAAAAAATAATGCAAATCAAGCTATCTAAAAACAAACTTTAGATAGCTTTTTTTTACACCACTTTTTTTAGAATTTAATTTTGTAATTACTTTAAATTTGAAATGCAGCGAAAAAAATAGAATGAATGTGTAATGTAAACAACTGACTGTAGCACCTTTGTATTGTTTTTCCTTTATTAAAAATAAAATTTAGAATTTTTTCTTATACTTATTTTGTATCAAACTTTTCCCTATCTTTACCATCAACAAATATAGCAAATGACAAAAAACTACTTTTATATTACTTTTTTATTGGCTTTTTTCTTTTCTATAAGTGCAATAGCACAAGATACAAAACAACTGCCAAAGACACAAGAAAATCCTTCGATCGAGGGCTTACGATTGTACCCCAACCCCGTTACCGGTGATAAAGTTTTTATTACATCAAAAAATGATTTAGATAAAAAGATTATTATTTTTGACGTTTTAGGAAAAAAAGTTTTACAGACATTAATTACAACAAAAGAGTTAAACATCTCCGATCTTTCTCCAGGAGTATACATTATAAAAATAACAGAAGAAGAAGCATCAAGTACTAGGAAATTGATTATAAGGTAGTTCTATTAAATAAAATTATAAAAGTTCCAAAGCGATTTGGAACTTTTTTTATATAAATATTTTTTTAGCTTTAAAAAACAATACCGCCAAGGTTAAAAAATAATAATACCTTTGCAATAAAATTATTTACTTGATGACAGCCAACGACATATTTACGATTTCCAGTCACAAGCAATTTGAAAAAATAGCGCTGAAAATTTTTCGTTTTCAGCACGAGAATAACGCAGTCTATCGTGAATTTTGCGATCTTTTAAAGACCAATCCTCAGGATGTTAAAACACTTTTAAAAATTCCTTTTTTACCTATACAATTTTTCAAAAGTCACGATGTGGTTTCTACAACTGATGCTATTCAGGCAACATTTACTAGCAGTGGTACCACAGGAACAATTACTAGTAAACATCTAGTATCGGATGTTAGTGTATATGAAGAAAGCTACCGCAAAGGGTTTTGTCAATTTTACGGGGACATAGAAGATTATGTGATCTTGGCCTTACTTCCCTCCTATTTAGAAAGAGAAGGCTCTTCTTTAATTTATATGGTCGAGGACTTAATACAATTGACCAACAACCAAGACAGTGGCTTTTACCTCAACAATCATGAAGAATTAATAGATAAACTAATTGCGTTAGACCAAGCGGGGCAAAATGTAATTCTGATTGGTGTAACCTACGCCTTATTAGATTTGATCGAAAAAAGAACATTCACATTGCAGCACACCATCATAATGGAAACCGGCGGCATGAAAGGCAAACGTAAAGAAATGATTCGAGAAGAATTACACGAGCAACTTTGCAACGGTTTTGGTGTAAAAGCGATCCATTCAGAATATGGCATGACTGAATTACTTTCTCAGGCGTATTCTTTGGGAGAAGGCTTATTTGAATGCCCGTCGTGGATGCAAATACACATTCGCGATACCGAAGATGCACTCACGTATATAAAAGATGGTAAAACTGGTGGAATTAATGTAATTGACTTGGCAAACATCAATTCCTGTTCGTTTATAGCTACTCAAGATTTGGGCAAAAAATATCCCAACACCACTTTCGAAGTATTGGGACGTTTTGATAACTCAGATATTCGCGGTTGTAATTTGATGGTGATTTAAAAAGTTTAAAATTGTTTGAAAGGTTTAAGAGTTTAATAGCTTAAATTGTTTATTTGCGGTCAAACTATCTTAAACGATTAAACAACCTTAAACAATTCTCACTATAAAATAATTCCTCCTACCACTTTGCAGTAAAACAAATTCATTGTTGATTAAATCATTAGTTGACAAAACAAAATCTTCCGCAATTTTTTCTCTGTTTACAGAAATAGAATTGGCAGTTAAAGCGCGTCTTGCTTCTCCATTTGATTTAAAAAATCCTGTTTTTTCATTTAAAACCGAAATGATATCCAAACCAGATTCTATATCCGCTTTAGCTATTTCTGCTTGGGGAACTCCCTCAAAAACTTCTAGAAATGTAGCAGAATCCAATTGTTTCAAGTCGGCAGCGTTTGAGTTTCCAAACAAAATATTCGATGCTTGAATGGCTTTTTCTAACGCTTCCGCAGAATGAACAAAGGTTGTTAATTCTTCTGCCAATTTCTTTTGCAGCACTCTTAAATGCGGTGCCACTTTATGCTCTTCTATTAAAGCATCAATGGTTTCTTTGTCTAAAAATGTAAAGATTTTTATGTATTTCTCAGCATCTACATCGGTAGTATTCAGCCAAAATTGGTAAAATTTATATACCGAAGTTTTATCGGCTGTCAGCCACACATTTCCGCCTTCAGACTTTCCAAATTTAGAACCGTCTGCTTTCGTTATTAACGGACAAGTCATAGCAAAAGCTTTAGCCTCTTCGCCCACATTCATACGTCGCACCAATTCGGTTCCTGTAGTGATATTTCCCCATTGGTCTGAACCTCCCATTTGTAACAAGCAGTTGTATTCTTTATGCAAATGATAAAAATCGTACCCTTGAATTAATTGGTAGGTAAACTCGGTAAAGGACATTCCCTCTCCTTCGCCAGCGAGTCTTTTTTTAACCGAATCTTTGGCCATCATGTAATTTACAGTGATACGTTTACCGACATCACGAGCAAAATTAATAAACGACAAGCCCTTCATCCAATCGTAGTTATTTACTAAAACGGGCGCATTGACGGCAGTGTCATTAAAATCTAAAAAACGAGATAAAACCGCTTTGATACCATCAACATTATGGTTTAAAGTTGCTTCGTCTAATAAATTTCTCTCATCCGATTTCCCTGAAGGATCCCCAATCATTCCAGTAGCACCTCCGACCAAAGCGATAGGTTTGTGACCAAAATTCTTAAGGTGAACTAATAAAATAATGGGAACTAAACTACCAATATGCAGTGAATCTGATGTGGGATCAAAACCTATATAAGTAGCAGTCATTTCTTTTAGAAGTTGCTCTTCGGTTCCAGGCATTATGTCATGAACTAAGCCACGCCATTGTAATTCGGAAATAATATTTTTCATATTTTCTTGCTATTTGTGCAAATATAATTAATTCATTTCGTTGTGCATATTATAAGTACTATTAGAAGAAAAATTTTAGTTGTAATTTTTTTCATGATATGATGACTAACTTTTAATAATAAAATTTTTATTAAAAGCTTCTAAAAAATTAAATAAAAATTAAAAATTTTATAATTTGATTAAAGTACTTTTGCTTTAAAATAAAAACAATCTTATGAAAAAAATATTACTTATTACTTTGCTGTTTTTCTGCACGTTTGTCCATTCTCAAATATCTTTCCAAAAAGGATATTTTATTTCAAACGAAGGAAAAAGAACTGAATGCTATATAAAAAATTTAGACTGGAAGAATACTCCAACAGATTTTAAATATAAAATGGAGCTTGATGATGCAGAATTTAAAGCAGAAAATATAACAAGTACATTAGAATTTGGCATTGATAATGAAAGTACATATAAAAGATTTACTTTAAAAATAGACCGCTCAAGTGATGATTTAAAAAAGATCACAAGAAATCCTAGTCCAAATTGGACAGAGGAAACCCTATTCTTAAAAGTCCTAATCGACGGCGAAGCAAGCTTATACAGTTATAATGATGAACTAATAAACAAGTTCTTTTATGCTACGAAAACCATCCCCATAGAGCAATTGGTATACATTAAATATCTAAAATCTGATCGAAACGAAGGCGCAGAAAGAATAAGTGAAAATAATCAATATAAACAACAGCTTTTAGTAAATGTTACCTCTTTAAACATCTCTGAAAAAGACATTCATAATCTTAGTTACAAAAAAGCTAGTCTCACTGATTATTTTGAAAAATATAATAATGTAAAATCTGTTTCCGCCAGTAAAGAGGAAACAAAAGCAGCTAGAAGTCAATTTTCTATAAAAATAACATCTGGAGTAAGTGTTGTTTCAACGTTAGCAGAGGGTTTCTATAATTCTAATTTAAATGTTACTCTTGATAATAAAATTGTATTCAAGCTTGGCGCTGAAGCTGAGTATGTTCTCCCTTATAATAAAAATAAATGGAGTGTTTTCATCAACCCAACTTACCAGAAATATCAAGATGAAAAAGATTACACTATATCGAGCGGATTTATAGCGAACCCAGAAAAATTATATAATATAAAAATAAATTATAACTCGATACAACTACCAATTGGAGTAAGACATTATATGTTTTTAAATGAAATTTCAAAAATTTTTATCAGTGTTTTTTACTCTATTGATGTGGCTGGCAAGACCAATATAGAATATAAAAATAAAACAGGAACTAATAGTTCATCAAGTTTAGAAAGCCGATCACCAAACAATTTAGGATTAGGTTTGGGATATAATTTTAAAAATAAATTTACAGCCGAATTAAGACTAAATGCAAGAAAAGAATTAATGAATTATCTATACTATTCTGCAAAATATACCTCACTTGATTTCATAATAAGCTACCGTATTTTTAATACAAAATAAAAGGTTATTTACCATAAAAGGTTTCTTTTGAATAACGTCATTTGGTAATAAATTTCATTGATAGAATTTAATTACTAATTGAATTTGTTAAAAATAGTATCTTTACAAAATGGTATTAGTAACGGGAGGAACAGGTTTGGTTGGTGCACATCTATTAATTCATTTAGTAGAAAAAGGAGAAATCGTACGTGCAATTTATAGAAATCCTGATAGTATTCAAAAAACAGAAGCGCTATTTTCATTATATAAAAAAGAAGCGTTATTTCAATCTGTCCTTTGGGTTCAAGGTGATATTCTTGATATTCCTTCACTAGAAAAAGCTTTTGTCGGTATAACCCAAGTTTATCATTGTGCCGCTTTGATTTCTTTTGATCCAAAGGACGAATACATAATACGCAAAACAAATATCGAAGGAACTGCCAATATTGTCAATTTTTGCTTGGCTTTTACTGTAAAAAAGCTTTGCTACCTGAGTTCAATTGCCGCTCTTGGTGACTTAGCCGAACATGAAAATATCATTACCGAAAACACAGAATGGAATCCAGAAAAACCGCACAGTGATTATGCCATCTCCAAATATGGCTCCGAAATGGAAATTTGGCGCGGGAAACAGGAAGGCCTTACTGTACTTATTTTAAATCCAGGTGTTATTCTAGGTCCTGGCTTTTGGAATCAAGGAAGTGGTGTTCTTTTTACAAAAATAAAAAAGGGGCTTGACTTTTATACTTTGGGAACTACAGGGTTTATTGCCGTTACAGACGTTGTAAAAATAGCGTATGAATTAATGAGAAGTAACGTAGAAAACGAGCGCTTTACACTTATCGCTCAGAATCTTGTTTTTCGCGATTACATAAATTCTATTGCAGATGCTGTTGCTACTAGACGACCTACTTACCATGCGACACCTTTTATGATGCGTGTCTTATATAAATTAGATTGGATTGCTTCGAATGTATTTAGACAACAAAGACAAATCAGTAAAGCAACTGCGAAGGCAAGTTATTCGAAAAGTTTGTATGCCAATGATAAAATAAAAAATGCCTTAAATTACGAATTCACAGACATTCATCAGTATATAAAAGAAATCGCTACTCTATAATTTTTTCTTCACTCTAGCTAAGGAATCTTTTTTAGTTTTAACTTTTAAACCTTTGTCTTTTTTAGCTTTAGCTAGTGAATCCACTGTTTTAAGTTTTATCTCTTTTTCTTTTTTGACTTTAGCCAAAGAATCCTTTTCCTTTTTTAGCTTCAGTGCTATCACTTTTTTTACTTTTGCAATAGAATCAGCTACTTTTTTATCTTTGATTTTTTTAAGCTTGAGTTCCTTTTTGGTCTTTATAGCAAGAATTGAATCAACAGCTCTTTTTTCGACTTTTATACGTTTATTTACGGCATCAAACATATCCTTATACTCCTTATAATCAGCAGCATAATAGGCATTGCTTTTTACATACTGGAGACTATCAATTTTATATTTTTCATAAATGTAACGCTTCGGATTAATTCCATTTGTATATAATGAATTTGCATTTTGATACTTTAAAGCATCCAAAATTGACATATCATACATCATATCCATCATCACATTTTTTGCAATAAGATTATCTGGTTTTTCTACCAAACTCTTATCACATCCAAAAAAAGAGATTATTACAATAAAAAGAATTACACTTTTTTTCATCTAAATAATTTATCTATCAAACAACATTCTTTGTCCTGCACGAATATCTTTTACTTTATTACCTGTATAAACCAGTTTTCCATTTACAAAAGTATGTGTGATTCTGGATTTAAATGTAAAACCTTCAAAAGGAGACCATCCGCATTTAGCAAGAATATTTTCTTTCTTAACACTCCACGGCAAGCCTGAGTTTACAATAACCAAATCCGCAAAATATCCCACTTTTATAAAACCGCGCTTTTCTATTTTAAAAAGTTTGGCGGGATTGTGACACATTTTTTCTACAATTTTTTCTACACTTATTTTTCCTTGATGGTGAAATTCAAACATCGCCACAACGGCATGCTGCACCAGCGGTCCGCCAGAAGGTGCTTTAAGATAGGACTGTGTTTTTTCTTCTAGTGTGTGTGGCGCATGATCTGTAGCTACTACATCGATTCTACCGTCTAGCAAAGCTTCCCACAATACTTTTCTATCGTTTGCAGTCTTTACCGCTGGATTCCACTTTATTAAATTGCCTTTTGTATCATAATCCTCGTTCGTAAACCACAAATGATGAATACAAACTTCAGCGGTTATTTTCTTATCCTCTAATGGAATTTTATTGGTAAATAATTCCATTTCCTTTGCTGTCGAAAGATGAAAAACATGCAATCTTGCTCCTGTTTTTTTTGCTAAAGCAACTGCTTTTGAAGAAGAAATATAACAAGCTTCCTCACTACGTATAAGATGGTGCGCAGTTATTGGAACTTCGTCACCATAAATTTCTTTATATTTCTCTAAATTATTTCTAATAGTGGCTTCGTCCTCACAATGAACGGCAATAAGCATTGTCGTGCAGGAGAAAATTTTCTCCAACACTGCTTCATCATCAACCAGCATATTTCCTGTAGAAGAACCTAAAAATATTTTTACTCCAGCGACATCCCTAGGATTCGTTTTTAGTACTTCTTCAAGATTATCATTCGTAGCACCCATCATAAAAGAATAATTTGCATACGAATTATTAGCAGCAAGTTGATATTTTTCTTCTAAAATTTCTTGGGTAACTGCATTAGGAACCGTATTTGGCTGCTCTATAAAAGACGTAATTCCGCCAGCTACAGCCGCTCTCGATTCTGACTCTATATTTCCTTTGTGTGTTAGACCAGGCTCTCTAAAATGTACCTGATCATCAATTGCTCCTGGCATAAGGTAGTTTCCTTCAGCATCGATGATTATAAAATCAGATGATTTTGCACTAATACTTTCGGCAATCTCGACTATTAAGTCATTTTCAATAAGTACATCACCCTCAAAAATGACACCCTCGTTTACTATTTTAGCATTCTTTATTAAGAACTTATTCATGTCATTCTAATTTATAATCTATTAACTAATTTTTTTAGGCGTAATGAAATAACTCCAAAAACAGCTTCTACAATAATTGAATTACTCATTTTAGATTGTCCTTTTGTTCGATCTGTAAAAATGATTGGGACTTCTGTAATAGCAAATTTTTTGCAAAAAGTTCTGTATTTCATTTCAATTTGAAACGCATAACCGACAAACTTTATTTTATCTAAATTGATATCTTCTAGGACTTTTCTTTTATAACAAACAAATCCAGCAGTTGCATCATGTATTTTCATCCCAGTAATCATTCGAACATATACCGATGCGAAGTAGGACATTAGAACCCTACTCAATGGCCAGTTTACCACATTAACTCCTGTCACATAGCGTGATCCTATGGCTAAATCGGCGTTACCAAAATGGCAAGCATCGTATAATTTTTCTAAGTCATTTGGATTATGAGAGAAATCCGCATCCATTTCGAAAATAAAATCATATTTATTTTCTAAAGCCCATTTAAAACCATGAACGTAGGCTGTTCCTAGTCCGGCTTTTTTTGCTCTTTTTTCTAAAAATAATCTACCATTATATTCGGACTGCAGCATAATCACTTTATCTGCTGTATGGTCTGGAGAGTTGTCATCAATTACTAAAACATCAAATGCTTTGTGTTGGGACAGCACAGCTCTAATAATGCTTTCGATATTTTCAATTTCGTTATAGGTAGGAATTATAACAATACAATTGTTCATATATTCTGGTAGTTTCCGTGCAAAAATAACGATTTTAAACCATTTGATTATTATAAAATTATATTAAATAATGTTATAAAAATCACTAATTTTGCCCTTATATGATTGAACATGTACTTCATCCTAGAATAATAGAAAATAAAGACTGGGCGACTCTGGTTTTTATCTTGGCTTTTGGTATCGTAGCATTAACCAAATCGGTTTATGAAAATCGGTTTGAAGATTTTGCAAGATTGATTTACTCTGATAAATACGCTAAAATATATAGAGATAGCAGCCATTTAATGGGAATATTTTCTATCGCGTTATTTTTTGTTCAAATCATTTCATTCTCCTTCTTTATTCAGCTTCTACTCAGCTATTTTGGACATGCTTCAAAAACAGATTGGATTCTATTTCTTCAAATTTTCACTTTTTTTATCTATTTTGTTTTAGCGAAGTTTTTAATAGAAAAAATAATTGCTACTTCTTTTAATATTCAAGAATTAATTGATCAATACAACCTTCAAAAAGTAACATATCGCTCTTATCTTGGTCTACTTTTGCTGCCAATAGACGTTATTTTGTTTTATTACGATTCTATTTCAAAAAATATTCCGCTACTGATTCTTTATATAATCATAGCAATCAACCTATTAATTTACATAATTTCAATAAAAAATTACAGAAAAGAAATTTTCGGTAAGTTGTTTTATTTTATTTTATATCTTTGCACTCTTGAAATAGCACCCTATTATTTTATGTATTATTGGTTTACAAAAGGTCGCGCATAGAAAATATTAAAATATGAAAGTGAAAACAATTTTGGTCTCACAACCAGAACCGAAAGTGGAAAACTCTCCATACTTTGAGCTGCAGCTAAAGCATAAAGTAAAAGTTGATTTCAGACCTTTTATTCATGTAGAAGGAGTAAACGCGAAAGAGATTAGACTCCAAAAAATCGATTTGAATAATTTCACCGCAATTATTTTAACGAGTAAGAATGGCGTAGATCATTTTTTTAGAGTAGCCGATGAAATGCGATACAAAGTTCCAGAAAATTTAAAATATTTCTGTCAATCGGAAGCAATTGCATTTTACCTTCAAAAATATGTAGTTTACAGAAAACGTAAAATATATGTTGGTCCAAAAGATTTTACTGATTTATCACCATTAATCAAAAAATACAAAGACGAGAAATTTTTACTACCCGCTTCGGATCAATTAAATGTTGATATCCCAACTACATTAAATGCTCTAAAAGTAGATTGGACACCCGCTGTTTTTTATAAAACAGTAATGAGTGACCTTTCTGACTTAGCAGATGTGTATTACGATGTTCTAGCATTTTTTAGTCCAACAGGAATAAAATCATTGTACAAAAACTTCCCTGATTTTAAGCAAAACGATACTAGGATTGCTGTTTTTGGAAGCACCACACAAAAAGAAGCGTTAGATCATGGTTTACGAGTTGATATTCTTGCACCTACTCCAGACACACCTTCCATGACAATGGCATTAGAGAAATACATCATTGAAGCAAATAAAGCAAAATAAAAATACTTTATCAATATACAAAAAACCCATTTTTAACCGAATGGGTTTTTTTTGCTTTGAATGCAAAATACGCTACTTAAAAATTACTAATTACAATCAATTTTGTATTTTTGACTTCAATCTAAAACCAAAATTTATATTTTAGTTTAAATATATACTTATGAAAATCAATTCTCTTGTTGTTGAAATTGACGGAATCGATAAAGAAATTCTACGCAACCTGATGGAAGATGCGCGCAAACCCATTCTTCAAATTGCGAATAAAATAGGAATTTCAGGAGCTGCTATTCATCAAAGGCTTCGGAAACTAGAACAATCTGGTGTGATCTCTGGTTCTAAATTCACCGTAAGCCACAAAGTTTTAGGATACAATACGATGGCGTTTGTTGGTGTTTATCTAGATAAAGCGGCTCGTAACTCCGAAGCTGTAAAGGATTTAAAAAAAATACCTGAAGTTTTAGAATGTCATTATACCACTGGAAACTGGTCAATTTTAATCAAAATGATTTGTCGCGATAACGAGCATTTAATGCAACTGCTAAATTCTAAAATTCAAGTCATTGAAGGCGTTTCTAGAACGGAAACCTTTATCTCTCTTGATCAACAAATTGACAGACAAATACAGTTGTAAAAAAATTAAAATCAGTATATAATACCAAATACAAATTAGTCTGTAAAATTAAAAGGAAAAAAATTAACCATTTAGAAGTTAAGTTTAATGAAGGTTTAATGAAACTTAACTTCTAAATGGTTGGTAAAATTAAATCACAATAAAAAGACCCGGAAATTTTAAATTATTCGGGTCTTTAGACAGTATCAGATCTTAAAATTAAAAGTTAGTTTCTTCTTCCTCCCATATAAATGGAAACGTAATATAGTAAAGTTGCAATAGAACCTAAAGCAGCAACTACATACGTTCTTGCCGCCCATTTTAGCGAATCCTTTGCTCCTGCTTGTTCTTGTTGGGTTAGCATATTTTTACTTTCTAACCAAGCCAAAGCGCGATTACTAGCGTCATATTCTACTGGCAATGTGATTATCGAAAATACAGTTGTAGCAGCAAAAATGATTATTCCTATCAATAATAATTGCGGAAAAGTATTAATCATTAAGATACCCGCTATTAAAATCCACTGCATGTAAGTAGAAGCCACACTCACAATCGGTACTAATTTTGACCGCATCGTCAGCCATTTATAACCTGCCGCATGCTGAACAGCATGTCCGCATTCGTGAGCGGCAACAGCTGCTGCTGCAGCATTTCTCTGATTGTAAACTGCTTCGCTCAAATTAACAGTTTTGTCTGCTGGATTGTAATGATCGGTTAATTGACCTGAAGTCGAAATAACGCGCACATCACGAATACCGTTATCAGCAAGCATTTTTTCGGCGATTTCTGCACCTGACATTCCGTTTTGCAAATGCAGTTTCGAATAAAACTCAAACTTCCTCTTTAGTGTAGAACTCACTAACCAACTTGCTAGCATAATAGCACCCGCAAGAATTAAATAACTCATTCCCATATTTTTTGATTTTTTATGTTTCTTGTTTCTATTGAAACATCAAATTGTGAGCCAAATTTAGAAAATGCCAATTTGACATTTAGCAAATAAAAAAAGAACCACAAATTCCACAAATTTTCACAAATTAAATCCTTGTAATCATATTAATCTGTGGCTAAAAATTTAGAAGCTAAAACGAGATCTGCTTAAAGCGCATAGTTTTAAACGCTACTTTAACACAATAAAAAAAGAACCACAAATTACACAAATTTCCACAGATTAAATTTGCGGGAATTTGTGTAATTTGTGTAATTTGTGGTTAAAAATTTTTTAAATCCAAAATAAATTGGATTTTTAAATATAAAAAATTTCGTTTTATCTATCCTACCAAATTGATAATTTTCCCAGGAACAATAATCACTTTATTCGGTGTTTTTCCGTCTAACTGTTTTTGCGTTCTTTCGTCTTTCATTACAATTTCTTCAATTTGTGTTGCCGTTAAGTCTAAAGGCAGCGTAATTGTAAAACGCATTTTTCCGTTGAAAGAAACTGGATATTCTTTTTCACTTTCTACCAAATGTTTAGCATCAAAAACTGGGAAAGAAACCTTTGCAATCGAACCTTCGTGACCTAATAAAGACCATAATTCCTCAGCAATATGTGGTGCATAAGGCGAAATCACAATAGCCAAAGGTTCTAAAATAGCACGAGAATGACAGTTTTGCGTTGATAATTCATTCACACAAATCATAAATTGAGAAACTGAAGTATTAAAAGAAAAACTCTCAATGTCTTCTGAAACTTTTTTGATGGTTTTATGCAATGACTTTAAGTTGTCTTTCGTTGGTGCATCATCAGTAACAATCAGTGCATGTTCATCAAAATACAAACGCCATAATTTTTTCAAGAAACCAAATACTCCCGAAATTCCTGCAGTATTCCACGGTTTTGCTTGCTCTAGTGGGCCAAGAAACATTTCATACAAACGCAATGTATCTGCACCGTATTCATTACAAATATCATCTGGAGTCACTACATTGTATTTTGATTTGGACATTTTTTCAACTTCACGACCGACGATGTATTTTCCGTTTTCGTCAAGAATGAATTCAGCGTCTCTATAATCTTCTCTCCAAGCTTTAAATTTCTCAATGTCTAATTCGTCAGAAGAATTTACAAAAGAGACATCAGTATGCAATGCAATTATATTAAGAGAAATACCAGCACTAATCACATCAGCATAATTTGGAAATTTTTCTTTTAAAGCATAATCAATTCCTGGAAAATACGAACAAAGATTTAATTCCCCAACTTTTGGATTAATTGATGACTTTGCATCTTTTAATGACACAAAAATTTTGTTATTATATTTTTCTATAAATTCAGTTACTTTAGTTTTGTCATTATCACTAAATTGTGAATCTGAATGTAATTTCAAACCCTTATCGCTAAGTTGAAGTTTCGAATTCGAAGTTACTTCATAGGTTCCCTTCTCTCCATTAAGAATATCTCTTTTTAATTGATTTTCTGTTTCATCATTTAAATTTAATCTATAAACAAACGCACTCGTTCCCAAAATCATTCCTTGATTAATCAGTTTCTTAAACGGCTCTTCTGTTGGAGCATAACCTTTGTCTTTTAAGAATTTATTCCAAAAACGAGAATACAATAAGTGACCTGTTGCGTGTTCGCTTCCGCCAATGTATAAATCAACGCTTTCCCAATAAGCTAATGCTTCTTTGCTTGCAAATTCATTCTCATTTTGCGCATCCATATAACGCATCCAATACCAAGAACTTCCTGCCCAACCAGGCATTGTGTTTAATTCTAAAGGAAAAATTTCAAAATTGTCCACTAAATCAGTATTGACAACTTCATTATTTTTGATATCCCAAGCCCAAATTGTTGCATTTCCTAAAGGAGGTAAACCCTCTTCTGTTGGTAAATAGTTGGCTACTTCTGGTAAAATGATTGGCAAATATTTCGCATCAATCATTTGTGGCAAACCATTCACATAATACACCGGGAATGGTTCTCCCCAATATCGTTGGCGAGAGAAAACCGCATCACGCAAACGGTAATTGATTTTTCCTTTTCCTTGATTGATTTTTTCTAATTCGGCAATTACTTTTTTGGTTCCTTCTTTGTAACCAAGTCCGTTTAAAAAATCAGAAGCTACTAGTTGAAAACCTTCTTTTGCACCATAAGCTGCTTCGGAAATGTCTTTGTCGAAAATGTTTTTGATTGCTGGCATTCCGTTTTGCCCTTTAAAAAAATTGGCAAAGGCATAATCTCTTTCATCGCCACAAGGAACCGCCATTACAGCACCTGTTCCGTAACCTGCCAAAACGTAATCACCGATCCAAACTGGAATTGGTTCTTTGGTAAAAGGATGTTCCGCATACCCACCTGTAAATACTCCCGAAATGGTTTTTACATCTGCCATACGTTCTCTTTCGGAACGTTTTGCCGTTTTTTCTATATAAGATTCCACAGCTGCTTTTTGTTCTGGAGTTGTGATTTGAGAAACCAATTCGTGTTCTGGCGCCAACGTCATAAACGTAACTCCAAAAATAGTATCGGGTCTTGTCGTGAAAACGGAAATCCCCCTAGCACTTGAAGGGGAAACTTTTATACTGTCTAATTCTATGGTTATGGTATCTAAAACGCCATTTAAATTTCTTAAAATTTCTTCGTCATTAAAACGAATAACTTTAAATCCATTTTCATTCAGCACTTTTTTTCGTTCGGCATTCGCTTCTAATTGACTAGCATCTGTCGTATTTTCAACTTCAATTATCAATTTTCTAGACAAACACACAAAATCAACAATGTAGTCCCCTATTTTATATTGATGCTTAATTTTATAATCTAATGCTTTCGATTTTAAACTTAACCATAATAATTTTTCGGTTTCGGTTGCTTTTTCTCTTATTTCCAAAGCAGTATTTCCGTCGGGAATTGATAAAACATGGAAATCAACCATTGCTCCAACTGATTTTCCAATCCAATTCCTCTGACTTTCTTTGATGCTTTCGCTCCAATCGATATCATTCAAACCTTGCAGTAAACGTTCTGCATAGGCAGAAATACGCATACTCCATTGCGTCATTTTTTTCCGAATTACAGGAAAACCACCACGTTCCGAAACACCGTTTACGATTTCATCATTCGCCAAAACCGTCCCTAATCCTGGACACCAGTTCACTTCCGTTTCGGCCAAATAGGTAAGTCGGTATTGCAAAAGGATTTTCTGCTGCGCCTCTTTTGCGAAAGCGTTCCATTCGCTTGACGAAAAAATCGCAATGTTATCATCACAAACTGCTTTTACGTTTGCATTTCCTTCTTTTTGGAAAACGGAAATCAAAGTCGAAATATCTTCAGCATTATCTGAATCCTTATTGTACCAAGAATTAAAGAGTTGAATAAAAATCCACTGTGTATGTTTATAATAATCAGGATTCGAAGTCCGAACTTCTCTGTCCCAATCAAATGAAAATCCTATTTTATCCAATTGCTTTCTGTAACCCGCAATTTTATTTCCTTCTTTATCCACACCACCGTCAATATTTACGCGAGTCGTATCTTCTGGACGCTGACCTGTTTGTATCGCATATTGTTCGGCTGGCAATCCAAAACTGTCGTAACCCATTGGGTGCAAAACATTAAAACCTTGATGCCTTTTGAAACGCGAATACACATCCGATGCGATGTAACCTAACGGATGTCCTACATGCAATCCCGCTCCTGATGGATAAGGAAACATATCCAAAACATAATATTTGGGTTTAGCTACGCTCAGTTCGGCTTCGCCACGGGTTTCAGAGTTATTTTCGGCTGCAAAAGTTTTATTATCTGCCCAATGTTTTTGCCATTTGGCTTCTATTTCGTTCGGATTGTATTTCATCTTTAAAGTTGCTGAGTTACTTAGAAACTAAGTCGCTAAGTTTTTACATTAAATTATAAGTTTGCAAATTTACATTTATTGTATGGGGTATAAAAATATTTTATTTTTAGTAGCATTCAATTACTTCTTGCAGAGAAAAACAGTAGCGCTTATTTGAAAAAAACGAACAATCTAGAATTACATTAACTTGAATATTTGTGCTTTTAGGTTTAATTACTAATAAGATCGTTCAAATAGTACGCTTTATAGGCTAAAATTAAAATTTTGACGTCTTTTAACTTTAAATTAAAGAATATGTTTGTTATTTTTACGTCATAATTTAAATATACTATGATATCATCCTTTGATAAGTTTCAAAAGCGCAGGTTAATTTCCTCTTATTTTTCAGTTGTACTAAGTGTATTCTTGGTTTTATTTCTATTAGGCATATTGGGTTTCTTTATTATTAACTCCAAAAAACTAGCCGATGACTTTAAAGAAGAAATCGCGATGACCGTTTTCTTTAAAAATGAAGCTAGTGATAGTATTGTTAAAGCATTTAATCAAGAATTGAAAGCAACAAAATTTGCTAGATCGTTCGAGTACGTTTCAAAAGAACAAGCTGCAAAACAGCACACGGATATTATAGGCGAAGATTTCGTGACTTTTCTAGGCGAAAATCCGCTACAAAATTCGTATGACATTCACTTAAAAGCTGACTATGTTATAAGAGATAGTATTGCAAAAATAGAATACCGTTTGCGAAAAAACCCCATGATTTCAGATATCGTTTATGATAAACAGTTGGTCAATTTAGTAAATGACAATATCAAAAAAGTAAGTATGTGGATTTTAATCATCAGTGCATTCCTAACATTTATAGCAGTACTCTTGATTAATAGTTCTTTACGCCTTTCTATACATTCTAATCGATTTATCATCAAAACAATGCAAATGGTAGGTGCTACAAAATCATTTATTAGAAAACCATTTGTTATGCGAAGCATAAAACTAGGAATAATTGGAGCAGGACTTGCTATTATAGCTCTGATTGGTGTTTTAATTTACTTAGCGACGAACTTCCCGGGTCTGGGCATTCTAGATGATAAATTACTAATAGCACTTGTACTTATTGGTGTTATGGGAGTCGGAATTTTGATCACTTGGCTAAGTACTTATTTTGCCACGCAACGTTTCTTGAATTTAAGAACAGACGATTTGTATTAATTTCAGGTTACTGATTAACGCTTTTAGATTTTAAAAACTCATAGGAATGAGATTGCTTCGTTCCTCGCAAAAACAACATAATGGAAGATAAACAAAATAACCACGAATTTCTTTTTGAAAAGGTAAACTATAAAATTTTATTGATTGGAATTGGTGTCATAGCACTTGGGTTCATATTAATGTCTGGTGGAGGAAGTGAAGATCCGAATGTATTTAATGAAGCAATTTTTAATTTCAGAAGAATTCGTTTGGCGCCAACGACTGTTTTAATCGGTTTTGGAATTACTATTTATGCCATAATGAAAAAGCCAAAAAAATAGTATTCGGCGTTTCCTTAGAAACAGAGTGAAACTAAAAATTAACAACCGAAAACTTTTTCAAAAAAATGAACACATTACAAGCTATAATTCTTGCAATTATCGAGGGAATTACCGAATTTTTGCCTGTTTCTTCTACTGGACACATGATTATTGCGTCTTCTTTTTTTGGAATAGCACACGATGATTTCACTAAACTTTTTACAATTGTCATTCAATTAGGAGCTATACTTTCTGTAGTGATTTTATATTTTAAACGCTTTTTTCAATCATTTGATTTTTATTTCAAATTACTTGTAGCCTTTATTCCAGCTGTAGTTTTTGGATTGTTATTGAGTGATTTTATAGATTCATTATTAGAAAATCCAGTAACAGTTGCCATTTCTTTACTAATAGGTGGCATTATTTTATTAAAAGTAGATGACTGGTTTAACAATCCGAATGAATCAGAAACTACACAAGAGATCACCTACTTACAAGCTTTAAAAATAGGATTGTTTCAATGTTTGGCCATGATTCCTGGAGTTTCAAGAAGTGGCGCAAGTATCGTGGGAGGAATGTCTCAAAAATTATCTCGTACTACTGCTGCAGAATTTTCTTTTTTTCTTGCTGTTCCTACTATGCTAGGCGCAACAGCTAAAAAATGTTTTGATTATTACAAAGATGGATTTGTGTTAACTCACGACCAAATCAATTTTTTGATTATAGGAAATGTAGTTGCTTTTATTGTTGCCCTTTTAGCAATTAAAAGTTTTATTAGGTTTTTGACAAAAAATGGATTTAAAGTTTTTGGATACTACCGAATCATCGCTGGAATTGTGTTACTGGCAATTCACTATTTCATTCATCCTCTTACCGTAATTTAATGACAACCGAAGATTTTTTAAACGGTCAAATTTTACTAATTGACAAACCGTTGCATTTTACTTCTTTTCAAGCGGTAAATAAACTCAAATATGCTCTAATTAATAAAGTAGGATTGCCCAAAAAATTCAAGATTGGTCATGCTGGCACTTTAGATCCTTTAGCTACTGGACTACTATTAGTATGCACGGGAAAATTCACAAAAAAAATATCAGAACTACAAGGGCAAGCCAAAGAATATACAGGAACGTTCTATATTGGCGCCACTACTCCTTCCTACGACTTAGAAACCGAAATTGATCAAACGTATTCAACAGATCACATTGATGAAACACTAATACACGAAACGGTTAAACAATTTTTGGGCGAAATAGATCAAAAGCCACCTATTTATTCCGCAATTAAAAAAGATGGTGTTCGATTATACGAACATGCTCGCGCGGGCGAGTTTGTCGAAATTGCGACACGCAAAACAACTATTCACGAATTTGAAATCACAAGAATCGCACTGCCTGAAATTGACTTTAGAGTGGTTTGCAGCAAAGGCACTTACATTCGTTCACTTGCTTTTGACTTTGGAAAAGCAATGGAATCTGGTTCGCATTTAACCGTTTTACGTCGTACAAAAATTGGCGATTACAATGTTGTTGATGCAATAGATGTAAATGCCTTCGAGGAAAGTCTCAACTCTTAATTTATAAAAACAAAAAAAACACATCACAAAATCATTTACGTATTTGTGATGTGTTTCTGCCAAAACTGCAGCAGTGTTACTAGATAATTCTCAAAATTCTAAAAGTACTGTTTTTTAATAATGAACTGCACCTTCATTTCCAAAAAGGAATTGCGAAACGTAATCATAGATTCTTTCAAATAGATTTTTCATAATGTTGTTTTTTTAGATTGTTGAACAATTTTTTAAACACACATAAAAAAAGCAAATAAGAAATAGTAGATTGTTAGGAATCAGCAATTTAAGAATAATTGTTAGATAAAAAAAATAAAAAATTGTTAATTTTCTATTAAATCCATCATAGCCATAATTTCGTGTTGGGTAGACACTCCTTTATCGTGCAAATACCACAATTGTAGTTGCGTTTTTGCCTCTTCGTCGACAACGCCATGTTCAATTTTGTAATTGGTTATTAAATCGGCTGCCGCCTGAGGACGAGGCCCCCAATGGTCACAAAATTCTCCTGTTTGTTTATCTACGCAAATAAGTTTTGGTATCGCTTTGCCTCCATTGGTCAAAAATTCTTTCATTAAATCATCATTGTCATCACGAAAAACAATTTTTAATTCAACTTTATGCTCCGATGCGATGGCCATTTTATTAATTATAGGTAAAATTTGTGCCGCATCACCACACCAACCTTCGGCTAAAACAAGCCAAATGTAATTTTTTTTAAGCGCTTTTAATTTTGCAGACACCTCCTCTGTAACCTGAATCGTTTTATCCAAACGTTTTATACGCGCTTCGTTGAGCGTGCTATAATGCAAAAGATCTTCGGACTGTTCGTGACCTGTAGACTTTCCTTGTGTCAATAAATCGGAAACAATTTTTTTATATTCAGGATAACCGTAGCTATTAAATAACGCCTTAGCAATTGAAACTTTCATATGTAAATAGTATTTGTTTTTTATTAGAATTTAGAATTCGCATATCTTGATTGGTGTTTGCGACCAAATCAAGTCATGCTACCTCATAGCTTTATTTCTCATCAAATTTAAGAATACTATACTGTAAATTAGCAACAAAAGCACATTAAAACAATAATTTTATAAATTTAGAATAGTTCTACAAACTAGCAGTAAATACTCGATTCTAGGATGAATACAACCATATAGAAAGTGAAACAAAAACTTAAAACAAATATTTACGAAACACTATTTCAAAAAAATCATAATATGTCTATCTTTGCTCAAATTTACAACTATTGAAAACAATAGTTGTATGTTATTTTTGCGCTTGTTGGAATACTTTATAAAAATAAAAATCGACTAATGAAATACAAAAGAATTCTTTTAAAATTAAGTGGTGAAGCTTTAATGGGTGATTTACAATACGGAATTGACCCTAAGCGATTAGCCGAATATGCTGATGAAATTAAACAAATTCACGGCAAAGGGATTGAAATTGCTATTGTAATTGGCGGTGGAAATATTTTTAGAGGTGTTGCTGGAGCTAGCGCAGGAATGGATAGAGTGCAAGGAGACTATATGGGAATGCTAGCCACGGTGATTAATGGTATGGCATTACAAGGAGCTCTTGAAGAAAAGGGAATGAAGACTCGATTACAGACGGCCTTAAAAATGGAATCTATTGCAGAACCATACATAAAAAGAAGAGCAGATCGCCACCTAGAGAAAGGAAGGATTGTGATTTTTGGTGCTGGAACAGGAAATCCTTACTTTACAACAGATACAGCTGCTGTTCTAAGAGGTATAGAAATTAATGCTGACGTGATTCTAAAAGGAACGCGTGTTGATGGCGTTTACGACTCAGATCCTGAGAAAAACGCTGCTGCTATTAAATTTGATTTCATATCCTTTGACGATGTATTAAAAAAAGGACTAAATGTAATGGATACTACAGCATTTACGCTAAGTCAAGAAAATAAATTACCAATTCTCGTATTCGACATGAACAAAGCTGGAAACTTGCTAAAAATTTGTGAGGGAGAAAATATAGGAACAGTAGTTAATATATAAATAGACTTATTAGACTCCTTAGATTATTAGAATTTTAGATTAATGGATTATTCGCAAGTACTAATAATATGTAAAATGCATAAAAGCCTTAATCGTTAAAAGTCTAAAAGTCCAACAATCTAAAAGTCTAAAAGTCCAACAATCCAAAAATCCAAAAATCTAAATCATGACAGAAGAAATTGAATTTATTTTAGATAGTACTAAAGAATCTATGACAGGTTCTATTGCCCATTTAGAAAAAGAATTTTTAAATATCCGTGCAGGAAAGGCTTCTCCAGCTATGTTAGGAAGCGTTTTTGTAGATTATTATGGATCTGCTTCTCCGTTGTCTCAAGTTTCAAAAATTAGTGTGCCAGATGCTAGAACGATTACGCTTCAGCCTTTTGAAAAAAACATGTTACATCCTATTGAAAAAGCCATTATGATAGCAAATATTGGGTTTAACCCAATGAACAATGGTGATATGATAATCATAAGTGTTCCGCCACTTACAGAGGAAAGAAGACGCGATTTAGCGAAACAAGCCAAAGTAGAGGCCGAAGATGCTAAAATTGGTATTCGTAACTCTCGAAAAGATGCTAATACTGAAATAAAAAAATTAGAAAAAGAAGGAACATCCGAGGATGTTTGTAAAGATGCAGAAGAAGAGGTTCAAAACTTAACCAATTCATTCATTAGAAAAATTGACGAACTTCTTGCAGCTAAAGAAGCCGATATCATGAAAGTGTAAGCCGTTCTTTTATAAAGTATAGAATCCGTCTTGTTTTTTGGAACAATACGGATTTTTTTATTGCTTTTTTTGTTATACTAAAATAATCCAACTATATTTATAATTCATTCAACTACCGTTCTAGTGAATGTCGATATAATATAAAAAATAGTACCCTTTTTAGTGAACTATATTACAATATACAATCGGATTATCTTTAAAACCTTGCATTAAACCGTTTGTATGAAGCATTTTTGTCTACTGATCTTTTATTTCACCTTTACAGTACAAGCGCAATTTCAAGTTAACGGAATTGTGAACGATGCCCTAACAAAAAAAGCGCTTCCTTTTGCAACGATTAAGGTAGATGAAACGACAAGCACCATTTCGGATGTTGATGGGAAATTTAGCATTCTATCACCAAAAAAAATAATTTCTATTGAAGTCTCTTACGTCGGTTATTTAAAAACTATCATTCCCGTAGTTACGAACCAAACATACTATACCGTATTGCTGACTCAAAAGACAGATGAATTAAATGAAGTTCAAATTGCTTACAAAAACCCAGCTCTAGCCATTATTAAAAAGGTTATTGAAAATAAAAAGAACAACAATCCGCAAGACAAATTAAGTAGTTTTCAGTTCAAATCGTACAATAAACTCATTGTTAGCGCAAATCCAGATTCGATTAACGGCAGTATTGACTCGGTTTTTGTAAACACTCCATTTGGAAAACGTTTTAAAAAAATGGACTCTACCGATTATGACTTCAAAGAAATAATAAAAAAACAGCATCTGTTTCAAACCGAAAAAGTGTCTCAGTATCAATATAGTGATAAAAGACTAAAAGAAACAATTTTAGGAACTCGAATGGGCGGATTCAAACAGCCTGTTTACGAGGTGATCACTTTCAATTTACAATCCTTTTCTATTTATGATTCT
Source organism: Flavobacteriales bacterium (assembly GCA_038241955.1). Classification (GTDB taxonomy): domain Bacteria; phylum Bacteroidota; class Bacteroidia; order Flavobacteriales; family Flavobacteriaceae; genus Flavobacterium. The sequence goes on along the minus strand of JBBSSR010000001.1, from coordinate 177,985 downwards.
AAATATGAGCTTTTTGAAACCCAATACAACAGCCCAATTGCCGACGATGCATTAGAGGAGTACAATTTTAAATTATTAGATACTGTAGTTGTGGATCACAGAAATACGTACATGATTTACTTTAAAAATAAGAAAAAAAGAAAAGCAGCTGGACTTGAAGGAATTTTATACATCGACCAAGAGAATTATGCTATTGCCAAAGCCATTATGCGCATAAAAGGAATTCTTGACATTAGCGGTATTCATGAATTTAAATACATACCTGAACAAAATTTATGGTTCCCGATTCAAAAGAAATTTAAAATTGTTAAAGGATTAAATGACGATGACATAAAAATACTTGGAGGAACAATTCAATTTGATGGAAATATCAAAAAGAATTTAAAACCAAGAAAAAGAGTTGAATCTGATTATATTTATTTACTATCACAAACTAGCAATTTCGATCTTGAGTATAACATTCCTGTTATTATAAAAAAGCCTGTTGTTGCTATTGAAATAACAGATGCAGCTATTAAAAGACCAGAAAGTTTTTGGGAAGAATATCGAAGAGATAGCTTAGACACCAGAAGTCAGCAAACTTATTTATCGCTGGATAGTATTTCTAGAAAAAAAAGAGTAGAAAGCCGCTTGTATCTCGTAAGAAAGATTTTAAACGGATTCCTGCCTCTGGAAGTTTGGGATTTTGATCTGCGTAAGGTAATTCGATACAATAATTACGAAGGATTTCGGTTTGGGCTTGGCGGTATCACGAATGAAAAATTCTCAAGAAAGTATCGTTTATTAGGATATTCCGCCTACGGTACGAAAGATCATGCTTTTAAATTCAGTGTAGGCGCAGGATCTCGAATAGACAAATTTTCGAACACTTGGCTTGGCGCAAGTTACACTGATGATGTTCAGGAAATAGCGACCATGGATTATGCTGTGGAGCGACAAGCATTTAAAATTTACGATGCAAGGTCGATAAATTTTAGCACTTTTTATAAATATACAAGTTGGAAGATTGGCTTAGAATCTAAAATTATTCCCAAAACCGAAAGTGCTTTTATACTTGCCACAACACACGTAAACCCACAGTTTAATTACTCGTATAACCTAAATGGCAAAGTTTACACTACGTACACTATGACCACAGCCACAGCATCTATAAAATGGAGTCCTTACAGCGACTATATGCAAACACCATCAGGAAGAATAGAAAGCGAAACACGATTTCCAAAATTTACTTTACAGTTTACAAAATCAATTCCTAATGTGCTTCATAATGATTTCACTTTTACGAAGACTGATTTTAAAGCCGAATACCAAATAACGTATTTAGATGGGCAAAGAACTTTTTTACTACTTGAGGCAGGACGTGTTTTTGGAGATCTTCCGCTTCCACAATTGTATGGCACTTCTCCGAATAATTTGAATAAAGAAAACATTTTAGAACGAATTACTTTTGCAGGAACCAACAGTTTTGAAACTATGTTTTTCAACGAATTTTTCTCCAGTGAGTTTGTATCTTTTCAATTCAAGCATGGTTTTAGTAGAATCTTTTTATTTAAAAAAATAAAGCCCGCGATTGATTTTGTAACTCGAGTGGCTTATGGCACTATGAGAAACCCACAAAATCAAGTTGGGATACCTTTCAAAACATTAAATAAAGGCTTCTATGAATCTGGAATAGAACTCAACCAAATTTACAACGGTTTAGGCATTGGCGCTTATTACCGCTACGGACCAAATCACTTAACCAAATTCGAAGATAATATTGCCATAAAAATGACTTTTAATCTGGATCTAGGTTTTTAAAGAATTCAAGGTTTAATAATTAGAACTGATGGAACAGCACTTAACCATACAGAATTAGAATCAAGTAAGTTTTTCCAACTATCCAAACTTAAAATCATCAAATCTTGCTTCATTAAAAACTCATTGTAAAGTATAGATTCGTTGTTTAAAATAACATTCTTTGGATATTTTTGAATTAAAGAACCAATCGCACTTGCCATAACAAAGTTGGATTCAATATGTCCGTTCATGTCCAAGAATGTAACAAATGAATTATTGTTGTATATCAATTTTTGTGTATAGTCAATCAAATAGCTGTCCTCAGGAGTATATATTGGAACGAACACCTGATTTACCTCTTTTAATTCTTTATCGATTAAAATCCCCAATGGTAACTTAACCTTTGAAACAATCTGTCTCGTTCTTTCATCAAATGGGGAATTCTCGAACAAACCTTCTTTTCCTGTAAATTTATCAATCAGTCGTTCGGGGTTAATAATTCGAGAAGTAAATCCGATTACTTTACCCAATAAAGTACCTTCAAAGATAGATTTACCCAAACCAATAAGTAAAAAGTCATACTCTCCTTGATTCGCTATGTCTATAATTTCAGATTCAACATCTAAAGTTCCTTTGAAAATTGTTATAATTTCTTGATTTAAAATCGCAGCTTCTTTCACTATTGGGTTAAAGCTATTCTTCTCTATATCTTCCCTATTAAAGGAATGCATTTCGTCACTTAAAGATAAATGCAAAGCAGTAATACTCGTAGATTCTTTTTGTCTTTTAACTAAACTATGCGCCAATCGTAATAATGATTTTCCTTTCTCATTATTACCAAAAGAAATCAAAACCCTATACTTACTTTGATCAACCTCCTCTTCGTTGTCTGCACTATCAGTAGTTTTAAAAATATAGTTGATCAAATCCAGAGCTGGACCTGTCATAAAAGTGGTGACTAGTGCCATAATAACCATCATTGTGAAAACTTCTGGCGTAAGAACTCCAAGTCCCAATCCAATATTCAAAACAATCAACTCCATTAATCCTCTTGTATTCATCAAAGCCCCAATTGTAAAGCTATTTCTCCAACTTTGCCCAACGAATTTAGCAGCTAAAGCACTTCCCAAAAACTTACCTACCACAGCTACAAGAATAATAAAACCAGTTACTTTCCACAAATAAGGCTCATTAAGCAATCCAATTTCTGTCCGCAAACCCGTGAATACAAAAAACAATGGAAGTAACAAAATAACCGCTACATCTTCCACTTTAGAAATAAAAACAGTCCTAAATTTAGGAACGTCAGGCATAATAGCCCCCATCATAAAAGCGCCAAACAATGCATGAATACCTATTAGTTCCGTAGCATATGAAGATATAATTAGTAACAAAAAAAAGATAGCGACAACAGGCTTACTCAAACTGTCTTTAGAACCGTATAGGTCACCAATACGTTTCAAGAAAGGTTTAACCAAATAAATCATTGCTATTACATAAACTCCAGCCAAGGATATAATATACATCGAGCTCTCGAAAGTACCTGCTTTTACAATTGCAATTACAACGGCCAATAAGCACCAAGCAGTAATGTCATCTGCGGCTGCACAAGTAATAACTATAGCTCCCAATTTGGTTTTATGCATTCCTCTTTCTTGAACAATTCTCGCTAATACGGGAAAGGCTGTAATACTCATTGCGATTCCCATAAACAAACTGAAAGAAAGAAATTTAACTCCTTCTGGAGCAAAACGATGATAAACAAAATAGGATAATCCAATTCCTAATGCAAATGGTATTACTATACTTGCATGGCTAATAACAATCGCTTCTTTCGCTCTATTTTTTAATACTTTTATGTCAAGTTCCATTCCAATAACAAACATAAAAAGTATCAATCCAATTTGACTCAAAAACTGCAAATTATCTAATGAACTGGGAGGGAATAAAGCATGAAAAAAATTAGGAAAATACAAACCCAGTAAAGAAGGACCAAGTGCTATACCTGCAATAATTTCACCAATTACTGAAGGTTGTCCAATCTTTTTAAAAATCCAACCAAAAAGACGAGCAACAAGAATGATCATAACTATCTGAGCTAATAAAACAGCTAAAGGTTCTTTTACATTATGAACCATTGAACTCAAAAAATCTTCCCAAGAATTATCACTTGCTTCACCACTAACAATGGTTTTATGAATTTCAAGATGCTTTCCTTCACTTAATATCCAGTAAATTAATGAACTAAAACCACCAGTAACTCCTAAATAAAACAATGTATTTCTGTGCTTTTTCATACTTCTTCTATAGCTTCTTATCTTCTCCTAATAACTTGCTAAGTTCATAAAATTATAGATATAATTTACAACCCAGTAATTATTTTATTATTAACAAAAATAAAGTAATAAAAAATAATACTACTCAGAAAAATGAAGCGTTTTATTAGATCTATAACTGTTTTCATTACATTTGCATGCATTTTAAAACAGATATGAAAAAGATAATAAAAATGGGGTTTTGGGAACATGTAGCCCGAATTGTACTTAAAAACAGAATCGCAATCCTAAGTCTTATTTTTATAATTACGATTCTATTGGCATTACAATGGAAAAACATTCGATTCTCCTTTACCGAAGCCAACTTACTACCCGATAACGATATTGTCAACATTCAATACAATGCTTTCCTTAAAGAATTTGGTGAGGAAGGAAATTTGATCGTTGTTGGTGTAAAAGACAACGTTTTTTTTACGCCAAAAGTTTTTGCTGCTTGGAACAAATTAATGGCTGATTTTAAATCGCAAAAAGAAATTGACCTTGTAGTATCTGTTAGTGATTTAAAAAAATTACAAAAAAATGAAACCACACAAAGCTTTGATTTAATTCCCTTTGTTAACCAAAACAAAATAGGAAATCAAAGTTATTTAGACACCATTAAAAAGAATTTATTTCAAAAAATGCCTTTTTATGAAGGCTTACTTTTTAATAAACAAGAAACGATTCGCTCAGCAATTTACATGGATAAAAAAATTGTAAATACTGCAGCACGTAAAGATTTCATCCTAAAAAATTTCATTCCCAAAATTCAAGCTTTCGAAAAAGAGACTGGAGTCGATTTGCGCGTTTCGGGAATGCCTTATATCAGGACCCTTAATGCAAAAAGTATTACCGATGAAATTAGTCTGTTTATAGGCGCTTCCTTATTTATAACTTCGCTAATTTTCTTTTTCTTTTTTAGATCGTACCGCGCAACTTTAATTTCGATGGTAATCGTTATCATTGGAGTAATGTGGACCTTTGGATTGCTAGGTTTATTAAATTATGAAATTACCGTACTTACTGCTATTGTCCCTTCACTAGTTATCGTGATCGGAATTCCAAATTGTATTTTTCTAACCAATAAATACCAACAAGAGTACAAATCACATGGTAATAAAGCCCGTGCTCTACAACGCGTTATCACCAAAGTAGGAACTGCCACTTTAATGACAAACCTAACAACAGCGGCTGGTTTTGCTACTTTTATCATCACTAATAGTGAACTCTTAAAAGAATTTGGTATCGTATCGTCACTTAGTATTGTTGCTCTGTTCTTTTTGTGTCTTATTATAATTCCAATCTATTACAGTTACCAACCTGTTCCTAAAGAAAAGCATCTAGAGCATCTCAATCGCAATTATACTAAAAAGTTCATTGCCTGGATCGAAAAAACCGTTAAATACCGCCGCAGTTATGTATATCTTGTCGCTCTATTTATATTTCTAATAAGTATTTTTGGTGCGCTAAAAATAAAAACTTCGGGAAGTTTGATTGAAGACATGCCGAAAAAGACTGGTTTTTATCAAGATATTCTTTTTTTCGAAAAGGAATTTAACGGCGTTATGCCATTGGAAATTACCGTTGACACGGAAAGAAAAAAAGGAGTTATGAAGCTTTCGACCTTGAAGAAGATGGACGAACTTCAAGATGTTATAGAAGGTATCCCTGAATTGTCTAAACCGATTTCGATTCTGAATTTGGTTAAATATTCTAAACAAGCCTATTACAACGGAAACCCAGATTATTACGATTTACCAACTTCTCAAGAGCAAAGTTTCATTTTGAGTTATGCTAAGAACGGCACCAAGAAAAGCAAAGAAAACTTGATGAAAAGTTATGTCGATAGCACAGGACAAGTGGCTCGGATTACTACTTTTATGAAAGATATTGGCACAGGAAATATGGCTAAAATCGAAGATAAACTTTGGGCAAAAATTAATACTATTTTTCCAAAAGATCAGTATAAGGTGGTGATGACGGGAAAAGCATATGTGTTTGAAAAAGGAACCAAATATTTATTAAACAATTTAGCAACTTCACTCCTATTTGCTGTTTTTTTAATTTCACTATTGATGGTTTTTATGTTCCGCTCTTTCAAGATGGTGGTCGTTTCTTTAATACCAAATTTATTACCCTTGATGATTACCGCAGGGTTAATGGGCTATTTAGGCATTCCGCTAAAACCGTCTACAATATTGGTCTTCAGCATTGCCTTCGGATTATCTGTCGATGATACGATTCACTTTTTGGCACAGTACCGACAAGAATTAACTCGTAATAATTGGAAGATAAAAAAATCTGTTTTTGCCACGTTAAAAGAAGCTGGAGTGAGTATGTTTTATACATCGGTGGTTTTATTTGCAGGATTCTCAGTATTTATGTTATCCGATTTTGGAGGAACAGTAGCGCTTGGCGGATTAATTGCCATTACGCTAGCATTCGGAATGTTATCGAATCTAATGTTATTGCCTTGCTTGGTTTTAACTTTAAATAAGTCCTTGGCCAACGAGCAGGAATTTATTGAACCTAAGATTACTGTTCTGAACAATCCTCATGAATTAGATGAAAAATAATTTTTTTTAATTATACGTTTCGTGAAAATCCTGTCTATTTTAGATGGGATTTTTTTATTATGAAAAAACAAAAAGCTTTTAAATTAAAAAACGTTAAATACTTCTTAACAGCGATAATTCCACTATAGCCTAGCCCTGATAGCAGCGACATCCCACGCTTTTGGGCGTGGATATAGCGGATAGCAGGAAAAAGCTCCTAAAATATAATGGCATCGCTATATAAAATTGGAGCAATTTTAAAGAAATGATTTATATTTGCAGTGATTGAACGACTATTTTAAATCAATTTTATACTTATAATGAGACATACAAAAGTTAAAGACTTACTAAACAGTACAACAACGTTACAGGAAATTAATGCAAAAGGTTGGGTTAGAACTTTTAGAAATAATCAGTTTATTGCTTTAAACGATGGTTCTACCATTAATAATATACAATGTGTTGTCGATTTTGAGAATACTCCAGACGAGACTTTGAAGAGAATCACAACTGGTGCAGCTATATCAGTAACTGGAAATTTAATCGAAAGTCAAGGTGCAGGTCAAAAATATGAGATTCAAGTAAATACTTTAGAAATTCTGGGTGACTCTGATGCAGAGAAATTCCCAATACAGCCAAAAAATAAACCAAGTTTGGATTTTCTTCGCGAGAATGCGCACTTGCGTGTACGTACCAATATTTTTGGAGCTATTATGCGTGTGCGTTCGGTTTTATCGTTTGCCGTTCATAGTTATTTTCAGGAAAAAGGATTTGTATATGTAAATACGCCAATCATCACAGGATCTGATGCTGAAGGTGCTGGTGAAATGTTTAAAGTTACCGCTTTGCCATTTGACAATACACCAAGAACGGAAGATGGAAAGGTAAATTACAAAGAAGATTTCTTTGGGAAAGAGACCAATCTTACGGTTTCTGGACAATTAGAGGGAGAAACATTTGCAATGGCTTTGGGTCAGATTTATACTTTTGGACCTACTTTTAGAGCCGAAAATTCGAATACTTCGCGGCATTTGGCTGAGTTCTGGATGATTGAGCCAGAAGTAGCTTTTAATGATTTAAATGACAATATGGATCTTGCCGAAGATTTTATTAAATATGTTATAAAATATACGGTTGATAAATGTGGTGAGGATTTGAAATTTCTAGAAGGCCGATTGACGGAAGAAGAGAAATCGAAACCACAAGCAGAACGCAGCGAAATGGGATTGCTTGACAAATTAAATTTTGTGATGGAAAACAATTTCAAACGTGTTTCGTACACGGAAGCGATTGACATTTTAAGAGACTGTACGCCTAACAAAAAGAAAAAATTTAATTATATCATTAACGAATGGGGCGCTGATTTACAAAGTGAGCACGAACGTTATTTGGTTGAAAAACACTTTAAATGTCCTGTAATTCTTTTTGATTATCCTGCCAATATCAAAGCATTTTACATGCGTTTGAATGAAGATGGAAAAACAGTTCGCGCTATGGATATCCTTTTCCCTGGAATTGGAGAAATTGTAGGAGGTTCCCAAAGAGAAGAACGTTTTGATGTTTTGGTCGAAAAAATGAAAGCTTTAGGAATTGACGAAGAAGAACTTTGGTGGTATTTGGATACCAGAAAATTTGGATCGGCAGTTCACTCTGGTTTCGGACTAGGATTCGAAAGACTGGTTCTTTTTGTTACAGGAATGACTAACATCCGTGATGTAATTCCTTTCCCAAGAACACCACAGAACGCTGAATTTTAATAAAGATAAAAACTATCTAACTTACGGATACTAAGAAGTTTTTAATCCTTAAAAACTAACTTTTTTTGATATTTATGATAATATATTTTGAAAATAATATCACTAGCGATTGGACAGGATATCAAAAACTTATCAATCTTGTTAATGACGCGAGCAAAATAAAAGATGAAAAAATTATTTTCGACTTTGCTGGCGTCCATTTTTTCGAAGCTAATCTTTGTGCTGTTTTAGGAACAATGATTGAAATACTAGAAAATCAGAACAAAAAAATAGCATTTCAAAATTTCAATATGTCCGTTGAAAAAATATTACGGAAAAACGAGTTTCTATGTAATTATGGTTTTGAGAAAGCGATAGATTATTATGACACTGTCGTAAAATATAAAAAATTTATTCCGACCGATGATGAAGGCTTCAATGGCTATATAAGAAAGGAATTGTTAAAAAAGAAAGATTTTCCACCACATAGCGAAAAACTTGGAAAAAAAATAATGCAAAATATTTTTGAATTATACGAAAACGCTAGAACGCATGGAAAGTGCAATTATATTCATACTTGCGGACAGTATTTTCCAAAATCAGTGGAAAAGCAATTTAATATAACTATTGTTGACCGTGGAATAAATATCAAAGAAAATGTAAATCGTTTTCTTAAAAATAAAAATGAATTATCAAGTTGTGAAGCTATAACTTGGGCTATGCAAAAAGGTAATACTACGAAATCTGGAACTATACCTGGAGGACTTGGTCTTGATATTATTTTTGAATTTATAAAACTGAATAATGGAAAAATTCAAATAATATCATCTGATGGTTTTTGGGAATACAAAAGAGGCGTAACGGAAACTAAAATATTAGAGAATCCTTTTCAAGGAACAATCGCAAATTTAAGATTTAATCTTAATGATAAATCCTATTACTCCTTAGCCGAAGAGCATTCCGATAATTGGGACTTTACTTTTTAGTTTATTAGTAATATAAAAACACTAATTTTGTTCAAAATTTTTTAAAATGGAAAATATAATAATCCGAGAAATTATCAAAGGGGATATTGCTGTTTCTACGAGTGATGGAGACTTAGTTCATGATTTAATCACCGATTATTTCAAAAATCACAAAACAATTTCTATTGACTTTGAAGAAATATCAATTATGACAACCGCTTTTTTAAACGCTGCCATAGGTCAATTATATAGTAATCCTTTTTACTCTGATGAATTTTTAAATAAACATTTACATTTAAAAAACGTAGCAAAAGAAGATCGGATACTATTTAGTGAAGTTGTAAAAAGAGCTAAAGAATATTTTAGAGATAAGGATAATTTTGAAGATTCCGCAAATTCAATAATTAATGGAGATTAGTATTAAAGATTTTAGTCCTAAATTTAATCAAATGTATTTCTTTGATAATAACATTTGGATGTTTTTATTTTCACCAATCGGAAATTATGAAAAAAATAAACAATCTAGCATTTCGGGTTTTCTAGGATTACTCAAGTCTTCAAATTGTGACATTGTATTAAATAGCTTAGTACTCTCTGAATTTTCGAATGCCAACTTGAGATTAGATTTTAATCTTTGGAAAAATGAAACAAAAAACTATACCGCCAAATACAAAGAAGATTATCTAAAGTCATCAAGATTCAGAAACACCGAAAAGGTTATTGAAAGCTGCATTAATCAAATCTTAAAATTATCAGAACGCTTTTCGGATAATTTTAATTCAATTAATATGGAAAATGTTTTAATTAATTTTAAAACAATTGATTTTAATGATGCTTATTATTTAGAATTATGTGCTCAAAATAATTGGTTTTTTGTAACCGATGACAGTGATTTCAAAAAAATAAATCATTCCGTTACAATTCTAAAACCTTAATAAGGCTACTTTGACGTTTAAGCATGATAGTTTTAGAACTATAAATCTTAAATTTTGAACTTTTAAACAACATAGATGCTAAAGCAGTTTTTAAATTTAAAATTATCACAGAAATTATCTCCTCAACAAATACAGTTGATGAAGTTAATCCAATTGCCTACGCAAGCTTTTGAACAGCGTTTGCTAGAAGAAATGAATGAAAATCCTGCTTTGGAAACTGGAAAAGAAGAAGAGGATAATTACGAAAAAGATGAGTTTGAGGACGAACAATTTGATGATTACGATGACTCGGAAGCAGACAGAGTCGAAGCCGAAGACATTAATATTGATGAATATTTAAACAACGACGACACGCCCGATTACAAAACTCAGGTGAGCAATTATAGTGATGACGATGATGATAGAGATACTCCTTTTGCAGCAGCTGTAAGTTTTCATCAGGATTTGATTAATCAATTGAACACCTTTATTTTAAGTGACGAAGAGCGCGAAGTAGCCGAATTTCTAGTAGGAAGTATTGACGATATGGGCTACATTCGACGTAGCATTCCTGATATAGTAGATGATATGGCCTTTACTCAAGCGCTTTACACTACAGAAAAACAAGTGGAGAATATTCTTCTCGTTATTCATGAATTAGAGCCAACTGGTGTAGGAGCACGTGATTTGCAGGAATGCCTCTTATTACAGCTAAAACATAAAACGCCAACAGAGGCTATCGAGTTAGCTACTACTATTATTGAAACTCAATTTGATGCTTTTGCAAGAAAACATTACGACAAGCTTACCCAAAAATTGGGTATTTCTAATGAGCAACTCAAGAAAGCTATACATGAAATAGAGAGGCTTAATCCCAAGCCTGGCGGATCGTTTGCTGGCAATTCTAAAATTACCGAAAACGTAGTGCCTGATTTTGCAATACGAATAACAGAAGGAGAATTAGAATTGACCCTAAACGGAAGAAATGCGCCTTCGTTACACGTTTCGAAAGAGTATCAAGACATGATGCAAACCTATAAAGATTCTCGTGAAAAATCGAGTTCTCAAAAAGATGCAGTTCAGTTCATCAAACAAAAGCTAGATTCTGCAAAATGGTTTATTGACGCTATTAAACAACGCCAAGATACCTTGTTTGTTACTATGAACGCTATAATGCATTATCAGCAAGATTACTTTTTGGAGGGTGATGAAACGAAGATCAAACCTATGATTTTGAAAGATATTGCAGATTTAGTAGGTTTAGACATATCAACAGTTTCAAGGGTGGCCAATAGTAAATATGTTGAAACTCCTTATGGCACCAAATTGATAAAAGAATTCTTTTCGGAAGCCATGAAAAATGACCAAGGAGAAGATGTATCTACACTCGAAATTAAAAAAATTCTACAAAATACAATTGAAGAGGAAGACAAACAAAAACCACTTCCAGATGATTTATTGGCAGAAATCTTAAAAGAAAAAGGATATCCAATTGCGCGCAGAACGATTGCAAAATATAGAGAACAGTTAGAAATACCAGTGGCTAGAATGCGAAAAAAAATATAAAAAGTATAATTACGCTGTTCTTTTATCGTTATAAAATTCAACAACCCACTTACTTTTGAAAAAAATACTTCCTTTTTTTTCTTATGCTTTTCATCCCATTTTCATTCCGATGATGGCGGCCTTGTTTTACTTTCTATTTAATATTTCGAATTTTAAAACAGACGAAATTTATTTTGTTTTATTTCAAATAGGAATCGTTACCATTCTAATTCCTATCACTTTGTTTAACTTATTACGTGCGACAGGTCATATCGATTCTATAATGCTTCCCAATCTATCTCAGCGCAAGATACCATTGGTTTTACAGTGCTTTTTGATCATTCTTTTGGTTAGAAGAAGTATTACGCTGCAATTTTACCCGGAACTTCATTTTTTTCTTCTAGGCGCGTTATTCAGTACCATATTTGCGCTACTCTTTTTATTTTTTAAAACAAAAGCGAGCTTGCACATGCTTGGTATATCGGCTTTGACTGTATTTGTCTTTGGATTGAATTTTCATCATCAATCAAATACACTTTATATTATTCCTTTTTTGATTTTAATGAATGGATTTGTAGCTTCTTCTCGTTTAGAAATGAAGGCGCATACTCCTAAAGAATTAATCTTAGGATTTGCAGTGGGAAGCATTCCGCAACTACTTTTACTTTATTTGTGGTTATAAAATATAAAACATTATACCAAGCCCTAAGTTAGACATGGCTATCGATTCGTTATTGACCTTTGCTGATGACTTAAAGAGGCTATTTAAGCCGTAATAAACATGAAAATTAATGGTATTGTATCCTACAGAAAGATAAGCGCCATAAATTAAACTATTAAATTCTGCATTGTTTCTTATAATAGTCTTGGTTTGGTCGGTTACAAAAACGGATTTATCCAGTAACAAATAACTGAACTTAAGACCTCCATAAATCCTCCAGAATTTATAACTCTTCGGAGTGGAACTACGCCATCTAAATTCAATGGGAACCTCAACAAAAAATTGTTCAAATTTATTCTTGCTAAAATCGGTTTTAGTAGGGATGGCGGTAAAAATAGGAAATTGATTTGTACCTGTTATGGCAAGATTCTGATAAAAGTTATTATACGCGATTCCAATTCCTGGGGCAATAGCAAATGTTCTCTTTTTGTTGATTGGCATATCTCTTAGGAATCCCAATGAAAAACCCGCCGAAATTTTTTCCTGGGAAACTCCTTGCGGTTTATTTAATAATGAATTATAAATAATACCAAAGTAAAACTGATCTTCTCGATAAAGAGAATCAATTTTTACAAGAGAAGTATCTACATTAAATTCTTTATCCTGTGAATAACCATTGAAAAAAGATAAAAAAAGAAAACAACTTAGAAATATTCGCATATGCTTTTTTAAGATTATATTCTAGTTCTCTTCCATTTCACCAATGAACTGATCTAAAATTTGTTTATTACCACTACAAATATAAGATTTTGAAAGTCTGTTACTATTGTTTACAAATAAAAAAGTAGGACAAAGAAGAAATGTTCAACTTATCAGAAAGCAGTAGAAAATCGCATTCAAAAAAAATTGTTGAACGATATACCTTAGATTCTTAAAAAACAAAATCCTTACTATCTATAATTATTATAGAAAGTAAGGATTAAGTACAAATCAAATGCAAAATTTTACTTCATCGAAACAATAATAAATTCGCTTCGTCTATTTGCTTGATGCTCTTCTTCGGTACATTTTACACCATCAGCACAATGGTTGACTAATTGTGTCTCTCCATAGCCTTTTCCAACAACGCGAACCGAATCAATACCATTAGACACTAACCAAGCAACAGTTGCTTTCGCTCGTCTATCGGATAAATTTTGGTTATATTTTGCAGTTTGTCTACTATCCGTATGCGAACGCACTTCAATTTTCATTTCAGGAAATTGTTGCATCACCACCAATACTTTGGCAAGCTCATAGGAAGCATCTTTACGAATATCGGCTTTGTCTAAGTCAAAATAAATGATTGGAATATCAAGGGTCTTGGCTAGATCTGTTCCAACTCCAATTTGGCGCATGCGTTTTTCTAATGCTAAAGGAAAATCTTTGTTCCCTCCATACATTTTTGATCTAACAGCACCTTCCTTGGTTTGATAATCTTCTTTTTCAGCTCTTACATAGTAATTTTTTCCGCACGCAACAGCGAAACTATATTTTCCTTTTTCGTCAGTTATTGTGGTTTGTAATGGTTTAAAGTTATTGTCAAACAGGCTCACTTTAGAGGCTATTAAGATTTCTCCCGTACTTACATCTGTTATAAGTCCAGAAAGTGTTTGTTCACAGGTTAGCCTTTTTATCTCTACAAATCTATAAATATCATCGCTGCCTTTTCCGCCTTCGCGATTGGAGGTGAAAAATCCATTTCTGCTTTTACTATTAATATAAAAAGCAAAATCATCTTGATTGCTATTAAGTGGCGCTCCTACGTTTTGTATGTTGTAAAAGCTATTGTCTACCTCTATTTGTGCGGCAAAAACATCTAATCCTCCCAAACCTGGACGTCCATCACTGGCAAAATAAAGCTCATTATCATTTGAGATAAAAGGAAAAGTTTCTCTTCCTTCAGTGTTGATCTCAGATCCTAGATTCTCTGGAGCACCAAACGTACCGTCGGAATTAATTGTTACTCTAAACAAATCAGACTGTCCCAATGTTCCAGGCATATCTGAAGCAAAATATAATAATTTTTCATCTACACTCAAAGTAGGGTGAGCAACACTATAATCATTACTATTGAATGGCAACTCAAGCACATCTCCCCAAACTCCATCAGCGTTTACTGTAGCCTTGTATAATTTTAAAAGTGTATTTTTGTTTGTATCTCTTCCTCTTTTACCTTCTAAAAAGTTATTTCGAGTAAAATACATTGTTTTACCGTCTTGCGTAAAAACGGGAGTCGATTCATTAAATTTCGAATTAATCGTGCGATCAAATCGTTCTGGCGCACCAATTTCACCCTCAGTTTTTAACTCTGCCCAATACAAATTAGTAAACGATTTATTAGTCCATTTAAAAACCTTTTTAGAAACGCCACCTGTATCTCTTGCAGATGCAAAGACCAATTTATTATCTAAAAATGCAGTTCCGTAATCTGAAAATGGCGAATTTATTCCTGCATCGACAACTTGAAAACGTCCTGAATTATTTTTAATTTCCTCTAGGTAATTCTTATTGTCCTTATACAAAACACCTCTTTTGTCGTTACCTACTTTTTGATTAAATAGGTCGAGCATTTGATTGGCTTTATCATAATTCTTTGCCGCTTTTAAGGTTTGAGAATAACGATAAATATATTCTGGCTGTTGATTAGGATACAATGTAAACAGCTGATCGTACCATTTTAAAGCTGGTGTCATTTCGGCTTGAAAATAGTAAGCATCTCCTAACTTCTGAAACATCTTTTCGTCTTTGTATCCTTTATCGGCAACTTTTTCATAGGTATTTATTGCATCAACATAGGCATAGCGATCATAATCTTTTTCCGCTTTGTTTAAAGCACCTTCCTGCGCTTGAATTTGAAACGAAACAGCACTTAAAAGCACACAGTATAATATATTTTTTATTTTCATAAGTAGGATATTAGAAGAATCTTGGGGATATTATTTTGTCGTAAGTATTGAACAATTCATATCTCAAAAAGATTTCATGAGAACCTGAATTGTAATTTGCCAAAGCTGTAGTATCAAAATCATAGCTGTATCCTATAAACCAAGAATCACTTGCTTGAAAACCTACCAATGCACTCATGGCTGCACTCCATCTGTAAGCTGCACCTACTACAAACTTTTCATTCATCATGAAATTCGCAGATACATCAACTTGCAGAGGCGCTCCTTGAACATATTTGGTTTGTAGAGCGGGCTTGAATTTCACGAAAGGACTCATTTCAAAAACATAACCTGCTATCAAATAATAGTTAATTTTCTCCGTAGCGATATGACTTTCAGAACTTGAAACTTGTCCTTTATCATAATGCAACGTTTCTATTAAATTAGGAGCTGATATTCCGATGTAACTGTTATCCGAATGCAAATAGAATCCTACTCCAACATTTGGCGAAAATTTATTATCAATATTATCCTCGAAAATCTGACCTCCTTGATAATCCAATTTGGTAAAATCTACATTTAACAAATTAGCACTAGCTTTTAGACCAAACGACATTTTATATTGCTCAGAAACTGGAATTGTATATGAAAAATCAAGAGCTATATTATTCTCAGTAGATGGTCCTATTCGATCATTTACAATAGACAATCCTAAACCTATATTACTGTCGTTAAGAGGTGTATTGATTGAAAACGCATTTGTTACTGGTGCTCCATCTAGACCTACCCATTGCGCGCGGTGGAGTGCAAAAATACTCATAGTTTGTCTAGAACCTGCATAAGCAGGGTTTACAACTATTGTATTGTACATGTATTGTGTGTATTGCGCATCTTGTTGTGCATAACTTGCAACCGACAGCAGCAATACTATTAAACCTTTAAATCTTGTTTTCATAAGTTCCTCTTTTATAATAGCTTGGGGCTTGTTAATTTTTTATTTTCTATTTAGGTACAAATATCCTGATTTCTCAAATGTATTGAATTTGGAGTCTTTATATTTAAAAATATAAAAATAAGTTCCAACAGGTAGTTCTTGCGATCTATCGACAGTTACACGTCCTTCAGAAATTCCTCTAAATGATCTATCTTCGTTGTTGTAACGATCACTCTCATACACTAATACCCCCCAACGGTTGTATATTTCTACTCTATTGTCTGGGTAACAATCTATTCCTTCAATATAAAAATTATTGTTCTGTCCTGCTCCATTTACGGACACGGCATTGAATACTTTTATCGCGCATTCTGTTTCAGGTAAAACTACAGGTTGATCATCTAATTTCGTTACATTATCCGCTTTATTTTCTATTATTTTTCCGTCTGGACTTGTACCATAAACGGTTGCTTGATTAGTAACACTTCCCGTATTTATATCTGATTGTAGAATAATATATCTTCCTTTAAAACTAACTACGTCTGTGTCTCCTGCTAACAAACTTATAGGACCTCCGGTCATTACAACGCCTGGCAATGGATCACTTATTGTAATTGCTGTCAAGTTTGTATTTCCTGTATTGGTCACCTCAAAACTGTACGTAATGGTTTCTCCCGGCTGAGCATAACCATCTCCGTTCTCATCATTAAACACTGCCGTTTTAACTAATGCTATACTAGGTGCTTCTGGATTTACCGTTACTGTTTGAGTGCAACTTGCAATGTTTCCACTATTGTCTGTTGTGGTCCATGTAACCGTTGTGGTTCCAATTGCAAAACTAGTTGAAGGGTGGTCGTTAATAGTCGTTGCTATTCCGCAATTATCAGCTGCAGTAGACGGTGTTAAAACGACCGTCGCAACAGTAGATGCAGTATCTACTTTCACCGTCACATTGCCAGAACAGGCAATTGTTGGGTTAATAGTATCTTCTACCATTACGGTTGACACACTCGAAATTTGCTCACATAATGAAACAGAATTCGTAATTTTTACTTTATAGTCACCGTTTGCAGTAACAATAAGACTTGAACTTACTTCACCACTAATTTCTAGATTATTTTTATACCAAATATAGTTAGCTGCATTCGCATCGGTAACCGCAGTTAATGTCGTTGTTAAACAAGCTTTTAAATTTCCAGTGATTGTTGCCGTTGGAATTTGAGTAAAAGTTACCGCTACATCATCATTAGATGCTGCACAAGAACTGTTAGAGATAGTCCATTTTAAAATATATGCTGTTCCTGCTGTTCCTGCGAATGTAGTTGTTGGGTCTGTATCTAAAGTAAATGATCCGCCAGTTCCGCTAACAATTGTCCATTTTCCTGTTCCAACTGTTGGCGCGTTTGCTGCCAAAGTAACTGTTGTCAAGCCACAAGTTGTACTACTTATTTGATCTGCTCCTGCAACTGCAGTACTTGGAATTTGATTGAAAGTTACCGCTACATCATCACTAGATGGTGTACAAGAACTGTTAGAGATAGTCCATTTTAAAATATATGCTGTTCCCGCTGTTCCTGAGAATGCAGTTGTTGGGTCTGTATCTAAAGTAAAAGATCCACCAGTTCCGCTAACAATTGTCCATTTTCCTGTTCCAACTGTTGGTGCGTTTGCGTCTAAAGTAACTGTTATTAATCCGCAAGTTGTACTACTTATTTGATCTGCTCCTGCAACTGCAGTGCTTGGAATTTGATTGAAAGTTACCGCTACATCATCACTAGATGGTGTACAAGAACCGTTAGATATCGTCCATTTTAAAATATATGCTGTTCCTGCTGTTCCTGCGAATGTAGTTGTTGGGTCTGTATCTAAAGTAAATGATCCGCCAGTTCCGCTAAAAATTGTCCATTTTCCTATTCCAACTGTTGGCGCGTTTGCTGCCAAAGTAACTGTTGTCAAGCCACAAGTTCCACTACCTATTTGATCTACTCCTGCAACTGCAGTGCTTGGAATTTGATTGAAAGTTACCGCTACATCATCATTAGATGGTGCACAAGAACCGTTAGATATCGTCCATTTTAAAATATATGCTGTTCCTGCTGTTCCTGAGAATGTAGTTGTTGGATCAGTATCTAAAGTAAAAGATCCGCCAGTTCCGCTAACAATTGTCCATTTTCCTGTTCCAACTGTTGGTTTATTCGCTGCTAAAGTAATTGTTGTCAAGCCGCAAGTTGTACTACTTATTTGATCTGCTCCTGCAAGTGCAGTGCTTGGAATTTGATTAAAAGTTACCGCTACATCATCACTAGATGGTGTACAAGAACCATTAGATATCGTCCATTTTAAAACATAAGCTATTCCTGCTGTTCCTGAGAATGTAGTTGTTGGGTCTGTATCTAAAGTAAATGATCCGCCGGTTCCGCTAACAATTGTCCATTTTCCTGTTCCAACTGTTGGCGCGTTTGCTGCCAAAGTAACTGTTGTCAAGCCACAAGTTCCACTACCTATTTGATCTACTCCTGCAACTGCTACAGTTGGTGTAATTTTCGGAGATGTAGCAACACTCGATGTATTATTTAATTTATCAGGATCTACTTGACTTCCTTCGGGAATTGCAGCTGTATTAGTATAAATACCAGTAGCATTTACAATAGCTTTAACCTTTAAAGTAATAACTCCTGTATCTGCCAATTGTCCTATATTCCAAACACCAGTAACCGCATCATATGTCGTTCCTGCAAATGGCGTCGCGTCTACGAATGTATATCCTGAAAGCAACAAATCATTGACGGTTAAACCAACTACGTTGTTGGGACCTAAATTAGTTACTTCAATTGTAAATTCTACCTCTGATCCTACGCAAGGGTTAGCATTATTAACAGTTTTTAAAACTTGCAAATCCGTACATAAAGTAACGCTAAGTGACTTTGATTGTGTTCTGCTACCACAAGCTAAAGTAGATTCTACTGAATACAATCCTGTACTTGTTGCGGTGTGAGTGTTTGAAGTTTCTCCAACTAATGGTGAACCATTAAAATACCATTGATAAGGTGCAAATCCAACCGGAGTAATTAATTCTGCCTTGTCAAATTTACATTCACCTCCATTAATATACGTAACACTTGGTGCATCAGGAATATCGGTAAAATTAGAGAAGAATCCGGCCATAGAAAAACCACCACCTTGCTGTACTATCGAAATAGTCATTTTAGCCGCACTCGATACAGATAGAAAATCCGGGTTACCAATTTTAACATTGTCAAAATTTATTAAATACCAGCCTGTAGTACCCAATTGGTATCTTGAAGAAATACCAACAATACTTTCAATATCTACATTGTTTACATACACTTTTGCTGCGGCATCTTGCAACAATACATAACCAAAATAAGGCAAAGCATTGTTGTTATAATGTGTGAATTTGGCTGTTTCAATAAAGGTTGATCCTCCACAGGCCGAAACTGGAGCAATAGTCGAAATATCGACCTCACATGATTGTGCAGTACCAGAGTATACCGCCACATTCTTAGCCGCTAAAATTCTTGACGCAGAAAAACTACTGTTTGAAATTCCATTATTAAAAGTATAAAAATCACCCGCATTTATCAATGTTTTAGTAATTGTACTTACTAAAGTGCCCGTAACAGAAAAAGTATTAATTGTGATTTCGGTATTGTCTTTAGTTGCAATTACCGTTGTTTGTTCTGCTGTATCGTTTCCTTTACCTCTTTGTATAAAATACTCAAGCCCTAAAACGGATTCAGGCGCTATTTGATCTATTGTTCCATCTCCACATCCTTCTGGTTGATCGATGTGAGCAGAAGTATTCATTACAGTAACGTTGGAAGACTCCACTAGTGAACCCATTGGGGCTTTAAACAAATAACTTTGACCTGCATTTAATGTGGTTATAGCGGTACCATTAAGCTTTATACTTGTACCATCATTAATTGCCATTATTGAGTAAGTCGGAAATTGTTCACCAAAACTTCCAAAATTTCCAAGAGAGCCGTCTCTGTAATATCCTATTCTATATCTTGAACCGATACCTGCATCTCCAAAACTAGTTAATGCTGCATTTCCTTTTATTTTTCCATCATCAATACCTCCATTATCAGAAGCAACGTTTCTCAAATTAATTGATGTAGTTCCGTTTGTACTTTTAATTATCAAACCCGCTCCGCTAAGAATTGATGAAAGAGCATTCAAATTTAAAGCATTAGGACTTCCTGTAAATCTATACACAGCTGGCGTACCTTTTATTGTAGTTAAGTCAGTGATTTTAGTGCCATCACTTTTAGACAAAACAACATTAACCATTGTGGTAGATTCTGTAGCAATAACAATTTCATTTGCATCGCTATAATACTGCCAAGGAGCAGGAGCAATGTAATGAGTAGCATAAAATTGGGAAAAAGCAGCGGTGCTACTAAGAAGAAATAAAATAACAAATAATAATCGCTTAAGAAGGCATATTTCTTTTAACGTAAAGTTTCTCATAATTAGTCTAGCATTAAGTTTCAATAGATTGGGAAGCGCAAAACTAGAGAATAACTTAGCAATTATAAATATTTTTCGTTTAAAGCCACATATATACGACAACTAACGTTAGGGCTCGATAAAGTACTGATAAAACCGATAAAAAACTAATTAAAAATGTTAAATTTTAAGGTTTTTCGTATTTTTACGCAAATACAGGGTTTTTTACAAAAAATGCAACAAATTGTAGGATAAAAAATAGTCTTCATTATATAAGTTAAGCCCATATTCTCATGCGAAATCTAGAGAAAACCAACGTACTCCTATGATATCATATAGAAAATAAAAACATTAAAAAGTATTTTATAAATCAGAATTTAAGTTTAAAAAAGTAAGAAACTAAATCCCTCCTAAAAAAACAGTATTTGAAAAAGGTCAAAACTTTAGATTATTAAGAAGCTAAAATTCACAGTAAACACAAACGAAGATAACTTACTTGAAAAAAGTAAATCTAATCTGGTTTATTTTTAAAGCATTTCTTTCTTTGTTAAATATAACAGAGAACTACCGAAATTAAACCAAAAAACCCCTAAATTATGGAATTTTAGGGGTTGTATTGCTATTTGCATTATTACTAGCAGAGAGAAAGGGATTCGAACCCTCGATATGTTGCCATATACACGCTTTCCAAGCGTGCGCCTTCAGCCACTCGGCCACCTCTCTTTATTGGGTTGCAAATAACCAACAAAAAAATGATTAAAAAAATATTTTTGTTGCATTTTACAAGATCTTTTTAGACAAAGAATAATTGATTTATTTAAGAAGATCTCTGATCTGAGAAGATAAATCTTTAGTTGTTTCAACAGTAGTGCTATGCAGTATCCCAAACGACATTTAAAAGTAGTGATACAATCCAAAACATTACAGTGAGATTTCTCCTCTCAAAGAAGTTTCGAAAACATTTTTAAAATCTTCTGGTTCAATACTGCACCCAAGTAAATACATTAATTTAGTAATCGCAGCCTCTGTAGTAATATCTTTTCCGGAAATAATTCCTAATTTTTTCATTGTTGTACTTGTTTCATATTGGCCCATGCTTACACTGCCAATAGCGCACTGCGTTACATTTACAACATGTAATCCTCTGGAAAGAGCTTCCTGCAATAACTTTAAAAACCACTCTTCTGTTGGTGCATTTCCTGCGCCATAAGTCTCTAGTACAATTCCTTTTAAACTTTTTATATTTAAAATAGCCGATAGCACTTCTTCACTTATTCCCGGAAACATTTTGACGATTGCAACATTCGAATTTAATATCGGATGTACTTTAAGCTCTGCTTGCTTGCTTGGAGGTAAAATAGACTCAAAATTAATTTTCAAATGAACTCCAGATTCTACTAAAAAAGGATAATTAGGAGATATAAAAGCTCGAAAATGTTCTGAATTTATTTTGGTTGTTCTATTACCTCTGTATAATTTATATTCAAAATACAAGCATACTTCTTTAATCAATGGCTTTCCTTCTTTTTGTAAAGAAGCAATTTGAATAGCGGTAATTAAATTTTCTTTGGCGTCTGTTCTTAGATCACCAATAGGCAATTGTGATCCTGTAAAAATTACAGGTTTCGACAAATTTTCGAGCATAAAACTTAACGCCGATGCAGAATACGACATAGTATCAGAACCATGAAGGACTACGAATCCGTCAAAAGTGGTGTAATTATTTTCGATGGTTAGTGCAATTTCACCCCATTTCTCAGGATTCATATTCGATGAATCTATAGGATTTTCGAAAGAAAAAGTTTCGATCTCACAATCCAGCAATTTTAGCTCTGGAATATTACGCAGTAGTTTGCTAAAATTAAAAGCTTTAAGCGCACCCGTTTCAAAATCTTTGCTCATACCAATGGTCCCACCAGTATAAATCAAAAGGATTTTAGATTTAGATAGCATCGGTATATTTTAATTTATTGACAACTGGATTAGCATACATGGCCAAAAAGCCTTGTTTTGCAACCGGATGTTCGTGGTCTATTCGCATTTCTAAGCGACGCTCAAAAAGCATTTTTTCGTTTTCTGTATATAAATGAGCAAACTCTTTTGAATTATTTAACAAATCATAGGCGATATAATTGGTAGTCCATAACATATAGTTTGTCAAAATCGAATCGTCTATAACTTGTGCCAAAGCTTGAACCTGCTTGTTTGATGTGTCTACATTAGCTTTTATTGCATCTATTTCATTTTCAAGAACATCACCTATGTGAATGTGTATTCTTTTCTTTTGTCCAATAATTCCACTCAGCAAAGTCTTGAAATCCTCATTTTTTTCTTTAATGTAAATTTCATTATTCGCTTCTGCCATTAACTGAGGCATTTTTAAAGCATCGGTTGGATCATATTCATATGAAATAGAGACCGGAACTACTTTGATCTTTTTAAAATAATCCATTAAGTGAGCCTCATCAGACCCCATTGCGATCATTTTTAAAACCCCAGGATTTGTTTCATCATTACCATCCTTAGTTCTACCTTCTCGTTGTGCAATCCAAACCGAGCGGTTTTCATGCAACAACAGCTGTGCCATATACTCGGCCAACAATTTAGAACTAACCAATAATTCTCTGGGTGTTAAGCCACGTTGTACTAAAAAATTTCTATTTAATTTTGAAAGAACTTTCAAAAACGATTTTTTTACTAAATTATCCCCAATGGCTGATGATGTCATATCTAAACCATGCTCGAACAAACACGAATTTAACAATGTGGTATCTAGAACAATATCGCGGTGATTGGAGACATATAAGTACGCAGTGTTTTTTTCTAATTTTTCAAATCCAGAAGTAGTTAGCCCTTCAGAACTTTTTTCTAATACTTGTTGTACTCCATGATAAATAAAGTTACATTGAAAATCTCGAATGGATTGGGTCTTACTAAGCTGTTCTTTCCAAACTTCATCTGGAGTTCCAGGGAAACAGAAGTTCATCAAAGATTTCATCATCGGATTATCAATAACTTTCTTGATTCCTTCGTTTATCTCAGAATCATAAAATGGCCGAATCTCGTCAAATTTCTTCATTATGCGTATCAATTTAGTGGAACAAAAGAACAAAAAATTATTAAAGTTACCTAAAATCGCTCTTAAATACCAAAGATTACTTTAGAATTTTCAGTTGTAATTCGTGCAATTTCTTGCGCTGTAAGACCGTAAATGGCAGCTAATTTATCAACAATATTTACTAAGTAGCTGCTTTCGTTGCGTTTACCGCGAAATGGAATTGGAGCTAAATACGGCGAATCAGTTTCTAAAACAATGTGAACTAAATCGATTTCGTTCAAAAATTTATCTATTTTTCCGTTCTTAAAAGTTACTACACCCCCAATTCCCAATTTCATATTGTACGAAATCGCTTTTAATGCTTGCTCATGTGTTCCAGAAAAACAATGAAATATTCCGAACAACTCTGGAGACTTTTCTTCCTCTAGAATTTCGAAAATTTCATCGAATGCTTCACGGCAATGAATAACGATCGGTAATTTGTACTTCTTCGCTAATTGAATTTGATGTCTAAACGCAATTTTCTGCTCTCGAAAATGTGTTTTATCCCAATATAAGTCAATTCCAATTTCGCCAATGGCATAGAATTTCCTCTTGGCTAACTCATTTTCAACATGTTCAAGTTCTTCGAGATAATTGTCTTTAACATAAGTTGGGTGTAAGCCCATCATTAGAAAAACATTGTTGGGATATTGTTTTTCTAAATCATACATTCCTTGTGTACTAGAAGAGTCTATTGCGGGAATAAAAAAACGAGATACACCAGCATCTATAGCGCGCTGGATCATTTCGTTTCTATCTTGCTCAAATTCCTCTGAATATAAATGCGTATGTGTATCCGTGATTATTGTTTTTGTTTCCAAGTCAAAATTTTAAGAATACAAATTTACTTTAAAAACTATGCATTCCAAAGTGTCTTTCATAAAGATTCACTAAGCAAAAAAAAGATTCGCAAAGACTTTACAATCGTTGCGAATCTTCGTCTATTTAAATTCTTTCGTTTTTTTGATTGTTTTGATTATTTTTCGACACAACCGCTACGAAGCTTATTCTAATTCTTCCAACAAATCATTTACGGCATCATTCCCTTCATAATCTTCGGGAATTGTTAACAACAGTGCTTTACACGCTTTGTAGTTTTTTTGCTTTAGTTGCACTAGCGCCAAATTCCAAATGGCTTTATTTTTATATACAGAAGAACCTCCTTTTAACTCATTAAAAACAATATCTGCTTTAGAAAACTGATTCACTTCTAATAAAGAAACTCCATAAAAATACTGAATTTCTGCTGTTTTATCCTCTTTTAAAATGGTCTCAAAAAGTGGAATTGCTTTTTCATATTCTCTCGCGTTAAAGGCATCCTGAGCAAGTTTTAAATTAGCATTGATATCACCTCGTTCTGTAAAAAAAGCATTTTCTGGCTGATTGTAGTCATCAAAATTTGGATTTACATTTTGATTCAAAAAGAACATTCCAACTAAAACCGCTACCGATGCTGCTGCACCATAATACCAAGTCTTTAATGTAATAACTTTTGTTTTCTTTTTACTAAAATGAGTTTCAGATATAGCAGCTACATTCTTTTTGAATGCTTTTCGTTCTTGTTCAAAACCAAATTTAGCGTCTAATTGCAGATTCATTTCTTTGAAATTTTCAAAAGCAACCGCCATCTCCTGATTATTCGATAGTTGTTTTTCAAAGCTGTGTTTTTCTTCAACAGTCATTTCATCCTGAAGATATTGATCAAATAAAAGGTAGTGTTCTTCGTTCATGACTAATTATTTATTAGCGATTTAAAATTTTTAGATTCCTGAATCCACTGTGTTAATTGCCCGGTACATAACGATTTTTTTTTACGGACATAGCCATAAGTAACGTTTAGTTTTTCGGCTACTTCCTCCATTGATTTAATTTCGAAACTTAGCTTTAGCACTTCTTTACATTTGTCACCCAATCTTTGGAACATGGTATCAAAAAGCTGCTGTTTTTCATCAAATGCTTCGGCTTGTTCAACCAATTCGTGAGCAGATTCATTTATAGATGCTGCGTTTTCCTTAATTGTTACCCCTTTATTTGATGTTTTTTTCAATTCATTCAACCATTTTCTTTTGCACAACAAAAAAAAGTACGCATCAAAAGGACAAGTAAGTTGCAAAGCATTGGCTTTAGCCTGATTAAAAAGTAAAATCATAATCTCCTGTACAACATCTTGAGCCTGATCTTCATCCCCAGAATTGTTCTTTATATAATGAACAACTTTAGGAACAAACTTTTTATAGATAGACTGAATTACTGCCGAATTATTACTCGCCAGTCCTTCTATAAACATTTGATCGGGATGAATTGTACTATTTGCCATATTAAAAATTATATGCGAATGTAAAAAAAAGAATTTAGAATAAATTTAGTTTGAAGGGTAACAATTATAAAACCAAGTTGATATAAGGAAAGAACATACTGCTTTACGAATATAAAATTACAATAAAATGGAAAGTTACCAATTTATATCCGAAGAAAATCTAGGCCGATTTCACAAGTTGCTTTCCGATAAAATTAGAAACGGCTTTGTAATCACCGAACAAAACGAAAAACTGCCTTATGTAGTTTTATCTAAAGAAAAAAAAGACATTAATCATGCCTTACATTTATTTCTTACCCTGCTAACCTGCGGACCTTGGATGATTGTTTGGATTTATTTTATTGTAGTAGATTCTTATAAAAAAGATATTCTAGTCGCCGTTGATGAAGATGGTCAACTATATGAACAAAAATGCGTTGCGTACTAGCTTATAAAAAATATATAAAAATTAGGGGTAACAATTGCTCGAACTACACCATCTATCTATATAACACTTTAAAAAAACAATTATGAAAACAATTAAAACCATTCTAATTTGTCTTGCAATTACAATTATAACTAGTTGCGACAATGACACTGATCCAAATAATAATGTATGTGATACCACTTATGTCTCTTCATTAATCACAAATGCCTTTTCTACCGCAAATGGCTATGATGATTTAGAAACCATGGATTTAGAAACTCATGAATACACCATTCAAATCAATGCCAGCGGAGAGATTTGTAGCATAGGTTATCAAAATGCAAGCACTTATACAGGAGGCTACACGATGGAAGTAATTAATACAACCACAAATACAAGTTATAGCGGGGTTCATACTTTCTCTCAAACAGCCTTAAATTATCAATCCATAACACCCGTACTAGTAAATGCTGGAGATATTATCAATGTAAAAAGAACCATACTTCCAGGATATACAATGCTAAATCAAACCGTGGGTCGTTTACTTAGAAAATCAGATTCTTCGCCTGTGCCCTACCCTATTACTCAAGGAACTGTAGTTTTTCTCAGCTCGAACTTTTACGGTACAGGACAAGCTCCAACTGATTTTGCACAACCATATATTGCAATAGGTTTTAAAGTAAATTAAAAAATGAGGTAACAATTTGCAACAACAATTGATATATCTCTATAAATAAAAAATACAAAATAAATTTCAAAAACAAGGGTAACAATATCAAACCCAAATTGATATAAGTATATAAATTAAATTAACAACCAGAATCTGAAAACCGCTTGAAAACTTTCAAGACAGATTTATAAAAACTTAGAAAAGATGAAAACAAATTTTAAAACGATCGGATTACTATTTTTGACTCTAGCAACCTTTGCAAGCTGCGACAACAACGACGGTGATAGTAACAATCTAGTTCTTCCTCCAACGGCTGCTGCATTCAAAGGAATTCAAGAAAGCGGAATCAAGAAAAACACACAAAAATTCACGATTACTGCTGGAGATGGTATGGTTTCTTTTACATCGGCAAAAGGCGTTAAAGTAAACATTAACGGAGACTGCTTGACCAAAAACGGAACTGCAGTAACAGGAGCTGTAGACATAGAATTTATCGAACTATTTGACAAAGGAACAATGCTAATCACCAACAAACCTACAATGGGAATTATGGCTGATGGTAAGAAAAGCTTACTAATTTCTGGAGGCGAATTTTTTATAAAAGCCACACAAGGTGGTGTAGCACTGCAAACTTCTTGCTACATGAACATGATGGTTCCTGCAACACTTACAGGGGGCGTAGATAACGCTATGACCTTATGGACTGGAATAATTGATCCAGCGGGCGAACTTGCTTGGGACGAAGTTAAAGATGATGCAACTGGCGCAAACGGAAAAGGTGGTGTGCAAGGAGAGGGAAACAACTATTATGTTTCTTTTGGAAATTTTGGATGGACAAACGTAGATCGTTTTTACAGCGACCCAAGACCAAAAACCACTATTCTTGCTGATGCTCCAGAAGGATATGACAATACAAACAGCGCAATTTACCTGTCTTACGATGGTGAAGGTCAAAACGCACTTGCCAAACTAGACACCTACACTGCAGCAGGATTGTTCAGCGAACATTACGGTCAAATCCCAATTGGTTTAGCTTGTCACGTGATCTTTGCAACCGAAGCAAACGGTCAATGGAGATACGCAATCAAAGCCGTAACTGTAGCTGCAAATGATGTATACACTTTTACCCTTGCCGAAACAACTGTAGGCACAGAAGCACAATTAGTAGCAGCAATCAATGCGATTCAATAGATTCCAAAAATAAATAATAAGAAAAAGTGGTGATTTGCTCATCACTTTTTTTTATATTTAAAAACAATTTCCATGTAACTCTTATAATTTTCAGAAGCTATTCCTGCTGTCCGCTATATCTTTTTTCCCATCTCGTCCCAAAAGACGAGCCAGAAAAAAAGGATGCCGCTTCCATCAGGGCTAAAAACCTCCTAAATATGAAAAGACATTTGTTTTATTTAATTTTTCTTTCATCAGCAATGGTGTTTTCGCAAACAAAAATAAAAGATACCATTACTCGAAGAGCCAATATTGGATACAACCAAAACGGAAATTTAGTTAGCTTCAAACCAGAAACCCCTCCATTAATTCCTATTGCTGGCGCACCAAAACCCAGCTATTCCTATTTATGGGAGATGGGCGACGGACACTACAGCAAAGAAGCCGAACCCAAACAAGTCTACAAAAACAAAGGTACTTATACGGCAAGACTCTCCGTTACCAACAATTATGACAACGGAAAACCTCCCGCTACTCGTCCTAAAAAAGTAGTCGTTAACGAGATTACAGATCAAAATTACAAAGACATTGCTTCAATAGCCGACCAAAACGGACTGTCAATTCAAAAAAATTGCGATCCCATTCCTAGCGAAGAAATGATAGTGATAATTAGTTATGAAAACCTCGAAAACTATGTTACAAACGGAAAATTATACCTCTTTTATAACGAGGCAGCATTTAAAAACAACAACTTCGACCTAGTAGAAGTGAGACCTTATGCTAATGAAAAAATTGTAACAGAAAACAATTACGTTTCTGCAACAGAAAATAATTATAGCAACCGATATCTAGCCTCAGGAGAAAATTGGGCTGCAGCCAATAAATATAGAGAAACCACTTCCGAAACCGACTTAGATTCTACGCTGCTGAAAGCAAAAAGCATTTATAAAGATGTTTCCATTTTAGAGATAGACGATCACAATCCAGGAGAAACCCGAAACGTTTTTTATAGTTTTAAAACCACTCCCGAAATGATTAAAGATACAAGCGCCACTATAACCATGCGTAGTATTTATGTTCCCAACCGAAGTTTTAAAAACCACAAAATAAAGAACCTTGAGATGGAAATTGTTACTTCTCACGACCCAAACAAAATGGGTTCGAACGGTAGTTTTATGAATTACAGGTTCGTGCGATACAAAAGAGTAAAATTTAAAACTAGATTTCAAAACAATGGCGAAGGTCCCGCTAGAAAGATTCAGCTCGAAACGGAGGTTCCAGATATGTTTGATAAAAAAACCTTGAAAATTGAAAGCATGTATCCCGAATGTCCTATTTGCCCAAAAGGAGAAGCGCCTACAGTAAGTTGTCTGGACACTATTGTTCAAAAAGACAAAATACTATTTGTGTTTAGGAACATTTATTTGCCGGGAAGCAACCAAAAAAATGTAAAAGAAATAGATAGTACAAAAGGTTTCGTAAAATATTCCCTGATGTTCAATAAAGACTTTCATAAAGTAAAAACAAAAACTAGAACCGCCATTATATTCGATAAAAACGAACCAATTATTACTAATTATGCCACTACACGTTTCACGCCAGGCATTTCTATAGGCGCAAAAGCGGGTTACAACCTATATCCCAATCTTGAGAATTCTAGAAGTTATTTTGTAGGTGCTACTATTTCTCCTTTTAAATCATATCGTTATTATTGGCAGGCCGAATTCTTAAATAGTGCAACTTCTTATAATAATGCCACAATAATTACCGACCGAATCGTCTCAACCAATGGTATTGAAAATTTAGAGAGAACTACAAATAACAGTTCGAACAAAAATATAAATTGGGAAATTCCAGTTTTGGTTCGCTATAATATTTCTACTTATTTTGGTGTTGGTGCTGGAATTCAGGCCAATATGAATGTGACCCAAGAAGAAATTCAAAATCTAAAAACAGATGTATATGAGGGAACCTCAGAAAAATTTATTATGAATACGTATTACACAACAAACACAATAAAAAATTCGTTTACCAATGTAAAAGCAGGACTTCTATTTGATTTTACAGCAGGTTTTGCCAGAATTGGTCCAAGTTTGGGTGTGCGTTATGTACTCAACTTTGATGGAGATTATAATTATTTTCAATTTTATGGAATTTGGAAATTTTAGAATTCTACAATGAGACACCTATTCAATATTCAAATTTTTGTTTACCTTTAAAAATAAACTGCAACTATTCCTATGAGAAAAGGCTTTGCCCTACAATATTGTCTTCTTTTTCTCTTTTTATCTCTGGCAGTTTTTGCACAAAAAAAACACACCCAAGAAGATTTAACATACGATGCGATAGACTATTTTGTTGCCAATCCATCTCTAGAAGGACTACAAGTTTTAAATACTATTGAGGCTACTTTTTGGGCAAACCAAAATAAAAAGTCAAAGGAAGCATTGGTATCTATGGTCGTATTAAATTGCAACAAAGCCTACTTCGAAAATAAATTAGGCAAAACAAACCAAGCGATTTCAAGTTACGAAAAAGCCTGGAAAATATATGAAACCTATCAACTTACTCATTACGATATAATAGAATATTGTCTAAAACCTCTTGGCAATCTCTACACCATAATTGGCGATTATGACAATGCCGAAAATACTATTAAACATTATTACTTCATTGCTACTATTGAGAAAAACCAAAATAGTAAAGTAGCTGCCATTCTCAACTTATCGAATGTGTATCAAAGTTCAGGAAAAAGCGAACAAGCCATTGATTTGCTTGAAAGCACCTTAAAAGCCGAAAAACTTTCCCCCATTCAAAAAGGACTATTATTGAATAATTTAGGAAACAATTATCTGATTCATTCTCAAATAAAAAAGGAAAGTGCAAACAGCCATCAAAACGCTGAAAATGCCTTTAAAAGAGCCATTCAACTTTTAGATAAAGATAAAAATCAGTCGGAATCGGTATCCAATTGTTACCGAAACTTGGCTTCTTTAAATAGTCAGAAACGTAATTTTGCCAAAGCAAATTATTATTTCGCCAAAGGGGAAAAAATATTTTTAGCTTCCAAAAACAATGATGTTCGGTCCATTGCAAAATTGCAGTATGAAGAAGCATTGCTTTTATTCAATCAAAATAAACTACCACAAGCATTACGCTCTATTCAGCAGGTTTATCAAACTTTAATTCCAACCTACAATACTCAAAAAAGAGATGTACCACTACAAAATTCATTGTATGCAGAAACCATTTTCCTAGATGCTCTCGATTTACAAGCAGCTATTACTATGCTGCAAAACCAACCCAAAAAAGCATTACAGGTTTATTCCCTTTGTTTCCCGATCGAAGATTTAATAGACGGCTTATTGCTTTATGAAAATTCAAAAATCATCAACCAAGTTAGAACGACTAATCGTACTGAAAAATGCATTGCGATTTACAACACACTTTATATAAAAGAAAACAATATAAGTTACATAGAAAAAGCTTTTCAACTCGCTGAGAGCAACAAATCAGGAGTGTTAAAAAGCGAGCTCGCTAGAAACAACACCGCTTCGAAAAAGGAAAAACAAAAGATTGAAGAACTACAATTTTGGAATAATGAAATCCTAAAAGAACAGCAAAAAGGGGTATTGGCAAATATTTACAAAATAAACAAAGCGATCAAAAAGCAAAATGAAACGATGCTTTTGCTAAAAGAGGTTCAGTCAAAAAGTTTAAATGTAGATGAAAAGTCAATTGATTTAAATAAATTATATGCTAAACTCGACTCCGATGATGCTGGAATGGTATACTACTTTTCAGGTACGGAAAAAATGTATTATTTTATTTTGGATCCATCCCAAAACTCAAAAATAACCTTATATTCCTTTAAAAATAACAGCAATAATTTAGCCTATTTTAAGCAATTTATCGCTTATTTTAAGGATGCCAATGCGATCACTAATGATACAAAAGGATACAATCATTATGGAAAGATAGCGTATGATAAATTACATTTACCTAAAAATGTTTCCTTTAAAAACCTGCTTATTATTCCCGACGGAATATTGGATTTTCTTCCATTTGAAGCGCTAATTACCGAAGAGTCTAACACCACCAATTTTGAAAAAATGCATTATTTTTTAAATGATTTCAACATTGCATACAATAATTCGGCTAGTTTTTATTTAAATGCAAAACCCTTTTCGCCAAAAGAAAAAACAGTCTTGGGTATTTTTCCTGTTTTTGAAAAAACGGCTTATGCATTGACCTATTCTAAAAATGAATTGCAATCCATCAAAAATAATTTTAAAGGGCGCTTCTTTAAAAATGATTCTGCATCATTCCAAAATTTTAAAAATAACGCGGTCGATTACTCCATATTACATTTATCAACGCATGCAACGGCTGGCGATTTAGAGACCCCTGCTAGTATTAAATTTTACGACCGCGAAGTATTGTACACAGAGCTATATAATCTTAATATACAACCCAATTTAGTTGTTTTAAGTGCCTGCGAAACTGGCATTGGCAAACTATACAAATCTGAAGGCGCCATGAGTGTAGCTAGAGGATTTCAGTTTGCAGGAGCTCAAAATTTATTGTTTTCGTTATGGAAGGTAAATGATTACACTACTGCTGTGTTTATGGGTGATTTTTATAAATACATCAAAAAAAATGATTCCTATTTTGAGGCTAATGCAAAAGCGAAGCTTGATTTTTTGAATAATAAAAACATATCAAACACAAAAAAATCACCCTATTATTGGGCTGCTTTCGTATACTATGGTAGAATAGAAGATAGAGACAAAGGAAAACCATTATTCTACTTTTTTGCAATTAGCGGTGTACTTGCATTGGGGCTTCTCATACTTAGACTTACTTATAAACGCGTGCGCAATAAAAAAATGTAAGTCACTCAAGCTCGATCGAAAACAATAGTATACTATTTATAATAACAGCAAAAATTACCAATGAAAAATCTACACGAAAAGCTTAAAAAAGGAAATTATAAAAAGATAAAATTTAAAATTACCAAAACGCAACACCTATTAATTAAGGCCAAAATCAATGGTGTAAAAGGAAATTTTATATTAGATACAGGCGCTTCCAACAGTTGTGTAGGATTTGAAAGTGTAGCACTTTTTACTTTGGATGCAAAGAAATCGAAAACCAAAGCATCCGGTGCTGGAGCAACTGGCATGCTAACTCAGATTTCATCGAACAACAAACTAAAATTAAAAAAGTGGAAAAACAGTTCTTTTGATCTCGTTATATTCGATTTGTCCCACGTAAATGAAGCTTTACAATTTCATAAAGCCAAACCTGTTCACGGTATTATTGGTGCCGATGTTTTGATGAAAGGAAAAGGAATTGTAGATTATTTTAACCATTGTTTGTATTTAAAGTAGCACCATGTTTTTTCAAGGAATAATAGGCTACAAAACCACTAGCGGTCATTAAAATACCACCCAGAATAAACGGCATTCCGGGAAATTGAATTGGAGCGTCTTTATGAGTGAAAAAATAAAAAAGGCTCGACATTACTGGTGGACCTATAATTGTAGCAGCACTCATCACACTTGCAATCGTTCCTTGAATTTCGCCTTGTTCTGTTGGCAGAACATTAATTGAAATGATGGCTCGCAATGCTGGGCCAGCAATTCCTGCAAGACAATACGGTATTAAAAAGAGAAACATCATCCAACCTTCTGACGCAAAAGCAAACAAAACCATGCCGACGGTGTACAACGCCATTCCTACATAAATGCTTTTCGCATTTCCTAATCGTGGACTCGTCCAGCGGATCAAACCACCTTGTACAAGACTGACTAAAACACCAACTACACCTAGCGAAAGCCCGACCATTTTTTCATCCCAACTAAACTTATACATCGTATAATAACTCCAGTTACTTTCTACTGCATGAGAAGCGACAAAAATTAGAAACAATGCGATCAGTAATCCATAAAGGGAAGGGTATTTTTTTAAATTCAAAAAGGCTCCTATTGGGTTAGCTCTTCTTAAATTTACTGGTCTTCTATTCTCTTTAGATAATGATTCTGGTAAAATAAAATAACCATATAAAAAATTCAGTAAGCACAAAACTGCTGCTGCATAGAATGGAATTCTAGAACCATATTGTCCCAAGACACCTCCTATAACAGGTCCAATTATAAAACCGAGGCCAAAAGCCACACCAATCATTCCAAAATTTTTGGCTCTGTTTTCAGGTGTACTCACATCGGCAATATAGGCTGTAGCGGTAGAAATACTTGCGCCTGTTACTCCTGCCAATATTCTTCCTATAAACAGCCACGTAATTGTGGGAGCAAATGCTAGCAAAAGATAATCTAGCGAGAAAGCAAAAAGGGAGATTAAAATAATGGGTCTTCGACCAAATCTATCACTCAAATTACCAATTAAAGGTGCAAACATAAACTGTGTTATTGCATACGCAAAAGTTAACCAACCACCATATTTTGCAGCTTCGCTAATATCACCTTGTATCAATTCTTCAATCAATTTTGGAATAACGGGAATGATGATTCCCCAACCTGTTATGTCGATTAACATTGTAATGAAGATGAAGCTTATTGCGGCTTGTTTTTTGTTTGATGACATGAATAAAATTAATTAGTGCGCAAATAAACAAAAAATCCGTCTCGTTTTAAAACGAGACGGATTTTTATATTGTGAAAAATTTATTTCAATTACAATTCTAATGCTTTTTTAGCATTACCACCCATCAATAGTTCTAATGGATTTTCTAAAGCCTCTTTTACAGCGACTAAGAAACCAACAGACTCACGTCCGTCGATAATTCTGTGGTCATACGAAAGTGCTACGTACATCATTGGGTGAATTTCCACTTTACCGTTTACAGCAATTGGACGCTCGATAATGTTGTGCATTCCTAAAATTCCAGATTGAGGAGGATTGATAATTGGTGTAGACAACATAGAACCAAATACACCACCGTTAGTGATTGTAAACGTACCACCTGTCATATCATCAACCGTAATTTGACCGTCGCGTGCTTTGATTGCCAATCTTTTGATTTCTCCTTCAACTCCACGGAAAGTCAAGTTCTCTGCATTACGAACTACAGGAACCATTAATCCTTTTGGTCCAGAAACTGCGATAGAGATATCAGCAAAATCGAAAGCGATTTTATGATCACCATCCATCATAGAGTTTACGTCTGGAAACAATTCTAAAGCTCTTGTAACCGCTTTAGTAAAGAATGACATATATCCTAAACCAAGTCCGCCATGTTTTGCTTTAAACGCCTCTTTGTATTCATTACGAATAGCATTGATTGGTGACATGTTTACTTCATTAAAAGTAGTCAACATTGCTGTTTCGTTTTTGGCAGCTACTAATCTCTCCGCTACTTTGCGACGCAACATTGATAATTTTGTGCGCTCTTGACCGCGGTTTCCTCCTGTTGGAGTTCCCATAGATGGCACTGCATTTACAGCATCATCCTTCGTGATTCTGCCTGCTTTTCCTGTTCCTGTAACAGTAGCTGGAGCTATATTTTTTTCTTCTAATATTTTTTTAGCTGCTGGCGAGGGTGTTCCTGCGGCATAAGTTGCTGCTGGTGCAGGTGCTGCTTTAGGCGCTTCTACTTTTACTTCCGCTTTTGGAGCCTCTGCTTTTGGAGCTGCTGCGGGAGCCGAACCTGATGGTTTTACTCCATCCGTATCAATAAGACAAACTACTGCTCCTACTGCTACTGCGTCACCTTCTTCCGCTTTTAGCGTGATAATTCCGCTCATTTCAGCTGGTAATTCTAGAGTTGCTTTGTCAGAATCAACCTCAGCAATGGCTTGGTCTTTTTCTACATAATCGCCATCTTTTACTAACCATGTTGCAATTTCTACTTCTTTAATTGATTCCCCTGGTGATGGGACTTTCATTTCTAAAATCATCTTTTTATAATTTTATTTGTGTGTTATTTTTATTCTAATAAATTTTCAATTGAAATATCTTCATCGATTTCTTCCCAATGAATTCCTTGTCCTTTGCCAATGAATCGCCATTTTTTTAGTTGTGACTCGGTAGCTTTCCTCAATCTTGGAAACCATTCCAACGGCACAGCTAATTCACGTCCATCTTCTAAAAAAACAATCATTTTAGAATCTGAAAAGACAATATCAATTGCATTTTTTGATTTGCTAATTACTGAAAAACTCATCCCATTTATGTATTAAAAGTTGTTGATTTTCCTCTACTAAATTACGCAATATTTTTAATTGGGTCGAATTAAATCCAGAAGACTTAACTAACTCTACATTTTCTATATTAAATTTTGCTGTCTTTTCTGCTTTCTCAATATGAATATGTTTTGGCAAATGTTCATTACTATAAAAGAAAAATCGAAACCCATCAATCATTAATATTGTTGGCATTATCTAAATAAATCTTTATCGAATACCATTCTAATTGCATCGGCATGGCGGCGTTTTGCACGAGTATAACTACCGGCAGCTGGCGCAGAATATGCTTTTAATGAAGCTAATCTCCATTTGATAAAATCAAAATTCATTAACATAAAGCTGTAGGCTCCCATGTTTTTTGGTTCTTCTTGTGCCCAAACATAATCGTCTACATTTGGATATTTAGCAATAATAGCTTTGATTTGATCTGCTGGGAAAGGAAACAATTGCTCAATTCTTACGACAGCAACGTCTTTTCTTCCGTTATTTTCTCTTTCGGCAGTTATGTCGTAATAGAATTTACCGGTACAGAAAACCAAAGTTTTAACTCCTTTTTTATCGACTACAGTATCATCAAACGTTTCTTGGAAACTTCCTTTTGCTAACTCTTCTACCGTAGAAACACATCTTGGGTCACGCAACAAACTCTTTGGCGTGAAAACCACTAATGGTTTGCGGAAAGTTGTTTTCATTTGTCTTCTCAACAAGTGAAAGAAGTTGGCTGGCGTCGTACAATCGGCTACGTACATATTTTGTCTCGCACAAAGTTGCAAATAACGCTCCATTCTTCCTGAAGAGTGTTCTGCTCCTTGTCCTTCGTATCCGTGTGGCAACAATAAAACAATTCCGTTTTGATTGTTCCACTTGTCTTCACCACAAGAAATATATTGGTCAATCATAATTTGAGCTCCATTACTGAAATCTCCAAACTGTGCTTCCCAAATCGTTAGTGCATTTGGATTGGCTAAGGCGTAACCATAGTCAAAACCAAGAACACCATATTCTGATAATAGCGAATTAAAAATATTGAATTTCCCTTTTTTGTTTTCGATAGCATCCAACAAAATTACTTCTTCTTCAGAATCTTCTACTTTTACTACCGCATGACGGTGAGAGAAAGTACCACGTTCTACATCTTGACCTGAAATTCGAATATCAAATCCTTCTGTTAGTAGTGATCCATATGCTAAAGTTTCGGCAGTTCCCCAATCAATAGTATTGTTATCATATCCTATTTTTCTATCGGCAACAATTTTAGTTATCTTGTTGATAAACTTTTTGTCTGCGGGCAAATTAGAAACGGTTTCTATTATAGAATCTAATGTTTTTTTAGCAAAAGAAGTGTCTACATTCTTTAACATTCCATCATCAGAAACTTGCTTGAATCCTTTCCATTCATTTTGCATAAATGGAGTAATGATAGTCAAGGCTTTTTTGCGAGAAGCTTCTAAATTTTGCTCAAGATCTGCTTTGTATTGTTTTTCTATAGTCGTTACATAATTTGCATCAATAACTCCTTCAGACAAAAGCTTCTCTGCATAAATGTCTCTAGGATTTTGATGTTTTGCAATCAATTTATATAAAACAGGTTGCGTAAAACGAGGCTCATCACCTTCGTTATGACCGTATTTTCTGTATCCTAATAAGTCAATAAAGACATCACGACCAAACTGCATTCTATAATCTAATGCAAAAGACATTGCGTGTACAACCGCTTCAGCATCATCCGCATTTACGTGTAATACAGGCGAAAGTGTTACTTTGGCAACATCTGTACAATATGTAGAAGAACGAGCGTCTAAATAATTTGTAGTAAAACCAACCTGATTATTAATGACTATGTGAATTGTTCCTCCCGTTTTGTAACCATCAAGCAATGACATTTGAATAATTTCATACAAAATACCTTGACCCGCAATTGCTGCATCACCGTGAACGGCAATTGGCAATACTTTAGAAAAATCGTCAGCGAAATATTTATCTTGTTTTGCTCTAGTAATTCCTTCTATAACTGCACCCACTGTTTCTAGGTGAGAAGGGTTTGGCGCTAAATTTATATTTATTTTTTTACCCGATTTTGTTACTTTATCAGCGGTAAGTCCTAAATGGTATTTTACATCTCCATCAAAGTATTCTTGGTCGTAATCTTTACCGTCAAACTCGCCAAAAATATCTTGAGTCGATTTACCAAAAATATTTGCTAAAATATTTAAACGGCCACGATGTGCCATTCCCATTACAAATTGCTCTACTCCTTTATCGGCTGCTTTTTCAATTAGAGCGTCAAGAGCAGGGATTATAGATTCTCCTCCTTCTAAAGAGAAACGTTTTTGACCCACATATTTGGTATGCAAAAAGTTCTCGAAAGAAACAGCCTCGTTTAATTTATCTAAAATTGTTTTCTTTTCATCAACAGAGAAATTAGGTTGGTTATCGTTAACTCCCAATTTGTCTTGAAACCATTTTACAACACCCGGATTTCGAATATACATATATTCAATACCAATATGCTGACAATAAATCGCTTTAAGGCGGGTGATAATATCTTGCAAAGAGCAAGGTGCAACACCAATATCTCTCGCAGCATCGAAAACAGTTGCCAAGTCCGCTGTGGTTAGACCAAAAGTTTCGATGTCTAAAGAAGGTGTAGAAACCCTACGGTCGCGTACAGGATTTGTTTTTGTAAACAAATGACCACGAACGCGGTATCCTTCAATTAATTCTAGAACATTGAATTCTTTTTGTAATTTATCTGAAACAAAACTACAATCAGTAGCACTCTCCACATATTCAACTATTCGCTGAACAGGGCTTTCGTCGTTGTAAGTTGTCATCCCAAAATCGAAACCTTGAAAAAAACTTCTCCAACTTGGCTCTACGCTATCGGGATTTTCGAGATATTGATCATATAATTGGGCAAAAAATTCGCTATGTGCTGCGTTTAAAAATGAAAACCTATCCATAATGTTATCGAATATACTTTTTGTTAAAATACTTTCGCAAAAATACAATAAAGCAACATATTAAAAACCTTTTTTTTGAGTACTTTTACGTAAATAATTGTTAAAACCTGTAAGTAGCATGGCAAAATATCTATTTCCTAACCTAACGAAGTATATTTTTATAGTAATTACAATATTATTTTACGAAAACGTTATAGCTCAGTATACGCAAATTCCGCAATCGAGAAGTCCATTTTGGGAAAAAGTACAATATGGAGGAGGCATCGGAATGAGTTTTGGCAATGGCTATACGGATATATCATTAGCGCCAAGCGCAATCTATAATGTAAATCCTTATCTAGGAGTGGGTTTAGGTTTACAGGGAAGCTATGTTTCTTCTAAAGGATATTATAATTCTGCTATTTATGGCGGCAGTATTATTACTTTAATAAATCCTATTCCACAAATACAGTTGTCCGTTACCTTAAATGAATCAAGAGTCAATAATAGATATCAAACAATTAGCAATGGTACCATTTCGGATGATTTCTGGAATACTGCACTTTTTTTGGGAGCAGGTTACCGCACAGGGAATGTAACAATTGGTTTTACTTACAATGTTTTATTCAATGAAAATGACAATGTATATGGTGATGCTTTAATGCCCTTCGTAAGAGCTTATTTTTAGGATATACGTTACTGATACACTAAGTTTCTAAGGTGCTAAGCTTACTCTAGTAATTTATTTTTATTTTTCAAATTTTTGCCAAATAACTGTCTGTTCCGATTTGTGATTTTGACCAATAATATCCCTATACAAGTCAGGCCTCCTTGCTTTCATATAACGATATCCGCCTGCTTGAGTAAGTTTATCTCCTGTAATAATTGTCGTTGCAAAACTGTCTTCAAAAGAATGACACTCTGTAAGAATATCTCCAAAAGGGTCAATAATCATAGAGCAGCCATTCTTTAATTGATTGTCATCCATACCTATCGGATTTGAAAAAACCACATACACAGCATTATCATAAGCTCTTGCTGGCAACCATTTCATAAGCCAATCTCGTCCTTTCATGCCGTCAAATTCCAATTTCAAAGAAGTCGGGTCTTTATCTCGGTTCTCCCAAAGTTTAGGGTCTACAAAACCTGCTCCTGGTCTCGTAGATGGTGTACACATGGTCACATGGGGCATAAAAATAATACTTGCACCCAAAAGGGCTGTTGCCCTAACATTCTCAACAATATTATTATCATAGCAAATTAAGATCCCACATTTCCAACCTTCAATCTCAAAAACACAGTACTTGTCTCCGGCAGTTAAATAGCGATTTATGAAAGGGTGCAATTTTCTATATTTTGCAACTAGCCCATTTTTATCAACACAAACATATGCTTTGAATAGATTATCATCTAAATCCTTTTCAAAAAGTCCC
The DNA here is from genome assembly GCA_038241955.1 of Flavobacteriales bacterium. Lineage (GTDB taxonomy): Bacteria > Bacteroidota > Bacteroidia > Flavobacteriales > Flavobacteriaceae > Flavobacterium. The sequence goes on along the minus strand of JBBSSR010000001.1, from coordinate 136,933 downwards.
GCTAATAGTACAATGTTATATTTTTTTGCAATTGCTATAAGCTTCAAAATACTTTTTCCATCTGGAATAAATTCTGCCAAGTGAAGCATTTGAACTTTTGTTAGATTCTGAGCAAAAGTGTAGCCAGTTATTGAACATTCATGAAAAGCGATCAACTTTGAGCCTTCTTCGGATGCTCTTTTAGCTAATTTTTCAATGATAGACAAATTATAGATTTTGTCTCCACTTTTATTTTCAAACTGAGCCGTTGAAAGTCTTAAATCGTCCATACTATTTTTCTAAATAAATAATTTAAGGACAAAGATCTTTTATCGATTTTAAAGCGAATTGTAAAAATCCGACATTTTCAAGAGATTGGCAGTGCGATAAAATTTATTGCTAGTTTATTTACCTCCATTTTATAAGCAGTAGGAGTTATTCCTGTAAATTTTTTAAATTCTTTAATCAAATGAGATTGATCGACATAGCCTGCCATATATGCTATTTGCGTCAAATTTGACTGTTCCGTTTTGTTTTTTAGTTGTTTCAAAAAAATATGAAGCTTTATAATATTCGCAAAATTCTTTGGATTGACACCAATAGAATCCCTGAATAGTCTTTCAATATGTCTTTCCGTATAACCGGTGTGTTTAACGAGTTGACTATTTGAGATTAGCCCTTTGTTCTTTACTATAAAATCAATTGATGTTGAAACTATTTTCTCTTTTCTTCTCAAATTATTTAAAGCAAGAGAAGTGAAAAAAAGATTTAAAAAATTTAATTTTTCTTGAATCGTTAATGATTCTATCAACTTTTCTTCAAGTTCTTTACTTTTGTTACCAAAAATATCATCCAAATTAACAATATTATCCCGCAATTCAAAAGCAGGTATTCCCAACAATTGATTAACTCCAGTTGGTTGAAAAACGACAATGATTAAAGAAGTTTTATTTGGGAGTTTTATATCTTTAAACTGAGTAATTTGACCATAAAGAAATGAATTTGGCAATTTTTTGCAGTTAATTTCGAGAGATAAGTTATTGTTTAAAGTGAATACAATACCCGTATTCCCATCCGAAAAAAGCCGTAATTTTTTAGTTTCAGAACTATTACTATCCAAAAAAAGATAGTGCTTAATTATATCTGTCAGTACTATGGAAGGAACTATTTGCATGTTTACACTAAAATTTTAACTAACATTTTGATGTCGAATGTGAAAGCATCATTTGACACTCACTATAACACTTTAAAAACTCTAATGAAATTTTAGCAACTCAAAAATTACTGGGAATAATGTTTTCTAAACCAAACCTTTTGCCATTCTCTTTTTAGAATCAAAAAAGCCACTTGTTCCGCAAGTACAACCAAATCTGATCCATCTAATTTTTTAATTTCCTTTTCCGGTACATCTATAATGTAGAGAAGATTTAAGTACTCTGCAAATTTGTACTGAATCATTCGATACACTTTTTCATGTAATTGAATTTGTAACTCATCTGGAGAAATACTCAATGGTAAATCGACTCCTTCATTGGCTAGATTAAAATCCTTGTTCATTTGTTCAACCAACTTTAAATAAAGCTCTAGCTTTTCAGCTTCTTGCAGTAAAACTTCGATATTTTGAGGAGCTACAAACATAATTTAAATATCAATTACTAAATTCAATTTCAATATCAATTGGCACACATTTACACTTTTCGCTTCATTAAATTTTTACCAAAAGCGGTCAGAATAGCTTTTTTATCCGCATTGATTGTCATTTTATTTAAGGTGTCGAATGCTTTTAATGTATATAATTCAATTGCATCTTGAGTGGCTTTTGAAGCACCAGAAGTATCGAAAATTTCTTTTACAAGCACAATTTTATTATCGTTATTATCTAATTGCTGCGTGAAAAGTTGTTGCAGTTGTACTTTTTGACTTTCGTTTGAAAATTCCCTTGCTTTTAGGTACAAATAGGTTTTTTTATTTTCGATAATATCTCCACCTACTTGTTTACCAAAAGTTTCGGGATTTCCAAAAGCATCTAAATAATCATCTTGCAATTGGAAAGCCAATCCGAGGTGAAGTCCAAAATCATAAATTAAATCAGCATTTTCTGCAGAGGCGTTTGCAATGATAGCACCCATTTTCATAGCTGCAGCAACAAGAACCGCGGTCTTATATTCAATCATTTTTAGATATTCGGGAATTGTAACATCTTTACGAGTTTCAAAATCAACGTCCCATTGTTGACCTTCGCAAACCTCTAACGCGGTTTTGCTAAACAACTTCGCTAAATCTCTAAAAACTGTTGGCTCGTATTGTTCAAAATATTGATAAGCGAGAATAAGCATTGCGTCGCCAGAGAGAATTCCGGTATTAAGATCCCATTTTTCATGAACGGTTGACGAACCTCTTCGCAATGGCGCATCATCCATAATATCATCATGAACTAAAGAAAAATTATGAAACACCTCAACCGCCATTGCTGCAGGAAGTGCTTTTGTATAATCGATATCAAATACCTCAGCAGTCATCAAGGTCAAAACAGGACGCATTCGTTTCCCTCCTAAACTCAATATATAATCTATTGGTTCATATAAATTTTTTGGTTCTTTAATGATCGATTGACTTTCGAGGTAACTAATGAAAAATTCTTGGTACTGATTAATGGCGTGCATAAAATAAAGTTCTGATTTTGTAAAGACCAAATATACAATTCAAATGTGAATTATTCCTTTGCAAAACACTCCAAATTCCTTCAATAATTTTTATTTATAAAATAATTTAAAAAAACAATGGAAACTTTGTTGGTTTCTAAAGTTTCCTTCTTACATTTGCACCAGAATTTTACCAAACACAAAACTTAACCGCCAATAAATAAATAGTAATTATGGAAAATGAATGGGCAATTGATTCGAACCAATCAGACGTTTTAATAAAATCCAGACACTCGCTTATACATTATATGTCTGGCACAAAAAATGAATTCAAAGGACGTGTAGCCATACAAGATAATGAACTAGAAGATGCGTCGATAGAATTTTTATTGAATGTAAATGACAAGGAATGTAAATCAGTTCAAACGAATAAAGATTTAAAATTGCTAGATTTTTTTAATGAAAACGAATCTCAAGTTATTCAGTTTAAGTCGACATCTTTTCAAAAAATTAACAAGAACATTAATTTTTTAAAAGGCTTTTTAACGATTAAGAACATAACAAAAGTAATAGAGTTGGATGCAGAATTTATAGGAATCAACACACACAATGGTGTTAGCAAAGCATCTTTTGAAGTAACAGGTAATATAAATCGAAATGATTTTGGCTTAAACTACAATATGCTTTCGAAGAATAGAGGTTTTGGCGCAGGCAAAGACATTAAACTTATAGCAAATCTAGAGTTTACACATTAAAACGAATTAAATGAATTAATTGCATATAGTTTCATTTTAATAATTACAATTTCTTACTTAATTAAGTTACACAAATCAATGAAAGATAAAATCATATCCAAAGCGAGCGAACTCTTTTTGAAATTGGGTTTCAAAAGTGTCACCATGGATGATATTGCGGGAGAAATGTGTATTTCAAAAAAAACGATTTACAAATATTTCTGCAATAAGGAAGTTCTTATCGAAGAAAGCACTGCATTAGTACATGAACAAGTTCATCACATAATCAATACCATTGTTTCACAGAATCATAATGCGATTAAAGAAAACTTTGAAATTAGGAAGATGTTCAAAGAAATGTTTAAATCAGCAGACAACTCCCCTATTTATCAATTAAAAAAGCATTATCCTGACATCTATCAAAATGTGATGGAGATAGAAATTGAAGAATGCAAATCCTGCTTTACAGAAAACATTAAAAAAGGGATTAAAGATGGATTATATCGAAAAGAAGTCAATATTGAACATTACGTTCAGTTTTATTACATCTTAATTTTTCATATAAAAGAAAACACAGTTACGGATCTTGAAGCGCAAAAAATAGAAGTAGAAGCATTAGAATATCACACTCGAGCGATGGCTACTGAGAAGGGTATTATCGAATTACAAATACAAATACAAAACACTAATATATAATCAATGAAAAAAACAATTCTTATACTTTTGTGCGCAATTGGCTTAAGTGCCAGTGCACAAGTTCAAACCTTAACCCTAAAAGACGCAATTAATTATGCGTTAGAAAACAAAGCTGATGCAAAAAAAGCAAGGCTTGAAATGGAAAACAGCGAATATAAAATTCAAGAAGTACGATCTAGAGCTTTACCTCAGATATCTGCTAACGGGAGTTTAACTTACAATCCTATATTGCAAACGAATGTTATTGACGGATCTGCATTTGGTGCACCCGGAACAACTATTCAAGCGTCTTTTGGACAAAAATGGACATCGGGAGCTGGAATATCTTTAAGCCAAGCTATTTTTGACCAAACTGTTTTTACAGGATTAAAAGCGGCAAAATCAACACGTGAGTTTTATCAAATAAACAGTCAATTAACGGAAGAACAAGTTATTGAAAGAGTAGCAAACAATTACTACTCAGTATATGTACAACGTCAAAGCTTAATGTTATTGGATAGCAGTTACGCAAATACTTCAAAAGTGCGCGATATTGTAAAAGGACAATTTGATAATGGATTAGCAAAAAAAATAGATTTTGACCGTATCGTAGTAAAAATGTCTAACATTGATACACAACGTCAACAAATTATAAATCAAATTCAACTGCAAGAAAATGCTTTAAAGTTTTATATGGGAATGCCTATTGAAACTAAAATAGAAATTCCACAAAAAGAATTTGAAGTAACACCAGAAGTATTAAGCGAGAATCCAAATACCGCAAACAGAACAGAATATTTGCTTTTGAAAAAGCAGGAAGAATTGTTAGAATTTCAAAAATCTGCTGTTATAGCACAATATTATCCAACATTATCTTTGGTTGCCGGATATAATTATTTAGGTCAAGGCCCAGAATTACCATGGTTTGCAAAACCTAAAGACGGCGTTTATTGGTCCGATTTTTCTGCAATTGGATTAAATTTGAGAGTTCCTATTTTTACGGGATTTGGAACTCGTGCCAAAGTAAGACAAGCTGATGTTTCTATTAGATTATTACAAGAGGATATCAAAAACACCCAACTTTCATTGGAGTTAGATTATACAAATGCAAAAACTCAAATTGAAAATAGCATTATCACCATAAAAAATCAAAAAGAAAATATGCGTTTGGCTGGTGAAATTTTAAAGAATACCAAAAACAATTACCTTCAAGGATTGGCTTCATTAACTGATTTACTAGATTCTGAAAATGCATCAATTGAAGCACAAAACAATTACACACGTGCAGTTTTGAATTATAAAATAGCCGAAGTAGCATTAATCAAATCAAAAGGAGCCCTAAAAACACTTATAAATAACTAAACTAATATGAAAAAGATAGTAATAACAATAATCGTAATCGTTGCTTCATTAGCAGTAATAGGCTATGTATTAACCAAGAACAAATCAGAAAACCAAGCTAAAACAGACATTGTTGCCCAGAAAAATGCAACCGTATCCGTAAAAACAGCTCAAGTAAAAACACAAGAGATTAGTTTGGATTTTCTAGCTAACGGAAATTTCGAACCTATTCAAGAATTGACTTTTTCTGCAGAAAAATCAGGTAAAGTAATTAGCGTTTTGGTAAAAGAAGGAGATTTCGTTAATGTTGGTCAAACTCTAGTAATAGTTCGAAGTGACGTAATTAATGTAAACGCTCAAACTGCAAAAGCAGCATACGAAAATGCTAAAAATGATTATTCACGTTATGAAAATGCATTTAAAACCGGTGGAGTTACCAAACAACAATTAGACCAAGCCAAGTTGCAATTAACAACTACGCAAGCAAATTTAACTCAAGCAAACATTAATGTGGGCGACACTAAAATTAAAGCTCCTATAAAAGGATTCATCAATAAAAAATATATTGAGCCAGGTTCCATTTTGACAGGAATGCCTGCTACTGCATTGTTTGACATCGTGAACGTTTCTACACTTAAGTTAAAAGTTAGCGTAGACGAAAGCCAAGTAGCAAGTCTTAAAAAAGGAAACACTGTTAGCATTACTGCAAGTGTGTTTCCAGATAAAACTTTTACAGGTAAAATAACGTTTATTGCTGCTAAAGCAGATGAGACTCTAAACTTCCCAGTAGAAATTGAAATTAGCAATAATGCTGATAATAGTTTAAAAGCAGGAATGTACGGTACAGCTAGTTTTGGTACAAAACAAAAACAACAATTAAAAGTAGTTCCTAGAAATGCTTTCGTTGGCAGTGTAAGTAATAATGATGTTTTTGTAGTAGAAAATGGGATTGCAAAATTGAAAAAAGTAACTGCTGGAAGAATTTTAGGAGATCAAGTAGAGATCGTAAATGGATTATCAGATGGAGATACTGTGATAATCACGGGACAAATCAACTTACAAGATGGTAACGCTGTAGAGGTTATCAAATAATATTTAAAGTTGAAACTCTTAAAGTCATAAACACAGCTTACAGTATAATGCTCAAAACGTAAAGCAAAATAAAAAATGAAATTAGCCGAAATATCCATAAAACGTCCTTCGTTAGTAATTGTACTGTTTACAATTCTAACTCTTGGTGGACTGTTCAGTTACAGCCAATTAGGCTATGAACTAATTCCTAAATTTGAAACCAACGTAATAACAGTTGCTACAATTTACCCTGGAGCTTCTCCGAGCGAGGTCGAAAATACGATTACGAAAAAAATTGAGGACGGAGTTTCTTCATTAGAGAATATCAAAAAGATAGACTCTAAATCATACGAAAGTTTGTCGATTGTATCGATTACTTTAACATCAAATGCTAAAATTGATGTTTCTATGAATGATGCGCAGCGAAAAATCAACGCGATAATTAGTGATTTGCCAGATGATGCAAAAACTCCAGCATTGACCAAATTCTCATTGAGTGATTTACCTATTATGACAATTGGAGCCAATGGCAAAATGGACGAAGCTACTTTTTATGATTTGATTGATAAAAAGATTGCTCCAATCTTATCACGTGTTCAAGGTGTAGCACAAGTAAACATAATTGGAGGTCAGGAACGTGAAATTCAAGTGAATCTTGATGCAGTAAAAATGCAAGGTTACGGGCTTTCGATCCCACAAGTACAGCAAACTATTTTATCTTCTAATTTAGATTTTCCAACAGGAAATATTCAAAATAGAGATCAAAAAATATTAATTCGTTTGGCTGGTAAGTACAAAAATGTTGAGGAACTAAGAAACTTAGTAGTATCATCAAAAAACGGAATTCAAATTCGTTTAAGAGAAATTGCAGATGTACAAGATACTCAAAAAATTGCAGAGAAAGTTTCTCGTGTAGATCAAAAAAGTGCCATAATTTTACAAGTAATCAAACAATCCGATGCCAATGCTGTAGCAGTAAGTGAAGATTTGAAAAAAGCTATAACGAAATTAGAAGCCGATTATAAAACCACCGACTTGTCATTGCAAATTGCAAAAGACAGCACGCAGTATACCTTAGAAGCTGCAGATTCTGTTTTACACGATTTGCTAATTGCTGTTATTTTAGTGGCTTTTGTAATGCTATTTTTCTTGCACAGTATCCGGAACTCCTTGATTGTAATGGTGTCAATTCCAGCTTCGTTGGTTGCTACATTCATCGGGATTTATCTTTTAGGATATACCTTGAATTTAATGAGTTTACTAGGACTTTCTTTGGTCGTCGGTATTCTGGTCGATGATGCCATTGTTGTATTAGAGAATATATACAGGCACATGGAAATGGGCAAAAGTAAGATCCGAGCTTCTTATGATGGTACAGCCGAAATTGGAGGAACAGTAATTTCGATCACCCTCGTTATTGTAGTTGTATTTTTACCAATAGCCATGAGTTCCGGACTAGTATCGAACATTATTACCCAATTTTGTGTCACGGTAATTATAGCGACTTTACTATCATTACTAACTTCGTTTACAATTATTCCTTGGTTATCTTCTCGTTATGGAAAATTAGAGCACATTCAAGGTAAAAACTTTTTTGGAAGAATTATTCTTGGTTTCGAAAGTTACTTGACACGCTTTACCAATTGGATTACCGAATTACTAGAATGGTGTTTGAATCATTACATTAAAACGATTGGTGTTGTTTTAGTATTGTTTTTCGGATCGATATTCGGATTAATAGGTGGTGGATTTATTGGAGGAGAATTTTTTGCCACATCAGATAGTGGTGAGTTCTTGGTTCAAATTGAAATGCCAAAAGACGCTTCATTAGAGCAAACTAACTTTATGACGCAAAGAGCAGAAGCTTACTTGAAAAATGAAGAATACGTAGCAAGCCAAATTACAACAGTAGGTCAAACCTCTGAAGGAATGGGTGCTTCTCAAGCTACAGCCTATAAAGCGGAGATTGATGTAAAAATGGTGGATCATACAAAACGTTCGGATGTAGCGTCTGTATATGCAGCAAAAATCAAGCGTAAACTAGAAAAAGTTTTGGTCGGTGCCAAAGTAAAAACGGTTCCTGTTGGTATTTTGGGTACACCCGATAATGCAAAATTAGGATTAATTGTAACGGCTTCTTCTACAGAAGATGCTATGGCTTTCGCCAAATTAGCAGCAGCTGAATTGAGAACGATTCCCGGAGCAACCGAAATTAAGTTAACGGTAGAAGATGGAAATCCTGAAATTAACGTTCAGGTAGATCGTGATAAGATGGCAGCATTAGGATTATCACTTCAAACGGTTGGTATGACGATGCAAACTGCCTATAGCGGAAACACCGATGGAAAGTTTAGAGCTGGTGAATACGAATACGACATTAACATAAAATACAATGCTTTCGATCGAAAAAGCATCACCGATATTAGTAACTTAATTTTTATAAACAACGCTGGACAACAAATTAAACTATCTCAATTTGCTGCGATTAAGGAAAGTTCTGGACCTAGCCAATTGGAACGTCGTGATAAATCGGCATCAGTTACGGTACAAGGACAAAATGTTGGGGTACCAACAGGAACAATTGTATCACAATGGCAAGCTAAAATTGATAAACTGAAAAAACCAACTGGAGTAAATTACATCTGGGGTGGTGATCAAGAAAATCAAAGCGAAGGTTTTGGTACGTTAGGAATCGCTTTATTAGCAGCAATTATTTTAGTTTATTTAGTAATGGTTGGTCTTTACGATAGTTTTGTTCACCCGTTCGTAGTATTGTTTGCTATACCACTTTCGTTCATTGGCGCTTTATTAGCCTTAGCTTTAACCAATAACACCTTGAATATTTTTACCATTTTAGGTATCATCATGTTAATTGGTCTAGTGTGTAAGAATGCAATTATGTTGGTCGATTATACCAATCAACGAAGAGCAGCAGGTGAATCTATTAGAACAGCATTAATTCAAGCGAATCACGCTCGTTTGCGTCCGATTTTGATGACCACAATTGCAATGGTTTTTGGTATGGTTCCAATTGCATTGGCTTCTGGAGCCGGAGCTGAATGGAAAAATGGTTTGGCTTGGGTAATTATTGGTGGATTAATTTCCTCATTATTCTTAACCTTAATCATCGTTCCCGTAATTTATGAAATCATGGAAAAAATAATCGCTAAATTCTCTAATGGAGAAAAAGTAGATTATGAAGCCGAAATGGTTGCAGATTACGATCACAAGGAATTAAGCGAAGATGGTTTTAATCCCAAACATACAGTTTAACACCTGACATATTTTAGAATTCAAAAAAGCCTGTTCATTTATTGAGCAGGCTTTTTTTTAAACTATTATATCAGTAAATCAAGTAATAAAATTAGAGATTAACCCTTTTGGGCGCAATTAATTTTAGAAGCTGATTTTTATATTTAAAAATTAAATTTATGCTTATGTTGTCATTTCGACGAAGGAGAAATCGCTATTGTAACTCGCATGGTGTGATTTCTCCTTCGTCTTAACGACAAAAAAAGTCACATTGTCCAACTACAACCAACACTTTAAATTATTTCCAAATTATATTATTGCTAAAACGACACTCTATAATGATAACCCTTTTATACATTTATTGCTTTAAAAAAGTAAGAAATGGTTGTAGGCTTTCCGTGGGACTTTCTTCCATTGGAGTATGACCACTATTATCGATAATGACTAAAGTATTATTTGGCAATTCTTTATGGAATTTATAGGCATTCTCTATCGGGATCAGTAAATCGTTGGCTCCCCATAGTATAAGCGTAGGCTGTTTAATATCTTTTATCCTTTTATAGACGGTTGTATCCTTTGCCATCTTTAACCTATCGACAAAAGCTTGACGATTTCCTGTTCGAAGCGTCAATTCGAAATAGCGATCGACTAATGAGTCATTGACTTTTGAACTATCGAAATATACATTCTCAATACTCGCTTTTACTATAAAACGTGGAGTTATATAAGTAAGTAGTTTATTAAGAACGGGGATTTGTCCTATTGTGAAAGCAATGGGTACGCTCTTTGAAATTAAAGGAAATCCTGCAGCATCTATTAAAATCAATTTTTCCACCTTTTTAGGTTGCTCTAGAGCATAATTCCATGCAATTTGTCCACCTAATGAATTTCCAACAAGGATGCATTTTTTAATTTTTAAAGCCTTTAAAAAATCATTTAAAAATGCGGTATAATGAGTCATCGAATAGTTCCGATCAGGAAATGGACCTGTTAAACCATATGCAGGAAGATCCATTCTTATTACTCGATTGGATTTTTTCAAAATATGAGTCCACGCATCAAAGGTGTGTAAACTTGATCCTGTGCCATGTATGAGTACGACTGGAATACTGTCTTTCGGATCACCTTCGTCTCGAAAATGAACATTCATTCCCTCTACAGGAATGAATGAAGAAGCAGCATTGGTATACTTCGCTTTTAATTCATTCAATGGAATATCTCGGTGGCCAAAGAATAAAAAAAGAAGTATGACAAACAGTGCAACTACAATTAAAATAATTTTTAAAATTTTAATTAAATATTTCATATCAAGAACATTTATTTAAGCCACTAAATTTGATTTAAAAGGAATCTGATCCATGGCATGCTCTGCAATTGCAGTGATCGACAACGATGGATTTACACCAGGATTTGCAGAGATCATCGAGCCATCAATGATATAAAGATTTTCGTAACCAAAAATTTTATTGTTTTTATCAATTACTCCTTCTGAAGCATTTTCTCCCATCACAGCGCCTCCTAAAATATGAGCCGTTGAAGGAATTCCTGCAATTGTCTCTAATGCAAAAGAAGTACTCACACCATTCACAGCTTTACTATATTCTTTAATCAATTTAACCGATTCTGGAATAAAAGGAGTGGGTTTCTTACCCGTGCTTAGTGTAGAAGTCATCAAACCGAAGCTGTTTATTTTAAATCGAAGCGTACTATCTAGCGTTTGCATGAATAGCAATACAACCGTTTGTTTCGCCCAGCTGTTCACAAAATAAATTTTGAAATATTTGAGAGGTGATTGTACAAAAGACATAAAAACTTTCGCTAGTCTATTGAAGATAGCGCGCCCCGTTACATAAGGGAGATGTATCAGCTTCCAAGCATTAGAACCTTCAGAATAACGGCATATTTCTAGGTGGCTATTCTCGTCAGTATCCAATATGCTTCCAATTGCCACACCTTTAGAATAATTTTTATCTTTTTCAAGACTAGAAACACTTACTAGAGTTTCATTATTTGTTCTTATGTCTTTTCCTAATCGATCTGAAATGTTAGGTAGAGAGCTAGTCTTTAACTGAAGCAATAATTTAATAGTTCCTAATACTCCTCCAGAGAAAATGACTCCCGAGGTTTTAATACTCGTTTTTTTATTGAAAAATTTAGTACTCGTTTTTATTGAAACTTCATAACCCGCAGCATCATTTTCTGATTTTAATGGTTTAACATCATAAACCTCATGTTCGGCCATGATTACAGCACCGTATTTCTGTGCTAAATATAAATAGTTTTTATCCAGAGTGTTTTTAGAGTTATTTCTGCAACCTGTCATGCAAGCGCCGCAAAAGTTGCAACCGGTTCTTTCTGGCCCTAGACCTTCAAAATAAGGATCCTCTTTTGTAATATTTTCTTCTCCAAAATAAACGGCAACAGTAGTAGCATCAAATTTATCTTCCATGCCTAGTTCTTGAGCTACTTTTTTGAGTCCAAGATCTCCGTCAAACAATTTAGGATTCTTTGTCGCACCGAGCATTTTTAGTGCTTCTTGATAGTAAGGCGCTAGTTCCTTTTCCCAATCGTGTAGATTACTCCAGGTTCCTGTAGTAAAAAATGCGGCTTTAGGAATAGGTAATGTGTTAGCATACACTAAGGAACCTCCGCCCACGCCTGTTCCAGAAAGAACTGCAATGTGTTTGAAGATCGTTAATTTCATAATACCAAAAAAATGCAGACTTGGCAGCCAAAGCCATTTTTTAAAATTCCAGTTGGTTTTGGGAAAATCTTCTGCTTTGAACCACTTTCCTTTTTCAATCACTAAAACTTTATATCCTTTTTTCGACAACCGCAACGCACTAACCGAACCTCCAAAACCACTTCCTACTATAATATAATCATACTCCATTTTTTCTATTTGTATTTATATACCATAACATTTTTTGATTACCAATAATAGTACGAATTCAAAGTTTAGAATTCAAAAGTAAGAATTAAAATTTATTTTTTGCGACAATCAAACTGTTAGAAAAAAAAGGAGAAATCCATTACGAGTTTCTCCTTTTTTGCGAATTAATTAAAAATACCTTTTAATTCCTGATTGCAAAAGCATCTTGTCTCCAATTGATAACGTTTGCTATTTTATTATTAGAATAGTCAACTTCGCAAAGGTTTTTTTTATCTAAATTTTGAGACCAGAAGAACCATTTTCCAGTCTTTACCCCAGCAACATATTCTCCAGAGGCAATTTTATCGCCATTTTCACTAAACGAGACCCACTTTCCATCCAACTTTCCGTTTTCAAAATAGCCTTCTTGCTGCACCTGTCCATTTTCGTAAAAATAGGTCGCTTTTACTTTTTTACCAGAAAGCTCTAAAACAGGTTTTGACTGTGCAAAAATAGCACTAGTAAGAAGCATCGTTACTATAACCGCAAACTTTTTCATATCCTTAATTTTTAAATGTTTACATCCAACATATTTCAAATGTAGAAACAAAATTTACATTAAAAAAACATTTACTTAACAATTTCGTAACATAGTCAAAAGCTTAACATTGAAAATAAATTGAAAACAAAAAAACCAACGGCAAAGCGTTGGTTTTAAAAATATATTCATTAAAAATAAAAAATATTATCCGAAAGAAATTCAAAGACTTACTTTAATAATGCATCTAATTTTGTTTGCAGTTCCTCAGAAGATGGTCGATCTGCATTTGCATCTAAAACATTTCCTTGTGGATCTATCAATAAAAAGCGCGGAATTGAATTTACACCATAACTTTTTACAAATTCTGATTCCCAATCCTTGTCTGCAAATAATTGAACTCCACCTAGTTTTTTATCTAATACAAACTTCTTCCATTTGTCATGATCTGCAGCTTTATCAATCGAAATACTAACAAATTCTATATTTTTCTTCTCGTATTTTTTTTCAATTTTCTGAAGAAAAGGAATTTCAGCTCTGCATGGTGCGCACCAAGTTGCCCACAAATCAATGTAAACATACTTTCCTTTTAAGTCTGATAATTTCGTTTTTCCTCCTTTGTAATTCTCATAATTAAAATCGGCAGAAACTTTGCCGTTAAGCATTTTCATTGCTGCAGCTTTCTCATATGCCACTACAGAATACTTCGCAAATTGCTCAAAAGATTTCTTTAAATTTGCTTTAAAATCAGGATCATAATCTCCTTTCGATAGGCTTTCTACGTCACTCTTTATCTTGCTATCTAATAAAGCGGTAAATTCTGCAGATTCTTTAGCGAAAGCTTCATTTTCAAATTTTTCATCTTTTAAAGCTTGCTGTGCCATAAAGTTACTCTCTTCTGTTCCTTTTCCAGTATACACAATCGTTTCATCGAATTCTTTCGCATCCATTGTTAAAGTTATATCAGAATCTGGTTTGAGATATAAAGTGGAAGATTCTTTTCCATCCGAAAAGCCATAAAAACCTTGTGGAGCTGCAAAATTTGCTTCGAAAAATCCATTTTTATTTATTGGAATAACTTTTTCAAAATTATTCGCACCTCTAATGACTAAAGTATCACTGTTTCTATTGGTAATCTTGGCTGTAAATTTAATTTGACCTTGGGCTTGAGCCATGGCACTTAGCGTACTAAAAATAAGTAAACCGGCAACAAAAAATTTTTTCATATGTATATATATTTTGGTTTTAGCGACTCAAATCTAAAGAATTCTTTTCTCAAAATGTAAGAATTAGCAAAATATTTCACTTTAAAACCATCCAGCTGTATTCTTTTTTATATTAATTTGAATTTTGTGTTTACTTTTGCAGACAAAAATTTATATCATGTACAGAAGTCATAATTGTGGCGAATTGAATGCCTCACATATCAATACAGAAGTTACACTTGCCGGTTGGGTTCAAAAATCTCGAGATAAAGGTTTTATGAATTGGATCGATTTGCGCGATCGCTACGGAATTACTCAATTGATTTTTGACGAAAGTCGTTCTATAAAAGAAGTTTTTGAAGCTGCCAAAACACTAGGTCGTGAATTTGTAATTCAGGTAAAAGGAACTGTAATTGAGCGTGAAGCTAAAAACAAGAATATTCCAACTGGTGAAATTGAGATTTTAGTAACGGAATTAAATATACTAAATGCCTCATTGACTCCTCCATTTACTATAGAAGATGAAACGGATGGTGGCGAAGACATTCGAATGAAATACCGTTACCTTGATATTCGAAGAAATCCTGTAAAAAATAGTTTGCTTTTTCGTCACAAAGTAGCCATGGAAGTTCGTAAATACCTTTCGGATTTAGATTTTTGTGAAGTAGAAACGCCGTATTTAATTAAATCTACTCCAGAAGGTGCTAGAGATTTCGTGGTTCCTTCTCGAATGAATGAAGGACAATTTTACGCTTTACCACAATCACCACAAACATTTAAACAATTATTGATGGTGGGCGGTATGGATAAATATTTTCAGATAGTGAAATGTTTCCGTGATGAAGATTTACGCGCAGACAGACAACCTGAGTTTACACAAATTGATTGTGAAATGGCTTTTGTGGAACAAGAAGATATTTTAAATATTTTTGAAGGCTTGACACGCCATTTATTAAAAGAAATAAAAGGAATAGAAGTTGATAAATTTCCCCGCATCACATACGATTATGCGATGAAAACATATGGAAATGACAAGCCAGACATTCGTTTTGGGATGGAATTTGGAGAATTAAACGAATTTGCACAACATAAAGAATTTCCTGTATTCAATACAGCAGAATTGGTAGTTGGAATTGCAGTTCCAGGTGCAGGAAATTATACACGTAAGGAAATCGACGCTTTA
The DNA here is from genome assembly GCA_038241955.1 of Flavobacteriales bacterium. Taxonomy (GTDB): domain Bacteria; phylum Bacteroidota; class Bacteroidia; order Flavobacteriales; family Flavobacteriaceae; genus Flavobacterium. Next base: position 121,441 of record JBBSSR010000001.1, on the reverse strand, counting down.
ATTGACTGGGTAAAACGTCCTCAAGTTGGCGCTAGCGGAATGGTCTATGCAAAATGCAACGAGGATGGCACTTATAAATCATCTGTTGATAAATTTTACGATCAAGACGATCTAACAAATTGGGCAAAAATAACAGGTGCTAAAGCAGGTGACATGATTTTTGTTCTTTCTGGCCCAGCTGATAAAACAAGAGCGCAGTTGAGTGCTTTACGAATGGAATTAGCCACCCGCTTGGGCTTACGAAATCCAGCTGAATTCGCACCGCTTTGGGTTGTTGATTTTCCATTATTAGAATTTGATGAAGAAAGTGGTCGTTACCATGCCATGCACCATCCATTTACCTCGCCAAAACCTGAAGACATGCATTTGTTAGAAACTAATCCAGGGAAAGTACGCGCCAACGCTTATGATATGGTTTTGAACGGAAATGAAATTGGAGGAGGTTCTATTCGTATTCACGATAAAGCTACACAACAATTAATGTTTAAATATTTAGGCTTTACTGAGGAAGATGCCAAAGCACAATTTGGCTTCCTAATGGATGCATTCCAATTTGGAGCACCACCTCACGGAGGACTAGCTTTTGGTCTAGATCGTTTGGTAGCCATTTTAGGAGGACAAGAAACCATTCGTGATTTTATTGCTTTTCCGAAAAATAATTCGGGAAGAGACGTAATGATCGATGCTCCATCTCGTATTGATGAGTCACAATTAAAGGAATTACACATTAAATTAAATGTAACCTAGTACAGTGAAAACGTTGAATATCAATATTTTTGCAAAAAAATAATGTAAGAATGGCTTTCGTATTATATTAAAGATTACATTTGCGACATTATAAATTATTATTACTATTACAATGCGTACAGGTACAGTTAAATTTTTCAATGAGTCTAAAGGTTACGGATTCATTACAGACGAAGAAACAGGAAAAGACATTTTTGTTCATGCATCAGGAATCAACGCGGAAGAATTGCGCGAAGGTGACAGAGTTAGCTATGAAGAAGAAGAAGGAAGAAAAGGAAAAGTTGCTGCAAAAGTAGCAGTTCTTTAAGCATAAAAATATTTAGAATATTTTTTGCATGAATGTTTAAGAAAACGTTTCGATTAATTTCGAAACGTTTTTTTTTGCTGTAAAATCAACTTATTCCAATTCTTATTTATAATCAATAAAAATTAGAATTTAATTTGACCAATGAATCAAGTTAATCCGCTTTACCATTTGTGTTTTAACAACACGAAAGCTATCTTTGTGCTTTAATTTGAAGCAAAATATTTATACCTATGCAATCTGATCAATTAAACTATATTCCTATTCTAATGCAGCTAGTTTTAGCTGTAGGATTTGTTGTAGCAATGATAATTATCTCTGGAAAATTAGGTCCAAAAAGATCTTCCGTAATTAAGGATAAAAACTTTGAGTGTGGTGTAGAATCAGTTGGTAATGCTAGGATTCCATTTTCGGTAAAATATTTTCTGGTAGCTATTCTTTTCGTATTGTTTGATGTCGAGGTAATATTTTTATATCCTTGGGCAATTAATTTCAAAGAATTAGGAATAGAAGGAATGGTTAAAATGATTATTTTCATGCTTTTGCTTTTGGTTGGGTTTTTCTATATCATCAAAAAGAAAGCCTTGGAGTGGGAATAAAAATTTGCGACGGTAGAAATGCGATATAGGATTTCTAAAAGAGTAATTTAAAATAATATTGAAGTACATATTCGAATCTGAAATTCGAATATCTAAAATCTGAAATCTATTAAAAAGATGAGCGATTCAAATATAAAAATGGTTGAAGCACCAGAAGGTGTTGTAGGTGAAGGTTTCTTCGCTACAAAACTTAATGATGTTGTAGGAATGGCACGTGCTAATTCACTTTGGCCTTTGCCTTTTGCAACTTCATGCTGTGGTATTGAATTTATGGCAACAATGGCCTCGCATTATGACTTAGCGCGTTTTGGTTCAGAAAGAGTTAGTTTTTCTCCACGCCAAGCTGATATGCTAATGGTAATGGGAACTATCTCAAAAAAAATGGCGCCTATTTTACGTCAAGTATACGAACAAATGGCAGAACCTCGCTGGGTAATCGCGGTGGGTGCTTGTGCTTCTTCTGGAGGAATTTTCGATACCTATTCCGTATTACAAGGAATAGATAAAGTAATTCCTGTTGATGTATATGTTCCAGGTTGTCCGCCAAGGCCAGAACAAATCGTTGACGGAGTAATGAAATTGCAAGAGTTGGTACGAAGTGAATCTGTAAGAAGAAGAAGTTCTCCTGAATACCAAGAATTATTGGCATCTTATAACATTCAATAAACAAAATGGCTTTAGAGACAATAGAAATTCAAGAAAAAGTATTAGAAACATTTGGTTCAAGTGTTTTTCAGTTCAATCAAGAAAAAGATATTTTTTCATTTGAAGTAGATGCTGATCAAATTACAGCATTAATTCTTTTTTTGAAAAATGACCCCGTATTACGTTTTAACTTCTTGACAGATTTGTGCGGTATTCATTATCCTGACAATGTAGAAGACAGACAATTTGCAGTGGTTTACCACATGCATAACTGGTACGAAAACAAGAGAATTAAAATCAAGGTTTTCCTGCACGGATCCAATCCAGAAATTAAAACAGTTTCGAATATTTTTTTAAGTGCAAATTGGATGGAAAGAGAAACCTATGATTTTTATGGAATTAACTTTATTGGTCATCCACAATTGAAACGTATTTTGAATATGGATGAGCTTGTATCTTTTCCTATGAGAAAAGAATTCCCTATGGAAGACAGCGGAAGAACCGATAAAGACGACAGGTATTTCGGAAGAACTACAACAAATCAATCGCTAAAAATATAATTTTTCACATTCAATAAATGTCAGAACTATTATTACCCCCAGAGCATCGCTATGCTAAAATAATTAAAGAGAGACACAATGAAGACGGAAGCGAGCTTTCGATTCTGAATTTAGGCCCTACTCACCCAGCTACGCATGGTATTTTTCAAAATATCTTGTTGATGGATGGCGAAAGAATTCTTGAAGCAGAACCAACCATTGGCTATATTCACAGAGCTTTCGAGAAAATTGCCGAAAATCGTCCTTTTTACCAAATTACACCACTTACAGATAGAATGAACTATTGCTCCTCGCCTATTAACAATATGGGATGGTGGATGACATTAGAGAAATTATTAGATATTCAAATCCCAAAAAGAGTTCAATATTTAAGAGTTATCGTAATGGAATTGGCACGTATTACAGATCACTTAATCTGTAATTCTATTATGGGAGTCGATACTGGAGCCTATACAGGATTTCTATACGTATTCCAATTTAGAGAAAAAGTATACGAAATCTACGAAGAAATTTGTGGAGCACGTTTAACAACAAACATGGGAAGAATTGGTGGATTCGAAAGAGATTGGTCACCAGAAGCGTTTAGAAAATTAGACGTATTTTTAAAAAATTTTCCAGTTGCATGGAAAGAATTTGAAAACCTATTTGTAAGAAACAGAATCTTTATTGATAGAACGGTAAACGTTGGAGCAATATCCGCCGAAAAAGCAATTTCTTACGGATTTACAGGGCCAAACTTACGTGCTACAGGAGTCGATTATGATGTTCGTGTTGCACAACCCTACAGTTCATATGAAGATTTTGATTTTATTGTACCCGTTGGAAAATCTGGAGATACATACGATCGTTTTTGCGTTCGTAATGCAGAAGTTTGGGAGAGTTTAAGTATCATTCGTCAAGCATTAGATAAAATGCCCGAAGGAAATGAGTTTCATGCTGAAGTTCCAGAGTACTATCTTCCTCCAAAAGAAGATGTTTACACTTCTATGGAAGCATTAATTTATCATTTTAAAATTGTAATGGGAGAAGTTCCCGTGCCAGTTGCCGAAGTTTACCATCCTGTAGAAGGCGGAAACGGAGAATTAGGTTTTTATTTAGTTACAGACGGAAGTAGAACACCATACAGATTGCATTTTAGAAGACCTTGCTTTATTTATTATCAGGCATACCCTGAAATGATAAAAGGAGCAATGTTGTCTGATGCCATTGTTATATTGTCAAGTTTGAATGTTATAGCAGGAGAATTAGACGCATAAAAAATTAAGATTGCAGCATGTAGATTTAAGAATTCGGATTGAAAAATCTAAAATCTAAAATCTAAAATCTAAAATTACAAATGGAAAGAACACATTACAAACAGGAAATAAATATGACCGAAACATTGATGTCACGTATCAATGAATTAATCAGTCATTATCCTGAAGACAAAAGAAAATCAGCTTTACTTCCGGTTTTACATGAAGTTCAAGATGCTCATGAAAATTGGTTGAGTATTGAATTACAAAATAAAGTTGCCGAAATTTTGCATATAAAACCTATTGAGGTATATGAAGTAGTAACTTTTTACTCCATGTATAACCAAAGACCAACAGGAAAATATATGTTCGAATTTTGTCAGACCTCTCCTTGTTGTTTGAATGGAGTGGAAGATTTAATGGATTACACTTGTGCAAAATTAGGAGTAGAAGTTGGACAACCAACTGCCGATGGACTTTTTGAAGTAAGAGGTGTAGAATGTTTGGGAGCCTGTGGATATGCTCCTATGATGCAATTGGGTGATTTTTACAAAGAACATCTTACGGAAGCAAAAATTGACCAGCTAATTGTCGATTGCAAAAACGATACAATACTATTACACGATAAATAATATGTCACAAAAAATATTATTAGATAAAATAAACATTCCAGGAATTAAAACCTATGAAGTATACCGCCAAAACGGAGGATATGCATCTGTAGAGAAAGCCTTGAAAACCTTAACACCCGACGAAGTAGTTGAAGAAGTAAAAACTTCAGGATTACGCGGTCGTGGTGGTGCAGGATTTCCAGCTGGAATGAAATGGAGTTTTATTGATAAAAAATCAGGAAAACCAAGACATTTAGTTTGCAATGCCGATGAATCGGAGCCAGGAACATTCAAAGATCGTTATTTGATGGAATTTCTTCCTCACTTATTGATCGAAGGAATGATTACCTCTAGTTACGCATTGGGCGCCCACCTATCCTACATCTATATTCGTGGAGAATACATGTGGGTTTACAAAATTCTTGAAAGAGCTATCGCCGAAGCAAAAGCGGCAGGGTTTTTAGGAAAAAATATATTAGGATCTGGGTATGATTTAGAACTATACGTTCATTGTGGTGCCGGAGCCTATATTTGTGGGGAAGAAACCGCGCTGATTGAATCGTTGGAAGGAAAAAGAGGAAATCCTCGTATCAAACCACCGTTTCCAGCTATTTCTGGTCTTTGGGCAAATCCAACGGTTGTAAATAACGTTGAAACTATAGCTTCAGTGCCATGGATTGTTAATAATTCTGGTGCAGACTATGCAAAAATAGGAATCGGAAGATCTACAGGAACCAAATTAATATCCGCTTCGGGACATGTTAAAAACCCAGGAGTTTATGAAATTGAATTGGGACTAAGTGTGTATGAATTTATGAATTCCGATAAATATCTTGGAGGAATGAGTTCAGATAGACCATTAAAAGCATTTGTTCCAGGAGGAAGTTCAGTTCCCATTTTACCTGCTCATTTAATTTATAAAACTGCAGCAGGTGAAGACCGTTTGATGTCTTACGAAAGTCTTTCAGATGGCGGTTTTGCAACGGGCTCTATGCTAGGTTCAGGTGGATTTATTGTATACAATGATACTTCTTGTATTGTTCGTAATACTTGGAATTTCTCTCGTTTTTACCACCATGAAAGTTGCGGACAATGTTCGCCATGTCGTGAAGGTACAGGATGGTTAGATAAAACACTGTATAGAATAGAACACGGACAAGGACGTGAAGAAGATATAGAATTGCTTTGGAGCATTCAAAGTAAAATAGAAGGAAATACAATTTGCCCTTTGGGTGACGCAGCAGCGTGGCCTGTAGCGGCAGCAATTCGTCATTTTAGAGATGAATTTGAATATCACATTCGTTTCCCAGAAAAAATAAAAAATAGAGACCACTTTGTTGCAGAGCCTTTTGAAAAAGTGAAGCATTTAATAAGTAAAGAAACGGTTTAAAAATGTTTAAAGTTTAAAATCAAAGTTCTAGAAACTTGAAAATTTAAACCTAAAACTTTCAAACAAAAAAATAATGAAAGTAACCATAGACGGTCAAGCGATTGAAGTAGAACCAGGAACAACGATCCTGCAAGCAGCACGTATGATAGGTGGAGAAGTAGTTCCGCCCGCAATGTGCTATTATTCTAAATTAGAAGGCAGTGGCGGAAAATGTCGTTGTTGTTTAGTCGAAGTTGCCAAAGGTAGTGAAGCTGACCCAAGACCAATGCCAAAATTAATGGCCTCTTGTGTAACTGGATGTCAAGAAGGAATGGAAGTAAACAGTAAAGCGTCTCCTAGAGTACAGGAAGCGAGAAAATCTGTAACTGAATTTTTATTGATCAACCACCCACTAGATTGCCCAATATGTGATCAAGCAGGAGAATGTGACTTACAAAATTTAAGCTTTGAGCACGGTAAATCTGAAACTCGTTTTGTAGAAGAAAAAAGAACATTTGAACCTGAAGATATTGGCCCAAATATACAATTGCAAATGAATCGTTGTATTCTTTGCTACCGTTGTGTAATGGTTGCCGACCAATTGACGGATGATCGTGTACACGGCGTTATGGATAGAGGAGATCACTCTAACATTTCGACTTGTATCTCTAAAGCAATTACCAATGAGTTTTCTGGAAATATGATCGATGTATGTCCCGTTGGAGCCTTGACTGATAAAACGTTTCGTTTCAAATCGAGAGTATGGTTTAACAAACCCTATAACGCCCACAGAGATTGTGATAAATGTTGCGGAAAAACAACCGTTTGGATGTTTGGTAACGAAATACAAAGAGTAACAGGAAGAAAAGACGAATTTCACGAAGTAGAAGAATTCATCTGCAACGGTTGTCGTTTCGATCATAAAGAACTTACCGACTGGGTTATTGAAGGACCAAGAGAATTTGAAAAAGATTCTGTCATCAACCAAAATAATTACACTCAAAAATTAGAAAAAGTAGAAATCGACACAGAGAAAAACATTCTTTTGGGTAGAGATCAAGATAGAAAAAAAATCAGTATGGCATCAAATCCATTAGATACTAATAACAAAAATTCGTAAGAAATGGAAAGTGCATTCATTATAGAAAAAAGTGTTGTTATTATTATCGTCTTTTCTCTCACTATGCTTATGGCTATGTACTCTACATGGGCAGAACGCAAAGTAGCGGCTTGGCTGCAAGATAGAATTGGACCCAATAGAGCTGGACCTTTTGGATTATTTCAACCTCTGGCTGATGGTTTAAAATTATTTTCGAAAGAAGAATTCATACCGAATACTCCAAATAAATTTTTATTTGTAGTGGGTCCTGCAATCGCCATGAGTACGGCTTTGATGACAAGTGCTGTTATTCCGTGGGGAGATAAATTGCATTTATTTGGACGCGATATTTTATTGCAAGCAACAGACATCAATATTGCATTATTGTATATTATTGGTGTAGTTTCTCTAGGAGTTTACGGCATCATGATTGGTGGTTGGGCTTCTAATAATAAATTCTCGTTGATGGGCGCTATTAGAGCGGCATCACAAATGGTTTCTTATGAAGTAGCTATGGGATTGTCAATCATCGCTTTGGTTATGATGACGGGAACATTAAGTCTTAAAGAAATCTCCATACAACAATCAGAATGGCATTGGAATATTTTATACCAACCACTTACTTTCTTGATTTTCTTAATTTGCTCTTTTGCTGAGCTAAACAGAACACCATTTGACTTAGCTGAATGTGAATCAGAATTAATTGGTGGTTACCATACCGAATATTCTTCTATGAAAATGGGTTTCTATTTGTTTGCTGAATATGCAAATATGTTTATATCGGCAACCGTTATGGCCGTTTTGTTTTTTGGTGGTTATAATTATCCTGGAATGGGTTGGGCTCTTGAAAATTGGGGTGTAAATATCGCGAACGTGATAGGAATGGCAGTTCTGTTTATAAAATTATGTGGATTTATTTTCTTTATCATGTGGGTTCGTTGGACAATTCCAAGATTTAGATATGATCAATTGATGCATTTGGGATGGAGAATTTTGATTCCGCTTGCTATAGTAAATATTATGATTACTGGCGTTGTGCTTTTGAGAAGTGAAATTGCTGTTTATTTTGGGTTTTAAAAGCAACTACTTCAGAATAGAAATTGTTGGACGAAAAGAATAAATAGTATAAAATTACAGGTTAAATACGAAATTAAGTTTAATGATTTAATTGTTACAATTGTTTTATTTAAAAGGTTTTAAAATATTTAAATAAGATTAAATTTAAGGGGTCACATTTTGCAACCCCATCTAAAAAAATATAACATTTAGATTATTAATAGATAAAAACAATGAGTGGAAATATAATTCCTAACGAAGTAATCGCTAATCAAATTTATTTTATTAGAGATCAAAAAGTTATGTTAGATGCCGACTTAGCTGAATTATATGATGTAATACCAAAGAGGTTAAGACAACAAGTTACTCGAAATCTAGATAAATTCCCTGAACATTTTATGTTCAGATTGACAGAATTGGAAGTTGAAATGATGATTGCCGAAAAAGCAATTGCATCAAGACAAGTATTGGGAGGTTCGCTTCCTTATGCTTTTACAGAACACGGAGTTCTACAATTAGCAAATGTTTTAAAAAGCAAGCGTGCAACAGAGATGAGTATAAAAATTATTGAAATTTTTGTTAGTTTGCGTAATTTTTTGACTGAAAATTTAAATTTAAAATTAGAAGTCGAAATGATAAAGAAAAAACTAATCAACCAAGATAAAAATATTGAATTGGTTTTTAGTTACTTGGATGAATTGATTGACAAACAAGAAAATCCAATTGAAAGGAATAAAATTGGTTATAAAAAATAAAGTTGAATAAATACGGGATTCCATAGCCCTGATAGAAGTGGAAATCCTTTTTATGCCGATTTTTCATCGGGATAAAAAGATTGCAACGGATAGCAGGAAATAGCTCCTAAAGAAAATTAGGATTAAAAAATGAGGTTATAAAGGGACAAAATGTTCCATTCCTCGCAATGATAAAAAAATGAGTATAGAAACTATATCCTTATCGGGAAGAAAAAAAGTGGTCTCCAACAAGGAGATGACTTTTGTAGAACGCATGTATCTGGTAGCCATTTTTAAAGGCTTGATGATTACAGTGAAGCACTTATTCAGAAAAAAAGTAACGGTACAATATCCCGAACAAGTTCGTGTGATGAGCCCTGTTTATCGTGGACGACATATGCTAAAACGTGATGAACAAGGACGCGAAAACTGTACGGCTTGCGGACTATGTGCTTTGGCTTGTCCTGCCGAAGCTATTACAATGAAGGCAGGCGAACGTAGAGCAGATGAAAAACATTTGTATAGAGAAGAAAAATATGCTGAAATCTATGAAATTAATATGTTAAGATGTATTTTTTGTGGTTTATGTGAAGAAGCTTGTCCGAAAGATGCTATTTATATGACTATTTCTAAAGAATTGGTTCCTTCTAGTTACGAACGAGAAGATTTTATTTTTGGAAAAGATAAACTAGTTATGCCAATGGATGTGGCGATGAAAAACACTCAACTTAAAAACAATAACTAATGTCTACTGTACTTATTATATTTTGCGTACTGGCTGCTATTACATTGTCTACAGCATTTTTGACAATTTTTAGTAAAAATCCAATACATAGCGCTATCTATTTGGTGATTTGTTTTTTCTCGATTGCTGGTCATTATCTCTTACTAAATGCTGAATTTTTGGCAGTTGTACATATTATTGTATACTCTGGAGCTATTATGATCTTATTTTTATTTACGATCATGTTAATGAACTTAAATGAGAAGGATGAAGTACATAAACCTAGATTTACTCGATTTGGTGCGATAATCGCATTTTGTTTGGTTTCACTATTACTAATAAAAATATTCATAGACTCAAAACCTATTGTTGAATATGATTACACAGGAGAGGATTACCAATCTATAAAAGTATTAGGTAAGGTATTATTAAACGAATATATGGTTCCTTTTGAGTTTGCTTCCGTCTTACTTTTGGTTGCTATGATTGGAACGGTATTATTGTCTAAAAAAGAAAAACTAGAAAAATAATGAACAATATTTTAACTCAAATAGGTATAGAAAATTATATCTTCCTTTGCATCACACTTTTCTGCATCGGGATTTTTGGAGTTTTGTATAGACGAAATGCAATCATTGTTTTTATGTCTATAGAAATCATGCTAAATGCTGTAAACTTATTGTTTGTAGCTTTCTCTACGTATCATCAAGATGCACAAGGACAAGTGTTCGTGTTTTTCTCGATGGCAGTGGCTGCCGCCGAAGTAGCGGTAGGATTAGCAATATTAGTATCGATATTTAGAAACCTGGGTTCCATTAGTATCGATAATTTAAAAAACTTAAAAGGATAAATGGCAATGGATACCAATTTAGCTTTAGTCTTAGTATTAGCTCCTTTTTTAGGATTTTTAATCAATGTATTCTTCGGAAAAAAGTTAGGAAAAACACTTTCGGGAACGATTGGAACACTTTCGGTAGTGGTTTCATTTGTCGTGACTCTTTACTTTTTTATTCAAATTAATCAAACCAAACAACCGATAACTGTTGATTTATTCAATTGGATTCAAATTAGCAATTATACCGTAAATTTTGGATTTTTATTAGATCAATTATCACTTTTATGGTTGCTGTTTGTAACGGGAATTGGCTCTTTAATTCATCTGTATTCCATCAGTTATATGCATGACGATGAGAAAGTACATTCTTTCTTTGCGTACCTAAATCTATTTGTGTTCTTCATGATCACATTGGTAGTGGGTAGTAACTTATTAGTGATGTTTATTGGTTGGGAAGGTGTTGGACTTTGCTCTTACCTATTAATTGGCTTTTGGTATAAAAACCAAGCATTTAATGACGCGGCAAAAAAGGCTTTCATCATGAATCGAATTGGAGATTTAGGATTACTAGTTGGGATTTTCATATTGGGCGGAATGTTCTCAACGGTAGATTTTGCTACCTTGAAAACAGCCATTGCTGGAGCATCAAATTTAGATACGTTTTGGCTTAGCATAGCTGCTTTTGCATTGTTTATTGGAGCTTGTGGTAAATCGGCACAAATACCGTTGTATACTTGGTTGCCTGATGCGATGGCTGGGCCAACTCCCGTATCGGCATTAATACATGCTGCTACGATGGTAACTGCAGGTATTTTTATGATTTCAAGATTGAACTTCTTATTCGACCTTACACCTTACGTACAAATGATAATTGCCATAATTGGTGCCTTAACCGCATTGGTAGCAGCAACTATCGCATTGGTTCAAACCGATATTAAAAAGGTGCTGGCCTACTCTACTGTTTCTCAATTGGGATTAATGTTTTTAGCATTAGGTTTCGGTGCTTATGAAGTAGCCATTTTTCATGTGATCACTCACGCATTCTTTAAGGCTTGTTTGTTCCTTGGTTCAGGATCTGTAATACACGGTTTAAATGGAGAACAAGATATGCGCAAAATGGGAGGGCTTAAAAAAGCAATGCCAATCACATTTTGGACTATGCTTATTGCATCCTTAGCTATTTCTGGAGTTCCATTATTCTCAGGGTTTTTCTCTAAAGATGAAATTTTAATGGTCGCTTTCCACCATAATGTTCCGTTATGGATCGTTGGAAGTGTTGCTTCTATAATGACTGCTTTCTATATGTTCCGATTAATGTTCCTTACTTTCTACAAAGACTTTAGAGGAACTGAAGAACAAAAACATCATTTACACGAAAGTCCATCACTGATTACTTTTCCTCTAATTGTATTAGCATTTTTAGCAACAATTGGTGGTTTGATAAGTTTACCTTTCGCGGAATACAACTGGTTAAATGGTTTCCTCGCTCCAATTTTTGCGAAAGCAACAACAGAAGCGCATGGATTAGGATTTACTGAATATTCTTTAATGTTGATTGCAATAATTGGTGCCTTTTTAGGAATATTTATTGCGTATAGAAAATACATCAAACAAAATACTCTACCAAGTGAAGATGCTCAAATAACAGGTTTTACAAAGGTACTTTATAACAAATATTACATCGACGAAGCTTATGATATGTTATTTGTAAATACAACAAATGGACTGTCAAAATTCTTTAGGGATTATGTAGAAACAGGTCTATCATCTCTAGTATTTGGATTGGGGAAAATAACGAACGAACTGAGTTCTCAAGGTAGAAAAGTACAAAACGGAAGTATCGGATTGTATCTTTTTGGATTTGTCTTGGGGATGTGCGCCATTATTTCCTATTTATTTCTAGCTCACTAATTAGTACTGTGAAATCACTTTCTCTATAATTAGAAAAAAAGTCTATCATAGATCATTAAAAAAATAATAAAAAATTTACAATGAATGTATCTCTAATATTAATTATCCTTTTAGTTGGCGCAATTGCAACCTATCTGTCGGGTGATAAACTTGCTTCAAAGGTGGCTTTGTTTTTTGGATTGGCTTCTTTGGGTTGCTCCATAGTATTGTTAAATCATTTTAATCTTGGTGAGAATATTAATTATATACACCAATGGATTACACAACCTGCCGTTTCATTTGCTTTAAAAGCAGATGGATTATCAATGGTGATGCTTTTATTGACAACAGCCTTGACCTCTATTATTATTTATTCTTCTTTTGGGAATGATTATAAAAATTCGAAAGCATTTTATGCGTTAGTTCTTTTCATGTCATTTGCAATGGTAGGTACGTTTTTGGCTAGTGATGGCCTCTTATACTACGTATTTTGGGAATTATCTTTAATTCCAATTTACTTCATTGCCCTTATTTGGGGTAATGGTGATGCCGAAGAACGTAAAAAAGCAGTTGTAAAATTCTTTATTTATACGCTAGCAGGATCTTTATTCATGTTGGTAGCCTTTATCTATTTGTACCAAAAAGCAGGAAGTTTTTTAATTGAAGATTTATACAAATTAAATTTATCACCTAAAGAACAACTATGGATATTCCTAGCCTTCTTCTTAGCGTATGCCATTAAAATACCTTTGATTCCTTTTCATACTTGGCAAGCAAACGTGTACCAAAAAGCACCAACTACTGGAACAATGCTTTTATCTGCTATTATGCTAAAGATGGGATTGTACAGCATTATCCGTTGGCAACTGCCTATAACACCATTAGCAGCAAAAGAATATATGTTTGTATTTATTGCTATTGGGATTGCTGGTGTAATTTATGGTTCAATAGTGGCGTTGCAACAAAAAGATTTGAAAAAATTATTGGCTTATTCTTCTCTTGCCCACGTTGGTTTAATTGCGGCAGGAAGTTATACGTTAACGCTTGATGGTCTTCGTGGAGCTGTACTACAAATGATTGCACACGGTTTTGTAGTAGTAGGTTTGTTCTTTGCTGCAGAAATTATATATAGAAGATACGAAACAAGAGTAATTTCAGAAATGGGTGGAATTCGTTCTCAAGCTCCCAAGTTCACTTCTATGTTATTAATTTTGGTTTTTGCATCAGTTGCGTTACCTATTACTTTTAACTTTGTTGGAGAATTTACCATCTTGTATAGTCTTTCACAAATAAATATTTGGTTCGCAATTATAGGTGGAACTACAATCGTTTTAGCAGCTTATTATATGCTTAAAATGTTTCAACATGCTATGTTGGGAGAAACAAATTCAAAGTTCTTTGCCGATGTCACTTTCTCTGAAGGTTTAACATTAGGTCTAGTAATAGCCGTTTTGCTATTCTTTGGAATGTATCCAAAACCGATCAACGATTTGATTACACCAAGTCTTGAGACTATTTTAAACACTATTAATAAATACAATTAAGTAAAAAAGCATAATATAAATGACAACATTAATAGCTATAATAGGATTAGGTGTTTTGTGCCTTATATTTGAAATCTTCGATTTTAGAAAAGCGATTATTCCGATAACAGTTATTGGATTATTGGCAGTTCTTGGATTGACTATATCCGACTTTAATTCGCCTGCGAGTTACTACAATAACATGATTACGGTCAGTAATTTTTCGGTTTCTTTTTCAAGTTTATTTATCATATTAACCTTGTTTTTAGTAACCTTGAGTCATAACTTTTATGAAAATCACCAATCGAAACTCTCCGACTTCATTGCCATAAAAATATTTCTTTTGGCTGGAGCTGTTGCCATGGTTTCTTTTGGGAATCTTGCGATGTTTTTCCTAGGTCTTGAAGTGCTGTCGATATCATTATACGTCCTTGCTGCAAGTAATCGTATGAATGTAAAAAGTAACGAAGCAGGGATGAAATATTTCTTAATGGGTTCTTTTGCATCTGGGATTGTTCTTTTTGGTATTTGCTTGATTTATGGAGCAATGGGATCCTTTGATGTTTTAGAAATTAGTGAGATGTCACAATCTGCTGAACTGCCACTTTGGTTTCCAATCGGAATCGTTTTGGTTACGATAGGAATGCTTTTTAAGGTGGCAGCAGTACCATTCCATTTTTGGGCACCCGATGTTTACGAAGGTTCTCCTACTCTAGTAACTACATTGATGAGCACTTTAGTAAAAGTGGTTGCTATGGCTACCCTATTTAAAATATTAAGTAGTTTACATGCTGATGTTAATTACTCTTTTCAAATCGTAATAGTTGTTATTTCTATAGCTTCTATGACTGTTGGAAATATTATGGCGCTGAGACAAGCAAATGTGAAACGTATGTTAGCCTATTCTGGAATATCTCATGCTGGATTTATGCTGATGACTTTATTGAGTCTATCAACAGCATCTGGAAGTTTGTTGTATTATGCTGCAGCTTATTCGCTAGCTGGTATTGCTGCATTTAGTGTTGTAATTTACGTATGTAAAAACAGAACGAATGAAGACATAGTAAATTTTCATGGATTAGGAAAAACAAATCCGTTGTTAGCAGCGATTTTAAGTGGTGCTTTACTATCTATGGCGGGTATTCCAATTTTTTCAGGTTTCTTTGCTAAATTGGTTCTATTCAATCAAACGATTCAAGCGGGTTATTTAGTACTTGTGATAGTAGCAGTACTAAACTCAATTATAAGTGTTGGTTACTACTTTAAATTGATTTTGGTAATGTATACGAAAGAACCAAACGAAACTAGAACAGGAAAACCTTTCTTAATCTATGCAGTTGCGTTAGTTGCTATCGTATTGAACATTATTCTAGGATTATTCCCATCATTAGTTTTGGATTTATTACCTTAATAAATTTGTAATCACATAAAAAAACCATCAATCTAAATGACTGATGGTTTTTTCTTTTAAATCCAAATCCTATTTAACTTAACCCATTCTTCTTATAAATTTACTATCAGACAGTGTCTGTTTTATTCAACTTAATTAGCGCAACCACAAGTAGTACAAATTGACAATCTCGCTTTGAACGAAACTAAAGATGAAGTAGACTTATCAAATCAAATAAAGCTAACTTCAAAGATCGGATGCCATTATTCTTCTGAAGCAATCGCTTTTGAATGACTTTGCAAACTTACTACATCATTCAAACTAGAAAGCAAACGCATAGCTTGTTCATTAGCAGGATCCAAACGAACTCCTTTCTGAAGATAAGGAACTACACTTTTCATCATACTCTCTCTTTGCAATTTTAAACTTTCAGACAATTTCTTATCTGCTGCAGAAGCTCCTAAATCATTTATCTTTTTAGTAACTATCATTCCCTTTTCAATTAGCAAAGTAGATAAATTGACATACCCATTTGCATATTGTGGATCAATTTGTATCGCTTTTTGAAAATAATATTCTGCTCCTTCATAATATTTTTCATTCAGACAACTCAATCCAAAATTAGAAACTACTTCCGCATTATTGGGATGTTTTATAATAAATGTAGCCGCCAATTGATCAAAAATCTCATAATTTTTTGTTTGCAAATACAAATTAGCTTCTAAAAAAGCCAAAGAATACTCTTCTGGACTAAGTTTTTTTGCTACCTCAATAGCTTTTATAGCTTTTTCTTTAAAACCATTCTCTACATAAATAATAGCAAGGTTTCTATACATCTCGGCTTTTTTTGACCTAACTTCAAACTTTGGACTAAGATGAGTGCCATCCTTAACCTTATAATCTCTCTCTTCTGCAGAGCCAAACAACTCATCAGTTTTTTTAACTTTACTGTAGGCAGTGTAAACGGGGTAATTACCAGAGAAGTCCAGTGCTGCTAGTTCTTCAAAACATTTTAATGCTAGAATATTTGAATTTGAATTTTTATAACTTACCGCAGCATTATACAATTGGATTGTATCTCGTTTGTCTAATAAGTAAGCTTGATAGTATTTATTGGATGATTCTGTATAATTCTCACCGCTAACATCCTCATTAGCACTTTTTACAAATGCACGCTTGATATCAACAAGAGCAGTTACAGCTTGAGTAGTAAATTTTAATTTACCAACTTCCTGTTCTACAACAATCAAGTCATTAAATACGAGTGCTGCATGAGAAAGATTCTCTGAGACATTTATATTATTGTTGGCTAAATCAAGCAAAGAACTACCCATAAAAAAATAGAAATGAACTCGTTCTTCTGCAGGCGCGTTACTAATTAAATATTCAATGGGTGATAAAATAGCAACTGTTTGTTGGAAATTACCATCTTTGAATTCTTTTTGAGCCTCTTTTATTTCTTTTTTTTGAGCAAAGGTGAAAACAGAGAAAAGCAATAAACTAATAACTTTAAAATTAATTTTCATGATTTGTAGGTTTAAATTAAATAATGGGGTAAACGTTCTATGTGGGGACATATAAAAAAGCTAAAACTCACTATAAATTAATCACCGTAATTTGCAGTTAGTTAACTACTAAAAAACGCATACAGTGCGTACTTCATAACAAACAGAAGCTTCTTTTTGAACGATTCAAATCTATAGCTTAAACTTACAGTGACTATACGTATTATTACCTGATTTTAAAAATTAACCGAGTAAATAATTCTTTTTTATTTAAAAACAAGATTTTAAATAAATTATTATCGCTAAATTACGATCTTAATTCTGAAGTTATGGGAAAGAACAAAAAGCTCAATTACGAAACTGAAGTAAATGATATTGCAGAAATATGTAAAGCACTTGGCCATCCTGCTCGCGTGCAAATTATGGCGCTGCTTCTAGAAAGGGACAACAGAACATGTGGCGAAATCGTATCGAAACTGTCTCTCGTGCAATCTACAGTCTCTAAACACCTATTAGAATTAAAAAAGGCCAACTTATTGTTCGTAACAAACGTAGGCAAAAAAACAAACTACACCATACAATTAGAAAAATTGCATCTATTGAAAGACTTTCTAAACCACTACATAATATCTGTTGATATCATTCATGGGCCTAGAGAAAATGAAAAAAATAGCTTGACACGCAAAGTAGTAAAAAGAGAATCTAAACTGCATTTAAGAAAACACAATTACCAATTCCCGGAGAAACCAAACAATAACGATCCCGCAGCATAACATCATAATAAAAACACGAAAGAAAATAGTTCAAAAGTAAATTTCTTAATTTTATCATTCGAAATTTTTTAGCACCTTCACAATAAATATACTTAAAATGGAAAATAAATTAAAAATACAGATCTGGTCGGATATCATGTGTCCGTTTTGTTATATAGGAAAAAGAAAAATAGAGGAAGCAATAAAACAGTTTGAGCATAAAGAATCAATAGTAATAGAATGGAAAAGTTTTCAATTGGATCCCAGTTTTGTGGCAACACCGCATGAAAGCATTGCAGAGCATTTGGCCGAAAAATATGGAAGAGATATTGATTGGGCAAATTCTTCGTTACAGAACATGACAGAAAATGCTAAGCAATCTGGCCTTGATTTTCATTTTGAGAAATCCATTTTAGCTAATTCATTGAATGCTCATCGATTAATGCATTTGGCAAAAAAATACAATCGCTCTAACGAATTGAAAGAACTTCTTTTTAAAGCGTATTTAACGGAAGGCAAAGATGTAAATAATTGGAATACCCTAGAAGAAATTGGAGTAGCAGTAGGATTGCCAATTGATGAAATAGTAGCACTTATAACTACAGATGACTATACTAAACAAGTAAATGAAGATCAACAAGAAGCTCAAAAATTAGGAGTTAGTGGCGTTCCTTTCTTTGTAATCGATAATAAATACTCGGTATCTGGTGCGCAAGCAACGGAAGTGTTTTTACAAACAATTGAAAAAGCATGGGCTGAAGGTGATTTCCTTAAAACCGTTTAACGTAAAGCGCTATCGTTGTCGAAAAGCTCTTTTACTTCACAAACACATAAAAACCAAAAAAACCGCCTCTTTCGAAGCGGTTTTTAAGACTTTATTAATCACTTTTCACAGTACCGATAAGTTATTATACTTCGCATTCAACAATATTATCCTATTTTTACTCAACATAATACAGCTGCTAAATAAGAAGCTTTAATAATCGCTTAAAACAAGGAAATCTAAAAAATACTACCGTGAGTGAATTAATACCAAATAGCAATGACTTTATCATATATACTGCCTCTAATGGCTCAATAACAATTGAAACTTATATTCAAGATGAAACTATTTGGCTTACTCAACAAAAAATAGCAGATGTTTTCGGAGTAACTAAATCTACTATTAGTGAGCATCTTACCAATATTTTCGAAAGTGGGGAATTGGAAAAAGAAGCAACTGTTTGGAAATTCCGAACAGTTCAAAAAGAAGGCGAAAGAGAAGTAAATCGAAACTTAGAATACTACAATTTAGACGTAATTATTTCAGGTGGTTACCGTGTAAACTCCAGCAAAGCAACCCAGTTCCGTATTTGGGCAACAAATACCCTTAAAGACTACATCATCAAAGGTTTTGCTATGGATGATGAACGTTTGAAGCAAGGTACAACCACCTTTGGCAAAGATTATTTCAGAGAGTTATTAGATAGAGTTCGTTCCATCAGAACCAGTGAACGTAGAATATTATTCTTCCTCAACATCTAGTTTATCAAAATCTTTAATTTTAGATAATTTAATAAGTTGTTCATTAAAAATATTATTTTCAGTTTTTTCAAAAACTACATCAGCATAATCATCCTGCTTGTTTGTATTGTCATTAAAAATTTTTGTTTTAGTTAAAAAATTAATACTTGTTTCAGATTGTACCGTTGACCCTCTATGTTCTGCTCTGTCATAACCAATAAGTTCGAAATCTAGATTTTGATATCTAAAAGTATATTTCCAATAACCATATCTTCCGTGACCATAACTAACATATAATTTGTTTTTATTGACTTCTACGGAAAGTTCGGGAGCGAAATAAATACCACCGTCTTCATTTTCAGAAGAAAAACAATTATAATTTCTACTCGCTAACTCATAGCGCACATCTTTACTAAATAAAACAATAATTCCTCTGCGATTACGGTCTAATACTCCACGACTTTCATCAGTCACAAATTTCCCTTTATTTGTTCCTTTGATAATTACCACGCAATCTTCCACTCCATCTTTATTCAGGTCACCAAATATTTTCTCCGTAAGAACATATTTTTCTGGCACAAAATCAACAGGATTATCTTTAATACCACTTATAAAAGAGTCTCCTTCTGTTGATGCAGGTGGTTCGTTCTCAAACTCTTCTGCAGGTCCTTCTAAATATGGTGCTTCTGTAACAGTCGAAGATTTTTCCTCAATTTTATGGTCTCTACAACTACTACTTATCAATAAAACTAGAACTAATGTTGTGCTTAAAAGGTACTTTTTCATAAAATTTAAGTGCTTTATTACAATTGTAATCATTCAAAATTATTGGTAAATAAAAATTAAATATAAGATTAGTAGGCAACATCGTACGATTACCGACAACGGCTTACCCTTGAATTTATCAACCCATCATCGGCCAATCCTTATACTGTCCTTCAGCTTGTTCCAACACCTCTTTCAATAAATTATCTAATTCTGAGAACGGTACTTTTCCTTTCAATTCCTTTTTGACAGCTAATCGAATGGCGGAACGGGCGTCTTCTTTTTTGGTCCAATCGAGTTGGAGGTTTTTCTTTACTAATGCCACAACTCTATGCACCAAATCCTGAATTGGCCCTGTTTGATTTAGGATTTTCTCATTTGCGGAAAGTAAGTCATAAAAAGCTAGTTCGTCTTCGGTTAAGCCTAGTTCTTTGGTTCGGATGTCGTCGTTTTGAAATTCCGTGGCAATGTCAAGTAAGTGTTTTATTGCAGCAATCGAATCAAGACTATTTTTATGATATCTGCTTAGTACTTTCTCTAGCTCTTCCTTAAGTGTCGTCATTTTTCGAATGTTCTTTACCATTCGAACTTTCAATTCGTCATTGATGATGCGTCTTAATAATTCGACTTTTATATTTTCACCACCTTTTTCTTTGACCATTGCTTGAAAGCGGTCGTCAAGTATGGAAATATCTATTTTATCTAAATCATACATAGCAGCTAAATCCACAATCTTTTGAGATTGAATTGACTTGCTGATTAAATCTTTGATACGGTCGTTCTTTTGACGTTGTGGTCCAGGGGGCATTTTGATTTTTCGAATTACATCGCGTATCTTCTGAATAATTCCAACTTCTTCTTGAATTTCCCAAATACGTTTGTCAGAGTTAGTCATCGCAACCAATTCGGTAAGCTTTCGTTCTTCTAGTAAAAATGCATCTGTTATTGGGTCGGATTGAAGTAAATTATTGACAAGTTCATTAGACCATTTCAGCTTTTCAGATTCTTTCATATCCTTAAAAACTTCCACATCAAAATCACCCATTAATGTTTTTACCGTAGTGAACTGTTGCAAACACATTTCTACCGCCACATCCATATCGATAGTTGGTTTTCCTTCACCACCGCTTCCAGTATACTTTTTTGTGGCTTCGGCAAGAAAGCCCGAGATTCCAATAAAGTCAACCACTAAACCGTTCGGTTTGTCTTCAAAGACACGGTTTACTCGCGCTATGGCTTGCATTAAGTTGTGACCCTTCATAATCTTGTCCACATACATTGTATGCGCACACGGAGCGTCAAAACCGGTCAACCACATATCACGAACAATCACCATTTTTAATGGATCATCAGGAGTTCGGAAACGTTTTTTAATGGCTTCCATATTATCTTTGGTTCTAACGTGCTCATTCCAAGAAACTGGATCTTTACCAATATTACTGGTCATAATTACCGCAATTTCAGGACAGCCTTCCAAAGCTGTAATGGCATCGTACATTTTTACGCAGTTTCTTCGGCTCATACAAACAATCATTGCTTTCCCGTCGAGTGTTTCGATTCGAGCATTAAAATGTTGCAGAATATCAGCAGCTACGGTTCTCACTCGCTCTTCTGAACCTGCCGCATCTTCAATCGCCGCCCAAACCGTGTGCGTTGTTTCTTCTTCCGCCTCATCAACTTGGTCCAATTCTTCTGCATAGACAGCATTGATATTTAGCGGAACCATTTTGGGTTCGTAGTAGATAGGAACTGTTGCTCCATCTTCTACCGCTTGTTTGATATCGTAAGTGTGAATTGTTTTTCCAAAAACTTGTTGCGTATCGGCATCTTTGCCATCAACGGGAGTTCCTGTAAAGCCTATAAAAGAAGCATTGGGTAATGCTCTACGAATGTTTTGTGCAAAGCCACCATCATTAAAACCATATTGAGTTCTATGCGCTTCGTCGGCCATAATGATTAAATTATAGCGTTCGGAAAGCACAGGATGATCTGTTTCTTTTCCGTTTTCTAAATCTTTTAAACGGAATTTTTCAATAGTGGTGAAAATTACGCCACCGCCATCTGTACTTAATAATTGACGCAATTCGTCTGTAGTATCAGCGTGTTGCACATCGCCAACTAAATCTTTGCAAAGCACGAAACTCTCATAAAGTTGTAGATCTAAATCAGAACGGTCAACCTGAATTACAATGGTTGGATTTTTCATTTCGGGCAGCTGACGTAAAATTCCAGTAAGGATTGCCATCGAAATACTTTTGCCTGAACCTTGTGTGTGCCAAATCACTCCTAAACGTCCATCTCCTTGAGGTCTAATGTTTGCTATTGCAGATTCCACTGCTTTATTGATGCCCCAAAACTGATGGTATTTTGCGCCTTTCTTGATTATTTTTCCGTTGTGGTCTTCATGGAAAATGAAGTTTTTTAGGTAATTGAGTAAAATATCTTTTGGAAATAAACCTTTTATTAAAGTCTCAAGTTGTAAATCTATCGAGCGTTCAATACTATCGCCATCCAAACTTTTCCACGGTGCAAACCATTTGAGAGACGAATTGTACATTCCGTGCAAGGCTTCACGACCATCCGAAATGATGGTGAGTGCATTGTAATCCCAAAGTTGTGGAATGTCTAATAAATAATGTCCTATTTGACCGAAGGCATTTTCGACACCCACTTCTTGTGCAAACATATTTTTGAACTCAAAAACAATGATGGGCAAACCGTTTATAAAAATTATTACATCAGGACGGCGGTTATTTTTACCAACAATACTAACTTCATCTGCGCAAACAAAACTATTTTTTTCTGGCTCTGCGTAATTGATAGGATAGATATGCTTGGCATATTCTTTATCGTTTGCATCTTTCCAAGTGATGGAAATGCCTTGGGTCATTTTACGATGAAAGTCACGGTTGCGATGGTCCGTATCCATTCCCGAATGATGAGTGAAAATAGCCAAAGCTTCATTGATCGCTGTAGCAGGAACATCGTGATAGGTGCTTTGCAAAAAAGTCAGCAAATCATCTTCAAGTACCACTTTTTTTAAATCACGAGTTAAGGAATTACCTTCTTTATAAATAAATCCCAAATCTTGCAACCATTCTATAGCCGCTTTTTGCACCGTACTTTCAATCATCGTTTTCATAGGCTCGCTTCTACTAATTGTTGAATATCTTTTACACGAACTTCGCCACTGATTAATTTTGGTAATAAGGTGTCGCGAAGGCTTGTGAGAATTTGATTTTCGATTTGGTTTGAATATATCATATCAAAAAAAGGAAGTGCTTCTATATTATAATCCATTATAGATTTTGAATTTGGACTTGGAATCATTAAATCCTTCAAATTAGCGACAGTTACATGACCAAGACCTGTAGTCTGTTTATGACTAGCAAGTCTAACAAAAGTTGGTAATAAATGTTTTAAAGTGTTAAATACGAAACATTTATTATTAGTATTTTCAACTCTTACAACAAAAGTATGTTGATTTAATAAGGCTTTACCTTTATCCCATAAATGAATTCCTAGGGAAGTATTTGGATTTCCAGACCAAGGAAATAAAATTTCATTATTGTAAATGATATACTTAGAATCTAATTCTTTATTCGAATACATTGTTTGTGCTGTAATCCCCTGTTTAATTTCTACAATTTTAATTACAGGTAAACCTTCGTTTTTGTTTTCTACAAAATCTTTCGCCTTAAATGCTGCTCCATTTATGAAATTTGCTTCTGAATAAATACTTTTAACTTCCCAACCTTCAGGAATCATTCCCAATTCTGAGTCTATAAATTTTCCGTTTTGGAAAGGACCAAAATCTACAAACCAATGTTTGTACAAAACCATAGCCATTTCTTCTAATGTTTTGTTCATTTGAAGATTGAGCTCAATTTTGTCGTCTAATGCAGATAGAATTGAGGCGATTGCAGTTTGTTCTTTATATTCAGGTATACAAACTTCTAATTTATGAACGTCATTTCTATTTAATGTTGGAACACTTGTTCCTGAATTATAATCTCCGAAATTTAAAGTTTGTAAAAAGTAGTAAATATATCTTTCATCGTTTCCATGAAAATTTTTAACCCATAGAGAAGTATTAAGAGGCCAAAAATCTTGATTTATAAAATGTACTTGACCTAAAGTACCTGAACGTCCAGTGGTAACTCCTGGTCCTTTTACTTTAAATGTATTATGCCAAGTGCTAAAGCCTGAAGCAGCAAAAACGGGATATTTTCCATCTATTCGTTCCGTGTTAGGCAAGTCAAATCCTCTTTGTAAAGTAGCTACGTCTTCCAGTTTATATGTTTTCCAATCTTGCATTCTTAAAGTTTTTCAAAATTAGCCAAAATCTGTTTTTTTAAAACTTCACTTTTTTCAAACTGCTCTGAAAGTGTCGCTTTTAGAGACTCCATTGTCCACTCTTCTGTTATGTTATTTGTTGAATGACTCATTTCTAGTAGTATTATTTAATCGTTAATTCCTTTTAGTATCAGTTTCAAAATTTCAGTTACTTCTGCTATGGTTTTTTCCATGTTTTGGGCAAGTGTAATTTCTGGGTTTTGGGCGCGGTTTTTTGGTTGGATACTTTCTGCTAAAATAGTAATTATGGTTTGTTTTAGCTTTTGATTTTGCTCTAAAATGGGTTTCATTTTGCGTCCAATGATTCGGGCAGCCGTTTTGTTTTGTTCAAAATCATTATCAAATAAATCCAAATGTTCTTCGTAAGCTTCAGCTTCGTAAAAATCCCAAGCGTGTTTTAGTAAAAAACCAATGTCTTCTAGGTCTTTGGTTCTGGTTTCCGGTTTGTCGCTCCAAGCTACTAATTTTAAAATTACAATTCCTTCAACAGGCGAAACGGGTATGGAGTAACTGTCTTCGAGAGGAGCAAAAATTTCTGCTTTTTCGCCTACTTCTTTAAATCCTAAAACCGAAAGGCTTAGTTCTCTTTCTAAAAAATTAACGGTGTAATCCTGTTCGATTTCGCCGTAAGGCATCAAATCGATAACAGTATTTGTTTTGTCAAAAATCAAACGGTAATTTTCGTTCGCCATTCTAAAACCTAGAGTACGTAAACGCTCCATTATAGCATTATAGACATCAAAGTCTGGCACCATGATGGCAAAATCAATGTCGGCAGTTCCTCGTGTTGGTTTGATTCCTACTTTGTATAATTGTACATCGCGGGCATTTGCACCGACCAAATAATAAACGATTTGGAGTTCTGCAAATAGCTTTTCCAATATACCATAGACCTCGCCATGATGGGCAAACGAAAAATCTTTATAAGTTGGGTTGTAGGAACTCATTGTATAGTAGATTTGCTGTTTCTATATTTCTAGGACTTCCTTGATACATTAATTGCGCATAGATTAACAATGTCGGAACGGTTTTCATGTCGTTGTTCTCGCTTTTCCAAAAGGGTCTATAGATACTTATGTTTCCGTTTTTGTTTGGTAAGAAGCCTATGTTTTTAATGATTTCTGTTTTATCTAATGTGGTAAACAAACTAAATTGCTCTGGGTTGAGGTAATTAGTGAGTAGGGCCGCAGCAGGTTCTCCCGCCCATTGTATGGTTTCATCAGTGTTTTTCCATTCACTTTGGCTTGTTTTTCCAAATTGAAAAGTGTCTAACTTATAATTGGGTAATACTTTCTCGTTGACTAACGGAATCCATCGTTCGAGCAGTTCTCCTCTTTTTATTAATTGGGAATTCTTGCTATTAACTTTGACCAAAAAACCTTCGTTCCCTAAAGCCTTCATAATTTTACTAACACTACCTAATGCAATGCTGCATTTTTCTGATAATTCCCTGAAGGTAGTATTTACGCTTTCAGGGTTTTGCAACAATTCGAATAACAATTTAGCTCCTGAACGAGTAAAAATTTCATTGCTACTGTTGGTAATTGGCTTTGCATTTCCTTTTTCTACATAGATTTTTAAATCTTTAAAATCGAAATAGGCATTGCCAAAACTATCAATGTAATTTATTTTTATGCTTTTTAATTTTGCCTTTGCATTGGGCGTAATATAATTGGCAGCTAATACAATTGTATTGTCATTAGGCAATAAATGATCGATTACTGTAAGTGCTCCTGGTCGAATTTCATTTTTCATCACTACAGAAATAGGGTGATCATTTATCATAATGTTATAATCAAAATTATTTTCGGCATTACTTATTTTTTTGATATTAAGATCAAAATCAAGTTGCTGAAAATAGTCTACTAATTTGTTGTAATCTTCCATTTGTTCAATTTTTATACTTGTTCATGTAACATGAACATTCAAATTTAGTGAACATTTTTGTATTGGCTTTATTTTTGTTCGTTTTTTTCAACTGTTCATGTAACATGAACAATATTTATTAATGAACATCATTTGTTTCTTTGCTGATTTTCGTGAGGTATTACTTCACGGATATTACAATTTTTCAAAATTAGCTACAATCTGCTTTTTTAAAATTTCACTTTTTTCAAATTGCTCTAAAAGTGTGGCTTTTAAACTTTCCATTTTATCCTCAAATAAAATTCCATCATCTTCTTCGGCTTCAGTGCCTACATAAATTCCTGGAGTTAGTTTATAATCTTGCTTTTGAACTTCGGCAATTGTGGCCGCTTTACTAAAACCATCAACATCTTCATAGCCTTTATCTACAGTTCTCCAATTATGATACGTATCTGCAATTTTACTCACATCTTCGTCACTAAAAACACGAAGTTTTCGGCTCGCCATTGTTCCTAATTTGGAAGCATCCAAAAATAAAATTTCATCATTACGTTCGCGATGTACGCCATCTTTACCATCACGATTTTTGCTAAGAATAAATAGACAGGCTGGAATTCCGGTGGTTAAAAATAACTTGTCTGGCATTCTAACAATACAATCAATCATACTGTTATCCACCATATATTGGCGCACGTTTTTCTCGCCCTTGGTGTTCGAAGTCATTGCACCATTTGCCATCACAATTCCAGCGGTTCCAGTATTGCTCAAGTGGTGCCAAAACGTTTGCATCCACATATAATTGGCAGAGCCATCAGTAGTAAATTCTTCCTTTGGTCCAAATAATCTTGGATCACCATCAGGTAAATCTTCGGGATGCCAATTGCTCACATTAAAGGGAGGATTGGCAATAATAAAGTCGGCTTTTAATTTTGGGAATTTATCGTCAAGCAAAGAATTTCCAAGTTTGATATCAAAAGATAAATCTCTTAATAATAGATTCATTAAACACAAACGCAAAGTTTGCGCGGTCATTTCTTGTCCATAGATAGAAATATCGTTTTTATTTCCGCCGTGCTCTTTGATGAACTTTAAACTTTGTACAAACATACCACCACTTCCACAAGCAGGATCAAAAATTCTCCCTTTGTAAGGTTCAAGAATTTCAACCAATAAACGAACAATACTTCCCGGTGTAAAGAATTGCCCCGCACCAGAACCTTCTGCCATGGCGAAACGTCCAATATAAAATTCGTAAATACGTCCTAAAATATCGCTTTCTGGATTTTCCTTTTCAGAGAATTTAGGGTGGGAGAGTAGGTTGATGATGCCACTGGTTTGCTTTGCTGATAACTCTGAACGCACGAATAATCGTGGCAGTAAGTTACTGAGCTGCGGATTGTATTCTGTTAGCAATTCTTGGATTACATCGAAGGCATCGTCAATGATTACTTTGATGTCGTCTTGTTCCGCATTGTCTTTCAGATATTGCCAAGACGCTTTTTTGGGCACTACAAAGGTGTTTCGCGAACGGTATTCGTCCGCGTCTTCAAGTACGTAATTTATTTCTTCCTTATCTGTAGTGTAATAGTCTGATTTTGGATCTTGCCATGCTTCAGCAATTTCACCGTGAACC
The DNA here is from genome assembly GCA_038241955.1 of Flavobacteriales bacterium. Taxonomy (GTDB): domain Bacteria; phylum Bacteroidota; class Bacteroidia; order Flavobacteriales; family Flavobacteriaceae; genus Flavobacterium. The sequence goes on along the minus strand of JBBSSR010000001.1, from coordinate 93,740 downwards.
ATTTCGTATCGTTCACTAAGATGCTTTAGAAACACAAGTGGTAAAATGTAATTTTTATAATTATTCTCAGATACGGCACCTCTTAATTCGTTGGCAGCATCCCATAGTTCTTTTTCGAAATCGATGTCTGCTTTGGCAATGGTTTTTGACATTATATGTTCTTATTCTTTTGTTTAAAATTGATGGGTTGTAAAAATAGGATATTTTGCACTAATTATAAAGTTAAATAATAAAAGGTCTCTAAAACTAGTAGCGGAATGTATAAAGGCTATTACAGCTATCAATAATCAAAATAGATTAGCTTATTTGGAATTTAACATTGCATTATTACTGTTAATACGTTTTTACAATACACTGCGTTGTATACTTGAAGACCATGCTCTATACCAACTAATAAAAAATATCTTTTTTTTATCTCCATGCTGACTAAACCACTATAGATTGAAAGTCCATAAATTGTTTAGGCAGAATTAAAGGCTGCAATGTATGATAACAAAAAAAAGTGAAAATGCCACAGATAAAAATGATTTACACTCATTAGTAAATACTATTACTCTGTGACCATAAATTTTTTAGAAGCTTAAGTGACACGCGCTGCAAGCGCATAGTTTCAAACACTATTTGAGACCAATAAAAAGTAATTAGAATAACTTGCAAAATTAATTTCGGACATCTACAAAAAGCAAAAAGCCTCTTAATCATACGATTAAGAGGCTTTTAAGTACCCTTTACAGTTGAGTTGTCGAATCTTTTCATTGGAGATTTGAAGAAATTATCACACGCTTACAAGTTGTTAACGAGAGACAAAACTCCCTAAAACACTGCGGTCACTCTGACCAATTCAAAAAAACACACCAAACTATTTACAAATTATTACAATTGAATTATGATTGTGAATAAATATTTTATGTCCGAGGGAACTTTTCCAAATTTCCGACATATTTATATTAAAATAACATATCCAAAGGGAATTAAAGCCATTCCCTAATAGATATGATGCGTTTAATCAATAACAAAAATGCAACAAAATGAATACTTAACAGTAAAAGAAATTAGTAGTAAATACGATATGACTACTAGAAATGTTAGAAAAATAATTAGTAATCTAACAGACAATTGTAGCGAAGCTATGCTATACAAGAATAAAAAACACGAATGGCAAATACATCATTTGCTTGTGCCGAAGTTCAAACCTCAGCGAATAAGAAAGAATAAATACTATGCGTTAAGCATCGACCCATGTACAGATTATAGCAAATCTGACATCGAAGTAGTAATGAAATTTGCTTATGAACAAATGGGAGATGAGGTACTAGAAATTAATTATGTGATTGAGCAAAAGAAAAGCAATAGTCGAAATCACTTGCATTGCTACGTTAAATGCTCAAATAAGAAAAAATTACTCGATTGTTTTAAACTCGGATTTAGTAGAATAAGTTATCACGAAAGCGTGATTTTCGACTTGAATGGTTGGAAAGACTACCTAATTAAAGATGGTAGCCAAATAATAACATTAAAAAAATTAAATTAATTATGATAGAAATTACAGATTTTAAGTTCAGTCCCACACTACGTAGGATGTTGGTCAATTACTGTATTAGATTTTACGAAGATGATGCGGTTATAGATGATTGGCACTTGATTCAAGAGTACAATCTTTTGAAAAAGAATAACGAACTCCATTTTCTTTTTGAAGAGGAGTATTTGATAAATTACCTAAAAGATGGAAACGATAACAACGGATGATAAAATAAGGCTGAAACAAATGCAAATTTCGATTGAGAATGAACCTCAGCGCAAACAAGAGCTTCAAAAACAGTTACAGAAATTACATTTGGAAAAAGAAATTGAACAAATAAGAAAAAGAATAGAACAATTGGGGTGATAACCCTGCCAGCCCTTCCTCCCTTTTTAAAATTTCTGTTGTTCTCGTTACCTCGGCACTATTTTACCTTTATTATAGGAGATAACCCGTATTCGGATACTCAGGCGTGGTGTATTTTTAATTTTTTTAAGAATTTTTCGGGAACATTATGTACCTATTGGTACACAGACGTACCTATATTTACTCTGTAGTTGTTTCTTGATATGTACGTTTTATGTCATAAAACAGCGTATTATATCGATGTGGTGCGTTCATTGTTTTATAAAATTTAGAATCCTAGCAGATTATGTTAGGATTCTTATTTTTTAACTATGCTACTAATTTTTTGATTTTTTGGACTGTGCCACTGCTTTTGCCTGTTAAGGTCATGGTATTGCGGATTGATTGACCTTGCTTTAGGAATTTCACAATATCGGAATGTTCGGCAATAAGTTGTTTCGGGTCTTTCTCTGAACCTACTTTACGTCCAAGCTTGCCACCGTCACGAATGAACTTATCACGACCAGAGTTCAAACGTTCCTTAATCATAGATAATTCTAAGCTTGCGAAAGTCGATGCAATACTAAGCATGGTTTGAACCATGCCGTTAATTTCTCCCGATGGTAAAAGAGTGTGCAGTTTGAAATTATCGATTATGATATTGATTTTGTTTTCGTTGCATTTTTCCAAAAACAAGGCGAACGAGGAAATCTTGCGAGAGATTCTTGAGATTTCTATAGCTATAATGTGTTTTACTCCATTTTTAATTGCATAGTCCAAAATCTCAGCATTTACCTCATCATTTTTAGTTCCAGACTTGTAGTAAGTAAACTCTTTGACGATTTCGTACTGATTTCCATAATTAGTAATTAGTTCCTGAGACTGACGAGTTACATCTTGACGATTTTCATTAGTTGAACAACGAGATATGATAATTGCTTTTTCCATATTCCAAAAGTCCAGGTATTTCGGGACATGACAAAATAAATCAAAGAATATTTTCGATACATTTTACTGTATCATTGCAAACAGATTATAGATATATTTTGATACAGTTGAGGTTTTGATACATTTAGAAACAATTTAAGGTTTGACCAATTGGTCAAAGGTTGTTTTAAGTATCGAGAATGTTATAATTATATGATTTGAAATTGAAAGCTATTCGCCAACTTCCGCCAAGAGTTCTGACATTTTAACTTGTAGCGATGTGCAGATTTTTGAAAATATTTGAATTGAGAAGTTTTGTTTTCCGTTTAGAACTCTACGTATGCTTTTTTCGTCTATGTCACAAGAAGAAGCAAACTCTAAATTATTTTTGAATTTTGCTTTTGCCTTTTCGCTAATTATATATCCGATTTTTACTAAAAGTTCTTCTGACATAAGTCAAAAGTCTAATTTTGTATCATTATATCATCGGCATATATGCCGATTACAAAAATAGTATTATGTTTGTATTGAAATTTTTCAAATTAATCACTTAAATAATAAATAATGAAAAAAAAACTATTTTTTCTTCTTTTTCTAGCTATTGGATTAACTAGCTGTAATGGTGTTGACATTGAATCTACCGAAGCCGTAAATAATTTTATTCAAGGAAAATGGCATGATGAAACTGTTGAGACTGGTGGAGTTATAACATATTATAGATTTGAAATAACCCCAACGGAAATAAAGTGCTGGAAATCACATCTTATTATGTCAAACAATGGAGTTTCATCGGATAACGTATCTGATGATTGGACTGAACAAGCTCCATTTGCTTTATCAATAGGAAGTGTTGAAACAGAGTCGGTTACTTATAGTGGCAATGACAAAACTGATTATAAATATCGAATGTTAGGAAATTGTAGCTATGGAACTTATAAAATTTGGCGAACTTCAAATGGGGATTTGTTTATACGTTTTAAAGACAATAATTCAGTTAATAGTGATACCGAATGTTCATTAAAGAAGGGTTGGGAATACTAATAATAAACAATTTCAAATTTAGAATATAAAATTTAAAATAATATTTATGAAAAAAAATCTATTAATTGCATCGGTAGTTTTATTAACTGCATCGATTTTTATGGGGTGTTCTAGTGAGTCTAATGAGTCAGACACAAATCCCAGTTCATCAGCAAATCCCGATTTAAAAGTACAATTTACTTTAGTTGGATATAATGATTATCAAGGTATGTACGATGTATCCAATTATTTTGATACTCAAAAAGAATCAAATGGAACAACAACTTATCACTTGAATTCACTAGTTGATAGAAAAGGGGTTGACTCTGACGATAAAGCTCATGTTTCGCTTAATTTTGAAATATGGTTTAATGCTTCGGAATCTTTGAAAGCGGGGCAAATTTTTAATTTATCTAAAAATAATGTTATTGGGATTTCTGCTGATGGTTTTCCAATAAATAACAGTGACCCAATTGGTGGTCCTGGTTCTTTTTGTGGTTATTTAGGTCTAGAATTTGATAGTTCAACAGTAGGTCAAATCAAAATCACGGCTATAAATGGAAACAGAATTAGTGGAGAGTTTTATTACAATAATTTAAAAAATTATTATAATAATAGTTATTATAAAAATTGTAACCAAGAATCAATGCCCACTCAAGTAAACATTTCTAAAGGAACATTTTTTAATGTTGAAATAGAATAAGTTTAGAATAAACATTATAAAAGCCACGAATACGTGGCTTTTATTGTTTTTAAGACATAGTTAGTTGCATTATTCGGAATAAAATCGTACATTTGTATTCAATTGCAAGAAAGCTAAAAACTGACTCTTAAATCAGCACTTTTTTAGAATTTACTCAGAACCGCATGAGGGCAGTTTTTACTGTTTAGACGATAATACACAATTACCACTTTGTAATTCAAAAAGTGGTTTCAGCAAATCACCAAAAATTATTCTTAGGTATTTTATGCCTAATTCGCTATTGGTTTTATTTCGTTTGAAATTTAGACCCATACGTACAATTTAACCAAATCAGATTATGAGAATGATTTGGTCAGGGTCTTGCTGTGACCAAAAATAACGAGAATATTCCACCGCCAAAATAAAAAATAGGAAAATGACGACTGAGAAACAAAGTGTTAAGCATAACAGAATGTAAGAAAAAATTAAACAAAAAAGGAATACAATATACTGACGAAGAAATAGAATTAATTCGAAACGTACTTTACAAATTAGAAGAAGTATGCCGTATTCAAATTAAAAAAAACCAAAATAACCAATAAATATGGAAAATATAAACGTAATAATTTACTGTCGAGTAAGCACTGATGAGCAAGCTCAAAAGGGCTTTAGCCTTGATTATCAAGAAGAATCATTAACAAACCACTGCGAAAGAATGGGGTATAATATAGTTAAAACCTATCGAGAAGACCATTCAGCCAAAAATTTCAAAAGACCCGAATGGTCAAATTTGAAAGTATATGCGAGGGCAAACAAGAAAGACATTCACAAAGTGTTATTTGCAAAATGGGATAGATTCTCAAGAAACACTGAGCAAGCATTAACAGTATTACGAGAATTCGATTCAATGGGAATAGAACTAAACGCAACTGAGCAGTATTTAGATATGACAAATTCAGACAATAAAATGGTGTTGTCAATTTACCTAACAGCTGGAGAAGTCGAAAGAGACAAAATCTCAAGTAGAACTATCAATGGCACTTACCAAGCTAAAAAGGAGGGCTTTTTTACAGGAAAAGCACCATACGGATATGATAATTTTAGAGACGAGAATAAGAAATCAACTTTGAAACCAAATCAATTTTCATTCTTCGTAAAAAAGGCATTTGCTGAGGTTGCAATGAATATAGAATCAGTTGAAACAATACGCAAGAAACTGAAACAAGAAGGAATGAAGCTTGAAAAAAGCGCATTTAGTGAATTACTTAAAAACAATATATACGCTGGTAAAATTAAAGTTCCTGAGTTTAAGAAAGAATCTGCAATGGTGGTAAATGGCAAACATGAAGCATTGATAGACATAGAAACATTCAACAAAGTACAAGCCATTTTTAATGGGAAGAGATGGCACGGAACAAAGCCAAATCATAGAAATTTAGAATTTCCATTACGAGATTTTCTAACTTGTGAAGCTTGTGGCGGTCAAATTACAGGTAGTACATCACAAGGACGAAATAAGAAATATGCGTATTACCATTGCAGAAACAAGTGTAAAACTAGAGTTTCTGTTGATGATGCCCACGTAAAAATCGGGAACATTCTTTTTAATTTACAGATAAACGAAAACATTAAGGATTTGTTTTCAGATGTTTTAAAGAACTCTGAGACTCGGTTTAATGGAGACAAAACTATTCAACTTAAAAACAAAATAGAGCTACAAAAGAGCTTAAAAGCCAAAATTGAAGATGTCGAAGACTTGTTTCTGAGTAAAGACATTACTAAAGAGAGATTCAATAGTATGATTCAACGTATAAACGGACAACTAAGCGAAATAAATAATGAAATTGAGATACTTAGCACAAATACGGATTCAATCAAAACATACGTTGATTCGGGACTAGAACTGCTTACCAACTTAGATAGAATGTTTGCTAATGGCGATTACGATGGGAAAAGAATAGTAGCGGGTTCAATATTCACTCAGAAACTAATTTTCGGAAATGATAATTGTCGAACCGAAAAAGTGAATGAAGTGATTGGAGTTTTAACTAGGTGTAGCAAGGGTTCGCAAGGATATAAAAAAGGAAAAGCCGTCATTTCTGACAGCTTTTCCGCTTACGTACCCGGAGCCGGAGTCGAACCGGCACGGTTTCCCACAGGTGTTTGAGACCAGCGCGTCTACCAATTCCGCCATCCGGGCTTAGCAGACATAAAATGACGACAGTCATTCTAAACGCAATAAAGAGATAATTAAGTATTAACAATTATCTTTTCCTTTAACACGGTGCAAATGTAAAAAATAAAATTAAACATTCTAATAAAAATACTTAAAATATTCCTTTCAGAGTTCAATAAATTTTATAAATTTGCACCTCGTTAAAACGACTCACACTAACTAACTACACTCGAGGCGAATACCTACAAAATGTTATTAACAGATTGTAAGAAGCGCAACGGAATAAAACAACAAATTAAATGTCACACCTAGAACCAGAAGCTAAAATTTTTGCTTGTTCAAAAAGTGAATATCTTGCAGAAAAAATTGCAAAAGAGTACGGAATTCCTATGGGGAAAGTAACCATGTCTACCTATAGCGATGGTGAATTTCAACCTTCTTACGAGGAGTCTATCAGAGGTTTACGTGTATTTATTGTTTGCTCTACATTTCCAACTGCCGACAATTTAATGGAATTGTTATTAATGATTGACGCTGCAAAACGAGCATCAGCACGGCATATAACAGCTGTAATTCCTTACTTTGGTTGGGCGAGACAAGATAGAAAAGACAAGCCAAGAGTTCCGATAGGAGCAAAATTAGTAGCTAATTTATTAGATGCTGCAGGCGCAACAAGAGTAATGACAATGGATTTGCATGCAGATCAAATACAAGGGTTCTTTGAGAAACCGGTAGATCATCTTTTTGCTTCGACTATCTTTTTACCTTATGTAGAAAGTTTAAAACTAGATAATTTAATGATCGCTTCCCCAGACATGGGAGGATCAAAAAGAGCTTATGCGTATTCTAAATTTTTAAATTCAGAAGTAGTAATTTGCTATAAACAAAGAAAAGAGGCCAACGTTATTGAAACAATGGAGCTTATCGGAGAAGTAAAAGGTAAGAATGTAATATTGGTAGATGACATGATTGACACCGGAGGCACTTTGGCGAAAGCCGCAGATTTAATGATCGAAAAAGGAGCCTTAAGCGTTAGAGCCATTTGTACGCACGCGATTTTATCGGGTAACGCATACGAAAAAATAGAAAATTCAAAATTGTTGGAACTAATAGTAACGGATTCAATTCCGTTAAAAAAGCAATCCAACAAAATAAAAGTAGTGAGTTGTGCACCACTTTTTGCCGAAGTTATGCACATGGTACACCACAACAATTCCATTAGCGGGAAGTTTTTAATGTAATGTCATTGCGAGGAACGAAGCAATCTCATAACACCAAAGCCAAAAGCTAGTTTAAAAAAGAGTTTAATTAATAACTATAATAAATTTACAATGAAATCGATTACAATTAAAGGATCAGAAAGAGAAAGCGTGGGCAAAGTAGCAACTAAAGCCTTACGTAATGCTGGATTGGTTCCTTGCGTATTATACGGAGGAAGTCAGGCAGTTCATTTTTCAGCGGAAGTTATGTCTTTCAAGAACTTAGTTTACACTCCAAATGCGCACACTGTTGTGATTGAACTTGGAAAAGGAAAAACTTTCAGCGCAATTTTACAAGACATTCAGGTTCACCCGGTATCTGACAAAATTTTACACATTGACTTCTTTCAAATCTTTGATGACAAAGAAATCACTATGGAAGTACCAGTTAAAATCATTGGTAAGTCTAAAGGAGTAATGGCAGGCGGAGATTTACGTTTAAACACTCGTAAATTGAAAGTTAAAGCTTTACCAAAAGATCTTCCAGATTATGTTGAGGCTGATATTACACCTCTTGACATGGGTAACAAACTATATGTTACTAAAGTGGCTACGCCAAACTTCAAAATCATGCACCCTGACAATACTGTTATTGCGCAAGTGAAGATCTCTCGTGCCGCTATGAAAGCAGCGCAAGAAGCAGCAAAAGCAGCAAAAGCTCCTGCAAAAAAGAAAAAATAATACTTTTTCAATTTATACCAAAAGCATCAGTTTCACAACTGGTGCTTTTTTTTTGATTAGAAGTGAAAGATTAGGCATTTTCAGGATATAGGAATCCCGCTCTCCTCCCAAATCTTTTACCTCGTCTCGTCCCTAAAGACGAGACGAGGTAAAAGGATTTTCCTTCCCATCGGGACTAGTTAGGAGAGATCAGGCATTTTTGAAGTTATTTTTGAAAAATCGATTTCAATGTAAATGTCAATTCCAAAAATGGAACTCAAAAATCAATTTCAATTTCAATTACAAAAACTCAAAGTAAGCTCACCGCTCGCAATTCACAACTCACAACTATTTAAAAATTTTAAGACAATCCCTTCATGCCGTTTTTGTCATATCGACGAAGGAGATATCTTAACAAGTAACTCAACAATCCGTTTCAAAAAACCTTTAAAAAAATAAACACACTAAATCTACTGTTGCAGATCCCTCGTTCCTCGGGATGACCATATTGAAGATAAACTTTGAAATTGACTCCTCTTTATTCTTTCCTCTCGATTCCTACCTATTGATTCTTTGTTCTTTGTTCTAAAATCTTTATTCTTTCCCCAATAAAAGCTATTTTTGCAACATGATAAATTGGATACAAAACCTGTTTTCATTACCAAAAACAGAAGAGAACATACCTCCCTTGAAACCAGAGGTTCACGAATACCAAAAAAAATATAAAAACGTGAGTACTAAATTTTTAATCGTAGGCCTTGGCAACATCGGAGCCGAATACGTAAATACCAGACACAACATTGGTTTTAAAGTCTTAGATTTTCTTGCTCGCAAAGAAGGAGTGAATTTCGAAACCGTAAAACTAGGTGCCCTAGCCCAATACAAACTAAAAGGAAGAACCTTTCTATTACTTAAACCAAATACCTACATGAATTTAAGCGGTAAGGCCGTAAAATATTGGATGGATAAGGAGAACATTCCGCTAGAGAATATATTTGTCATTACCGATGATTTAAATCTCTCCTTCGGGACGATTCGCATCAAACCTAAAGGCAGTGATGGCGGACACAACGGACTCAAGAACATTAACCTTGTTCTAAACACCCAAGAATACACCCGCTTCCGATTTGGCATAAGCGATGAATTCAAAAAAGGAAAACAAGTAGATTACGTACTTGGCGACTGGGACGATACCGAAAAATTAAAACTTCCAGAAAGACTCGAACTCGCTTCCGAAATTATAAAATCTTTTGGCACCGCAGGATTAGAAAACACGATGACAACCTATAATGGTAAATAAAAAAAAGGGAAACATGTAGCATGTTTCCCTTTTTCAGTATTTTATAAAGCAGTAACTTTTTATTTAATTATAATCTTCGTCACATCATTTCTCACATCATCAGTCACAGACACAAGATATACTCCTGCAGCTGCTGTGCTCAACTGAATATTCTGTTTAAAGAATAAGGCATTAGGAAAATTTTTCTTAAAAACCGTATTTCCCAAAATATCATACACAACAATCTTAACTTGACCGCTTTCTGGACTACTAGCAAATTGAATGTCGAAATTCCCCTCACTAGGATTCGGAAAAATTCCTGTAGTAGTCACTACTTGTTCGGGTGTTAATAAAGTAAATAGTTTTGAGCATATAGTAATTGATGCTGAATCAATTGATCCAGTATCTCCCGTATAAATATCACGAGCTCTCAGCGTCCAAGTGCCCTGCGGATTTTCACCATTAAAAGCAGACAAAAATTGATCTGGAGCTACCGTTTGTAAAATCGTTCTACCACAAGTAATTTGCGCTCCCAAATCATCATACTGTAACAGTAACGTACTATCACTCTCGTCACAGCTTCTATTAAATAATTTTACTACGGTTCCTTTTGGGCTTACCACTTCTATCTCCACATCCGACAGATACGTATGCGTCAACCCAACGTTAAAATTAACATCTTCAATTTCAGAGATACCCTCTGGAACTACAATAGTTCTTTCTGTAAAGCTTTGTGATTCTGCTATCGCAAAAGGCGCCACGTAGGTGTAGGTATCGCACGATGATGCAACCGCATATCCTATTGAAAAAGGTTTTTCGTTTACGGCATAATAAATATTAGCCGTAGGTTCTATTAAAATTCTACAATTTTTTGCAGGATTGTTTGGTGTGGTAATTAATTCAGAGCCATCATTTGGAGTATTGCTCGCTAAAATTATTGGAAAAGTCAAACCACCATCTGTCGAAAGTTTAATATTTACCATACTTGAGCCTTGCAAGGTATTGGTATTGTTTACATTCCAAGTTACGGTTTGTGAGGAACCAGGAATCCAACTGGAATTTGGCGTGTTTTGAGAGGTAATAGCGAACGGTCCATTATTTTCACTTACGGTTACTACCATAGCATCAGTATGGGTTTGACCCAAACCTAATGGAGCATTATCTCTTCCTGTTAAAGTGAAATTTAAGATTCTGCTTATCGAAGAAACCGATTCCCAAGTGCTTGTCAATTGACCTTTTAAAACTCTATTAAAATCAGGCATATAACGTACTGGAGAACTGCTAGGATAAAACGATCTAAAAAGGGGGCCATTTGGCTTTGTTGCGTAGGTCATACTATCTGAATCTGACTGATTGGTTGCAGAATCATTTTGTTCCCAACAATATGTCAAAACATCTCCGTTAGGGTCCGTTCCTGTGCCTTTTAAAACAAAAGGAGTATCTTTTGGAATAGTATAGTCTAGACCCGCATTTATCGTTGGGGTGTTATTATTCAAAATAGTACTAACAGGACACGATTTAGTTGCCAAATTTTCTTGAATTTGCAAAATACTCGCGTAACCAAAATAATCATCTGAATGTTTCTGAACATCATAATCTGTAATTCCTGCGTACCCCATAATAGAAGAACCACTACCTGGTTCAACGCTTACTCCTGTGCCCTCAATTTCATATGAAAAGATATGATTCGCTCCTATTTGGTGTCCCAATTCATGAGCAACGTAATCAATGTCAAACAAATTTCCCTCTGGTTTAGAATTAGACGGAGAAGTATAGGCACTTCCTTTCCCTGTGGTATAAGAAGGTGTAGAACTTGTATTGGTTAACGCATCACAAACACAGCCAATGCAACCCGCATCTCCTCCTCCTCCTGAACCTGCAAATAAGTGACCAATGTCATAATTGGCTTCTCCAATTACGTTTGTAATGGTTTTTTGTAATTCTTCATTCCAAGTCCCAGGACAATCTCCTGTGCAACCAGCAATTGTTTCTAGTCCTTGAGCTGGATCAGAATAAGGATCTGTAGCCCCGTCAGTAAATACAATCAAATTATTATTGGCAATAATTTCTAATTTTACCGCTAAATCTCTATTGAAAACACCATTAACTCGTGTCATGGTATTATTCATCGCCACAAGCACATTGGCAACTGTACCTCCAAAATAATCGGCATATTCGCCAGTACAAGACAATGCCAATCGCATGGTTTTAAAAACACCATTATTCGATTTTAATTGAGTGGCTTTCTTAGCCAATCCTTTATTTAAAATAACATCAACTGTTTTACAAGTAAGAGGTAAACTTCCCTTACTTCTACTTTTTGAAGTTAAAAGAACATAAATCGATTTATCAGCAACGATAGGTTCTATAAACTCAGATGCACTATTTCCTCTTAAAATCATCGTTTGAATACCACTCGGTGAAATACTGAAACTGATGGAAGCGGAAGGATCTGTAACTCCAGTTCCAGAATAAGCACGAATGTCAGGATATTGTTTTTGTAGTTCAGGTGCAAAATTAGAAGATTCTTGCACTATGAATTGCTCTAAACTTCCATTTTTATTAGGAATTAAAATTTTAACACCTCTACTTTTATTTGTTGTAGTACCAGCGTTTCCAAGTGCTTGTTTAAAAGCAGCTAAATTTAAGGTATAAAATAAGTTATCATCTAAAGTTTTACTATCACTAGCTTTTCGATCAGTAGAAATGGTTGATTGGCTGACCGCTTTCCACGGAGATCTCTCTTGAGAATATCCGACAGAAAATAACATAAATACGCTAGCGAAAAGTAATATTCTACTCATAATATTATAATTAAAATGCAAATCTATTCATTTAAAATAGAATAATGGAACTATTACAAGTGAATTAAGAACCAACAACATATTAGCTGGCAAAAACAACTATAAAAAAGGTTTCTTAACAGTATTTTAAAATAAAACAATACAATTATAAAAATTTGAATCTTCTTGCTGTTTGTTTTCAAATAGATAGTATAAATTTGCAAACTCTTAAAAACGGCACATTGAAGATTTTTCATTCTATAAAAGATTTTTGTCCTACAACCTCCAACGGAGTAGCAAAAGAAACGATTCTTACTCTAGGAACATTTGATGGCGTTCATATTGGCCATAAAAAGATTCTTGAAAAAGTGACGCAAAATACTGAAAATGGAAAGTATGAAAGCCTTGTGCTTACTTTTTTTCCTCATCCTAGAATGGTATTGCAAGAAGATTCAGATATAAAGTTGTTGAATACTATTGAAGAAAAAATGGATCTGCTTGAAAAAATTGGTGTTCAAAATCTAGTAATTCATCCTTTTGACGAAATTTTTTCCCGACTAACAGCAGAGGAATTCGTAAAAAATGTTTTGGTTGATCAATTTCATATTCATAAAATTATCATAGGTCACGATCACCGATTTGGAAGAAATAGAACCGCAAATATTAATGATCTAATCGCATTTGGAGAACAATATAATTTTGAAGTAGAAGAAATATCGGCACAAGAAATAAAAGAAGTGTCTGTAAGTTCGACAAAAATAAGAACGGCATTAATGGATGGAAATATGGCTTTGGCCAATGAATATCTAGGTTATAATTACTCTTTAACTGGAACTATTACTAAAGGAAAGCAACTCGGAAGAACTATTGGATTTCCTACCGCTAACTTAAAATTAGAAGATGACTTTAAACTTATTCCTCAAAATGGTGTTTATGTTGTAAAAAGTTTCATTAGTAGCAAAATAGTTTTCGGAATGATGAATATTGGGTTTAACCCAACAGTAGAAGGGAAAATCCAAACAATTGAAATTAATTATTTTGATTTCAATGCCGATTTATACGATCAAAAAATTACTGTTTTTATTCTCGAAAGAATTCGTGCTGAGCAAAAGTTTGACAGCATAGAATTACTAAAAGCAAAATTAGGAGAAGACAAAGTAGCAGCGCTCCATTACTTTAAGCAACAAGGTTAAAACTCCATTTTTCTTTTTTACTATTTTTTAAAATTCTTTTTGATTTTTATTGTAAATTTGAAATACATGTAACTGTATATCAAATAGATATTAAATTTTAATCATTAAAATCAAGCAAGATGAAAGTAACAAAAGAAATACGCAACGGATTCTTCATTTTTATTGGCATCGGAATTTATTTTCTTCTAATGGAACTTTTAGGGCTACAACGCCTATTCTATTTAAGACTATTAAATGTCTTTATTGTTGTGTACTGGGCAAACAAAACCATAGAATCAAGAGTAAAAAGCGGACAAAAAAATTTTTTTTCCAATGCTGTTGCAATTATGACAACCTGTTTTGTTGGTGTATTTCTAAGTATTGTAGGTTTAGTAATATACAGCTACATGCGAGGTGGTGATGTTTACATTAAAAATCTTTCACAAACATTCTTATTTGGTGGTGATCCCTCTATTCCCATGTACTGCATAACTTTACTTTTTGAAGGAGTAGCATCCTCTGTAATTGTAACCATGATATTGATGCTGTATTGGAATAATAAACATATTTCCGACTAATCTTCACTTTTATTAATTTCGAAACATTTCTTTTTTAATTGTACAGGATTGCTACTTTAGAACAATTTCATTACTTTTGAGGCACTTAAAAAAAAGGGATAATGAGTATCACAAAACACAATTGGACGAAAGAAGAGATTATTTCAATATATAACAAACCAATGATGGACTTGCTTTACGAAGCAGCAACAATACATCGCGCAAATCACGATCCTAATGTAGTGCAAGTTTCTACTTTGGTTTCTATAAAAACAGGAGGCTGTTCTGAAGATTGTGCCTATTGTCCGCAAGCAGCAAGATACAATACTGGCGTAGAGGGAAATAGCTTAATGTCTGTAGACCAAGTAAGAGAACAGGCGATTCAAGCAAAATCTGGTGGTTCATCACGCGTATGCATGGGAGCTGCTTGGAGAAATGTAAAAGATGGAAGTGAGTTTGACCAAGTTTTAGAAATGGTTCGTACCATTAATAAAATGGATATGGAAGTTTGTTGCACGCTTGGTATGATTACTGAAAATCAAGCAGAACGATTGGCGGAAGCTGGTTTATATGCTTACAATCATAATCTAGATACCTCTGAAGAGTATTACAAGGAAGTAATTTCGACAAGAGGATTTGAAGATCGTTTACAAACTATAAAAAACGTTCGTAAAACCAGTGTTACCGTTTGTAGCGGTGGAATTATAGGGATGGGAGAAAGTACCGAAGATAGAGCGGGAATGCTCGTTGCGCTTGCTACATTAGACCCTCAACCAGAATCAGTTCCTATCAATGCACTAGTGGCGGTTGAGGGAACACCAATGGAAAATGAAAAACCGGTTGAAATTTGGGAAATGATTCGAATGGTAGCTACTACTAGAATCGTAATGCCAAATACACAAGTTCGTTTATCTGCTGGTAGAATGAATATGAGCCGTGAAGGACAAGCCATGTGTTTCTTTGCCGGAGCCAACTCCATTTTCGCGGGTGATAAATTACTGACAACACCAAACCCTGATGTTAATGAAGACATGAAAATGTTTGATTTACTAGGTCTAAAACCTCAAAAACCATTCACAAAAGTAGTACAGCCACAAACTATTGAGGCAGAAGATTCGCAGTTCAAATCACTTGGAGAAAAACCAAAATGGACACGACCAGGTCATACGATAGAAAAAAACCTAGAAGCTTCTATAAAAGGAAAATAATATATTTTACTTAAAATACAAACCCTCATTTTTAACAGAATGAGGGTTTTTTACTTTACATATCTGTTAGTAAATTATCTTTTTATACTTTTTTACGCCATTTTTTAATTTCACGGCCACTATTAGCAATTGCTTTTTTTCGGAAAGAGTAACAATCGAATGTTCATGGGTAATTAAATTGTCATTTTTATATAATGCTCTTCCTTTTAAATCATAGACCATTACTGAATTGATAATTTCATCGAATGAATTGACTTTAATTTGATGGTTTTTTACCGACACCAAAACGTCTTTTGACTTGCCATCAAAATCTCCATTTGTAATTGAATTATCTAAGAGCACCACAGGTATATCAGTTAATGGAGGAGTTACTTCTACTAGTGGTTCGGCGATTGCAGTTTTATCAACATATACTAAAACAAAACGATCATTAAAAGTCCCTTTCAAAGTGAAAAATGAATAGGGTTGCTTTTTTAAATTATGGATTTTGCCTGTGGTTTTGTCTTTCAAATAGAGTGCTTGATTCACGAATAATCCGTCTTGCTGGGTTATTTTAATTTCAAAAGTTCCTTCTAGCGTGGTTTTATATCCTAATGGCACTTCATCTGTTTTTAAAAATGGCATAGCACGCCCTTGAATCGAAAAATTTAAACCATCATTTATACTGTAAAAATCAATGTTAGCATTATTATTGAAACTCTCTCCATCATACGCAACATCTAAGCCATTAGTAGCGCCATTAAGATAACCTAACAGTAGTTGTTTCGAAAGCCCATCGGGATTCGTTAAACCCATCCAAACACGACTTTTCTCGCTTTCTGTGGTCGCTTTTGTAGATTTAATTCCTTTATAAAATTTCGAATTTTTTTGAACTTCAGTCACGCGCATACTGTTAGTAAAAACCACTGGACCTTTCCCTGTTCCTTTGCTCATTACGAAAAACGATTGTCCCGCAGCTATATTTCCATCAGGTTGCGGACCACCATTTACTCCGATCGATCCTGTCCCATTGTACACTGCATAATCAGATGTGCCGCCATACGCATTGTTGGCAATTGGTGTAGAGTGTGTCCAAAAATAAAGCGTACCGTTTAGAATGGAATTTTTAACTAGATTTTCTTCTAGAAAAGCACTTGCGCTTAAAGCAGATGGATATGGATTTCCAATCAAATTGTACGATTCAGTCGGTTCGATTTCTAACTCAATTCGCCCATTGTTAAGAGCGCCAATAAAAGCGACCTCTTGTTTATATGGAAAATTTACATTCTCTCCATTTGGCCATTGTCCTCCTTTTGGCGTTCTAATCGCGTAACCTTTTCCAGCAGACATAATATTAGCCGAATTTTCAGAAACCCATTTATTCGATGAAAAACTCCAATATTTATCATAAAAAGTATTGGGTGAAACATTAAATAAGGACTGACCAGCAACAGGAGAAGACCAATAGGTAAAATCAAAATTATTCATAGGAGTACTGATGCGCTTATAGGTTATAGTTCCAGTATTTACAGCAGCATCATTAACCTGAACCAAACTTGAATTGTTCTCGAATGTTAAACTACCTAGTACTTCCAATCCATTTTCTAGGGTAACCATCGATTCTCCCACTACAGAAACGGAAACACCTGCATCAATCCGACAGGAGCAAGCCGATAGATCTGTAGTAACAGTATAATTATTTAAAAATTGAATTTTTTTCGTTGCATCTGGATCACCATTCGACCACAATCCACCATTATAAACTGTTACGGGAGGTGAAACCATGACGGTATTGGAAACAACGCTGCTTTCGCATTCATTTACAGCGTGAACGCGCATATAATATGTCGCTCCCGCAATAAGACCCTCGACATTGGTTGTTGTACTATTTCCAATATCTTTTTTATTGTAAGAGTCTACAAAGGAATTAAACTCGGAATCTGTAGCAATATCAACCGTGTAACCCACCGCATGTAACGATGGAGTCCAATTGACATTAAAAGAAGTGTCTCTGCATGCAACAGAAATAGTTGGCAAAACCACTGCTTCCGGGTCAGCACAATTTACAATCCCTTTAAAAGCAAAATCATTAATACTAAAAGCGCCTACACCCAAAATCGCTCCCCAACCATATATACGGAAAGAGGTGGCAGTTGTTCTATTTTGAAAAGAAGGATCAGAAAGTAAAACAGTGCCACCATTTTGAGAAATTAGACCAATATTCGAAGTAAATCCATCTACACTAGAACGCAACGTAAAATCTGTTGGACCATTCTCAGAAACTTGACTTGTATATTTAAACTCGATGAAATTTATCTCTTTGCCGGCATTTGGCGTTAAAACAAACTCGAAATAGTCTGCTAGATCAAGTGTGCTACTATGCCAGTTGACCGCATCGTAACGGTTATTCGCATTAATTGCTGTAATTCCACTTCCGCGACTTATACCTGAAACTGTTATGTCTGGATGAACGATTTGCCCTATTGTATACGGATTATAATCATTGGGACTTAGAGTCTGTATGTCATTCGAAAATAAGGATTGTCCAAATAAGATTGTAGAAGGACAGCATAAAACTAACAGCAATAGAATTCTTCCCATGAAAATTATTTTAAAATTGGACAACAATAGTAGCAATACTAAAAATAAGATCCAAAAATAGGAATTACTTTATAAAAAACAAACAATAACAAAAATTAATTACTTAATAGCTTTATCCTACGCATCTTACAGCTTTGCAGCAACAGATATGGCTACTTCGTCAATTTAAAATACAATGCTAATTTTTTAAGATTATAGAATTAATTTTTTTTCTTTTGGTATTTGTGAGAAAGATCGACATTTAAAAAAGGTATCATTAAAATGTTGAGATGCATTAAATCAACGAATTACTTACTATTCTTAATTTCTAAATAGTTATAATAAAATGTTTTTGTTTGCAATTTCCACGCATTATCCTGTAGGACCTTTTGTTATACCAATGTAAATTGTCAATTATAGCATGCTACAAGCAGTGGCAGAATTAAAAAACAAAATCCCACCTTGAATACACAAGATGGGACTTTGAATAATACAGGTACGTATTAATTTTTAAAAACTATTTCTTTGGTGATCCATTTGCCATTGACCAATTGGGTGATCACTATTAAAAATTGATCACTTGAATTGAGATGTTGAATCATAAATTCATTAGTATTGATGTTACTCTTCTCATATAACAATCTTCCTCTTAGATCATAAACCATTAAGTTGGCTATTATTTCATCAAAAGAATTGATTTTTATCTGATGATTATTGACAGAAACTACTAACGGTCTTCCTTTTATAACAATTTCTGGATTCTCTAACGTTGGATCTACAACCAATACCGGAGGCACTTCAGTTGGAGGTGTTACAACTACAGGGGGAATAACCACAACAGGCGGCGCTACTACTGGTGGTGTTACAACTACAGGAGGTTCTGCAACTGGTGGTGTTACCACTACTGGAGGAACAACTACTACTGGAGGAATAACCACAACGGGTGGCTCTACAACTGGTGGTGTTACCACTACAGGAGGAACAACTACAACAGGCGGTTCTTGGACTGGAGGAGTTACACTTACCGGTGGAACAACCACAACTGGCGACTCTACTACAGGTGGTGTTACCACTACTGGAGGAACAACTACTACAGGTGGCTCGATCACCACTGGAGGAACAACTACTGATTTATCGACATAAACGAGTACAAAACGATCATTAAACGTTCCTTTTACAGTAGTAAAGCTGTAAGGACCATTTTTTAAATTATGAATTGTTTTTGTTGCTCTGTCTTCTACAAAAATGCTTCTATTTTTTAAAACACCATCTGCTTCATTAAGGCTTATAGAAAAAGTACCTTCTATAGTGGTTTTATATCCTAATGGAACTTCGTCTGTGGGAACGAATGGTACACTACGTCCTTGTATGGTTAAGTTTTGCGTATTATTTACACTGTAAAAATCAATGTATTTATTGCCATCAAAACTCTCGCCATCGTAACCATTGTCTAGGCCATTAGTAGCGCCATCAATGTAACCCACTAGCGTTTGTTTAAACAGTCCGTCTTTATTTTTTAAATCCAACCAAACACGACTTTTGTCTATAGCGACTGTTTTAGATTTAGTGCCTCTATAAAACTGTACATTCGAATTGCTTGTTGTAACACGCATACTGTTTCTGAAAACTGCACTTCCAGATCCTGTACTACTCATAAAAAAAGCTTGACCTGAACCAATATTTTTGGCCGGTGCTGATCCACCACTAGTAGCAGCAACTCCGCCTGATATATTATAGGCAGCATAGTCACTAATACCCGCATAAGCCTTATTTGCTATTGGTGTATTGTGTGTCCAGAAGTAAATCGTACCGTCTAATCGATTGTTAATTAAACTATTCTCACTTATAAATTGATCAGCATCTAGTGCAGATGGGTAAGGATTCCCAATTAAGTTATACGATCCTGACGGTTGAAGAGGCAAGTTTATCACTCCATTATTAGGAGTTCCTTTAAATGCTACTGGTTGTGCATAAGGAGTAGTCGGAACACTTTCACCATTCGGATAAGCAGCAAGTGGTTTAGGAACGCGAATGGCATAGCCACGTGCCTTTTCCATCAAACCTGCTCCATTCATAATGGTTGCCCATTTGTTACTTTCGAATTTCCAGTATTTATCGTAAAAAGTATTTGGTGATAAATCGTATAGCGTCTGGGTTCCAGTAACAGGTGAGCCCCAATACGTGAAATCAAAGTTATTCATGGGTTGAGATTTTCTTCTGTACTCAATGTTACCCGTATTTACCGCCAAATCATTTATTTGAACTAAACTGGCAGTGTTTTCGAAAATTAACTGTCCACTAGTGGTTACTGCATTTACAATAGTAAGTGTTATTCCCGACGGTACAGTTGCAACTACACCTGTGCTAATTGTAAGAGTACAAGCGGTTAAATCTGCTAAAAATGGGGAATTTGGAGTTACACTCGAAATTATTGCGCCTTTATTGGTAGTAGGATTTCCATTTGACCACGCAGTTCCGTTCCAAGTGGTGGTTGAAGAATTTGTGATTACTACTGCACTTGTTATAGCAGAAGTACAACTACCATTATTTACTGTAAAATAATAAGTTCCAACACCTAATGATTGTACTGTATATGTTGTTCCTGATCCTGCATAAGTAGTAGCTGTTGTTCCGGTTTGCGTAATTGTCCATGATCCTGCTGGTAAATTGCTTAAAGGTATACTTCCTTGTAAACTGCAACCAACATTTGTTGGTGTACCTACAGTTGGTGTTCCAGGCAAATTATTAACAACCATTGTAATCGTGTTTGACGTCGCTGGTGATCCTGTTAAACAAGGAGTTGCATTCGAACTCATAACAACACTAACTGTATTTCCATTAGTTAATGCCGATGTGGTATACGATGAAGTACCTGAACCAACATTTCCACCGTTTAATTTCCATTGATAAGTTGGTGTTGTACCTCCATTTGTTGGAGTCGCTGTAAAAGTAACCGATGTTCCCGCACAAATCGCTCCAGAAGGATTTGCTGAAATAGTTACACTTGCTACCAAATTTGGACTTACTGTAAGCGAAACCTCATTTGATGTTATCGAACAGCCACCTGATGTAACTACACATCTTGCATAATAACCAGAATATGCAAGTGGAGCGTTTGTTAAAGTCAGCGTACTAGATGTATGACCTGAAACACCAGCAACTGCGCTGGTATTAGCCCAAGGGCCTGCACTATTTTGTGCATATTGCCATTGATACGTTGGACTAGCTGCTGCAGTAGCAATCGTAAACGCACCGCTAGTTCCTTCACATATTTTCAAGGGTTGTGGTTGAGTTGAAAATGTTGGTGGTGCATTTACAGTTACAGCTTTCGATGCATTTGTATTTCCGCAAGCATTTGAGGCCGTTATAGCTACATTACCTCCTGCCCCATTTGCAGCAATACTAACAGTAATACTATTTGTTCCCGCACCTGCAGTTATAGTCCAATTGGCAGGAACTGTCCACACATATGTAATGGCATTAGTCACCGCAGCAACGCTGTAAATCATACCTGAAGTTGGCTTACATTGCGCCACTAATCCTGAAATTGTACCTATTGCTCCTAAAGGTGCACTAGTTGTAATCGAAATAACGTTGCTGGTAAATGAACAAGCTGATGTATTTGTAGTATTTCCAACAGCGTTTCTGCGATAGTACAGCTTAACATTTGAAGTGGTTGTTGTAACTGCCGCGGGTGTATAATTTTGTAATGTTGCTCCCGCAATATCTGTCCATGTACCAGGAACACCTGAAACATCTGGCGCAGATTGCCACTGAAAATTAATTGTGGGGTTGGGTGTAGTTCCATTATAGGCAAAGCTTCCCGTAATAGTACCAGGTGCAGTACCACTACAAACAGATGTTGTTGTTGCAGTAATGGTATTGGAAGTTGCAACAAATGGTGCCATACTGAAACCAACTACATTGCTTCCCCCATTCTCATAATAATCGAAAACTAGCTTACTAGTTCCCGTTAAATATATTAAAACACTGCTAAACGCTGTATTTCCTTTATCAGTCCATGAATCAAAAACTAAAGCTCCATCTACATATAAGCGAAATCCATCATCTCCATTCATTGTAGCCAAGTAGCAACCTGTTTTAGTAGATTGCATTCTGTAACGAACCGCAAATTTATCTGCATAAATATTAGTTCTATTCACTCCATTACTCAGGATTGAGAAACAAGCTGAATCTCCACCGAAATCTTGTGAGATAGTCTCTACAAATTCATTATAATAACCTGCATAATTGGAAGTTACAAATGTACTACTAGCTTCTGGTGTACTTGCAGATGCTCCTCCTAGAGGAAGACCACCTGTCCAGTTATAAACATGCCCCACCCAACTATTCGATCCAAAATTCGTTTGAGAATCCAAAGTATTACCGACCGCTTTTAATTGCAATTGCAGTGGCCCTCCTGTTGCTCCCAAATTCGAGCAATCACTTGTACTTAACACAATTTTAATTTGTCCCGAAAAAGTGGCTATCCAGTTAACTGCTGTGCCCGCTGCTGCAGAAGAAAATGCACTAGGACTCACATTGTTATTACTCGAAGCATCAAGGACATTCAAACTTTCATTAATTCCAGAAAAAACATCTCCTACAGAAAAAGAATATGAAAAGCCCTTCACAACATCAAGAGTAACATATTGTCCTGAATTGACAGTCGCAGTAGTCAAAATATTTGTAGCAGGGTTATCAATACAAAATTTATATGTAGCAACCTGAGACGAGGGTACAAAAGCAACTGTTGAAAATGATATAGTTCCAGAACTCACTGATGTAAAACAGCTGTTCTTGGCACGAACTCTGTAATAATAAGTAGAAGACGGTGCCAAATTTGTAATAGAATAACTGGTTATATTACCAACGTTTAAATTAGAATAGGAAGGTAAAATATTTGTAAAACCACTATCTGTAGCTACATCTAATAAGTAACTTACTGTATTTGAAGAAGCTGACCAATTGGCTATGACTTGTGAACAAGTTACAGCAGAACCAGCAGTTGTTACTGGAACTGTAGGCTGTGGAGCAGCGTTTGTTGTGATTGCAACAGCATTGCTGTTAAAGACACAATTGGACGCATTCGCAGCAACTGCCGAAACTACTCTTCTATACCAAGTTGTATTTGTTAGGGTATTACATGTAACTGCCACAGGTTGGTAATTTTGTAAAGTCTGTCCAGAAAGATTTGTCCAAGTCCCTGGATTTCCTGCAACATCTGGTGCCGATTGCCATTGGTATTTTATAGTAGGATTAATAGTACCTCCGTTATAAATATAAGCAGAGCCATTTATAAGCCCAGGCTGTACTCCACTACTAACCACCGCTGGCGATGGTGCTGTAGCAGTATTCGAAGAAAGATCAAAGGGAGTTAAACTAAAATTCACTACATTCCCTCCTCCGTTTTCATAATAATCTAATACTAGGTTACTATTTCCTTTTAAATTAATCAGTAGATTCCCGTAACTGTTAGGACTTTGGTCCACCCATCTATCAAAAACAAGAACTCCATCTACGTAAAGCCTAACTCCATCATCACCATTTATGGTTGCCATATAACAACCAGCTGGTCTTGTAGAATTCATACGATATCTCACAGCGAATTGTTCTGTGCGTATAGTGGCAAGCTGAACTCCATTTGACAACACATTAAAACAATTATTATCACCTCCAAAACCTTCACTTATTGACTCAGACGCAACATTATAATATCCTGCATATTGCGACACATCGAATGGATTTGTTGCTGAAGGAGAAGCAGGAGATGTACCGCCTGGAGGAACTCCTACTGTCCAATTATAAATATGTCCAACCCATGTATTATTGCCTTCACTTGTTTGAGAATCTTGCGTATTGCCAATAGAATTTAATGTAAGTGTTAAATTTTCTTTCGCTATACTCGTGGTCGTAGAACAGTTATTATTCCTTAATAGTAGAATTCTAACTTTACCTGAAAATGTAGCTACCCAAGAATTAATAGTAGCTCCGTTGGTTGATGAATTACTGGTTATCAATGCGTTTCCAGAGGCATCATTATAAACTCCTAAATATTCAATAGCACTTCCACCATCTGCAGTTTCCCATATGTTAGGTATTGTAAAGGTGTAATTAAAGCCTTTTATTACGTTAACCGTAATGTAATTATTTGCTCCAAGAGTAACATTAGGAAGTGTTGTTACTGCTCCGTCAATACAAAAATTTTGATCAGTTCCTACTTTGCTTACACTAGCAGGAAGAGGAAATGTATTGCACTGGCTGTATATTGTTGTCAAATTAATAAAAAAAACAGCAACAAAAAGTAGAATTCTATTCATAGGTTTAGGTTATTTGGGGCATTTTACTTTCTCAAAAAAAATCAAGACAGGTGAAAGATATACGAATTATTTTTTAAAATAGTTATTTAATTTACAATTGTTTTTTCAATTTAAAGAAAAACAGGTATTTATACGTGGCAAAATTAATCATTAAAAATCATTTGGAAGTATAACTAGTTAACTTATATACACTTTCTAAGGTAAATAATTGAAATTAAACTGATATACACTTATTTTATAGATAAAAACTTACCAAAATTTTACTCCAAAACCCTAGAAAATAAGTTTTCTATAAGTCTAAAAATTCTTTAAAAACAAAATCCAACCCTAATTAAGCAAGATGGGACTTTGAACAATACAGGTACGTATTAATTTCTAAAAACTATTTCTTTGGTAACCCATTTTCCATTAAGTAATTGAGTGATGACTATTAAAAATTGATCTGTCGAGTTCAAGTCGTGAATCATAAACTCATTCGCATTTATACTGTTCTTCTCGTACAACAATCTTCCTCTTAAATCGTACACCATTACGTTGGCAATTATTTCGTCGAAAGAATTAATTTTTATTTGATGATTGCTGACAGAAACAACTAGCGGTCTTCCTTTTACCGTAATATCCGGGCTCTCTAAAGTTGGATCTAAAACCACTATTGGCGGTGCATCGGCTGGAGGAGTTACAACCAATGGTGGCACAACCACAATTGGAGGAACAACTACTACAGGAGATTCTTGTATTGGTGGCGTTACACTTACCGGTGGAGCAACTATTACAGGCGATTCTTCTACGGGAGGTTTTACCACTATAGGTGGGACAACTATCACAGGTAATTCTTCTGTTGGTGGTGTTACAACTACAGGAGGAATAATAACTTCGGACGACTCATTTACTGGAGGTGTTACCACTGCGGATGGAATCTCTACAACTGGAATTTCTTCAACTGGAGGTGTTACAATTACTGGTGGGACAACTACAATTGGTGGCTCTACTGCAGGTGGTGTTACAACTGCGGGAGGAACAACTACTACAGGTGGCTCTACAACAGGAGGTTCGATTACTACGGGTGGAAAAACTGCTGATTTATCGACATAAACCAATAGAAAACGGTCATTAAACGTTCCTTTTACTGTGGTAAAGCTGTAAGGTCCATTTTTTAAATTATGGATTATTTTCGTCGTTTTGTCTTCTATAAATATGCTTCTGTTCTTTAAAACTCCATCTGCTTCATTTAAGCTTATTGTAAAGGTACCTTCTATGATGGTTTTATATCCTAGTGGAACTTCATCCGTGGCAATAAAGGGCGCACTACGTGCTTGGATGGTTAAGTTTTGCGCATTATTCACGCTGTAAAAATCAATATATTTATTGCCATCAAAACTCTCTCCATCATAACCTGCATCTAGTTCATTTGTTGCATCACCAACATAACCCACTAGCATTTGCTTGAACAGTCCGTCTTTATTGGTTAGATCCAACCAAACACGACTTTTATCAGTTTCACTTGCCGCTGTTTTAGATTTAGTCCCTCTAAAAAATTGCGCATTCGAATTAGCTGTTGCAATACGCATACTGTTCTTGAAAACAGCATTCCCAGATCCTGTACTCATCATAAAAAAAGCTTGACCCGACGCTATTTTACCATTTGGTTTTCCACCACCTGGATATGCTTCAATTGATCCAAATTTATTATAAACCGCGTAATCACTAATACCCGCATATGCATTATTACTAATCGCCGTATGGTGGGTCCAAAAATAAAGAGTCCCATCTAATCTTGTTAGATTTTCATTTATAAATTTATCAGCATCCAGTGCAGATGGATATGGATTTCCTATTAAATTGTAAGAGTTTGCCGTTTGAAGAGGCAAGTTTATAATCCCATTGTTAGGAATTCCTTTAAATGCTACTGGTTGTGCATAAGGTGCTGCAGGAACACTTTCACCATTTGGATAGGCAGCAAGTGGTTTAGGAACACGAATGGCATAACCACGTGCAGCTTGCATCACACCCGCCCCATTCATAATAGTTGCCCATTTGTCGTTTTCGAACTTCCAATATTTATCATAGAAAGTATTGGGAGATAAATCAAATAAAATCTGTCCCGAAACAGGCGAACCCCAATAGGTAAAATCAAAATTATTCATCGGCTTAGAAATTCGTCTGTACTCTATCTTGCCCGTATTGACAGCTGCATCATTTACCTGCACTAAACTAGCATTATTTTCGAAAATTAACTGACCATTGGTAGTTACCGCATTTACAATGGTTAACGTTATCCCTGCCGGTACCGTGGCAGTTACACCTGCATTAATGGTGAGAGCACATGCAGTTAGATCAGCAGTAAATGGAGAGTTTGTTACATCCGCAATTATGACATTTTTCGTTGCATCAGGATTTCCATTTGACCAAGCAGTCCCATTCCATGTAGTTGATGATTGATTTGTAACTACAACATTCGCAGTAGGAGGCGATTTACAACCAAAATCATTAGTAACTCTAAAAGTATAGGTGCCAACCGCCAGACCTGTTATTGTCGTTGTTGTACCAGAACCAGTACTAGTCGTTAAAGTATTACCTAATTTTTTTTCTATTATCCAATTCCCTGTGGATGGCAGACTATTTAAAACTACAGTTCCTCCAGCTGAACAGCCAAGATTAGTAATTGCTCCAATTATAGGCGGAGGTAATAAATTAATTACCGTAGCAATATCATCATTATTAGTCTGACCCGAAATATCCTTAACTATATTAAAGGAGGGATCCATTCCGCTAGCGATAGCAGAATTCGTAACTGTTCCCGCAACAACATCGTCAGCTGTAATGGTGTAGGTACCAATTAATGTTACTTTTTGATTAGGGGCTAAACTCGCTATGGAGTTTCCTGTTATGACAACTCCTGGTAAAGGATCTACTATACTAACATTTGTCAAAGGGATTTCACCTGTGTTTGTTACTTCAAAAGTATAGGTGATTTTATCCCCTAACTTACCACAACCAGGCATAGAAGCTTTTTTTACCAAACTTAATTCTCCTGTTTTTAATGAATTTGCATTCACAGCAATGAAAGCACAATCCGAACTACCTGAAAAACTAACTACGAACCGATCTATTTGAGCTGCGTTCGCGGTTGTGATTCCAAAAGAAGAAAAATCCATGGCAAGAAGCCGAATCTCTCTGGTATCATTTGCCGTGAAACCTGTGGCTATTGTCCCATTATTCGAATTGAATAGATCCAAACGATACGTACCAACGACTTGAATAGTATTAAAAGCAACACTTACTTCATTACCAACAATGTTACCTGCTGCATCGACAAATTTAAACTTATCAACTATAGAATTTGGTTCCGCAACTTGCGTAACCACTATATCAGGTATACCATCATTAATGGCACCCAATTGCACGTTATTCGTCCCTACCTTAAATTCAGATGAAGTTCCCGCTTTGATATTTGCAATTCCCGTACCGAGCGCCAATCCTCGAATACCATCCGTAAGCCTAGACGCCAACTCTGCTGGTGTAGATAAAGTACCAGAAATAGCAGGTGTTAAAATTCTATCGGTTAATGAACCGTCGATCATAGAACCTTGCAAATAATACGTATTCACATCATATCCTAAAGATTGAATTTTTAAAGCCCTGAACTTAGAGTCTTCAAAAACAACTGAATTGGCAGTTAAAGCAGCATTATTCGCGCCAGTAGAATAGGTTTTTCCGTTCCACAAAAAAGCTAATAAGTTATTCTCCGTATTGGGTTGATTTCCTAATGCAGTAGCTTTATCAGATGTCCAATAACCTTTCCAATCGGTATAAATTCTCTTTACGGACGTTTGAGCCAACATCTTAGGACTCACAAATAAAAAAAGTACAAGGGCTATTTTTAACAAAAAAGGAGTTGCTGATAATTTTCCACAAAATACGTTTTGGTACTTTCTAGGCTTATCTTGGGACATCACATGATTGTCTAATTGCAAAAAAGAATATACTAGTTCTTTTACTATTATAATCTTGGACGTCAAAAAAACAAAATTGTAGGTAAAATTCTATTCATAAATTTGAGTTGTATTTGAAATTATAAAAAAACATTCAAATTATATACGTAATAATTTTTGAAATAGTTTTTTAATTATACTTTAATTTTCTATTTTGGGCATAAACAGGTAAATATACGTGGCAAAACTAATCATTTAAAAACAGCTTACTCTAAAAATTAATAAAATTATGTGTTAAAATATACGCTAAACAGCTGTAAATCAATTAATATGTAGGATTATTACACAAAAAAAATCCCGCACTACATATCAATAGACGGGATTTTATTTCTAGTTTGTTTTAAATGCTTCTTCTTTAAAAACCAATTTTATTTACAAAGTCTGATCCGTCTTTTAGTTGCGTTCTTACTATTAAGAAGCTAGATCTTGAATCAATATTTGAAATTATAAATTCTGAGCTGTTTAAAGATGCCATTTGATATAACTGTCTTCCTGCTAAATCATATACCTGAACACTACCAATATTTTCGTGAAGTGAATTCACTTTTATTTGATTCTCTAATGTAGAGACTACAACTGCTTTCTTTTTTATTTCTAAACTGGCATCTACATCAAAGGTTGAGGCGCTTTCAATACTATCAAATACAATTGGTTCTGAGAACGCAGCAACAACTGGATTAGTAATTGGATCTTCGGCAACTTGCTCTACTTGTACTGTAGCCTCAATTATAATAGGTTCATTAGCTGCTACACTCTCAGCTTCAGAACTAGCAATTGGTTCTGACGCCGTTGGTTCAGTAACCTCAGTTTGGGCAATTACAATTGGTTCCGTATCAATAACAATTATAGTCTCCTCAACTTGAGGTGCTGGAATAGAATCATTTATAATTGGATCTGGAACAATTGGTTCAGTGTTGATCGTATCAATTACTACTATTGGCTCCTCAACTGGAGGTGCTACAATAGAATCATTCACTATTGGATCTGGAATAATCGGCTCTGTAGCAAGACTATCAATTACTACTATTGGCTCCTCTACTTGAGGTGTTGCAATAGAATCATTAATAATTGGCTCTGTATTAACAGAATCAATTACTACAATTGGATCCGTAATTGGGATTACTACAATTGAGTCGTTACTTGTAGGTTCTGGAGTAACAGCGTCTGCTACTAAATCTTCAGCCGCGATCGGATTATTTATGTAACGCAGCACAAAACGATCCTTAAAAGTTCCTGGCACTGTCGTAAAAGAATATGGACTGTCTTTTAAATTATGAACCACATTATTATCCTTATCTTCAATGTAAATATCTTGATCGGTTAAATCTCCATCAACTTCATCTATAGTTATGGTAAAGGTACTTTCTATAGTGGTTCTATATCCTAGAGGAACTTCGTCTGTAACCACGAACGGCAAACCGCGTCCTTGAATAACCAAATTTTTATCCCCATTTACACTATAAAAATCAAGGTATGGATTGGCGTTCATGCTTATTCCATCGTAACCATTATCAATTCCGTTAGTAGCGCCAGCAATATATCCTACTAATATTTGTTTAAAAAGTCCATCCGCATTGGTTAGATTTAACCAAACACGGTGACGTTCTATTACAGCTGTTTTTGATTTCGTTTTATTATGAAATGTATTATTGCGCTCCTTTGACGTTGCATAAGAGTTTTCATTTACCGATTTCCCGAAGGACATTAACGAAATCATACAGAATCCGATAATTAAAAGTAATAATTTTTTCATTTTGAGTTATGTATTAAATTCTACATGTGTGTTGAAAATAATTTATTAAACAAGCAATTTTGTATAATAAAAGAAAATTGATTTGGAATTTATTGTCACTTAAATAATGAGAAAGTCATCATCAAAAATCATATAAATTGTCCTGTTGAAAAAAGAGAAACTTTTTACTTTATAAAAGCTTAAAATGATTTCTTTTATCTATATCAAACTTACTAAATGAATTGAAATAAATCGAGTAAAAATATATTTAATCGATGAAATGCATTAATTTATTTTTTATATAGTATTTATCTTATAAATAATATAAATTAGAAACTGTTTTTAATGGTTATACAAAAATTTAATAAGTAAAGTTCCTCAGTCTTGACTATCAACTACATACACAAATGGAAAACTATACAAATATTGAGAGGAAAAGAAACAAAAAAACCCATCTTGAAGCACAAGATGGGTTTATAATATCTCTTCTATGTTTTAGAAAATAATTTGCTTTACGCTCAATTGGCCATTTTTGAGCAACGTTTTAATAAGTAAAACTTCATGAGCTGCTTCTAAATTTTGAATTATAAATTCTGAATTGTCTACTCCTACTTTTTCATAGAGTTTTCGACCTCTTAAATCATACACGTAGATCGCATCAATTGTCTCATCAAAAGAATTCACTTTGATTTGCTGATACAATACCGAAACAACAACTCCATTCTGTTTATTACCTAACTCTTTACTACCTAATGTTGGATCAAAAACTTGAACTGTGGTTGTTTCTACAACAGGAGTTTCTATCACAGTAGTTTTTATTATAACAGGAGACTCTACAATTATAGGAGTTTCTACAGCTGGCGACGTCACTATAACAGGAGTTTCTAGAACCGCTGTTGTATCTACAATAGGTGTTCCTTCAACTGGCGTTTCTGCAGTAGCAGGCGTATCTACAACTGGAACTTCCACAACAGCTGGGATTTCAATAACAGGAGGCACTACAACTGCATTCTTATCGACATAAACTAACATAAATCGATCATTAAAAGTTCCTTTAGTTGTTATAAAACTGTACGAGCCATTTTTTAAATTATGAATTATCCCTGTCTCTTTATCTTCAATAAATATGGTTTGATTAAGCAACGCTCCATCTACATTCGCTATTTTTATTTCAAAAGTACCTTCAACTGTTGTTCTATATCCTAAAGGGACTCTGTCTTGAGAAGAAAAAGGTAATTTACGACCTTGAATCGATAAATTATTGCTTCCATTTACACTATAAAAATCAATATACTTGTTACTGTTAAAACTTTCTGCATCAAATGCAACATCAACTTCGTTTGTAGCTCCTGCAATGTAACCAACCAGAACTTGTTTAAAAAGTCCATCTGCATTGGTCAATTCCAACCAAATACGGTGTTTTTCGCTTTCTGCTACTTTTGCATTTTTTCCTTTGAAAAACTGTCCATTGGAACTCACTGCACCTACACGCATGCTATTATTAAAAACTGCAGGCTCTGTACCTGTGCTAATTATGAAAAAAGATTGTCCCGAAGCAATATTCCCTGAAGGAATTGCTCCTCCACTTGTGGCTGCGAGGCCTCCACTTCCATTATAAATAGCATAATCGGCAATACCTCCATAGGCATTGTTGGTAATCGCTGTATTGTGCGTCCATAAATACATAGAACCTCCCAACCTTGCATTATTAACACTGTTTTCGTTTAAAAAAGCTATACCATTCAATGCTGAAGGATACGGATTCCCAATTAAATTGTATGAACCTATTGCTTGAATTGGCAAACTAACAACTCCATTATTGGGAATTCCTTTGAATGCTACAGCTTGTAAATATGGAAAGGTTACTACTTCTCCGTTACCCCAAGTTCCCGCTTTTGGTGTTCTAATCGCATAGCCTCTGCCAGGTGGAGACATTAAGTTGGATGAATTCTCTGAAACCCACTTATCATTAGAAAAGCTCCAATACTTATCATAAAAAGTATTTGGTGACAAATCATATAGTGACTGACCCACTACTGGTGAAGACCAATAGGTAAAATCAAAATTTTTCATTGGCGTTGTAATTCGTTTGTAAACAATAGAACCTTCATTTACAGCGGCATCATTAATCTGTACTAAACTAGCGTTATTCTCGAAGGTTACGCTTGCCAATGCAGAAATATTCATAAAGTCCTCTACTACCATAACAACTCCTGAACTTACTACTACTGAGCCCGAATTAATCTCACATGAACACATGTTTAAAGTATAATTTATGGGAAAAACATTACCGGCACCGCCATCAAAAACAACTCTTTTTAAAGAAGTTGGCGCTCCATTGCTCCATGTTGTACCATCCCAAGTTGTTGGAGAAATGGTCGATGCATTTATAACAATTGGAGTAGAATTAGAAGAAAAACAAAATCCTGCAGAAACCGCTGTAGTATAATTTCCTGGTAATAAATCAGTTATAGTAATAGTTGTTCCTGTACCTGCATATGATTCTCCAGAACTAAAAGTTAATGTCCAACTTCCTGCTGGCAAACCGCTTAAGACAACACTTCCGCCTGGCATAGCACAGGTAATTTGTTTTATTAAACCCACAACAGGTGCAGTAGGTCCAGTATTAATCAATACGGGAATTACATTAGATGGTGTTGCAACAGTGCCGCAAGTTGCATTATACGAACGTACTCTGTAATAATAGGTAACGCCAGAAGCGAGAGGAGTAACTACTAAAGTTGTAACATTACCCACATTTAAATTATTATAACCCGTAACAAAAGAACCAAATGCCACATCTGTGGAAATATCCAAATAATAACCTGTAGCTCCCGAAACTGCATTCCAATTTGCAGTAAAGCCATTACATAATAACGAAGTAGCGTCTATAGCAGTTGGTGACTTTATTTGTAACGTTGCATAGCTAATTACATTTGAAGCATTACTCTTACCACAACTACTGTTTTTATAAACTCTATAATAAATAGTGCCAGCAGGCAAGCCTGTTAATGAATAAGTAATAACATTGCCAACATTAAAATTATTATAGGCTCCTACGAATGTTGCAAATTCAGGATCTGTAGAAACGTCAATAGTGTAACTTACTGCCCCACTAGATGTTGTCCAGTTTGCAGTAAAACTATTACTACAATTTGCTCCAGATGCTGACACTGCTGTTACTAAAGAAGCAGAACCTACATTAAACATGGCTCCATTGGGACTAGTTACACCAACTAAAGAAACATTTACTCCATAGTTACCAGGTAGGAGATTGATTAAATTTTTTGTAGTTGCCGTAAAACCACCTCCAATTTTTTGCCAATTATAGGTATACGGATCTATCCACTCCGGAGTATTATTAAAAGTTCCATTATTTCCAGCAGGAAGAGAATAAACAGTTGTTCCTGAACCTACTAAGAAATTATACCCCGCAATAATGCCTGTTTCAAACCCGGAGTACGTTGTTGGGCCAATAGCCACATAGGTTATTTCAATAGGCGAAAAAGCCCTACTATACAATCCGAGTTTTAATACTTGTCCAGTAAACGAATCTCCTGTTGCAGCATAAACACCGCTACCAATCTTAGCACTGTAAGCCGAGCTACCATAATTTGAAGTAGTAACTACTCCTCCAGTTACGGGAACACTAGCTCCATTTAAATATATTTTAACAGTAGATCCATTTCCTACTGCCGCGATGTGATGCCAAGCTCCATCTCCTAAAGAAGCAGGAAGCGCTGCAGTAACTGATCCTGCAGCTGGAGTCCATAATTCAATAGTGGTCGAATTTAAAAAACCAAACTCTATAGCGTCATTTTGACCAAATAAACTTACTCTACCTACTACATCCGCTATATTAAATTTTATCCATCCTTCAATAGTAAAAGCACTTCTGTTCGAAAGCAGCGGACTTCCTAAGTCAATATAATCATTATCCGTTTTTACAAAATTAATAGCATTATTCATGTTTGTAATAGTAATAGCACCATCATTTGCGGTGGTACAAGTAGCTGGCGTAACAGTTGCTGTAGGAACAGGCAACAAAGGAAAAATCGTCATTACAGCTGTTGAAGTAGCGCATCCAGCTACGGTATAAACAACTGTATAGGTTCCGCCTGCACTAGTAGCTAAATTAACCTCACCTGTAGCCGAATTTAAACTCAAGCCAGTAGGTGTTGCACTATACGTTCCTCCTGCAGCTCCCGTTTGCGTTACACCCACTTTCCCTATTGCAATATAGGCGTTACCTGGATAGGCAATTATAGGAGGTGGAGTAAAACGATACATTTGCCCTGAGGCTGGTTTAGTAGCAATATTTGTGGTAAATGTACTCGACTGCGCTGCTGGACTTGTTCCTGAATTGCTAAGCGTTAAATAATTATCATTCGCATCATAAATTCCTATAGTAGCAGATCCAAGGTTAATGGCAGTAGCATTTTGATTATAATAGTATTCAATAGTATTAGACCCTTCATAGAGCCAAATTTGAAAAGAGATTACATCTGCAGAAGCTTGATAATTCCACTTCTGTTTAAACCATTCTAACTTAAATATTCTATTAGGAGCAACACCTGCAGTTATGTATCTTGGCTTAACAGTACATCTTAAATCATCCCAAAGCGGCATCAAAATAGGAGCCGCAACTCCAGCGTTTGTTAAACTATTATTATAATCTTGGGCTTGTGTAACAGCTCCGTTACCAAATGTAAGCCAACCATTACTAGAAACCTTTAGATCTGAATAAACATTACCTCCATATGTAAATGGAAATTGTAACGTAATTGCATTTGAAAGTCCATCATCCTGCGTTGCCGCTATTCCGGAAACATCTGTAGCACCAGCCAAAATTTTGTACGGTACAGAAGCAGCGGTAAAGCAGTACTTACTCACTTCAAGCCCTGACGTAGGCGGAGGTGTAAATCTATAGATTTGTCCCGTTGCGGGCTTTGTGCTAATGTCTGTCGTAAATGAATTATAATCTGCTGTTGGGCTTGCTCCTGAATTAGAAAGCGTTAAATACTTTCCATTTGCATCACAAATCCCAATAGAAGCGCCACCTGACGTATTAGCTACCGCTGTAGCTCCTTGACTGTATAAAAATTCAATTACATTGGTCGTCTCGAAAAACCATATTTGAAACGAAATTACATCTCCTGAAGCAGTAGAATTCCATTTTTGCTGACTCCATTCTACTTTAAATCGTCTATGAGGATAAATTCCAGTAGTGATGTATCGTGGTTTTACAGAACATGCCAAATCATCCCATAATGGAAACAACATTGGCTTAGCAACACCCGCGTTCGCAAGTGTATTTGTTTTATTTTGAACATTAGTTACCGTAGGAGAACCAAAACTAAGCCAGCCATTAGGCGAAACTGTTATGTTTGAATACGCTGTGCCTGCAAATGTCAAAGCAAATGGCAAAGCAATACTTGTTGAAACTCCGTCAGTTGCAGTTGCACCGAGCGAGGTGTCTACAACTCCAGGAACACCGGTAAGCGGAATGTAGCTTCCTGATAAGGCTGTAAAGGCATAGCTACTTGCAGCTTGGCCAAAAGAAATTAGAGAAATCAAAAGAAATCCAACGGTTAATAGTAGTAGTTTTTTCATCTTAGTTTTTTGTATTAATTGGTATTCAAAATTGGAGTATTTGGAGTATTTTGTCCTTATGAAAGAATGTTTGCTATACTTACTGCTTATCCACAATCAAAAATTTATAATAATGTAAAAAGCTGATTTCTAAAGTAAAAGCAATATTTCTTTTAAGACAATCAAATCTATTAAAACAAACTTAAAAAAAGTACAAAATACATATTTTATCGATTAAAAACATATAAAATATTAATAAGTAATAATAATACTATAAATTATGGTTGAATCATAAAAATAAAGAGTGTATTTGAAGAGATTTCTTATAAAACTTAAAATAACAATCAGCAGACTATTTTAAAGGAAATCATGTTAATAGATAAATGCCACAATTCAAAATAAATTCAGAATATTAAAAACAGATTTGTATTGTCATTAACCTGGCAGGGAACTCATTCTCATTTTAATTTTGAATATCTTATTTTTGCCAAACCAGTACTTATAAGTTGTGGTAAACGATCTCTATGAAAGAAGTCTATACAATTAAACAAGCGATTCAAAAAATAGAGCACTTTTGTGCTTATCAAGAACGATGTCATCAAGAAGTAATCTCCAAGTTATGGAGTATGAAATTGAATTCAGACGAGATAGATGAAATTGTAGTAAACCTAATTGAAAACAATTTTCTCAACGAATCTCGCTTTGCCTGCAGTTTTGCGCGAGGCAAACACCGTATCAAACATTGGGGAAGAATTAGAATTACTAACGAATTAAAGTTACGGAAAATAAATGTAACTCTCATAAAACTAGCGTTAAAAGAATTTTCGAAAGAAGAATATTTAAGCAATTTTCACAATCTAGCAGAACGAAATTGGGAATCCATTCGGGAAACAAATGTTTTAAAAAAAAGGAAGAAATTTTGTGATTATATGCTGCGTCGCGGTTTTGAGAGCAACTTAATTTACGACAAAGTGCAGGAACTTGAAAGCAGTTAGCAGTGGTCAGATGGCAGTGTTCAGAGTCAAATGGCGGATCTCAGTTTGCAGTGTTAAGTTTGCAGTGATCAGGCGGCAAATTTTTTAAGCATAAATTATACTGATCAAACGGATTTATTTCTGTTGCCTTTTAAAATCGGAATTTATCAACAACATCCGTATCATCAGCCATTTTTTGAAAAAAAAGACGAAGACACATAACAAATCCTTTAATAAAATAAAAAAATTGTCATTTTACTTGCTTTCCAACTTATAAAATATTTGCGAATCTCTGTGGAACCTCTGCGAATCTTTGGTAAATAAATCTCTTCTTATAAACCCAACAAAATACTCACGGCATTGCCACCAAAACCAACGGCATTAATCAAAACTTTACGGATTTGCTTCTTTAATTGTTGTGCTTCCGCAAAAGGGACTCCGATGAACTTATTGTGCTGCATCATCATAACAGCCAATTCCATACTCAATATACCCGAAGCACCAAAAGTATGACCAATTTTCCACTTATTAGTAGTTAACAACGGTAGGCTTTCACCAAAGACTTTTTGTATCGCTTTATATTCGGTTACATCACCTTTTATGGTTCCAGGTGCATGCATTACAATAACATCCACTTCTGATAAATTTGTATTTTCTAGTGCCATTCTCATTGACTTCTGAAAACAAGTCGCTTCTGCCGAAATAGAAATGTTGTGCTCTAAAATTTCCGTGGCATAACCAATTCCTTCAATAAAAGCCAATGCATTTTCCTTCTTCCCTATTTCGAGGCAACATACACCAGCACCCTCACCAAGAATCATGGTGCTTTGTTTTTTATTTAAGTCCAAGGCGCGATTGGGATACTTTTCGTCACTATTCGAATAAATTTTCAAGGCTCGCATTTGTCCAATTGTAAAATCAGTTAAGGGTGCTTCAGTTCCACCCACCAAAAATTTGTCCGACATTCCAGCTCTAAGCCACGCCACGCCATTAAGCACCGAATGCAATGCCGTAGAACACGTAATAGAATGCGAGATTTCAGGACCTGAACTCTGCAAATCATGTGCCACCCAAGACGAAATATTACCAAGAGTGGTAGTAGGCGACGATAAGGTTTGAGCTTTTCCTGACTCTAAATAGTCGCGATAATGCTTCTCAAACAAATCAGTCGCTCCGCGAGAAGAACCAATGTTTATCCCAAAGATATCTTCCTTTTTCCAACCTGCAGTGGCAACCGCTTTGCGCGAAGCAGCCATCGCATATAAAACGGACTTGTCTAAGAATTTGTATTTAATGTCGGATTGCTTTAAAGCTTCAATAAGTTGCTTTGAATCATCATCCAATGGTGCGACGAGCGTTAGTTTCTGGTCTAAAAATTGACTTGTAAAACAATGCTTGCTGTTTTTATAGTTTTCCCAAATGGTTTCAGCAGAATTACCTAATGGTGAAACAGAACTAATGGCGGTAATAGAAATGATTTTTGACAAAATGTATTGTTTTGTTGTTACGCAGAGATTCGCGAAGAACCGCAGAGATCCGTAAAGCCTCAATTTAAACTTTATAAAAAAACAAAAAATCTCTGTGCATCTCTGCGGTTCTTCGTGATTCTTTGCGAAATATTTTTCTGCAAATTTAAACTATTTCCAATGCTTTTTCGACCACTTCATACACTTTTTGCAATTGTTCGTCGGTAATTACATACGGAGGCAATATGTAAACTATATTCCCAACGGGACGTAAAATAACACCATTCTCGATAAAAAAGTCATAGAGTTTATTACGTAATGTACCATAGTAACTTGCTGCAGTATCTGTTTTTATTTCTAAAGCAAATATAACACCCAAAACTCGAGTCGCGGTCACCATAGGATGCTTCTTCACTCGCTTCTGAAAAGCCAAATGACTCAAATTGATTCGCGCCAAATTACATTGCATCTCTGGAGTTTGTAACAAAGTTAAACTGGCTAAAGCGGCAGCGCAACCTGTAGGATTTGCAGTAAAAGTATGTCCATGGAATAATGCTTTATTAATATCTTCATCATAAAATGCATCAAATATAGGTTGAGTAAACGTTGTGATAGCCATTGGTATCGTACCGCCAGTCAACGCTTTAGACAAGCAAATCATATCGGGTTGTTCGCGAAGAAAATCGCAGGCAAAAGTTTTACCCGTTTTACCAAACCCCGTCATAACCTCGTCGGCAATAGTAAGTACATTATTTCCTTTACAAATTTGCAGCAATTTATCTAATGCTTCTGGATCGTACATAACCATTCCTGCTGCTCCCTGTACTAAAGGTTCAAAAATAAAACCAGCACAATTATGATCCTCAATCACTTTTTTCAATGCATCAAAACTTTGTTGTTCTTCCCCTTTTACAGGAACAGGAATGCGCACCACATCAATAAACATACCTTGAAACGCCTGCGTGTAAAACGAAATTCCGCTGGCGGCCATGGCGGCAAACGTATCTCCATGAAAAGCATTTTCGAAAGCAATAATGGTGGTTTTCTTTTCGCCTTTATTATAAAAATACTGTAATGCGACTTTGATCGCAACTTCTACCGCAGTAGAACCATTATCAGAAAAAAATATTTTCTTCTGATTTTTCGGTAAAATTTGCAGTAGTCGTTCGGCCAAAAGCACAGCAGGTTCATGTGTGAAGCCGCCAAATAGAACATGTTCTAACGTAGTTAATTGCTTGTAAATAGCTTCCGCCATAAAGGTGTTGGAATGTCCATAAGGATTCACCCACCAAGACGCAATCGCATCGATATATTCTTTGTTATTTTCATCCCAGAGCAAAGCTGCTTTCCCTTTTACTATTGCTATAGGCACTGCAGCGGTTTTATGCTGCGTATAAGGATGCCAAATGTTTTTTTGATCACTTTCTATTAAAGTCATTTGATTTTAGATTGTAGATTAATTTTAAGCTTATTTGTCATATCAACGAAGGAGGAATCGAACTTAGAACTCACATGGTATGATTTCACCTTCATCGAAATGACAAAAAATCACATTGTCTAATTACACTCAGGGGTTACTATAATTTCATCATATAAGACGTAAGACATCATTTAAGTTGATAAGGCAAAGCAAAACTTAGAAGCTCTTACATGCCTTAAATGTTTTAAAAAGTAACACTCAACATTTTTTTTCATTGAAATTGTAATTGCTATTGTAATTGATTTTTGATATTGCTACTGCTATTGAATTTCTAATAAATTCTCCCGAAATCGATCTGCATATTCCTTGATAACATTTTGATCAAAATACGGCTCTTGCTCAATTCTACCAATACAGGTTATTCCA
This sequence comes from Flavobacteriales bacterium, assembly GCA_038241955.1. Classification (GTDB taxonomy): domain Bacteria; phylum Bacteroidota; class Bacteroidia; order Flavobacteriales; family Flavobacteriaceae; genus Flavobacterium. Next base: position 53,672 of record JBBSSR010000001.1, on the reverse strand, counting down.
GTTTTATTAAGGATAATTGATTCCGTTGCTTTATTTTCATCACCAGAAAAAATAATTCCAGCAATTTTTATATTTCGGTTTAGCAAAACTTCTATTGTAAGCAACGTATGGTTGATACTTCCTAAGTAATGACGCGAAACCACAATTACTTTATAATCTGGTTGAATTAAATCAATTATACAATCATTGTTATTTAAAGGAACTAAAATACCGCCTGCACCTTCGATTAAGAGATGGTTTTGAGTTTCTGGCTCGCTAATGTTTTTCAAATCAATTATAATTCCGTCCAATTCAGCTGCATAATGCGGACTCGCAGGTGTATTTAGTAAATAGCTATTCGGGTGAATAATTGTTTTATCATTAGAAATTAATGACTTTATTTTATGACTATCGGAGTTATCAAGGTCGCCTGCTTGTATTGGTTTCCAATAATCGGCTTGCAGCGCTTCTGTAATAATTGCTGAAGCGATTGTTTTGCCTACATCGGTAGATATTCCTGTAATAAATAGTTTCATGTTTTTTTTTCGAGAAGTTTCACAAAGATAGAAAAGAAGATTCACAATGTATAAGCATACTTAGCGAAACTCTGCGAGTTAGCTTTGTGAATCTCTGTGTTATTACACAAAAACAAAGTCAGTCAACAATGTCAATACTTGCGTCATCTCCTCTTCACTATTATAACAATGCAAGCATAAGCGCAAGCGCTCTTGTCCTTCGGGTACTGTGGGCGAGAGTATAGCCTTGACATTAAATCCTTTTTGGTGTAACTGATCAGCAATATATTTTACTTTTTCATTTCCTGGAATGATTATACTTTGAATAGCCGATTTACTACGAACAAATAGCGGTTGTAATCCCAAAAGTACCTTCTGCTGATTAAAATAAATAATATTTTGACGTAATTTTTCTAACGCTGATTTGTCACTTTTTAAATGTTGATATGCTACTAAAATTGTCGCAGCGGAATGTGGTGAAAGTCCTGTAGTATAAATAAAACTTCGAGCAAAATTAACAAGGTACTCTCGCAATTCTTCCGAACCCAGAACTGCTGCTCCATGACAGCCTAATCCTTTTCCAAAAGTTACTATTCGTGCAAAAACACGATTTTGTAACTGCAGCATTTGGATCAATCCTTCTCCCTCTTCACCAAAAACACCTAATGAATGCGCCTCATCTACCACCAAATAACAATTGTGCTTTTCCGAAAGTTTCACTAACTCCTCTAAATTAGGACTGTCACCATCCATCGAAAAAACACTCTCGGTAACAATGTAAATAGTTGTGAGTCGCGAGTTGTGAGTTGTAAGCTGATTTTTGATTAATCGTTCTAAATCCTCGAAATCATTATGATTGAATTTATAAGATTTGGCATTACTCATTAGAATTCCGTCACGTATTGAAGCATGACATAATTCGTCATAGAAAATCAAATCATTACGCTGCGGAACGGAGCTAAAGAAACCTATGTTCGCATCATATCCGGAATTAAAGATTAACGCGGATTCCGATTGGTGAAATTGAGAAATGCACAGTTCTGCCTCTCGATAAACTTGATGATTTCCGGACAAAAGCCTAGAGCCGGTTGCGCCATTGCTTGTAATTGAATTTCTAATTAAATATTCATGCGTTTCGTCAAAAATAATTTTACTTTTTGAAAAACCCAAGTAATCATTTGAAGAAAAATCGATTAACGTGTCCGATTGAGGCAATATCCGTAAGGACTTGTTTTGCTTGCGCGTTTCAAGTTTGGCAGTAAGGTTTTCTGGAAATTTCATGAAAGCAAAGTTATGCAATTCAGCTCAGTTTTCATCTAAGTTCTGATTTTTAGCCCAGATGGAAACGGCATCCTTTTCTTGCCTTCTTTAGGCAAGAAAAGATATAGTGGACAGCTGGATTAGCTACTAAAAACAAAAAAAGCCAAACAATGCTGTTTGGCTTTTATAGTAATTATAAATTGTGTTAATCTGCTAAAACAATTATTTTATTGTCTTTCATTTCGACAGTACCTGATTCAATTTCTAAAGTATAGGTTTGATCATTTACTTTCGTGAATTTACTCGCTGACTCACTAGAAAGATTGAAGCTTGCAGCTGCAATTTTAATCGTTCCTTTCTCTAAAGTAGAAACAATAGGCGCGTGATGATTCAATATTTGAAAGCTACCATCAACTCCAGGTAGTGTAACCGAAGTCACTTCTCCTGAAAATAATTTTGCTTCTGGTGATACTATTTCTAAAATCATAATTTTTTTAGTGTTCAGTGATCAGTGCTCAGTGCTCAGTTTACATACTGACCACTAAATACTGCTAACTATTTTTATGCTTCTGCCAACATTTTTTCTCCTGCTTCGATTGCTTCTTCAATTGTACCTTTTAGGTTGAAAGCGGCTTCTGGCAAGTGATCTAATTCTCCATCAATGATCATATTAAATCCTTTGATGGTGTCCTTAATATCAACTAGAACACCTTTTAATCCTGTAAATTGCTCCGCAACGTGGAAAGGTTGAGATAAGAAACGTTGTACACGTCTCGCTCTAGAAACAGATAATTTATCTTCTTCAGATAACTCTTCCATACCTAGAATCGCAATGATATCTTGTAATTGTTTGTATTTTTGAAGAATTTCTTTTACTCTCTGTGCACAGTCATAGTGCTCATTTCCTAAAATTTGAGGAGTAAGGATTCTTGAAGTAGAATCTAGTGGATCTACCGCAGGATAAATACCTAACTCAGCAATTTTACGAGACAATACTGTTGTTGCATCTAAGTGAGCAAAAGTAGTTGCTGGCGCAGGATCTGTTAAATCATCCGCAGGAACGTAAACCGCTTGTACAGATGTAATAGAACCTTTGTTTGTAGAAGTAATACGCTCTTGCATCGCTCCCATTTCAGTTGCCAATGTTGGTTGGTATCCTACTGCAGATGGCATACGACCTAAAAGAGCCGAAACCTCAGAACCTGCTTGTGTAAAACGAAAGATATTATCAACGAAAAACAATACGTCTTTTCCTTGATCAGTTCCTGCTCCATCACGGAAATACTCAGCGATAGATAATCCTGAAAGTGCTACACGAGCACGAGCTCCAGGAGGCTCATTCATTTGTCCGAAAACGAAAGTAGCTTTAGACTCTCTCATTCCTGGTAAATCTACTTTAGATAAATCCCATCCTCCATTTTCCATAGAATGCATGAATTCATCACCGTATTTTATAATTCCTGACTCTAGCATCTCACGAAGTAAGTCATTCCCTTCACGTGTTCTTTCTCCTACTCCTGCGAATACCGAAAGTCCACCGTGACCTTTTGCTATATTGTTAATCAACTCCTGGATCAAAACTGTTTTACCAACACCAGCACCACCGAACAATCCAATTTTTCCTCCTTTTGAGTAAGGCTCAATTAAATCAATTACTTTAATACCTGTGAATAAAACTTCAGAAGAAGTAGATAAATCTTCAAATCTTGGCGCTTGTCTGTGGATAGACATTCCGTTTATACCCGTTTTTGGCAATTCAGGTAAACCATCAATTGCATCTCCAATAACATTGAATAAACGACCGTAAACATCGGCTCCGATTGGCATTTGGATAGGATTTCCTGTTCCAACTACTTCATAACCTCTACTCAAACCATCTGTTGAGTCCATCGAAATGGTACGAACTGTGTTTTCACCGATGTGAGATTGTACTTCAAGAACTAATAATGTTCCGTCTTTCTTTGTGATTTCTAACGAATCATAAATTTTTGGAAGTTCAACATCTTTTCCGTTGAAAACTACATCAACTACTGGTCCAATGATCTGGGCAACTTTTCCTATTACTTTTGACATTACTTATGTGTTTATTAAATAGCTATTTAGGTTTATGAAATATAGCCCAACGAAACATCTCGACTGGATACTTTTTTCAGAGTGCAAAGATAATTTTTTAAACATAAAATCAATATTTTTTTCGACAAAAAAACCTAAATTTTTACTGAATTGATTATGAAGGGATTTTAAACTAACAAATACCGCTCTTACTTCGCTTTAAAATCAAAAAACCACCGCGTACATACGGGTGGTTTTAGTTAAATTTTTTTAAATAAATTTATGGAAGCATCGCTGGATATTGAATTGGATATTGTCCAATATCAACTGTTCTTAAAGTAGATTCATACTTTTTATTAATGGCAGTTACAAAAAGATTAGCAATATAAGCATATCCTCTCGCACTTGGATGCACACCATCTAATGAAAAAGCACCTCCAGTAGCATAAGCAGACGTTATTTGGTAATTCCCAAAAATAACTCCACCTGTAGATAATTGTATCATAGCCGATTTTGCATCTACGAAAGCCAACCCTTTTGAATCAGCAGCTGCTGTAATAGTAGCATTATAAGCATCTGTAGCTATTCTTACCTCTTCAATTTCTGAAGGTACTAAAACATGTTTATCTTGTAAAGGGAAAGTAACTCCGAATTTATCTAGTGGCGCAGGATATCCTGTAGGTCCTGCAATATCACCTTTTGTTGTCAATAGAATCAAGTCAGCTTTTGTAGCTTGTCTTGCTTGGCCAAAAATAGCACCATAAGCAGCAGCTGTCGCAGCTCCTAAAGTAGGCGTAAAAGCCGCAGTTAATTGTGCTGATAAATTAGTTAAGTTCTCATCCTTAATCAGCAAAGGATTTCCTCCTGCGGTAGACAATAAATTTATTCTATCTCCTGCTTGAAAAGCAGTTAATGCTTGTTTTAAAGGCCCATATAATTGCGCATTTAAAGCACCAATTGCGGCTTCTCCTGCTGGCACATTACCAAGACCTAAGACTTTTGCTGTAAGTGGGTTGTAAGGAACGGTAGTAAAAAAAGGAAGTGTGGTAATATAAGGTAAATTGGCCACTACTCCTTTTGCTCCATTTGCCGTTAAATTTGTCGTTAAAGCTGTATAAACATTAGCAAAAACGTTTGGATCCGTGATATCATTTGGCCCATATGTTGAAGGATCCGGATTTCCGGTTTGATTTACACCTATACCTCCTGAAGTTGCATAACCCAAAACATCATTTCCTCCTATAAATAATGAAAAGAAAGTAGGGCTTTGCATCAATGCGTCCGCCAAGACCGTTGTTGTGCCTGATGTTGCAAAACGAGCATAATATGGATTTGCTTTTCCTACAGGAACTCCAGCAGGATTTCCATATCCCGCAGCAAGTAAATGGTAACTCTTAGCTCCTGGAACTCCAAGATTATTAAAAGGACCCGTTAAATGCGTTGTTACTTCTGTGGTTGGCGGTCCTGGTATCGAAGCTATCACAGGTGATCCGTCTAGCGGACTGAATCCAACAATTGCCTTTCTAGTATCGGCGATCACATTTCCTAAAAACAAAAGACCTCCAATATTATCTGCCATGAATGGAGTCGTTATAGCTGTACCTCCTGCCGCTGCGAATTGTCCTGCTAATACATTCACATAAGAACCCTCTTGTCCTTTTTTAAATAAAGCACCATCACTATAACCAGCAGCGAAGGAATCTCCTAATGCTACATATTTTGCAAAAGAAGCCGTCCCAGGAGTAATAGGGACTTCCGCTGGAGCTGATTCATCATCAGTATTAGTGCATGCTACAAAGCTTAAAGAAACCAACAGTAGCCATTTGAAATTTTTTATCATACTATATTTTTTTAAATTATTGTCTTTTCTAATTAAGGATTAATTGTCCAGCTTACAAACCATTGACTCCCTATACTTCCTGCTCCCACAACCTGAATATATTCTTTACCAAATAGATTCGCAGCACCAAGTTTTACAACTGATTTTAACGTTGGAATTCCGTAATTAATTTGTGCATCAAAAACAGTCATTTCTGGCACTACACCATCAGCAAAAGTAGATTGATACGCATAAGCTGTATTCCATCTTACGTTCACATTGAATCCGAAATTATTAAACAAATTAGCATTACCAAAAGATCCTTTTACAGCATGTTTGGGTGTATTAAATCCTGGCGCAAAAGCAGGATCTTGAGCTTGATCAAATGAATATTCTGAATAATTATAATTAGCTCCTACTTCAAAATCTTTATAAACTTTTTTAGACAAACCAATTCCGTATCCTAAAGAAGTAATTTGCGCCGTAGTATTACTATATACTTGATAAATCCTTCTGTCTCCATATCCTAATGCCGCAAGTGCTTGCAATGATTCCGGACTTCCAATTGGAGCATTCACATCACCATAATAAGGACTAGCAACTCTGGCAGTACTCAAGAAATTGTTGTACTCATTGTAATATACATTTAAATCTACAGTCATATCTTTTAGCACTATACCGCGATATCCTACTTCATAAGAGCGTACTTCTTCTGGTTTAACCAATCCTACATTTGCAGGCACTAATTTTTCAGCTGCTACAAGAGGATTTAAAGGATCGGCAGCTAGCGCTGCAGCAAATGCTTGAACAGATGCTAATGTATATGAATTATCATAAGCCTGGACTCCTGTCATTGTAACAGTTGCAGGTAATCCTAAGTTTGTTTGTCCTGCAAAACTCACTGGTCTAATTTCAGAATAACGAGTTAAATTTTCTGGTGCTGAACCGATCAAAGCTAATGCACCTACATCAAGTCCTATGTATTGATCTTGTGTTGTTGGGTTTCTAAAACCAGTTTGGAATGATCCACGGAAATTATTGTTGTTGTTTTCACCAGTAGTATAAACCAAAGATACTCGAGGAGAAAAATTACCATCAAAATTTAAACTTTTGTCATAACGAACAGATCCAATAAAGTTCAACTTATCATTTAAGAATTTTTTACCAAACTGTCCGTATATACCATACTCATTATAACTAATTGGCGCATCATAATCTGTAAAAATGGTACCTTCAGAATTCAATTCATATTGTCTAACAGATCCTCCCACTTGAATATTAGCAAATTTAGTAACTTCATTAAAGTTATAATTGGCTTCCCCATTATAAATTCTAGAATGATCAATAAACTTCGCTCCTTTGGTCAAATCAGATTCTCCTTTTACAGCAGTCAATGCAGCATTAAATTCTGTTGTTCCTGGCATAAACCTTGCTTGTCCTACAGGATTTGGAAGCGCTACTTCTAGACCGACAGGTTTAATATTATAATCAGCATAATTTCTAGCATTTGCGGCAGATTCAGTAGCATTTGTTCCTAAAGTGGCTCCAGACAATTGATAAGCAGTTGCATAATTTGTAAACCACTCTACATCAGTTTTAGCTGCTCTTAAAACATTCCAACCTGCAAATTGTGTGTTGTATGAGTCACCAGCGTTTTCAGAAGTCATAAATCCTCTCACGAAAAAGCTTTTCCCTTTAACTTCTAATTTAGTTTGACTCATAAAGAAATCATTCAGTGCATACCTGTTCGAACCCTGATAAATTGTAGTACCCAAACCTAATTTATACTCAAAATTAAATTCAACATCATTATCCCAAGGTCTATAAAATAAAGAGAAATCAGCTTTCACATTTTCTACTTTATTATCATTCAAATCCTGATCTAAATAACCAGTTCTACTAACTTGTCCCACATTTGAAATAAATGTAGTAATCTCATCACCATAAACGTTCATACCGTTATAGTTTTGATTGTTTGCATGACCAATTGAACCGCCAGTTAAACTAGTTAGATCATTAGCAATCCATTCCGAACCTTGCATGTAAGTAAAATTAGCTTTAGCTGCAAAATGTTTATCAAAAGCTTTCGCCAAACGCAATCCAAAATCGTATACATTGTTTGTTCCAGCTGCCTTTTGTGTTGTTTGTCCGTATTTGAAATAAGTACTAATCCCTTCGTATTTGAAAGGATTTTTACTATTCATAAACAATATACCATTGAATGCATTGGCTCCGTACAGTGCAGAGGAAGCTCCTGGCATCATTTCGATAGAAGCAATATCAATATCATTAAGACCCACTAAGTTACCTAGAGGAAAATTAAGCGCTGGCGATGAGTTGTCCATTCCATCTACAATCTGCATAAAACGTGTATTACCAACAGAAGCAAATCCTCTAGCATTAATAGATTTAAAAGACATGCTACTTGAATTTAATTGCACGTCTTTCAAGTTATCTAATCCATCATAAACCGTTGGGGAAGTATTCGCTTTTATTTGCTGAATTCCTACCCTTTCGATAGTAACTGGAGATTGCATTATTCTTTCGGGAGCTCTAGAAGCCGAAACTACAATTTCATTAAGCTTAGTCTCTTCAGATATAAGCCTTACACTTAATTTCTGACTGGCTGACTCTACCTTTACTTTTGAGCTACTGTATCCTATAGCAGAAACATTAACGGTAAAAGGAGGTTTCTGATTCGTTCTCAAGGTGAAAGAACCATCAAAATCTGTAATTGTACCGTCGGTTCCACCAGCTACCTTGATGTTGGCTCCGGCAATTGGCTGATCGTCAGAATCTGTAACAATTCCTGAAATGGAATTTTGGGCAAAAGTTATGCCACAAAAAAAAAATGATAAAAAAAGTAAATACAATCTCATTTGGTTGATTTTTGTTTGTTAGTGGTGCCAAATTAACATATATTTTCTAATTATCGATATTAAAATATAAAATAATCTAAACAATTACTACTAAATAGCCATTAAATATAATAATTACATATTTATGCATATTGCATAATTAATAATAAAATACAACGATATTCATAAAAAATATTATGCATACATAATAAATATCAATCTATTTTAAATTAATCTCAAAATTACATCGATTTCGTAAAAAGTAAAGCACAAAAAAAAGCGAGAAATAAATCTCGCTTTTTTACTAAAATTATACAATTAACTATTCAACTGTTACTGATTTAGCTAAATTTCTTGGTTGATCTACATTACAATTCCTCATAACAGCAATGTGATACGATAAAAGTTGCAAAGGTATGGTTGTAATTAACGGCGATAAAGCATCTGAAGTTTCAGGAATCTCAATTACATAATCTGCTAAATCACGAACTTGCGTATCTCCTTTTGTCACGACAGCGATAATTTTACCACTTCTTGATTTTATTTCTTGTATGTTACTTACAATTTTATCATAATGTCCTTGTTTTGGCGCTATTACGACCACTGGCATTTGTTCGTCTATTAAAGCAATAGGACCATGCTTCATTTCGGCAGCAGGATAACCCTCAGCGTGAATATATGAAATTTCTTTAAGTTTTAGCGCTCCTTCTAAGGCCACTGGAAAATTATAACCACGTCCTAAATACAAACAATTTGGTGCATCTTTAAAAACAGCTGCAATTTCTTTAGCTTTTTCATTTGTTTCTAATGCTTCTCTCACCTTTTCTGGAATTATCTCTAATTCTTGCAGATACATGTGAAAGTCAGAAAGCGACAAAGTTCCTTTTGCTTTTGCCAAACGCAAAGCAATCATCGTTAAAACAGTAATTTGTGTTGTAAACGCTTTTGTAGAAGCCACACCAATTTCTGGACCAGCATGTGTATATGCTCCAGCATGAGTTTCCCTAGAAATGGATGAACCTACTACATTACAAACACCAAATACGAAAGCGCCATTTTCTTTTGCTAATTTTATGGCAGCCATTGTATCGGCAGTTTCTCCAGATTGCGAAATAGCGATAACTACATCTTTACTGTTTATAATTGGATTTCTATATCTAAATTCAGAAGCATATTCTACTTCAACCGAAATTCGAGCAAACTCTTCGAATATGTATTCTGCTACCAAACCTGCGTGCCATGAAGTTCCACAGGCTACAATTATAATTCGGTCTGCGTTCAAAAACTTCTCTAGATTGTCCTCTACACCTGCCATTTGAATCAGTCCTTGATTGGCATGAAGCCTACCTCTGTATGTATCCTTAATAACGCTAGGTTGTTCGTAGATTTCTTTTAGCATGAAATGGTCATATCCTCCTTTTTCAATTTGCTCCAAATTCATCTGAAGTTCTTGAATGTAAGGATCAACTATAGAGTCATCTTTAATTTTGCGAATTTTCATTGGTTTATGCAACCTAATGTTGGCCATTTCTCCATCTTCAAGATAGACAGCATTTGATGTATATTCTATAAAAGGTGAAGCATCTGATGCAATAAAATATTCTCCTTCACCTACTCCAATTGCCAGTGGACTTCCCAAACGAGCAGCTACTATTTCATTTGGATTTTTTTTATCAAAAACAGCAATCGCATAAGCTCCAACCACTTGATTTAAAGCAATTTGAACTGCCTTACCTAATTTTAATTTTTCATTCTTTTGTACTTCTTCAATAAGATTTACTAAAACTTCTGAGTCTGTATCTGAATAAAAAGTATATCCTCTTTTAATCAGTTCCGTTTTTAAAGGAGCATAATTTTCGATAATACCGTTGTGGATTATAGCTAAATCACCCGAATTAGAAAGATGAGGATGAGAATTGACATCATTAGGAACACCGTGAGTTGCCCAACGAGTATGGCCAATACCAATTGTACCATTAGTTGTAATTTCTTTCGCAGCTTTTTCTTCAAGATCACTAACTTTACCTTTCGTTTTGCATAATTTAATAGCTTCGCCATCATATAGCACAACTCCAGCACTGTCATAACCTCTGTATTCTAGTCTTTTTAATCCTTTTATTATTATAGGATAAGCTTCTCTATAACCAATATATCCAACGATTCCACACATAGTCTTTTAATTAGGTTTTGTATAATAAATAACCAGTTTTAATCTTTTATCAGCAGCTACTGTTGCGTTCCCCCCGTATAAAATTACTCCCAAAGGATTCATTACAGATGCTATAGGGACTTGTGCAGGAATAGCATTAGGCCCAAGCAAAGAATAGAAATTGGTCATATTGATATCTTCTGTAACAACAACTCCCAATTTTGCATTTTTTAAATCACTATTTTTAACGAGTTGTCTAATGTATTCTGTTATTCTAAATTTATAAAATAAATCTCCCGCAGTAGCTCCTTTAGTTATTATTCCGCCATAAAACAGTTTACTGTTTTTTGGATTGGCTGCATTAGTTGATTTATCAAAATAATCTGGTAATATTTTACTATTTGTATAGTCATATAAGTAAAGTCTTTGGGCAATACTAGATGTTCCCATTGCAGCTGTATTTACATTAAAAACCAGATTCGCTTCATTTATCAAATATTTCTTTGATCGCATAACATCTAGTTCGTCAGGAACACCGTTTGAAGCACCTGACAATCCATCTGAACCAAAATTATCGGGTCCAAACAAATCAAGTATAGCCATCGATCCTTCACCTCCTTTTACAAATAAATTATCATCACCAACAGTAGTGCTGACATTTGCAGGATCTGTAGCGCTGGTATAAGTTGTATTAACATTGCTTTTATTTAGCAAACTAACAGTATTAACAGGGATACCTGCGGAACCGGCCATATTTATAACAATGGATTTTTCAACTGGTTTAGCATCTACTGTTTCCGTGTACAATATAGTTATTTGACCTGCTTTAAAATTAATCATTCCTAGAGCACTAGGACTACTTCCAGAAGTTTCAGCACTAAAATACAAACCTCTAAAATAATCCTTAAACGAATCATTGGATGTTAATGATCCTGCTGGTGCTTGCATTATTTTTGTCTTAAAAAACATCTTATTTAGATTTAAATGCATTTCTGGAGGTGTCCTTTTTACTGTTTTTGTTCCATTACTATCAGTTGTTTCTACCGAATGTTCTGCTGGATCAAAGAAAAACTGATCATTTTGACTACCATTATCAGTAATAGAATCGTTTAGACGACTACCTATTTTTGCTTGATCAAAATCTGGATTCTGATTGTTATAATATTTTTGAGCACTAAGAAACTGATCTGCTGGATCTAAATTTCTCATATAATAACCAGACTCGTAAACGCTCAATTTTATTTTAGCATTTGTTGGACCATATATAGAATCGAGAACATAAGTATGACTACCGTCTTCTTTTGTAACTGTTTGCGTCTTATCATAAAAATAAGGAATTGTTAGAACGACACTTTTTATTACTGCTGTACTTCCTATTGTTGGGTTTGTGCTAGCTAAAATTAATTGGGTAGCAAAATTGGCTCTAGTAGTGCCAAATGATGGATCATCATAAATACCTAAAGCATTTACTGACAGATTATTCGATTGAACCACATCAATTTTTTGATTATAAGCAACAACTGATGATTCTATTTTTTCAAGTTTAAAGGAACTGTCTTCTATTAGCTCATCACCGATTACATTAAATTCTTTATCACACGAATTTAAAAGAACAATAAATAAAAGAAATGGAATTGTTTTAAAAAAAGAATTTTTAATCATATTAATTCGGAAGAATTTAATTTATAGTAGCATTTTCTTGTAGAACTCGGTGTAAGCAACAGCGAATTCATCTTTCGGCGTCAAAGGTAAAAAAGGTTTACCTGAAGATTCTATAAATTTTGTTAAACTTGGCGACAAGCTATCTGAAGCAATAATCACCGCATCCGAATTTAGAATCGTAGTCTTTAGGATGTTTTCATAAGTAGGAGATTCTAAATCTGCAATTGCCTCTGCAGGCACTCCGTCAAATTTCACTTTATTAATCATTTTAGCATCTAAAGCACCATCAAAAGACTGACTATAAACGGATGTAACTATTTTAGTGTCAGAAAATAAAGCTTCATTTTTATAAAAATGCTTCATATAAACCGGCAACATAGCCGCCATCCAACCATGAACATGAATAATATCAGGCACCCAATTCAATTTCTTTACTGTTTCAACAACTCCTTTTGCGAAGAAAATAGCACGTTCGTCATTATCAGGATACATAACGCCCTCTTCATCGGCAAAAGTTGCTTTTCTTTTAAAATACTCATCATTATCAATAAAGTAAACTTGAATTCTTTCTTTAGGAATCGATGCTACCTTTATAATCAATGGCATATCAAGGTCATTTACAACCAAATTCATTCCTGAAAGACGTATTACTTCATGCAATTGATGTCTTCTCTCGTTAATATTTCCATAGCGAGGCATAAAAATTCTAATTTGTCCTCCTTGATCATTAATCATTTTTGGTACGTCATAAGACATTAATGAGACCTCATTTTCAGCGAGATAAGGCACAACTTCAGATGATACGTATAATATCCTCTTATCTTTCATAGTATAAATTGATTAATTAATTGGCGATAAAAACCATGCAAAATTACAAAAATTTATGCAGTTATAGACTAAAATATTATGTTTGCACTAAATTTAAACAAAATTGTCATGCATATTTTCTATGAGAAAGTAGCTTTAATGGCGTATTTATCTTCGATAAAGACAGCCAAATCCACTTTAGGGTTTGTTCCTACGATGGGCGCGTTACATAAGGGACATCAATCTCTAATACAGCAATCTTCTCTGGAAAACGACAGAACAATTGTAAGTATTTTTGTAAATCCAACACAATTTAACAATCAAGAAGATCTTGCTAAATACCCTCGTACTTTAAAGGAGGACATAAAGAAGATTGAGAGCATCAATGCAACTGCAATTATTTATGCTCCCACTGTAGATGATATTTATGAAGGAAAAACCTTCGCGCAATCTTTTGATTTTGATGGATTAGAAAATAAAATGGAGGGAAAATTTAGACCTGGTCATTTTAACGGAGTAGGCACTATCGTTAAGCGATTATTTGAGATCATAGCGCCAAATAATGCTTATTTTGGAGAGAAAGATTTCCAACAATTGCAGATCGTTAAAAAAATGGTTGACAAAAATAAATTAAAAGTAACAATAATTGGTTGTCCTATTTTTAGAGAATCCAACAAACTTGCAATGAGTTCTAGAAATGAACGCTTATCTTTGCAGGAAAGAAGTGAAGCTGCAATCATCTATCAAACATTAGAAACAGCAAAAGAAAAGTTTGCTACTACTAGTGCAAGAGAAGTTACAGAATGGGTAAAAAAACAGTTTAAGAATAACAGTCTTTTTACTTTAGAATACTTTGAAATTGCAGACGAAGCGACACTCAGTACTTGCGTCAGAAAAAACAAAAACAAAAAATACAGAGCTTTTATAGCTGTATTTGTCAATAACATTCGATTAATCGATACCATACTATTAAATTAAATTGCCATGCAAATTCAAGTTGTTAAATCAAAAATACACCGTGTAAAAGTTACAGGTGCTGACTTAAATTATATAGGAAGTATAACTATAGACGAAGCTTTATTGGAAGCGTCGAATATCATTGAAGGAGAAAAAGTATCCATCGTAAATGTTAATAATGGAGAACGTTTTGACACCTATGCTATTGTTGGTGAGAAAAATTCTGGAATAATTACTTTAAACGGCCCCGCTGCACGAAGAGTTCAAAAAGACGACATCATCATCATCATGTCCTACGCCACATTAGAATTTGAAGAAGCAAAAACATTCAAACCTTGGATTATTTTCCCTAATGAAACTGACAATTCATTAACCTAACTTGTAAGTTTAGAAGTTATATACTCTTGAACTATTGAGGAGACACACCAATGTCTTGAATTATTCGTTATATCGGTACTCTATTTTTATTTATTAAAACTTTAGCCCCAGAATTTATGAAAAATCTATTTATTATTTTGTTAAGTCTCTTTTCAATTACTTCTTTTTCGCAAGTAAAAATCGAGAAATTTACTTCACCTATTCTTAATGGTCAAAGAGAACTTAGCATTTCTTTACCTGCCTCTTACGAAAAAAATCCAACTAAAAAGTATCCGTTATTGATCCTGTTAGACGGAGATTATTTATTAGACCCTTTTTTAACCACTATAAAATATGGTTCGTACTGGGATGATCTGCCCGAGGTAATTGTTGTTGGTATTCACCAAAATAAAAAAAACGAAAGAGAATCTGATTGTGGTGTGGATGCCGTTACTGGTCTTCCTGAGGGGAAAAGTGTAGAATTTTTTGATTTTATAACATTAGAACTAGTTCCTTACATACAAAAACAATTTAGAACAACACCATTCAAAATTATTGCGGGGCATGACCTAACTGCTGCATTTCTTAATTTTTATTTGTACCAAAAAAACCCACTATTTAATGCTTATATCTCTATAAGCCCAGAATTGCCAGTGGGAATGGACGATCAAATTGCAGAGATTCTATCTACTTCAAAACAACCTCTCTTTTATTATCTTTCTTCAGCAAATGGAGATGTAAAAAGCATGCAGGAAAGGATTTTTAATATGGACAATCGCATCAAACAAAGCAAGAATCCTGACTTAAATTATAAGTTTGAATATTTCAAAGAAGCTTCTCATTATTCATTGGTACTGAATTCTATTCCAAGTGCTTATTATCAAATATTTAATGTAGCGCAACCTATTTCTATTTTAGAATATGATGAAAAAATAGTCACGCTAAAAGAAGGTTATGTTGATTATTTGATCAATAAATACGCTATTATTGAAAACTCATTTGGTGTAACATCACCAATTCGTATTAATGATTTTAAAGCTATTGAAGCGGCAATTCTTAAAAACAAAGATTACAATGAACTGGATGCTCTTGCTATCCTTGCCGATAAAAATTACCCGAAAAGCATGCTTGGCGATTATGAACTAGCAACAATGTTTGAACTTAAAGGTGATAATCCTAGAGCAGTACGTTACTATATGTCTGGTTTTAATAAAGAGGAAATCGCAGATCTTACCAAAGATATGATGTTTGCCAAAGCGGAAGAATTGAAAAAAACTTATGCTAAAAAACCAAAAATAAAAGGTAAACCAGGACAATCAACAGAAAAAGAAGTTCCAGTTGAAGAACCTCCTGTGGAGGAAGCTCCCGCCACTGAAGAACCAAAACAGCAATAATGGCCAAAGTAAAAACAACTTTCTTTTGCCAAAATTGTGGTGCTCAGTATGCTAAATGGCAAGGTCAGTGCAATTCTTGCAAAGAATGGAATACTATTGCTGAGGAAATTATACAAAAAGAAGAAAAAGTAGCGTGGAAAAGTGAATCCACTACTACAAGTAAAGCACCAAAACCACTACGAATAACCGAAATTGACAGTGCCGAAGAAATTCGATTGGATACTACCGATGGCGAATTGAACAGAGTATTAGGTGGCGGAATAGTTCCTGGTTCTTTAATCCTTTTGGGAGGAGAACCTGGAATCGGAAAAAGTACGCTTTTGTTACAAATTTCTTTAAAATTACCCTATAAAACTTTGTACGTTTCGGGTGAAGAAAGTCAGAAGCAAATTAAAATGCGTGCCGAGCGAATTACTCCAAACGGAGACAATTGCTATATCCTTACCGAAACCAAAACACAGAACATCTTCAAGCAAATTGAAGCTATTCAGCCTGAAATTGTTATCATAGATTCCATTCAGACTTTACATACTGATTATATCGAATCTACAGCGGGAAGTATTTCCCAAATACGTGAAACGACAGCGGAGTTAATAAAATTCGCCAAAGAAACCAATATTCCAGTGATCTTAATTGGTCATATTACCAAAGACGGAACAATCGCAGGACCAAAAATATTGGAACACATGGTAGATACCGTTCTGCAATTTGAAGGGGATCGCAACCATGTTTATCGCATCTTGCGTTCCCTAAAAAATCGTTTTGGCTCTACTGCCGAAATCGGAATTTATGAAATGTTAGGTAGCGGTTTAAGAGAAGTTTCTAATCCATCGGAGATATTGATTTCGCACAAAGATGAAGAATTATCAGGCACTGCCATTGCTTCTACGTTGGAAGGTATGCGTCCTCTGATGATCGAAATTCAATCGCTTGTAAGCACGGCGGTTTATGGAACACCTCAGCGCAGCACCACAGGATACAATGCCAAGAGACTCAATATGATTTTGGCAGTTTTAGAAAAAAGAGCGGGTTTCCGTTTGGGAGCAAAAGACGTTTTCCTAAATGTAACAGGCGGAATATCAGTAGATGATCCTGCAATTGATTTAGCCGTTGTTGCTGCCATTTTATCGTCTAATGAAGATATTCCTGTTAACAAAGATTTCTGTTTTGCAGGTGAAGTGGGACTATCGGGAGAAATTCGTCCCGTAAGCCGAGTGGATCAACGCATTCAAGAAGCTGAAAAATTAGGATTCTCTACTATTTTTGTTTCTAAGTACAACAAAATTGCTTTAAAAAATACAGGTATAAAAATTCAATTGGTCGCTAAAATAGAAGATATCGCAAGCCAATTGTTTGGATAGAATCGATTGCTTCATTATCGAATATTTTTTAACATATAAGTCATATAAGTTTTTAAAAATAATTAAGCATAGTCAAAAGTTCATCTAAGCAAAATTGTGTTTATCTTAACCCATTGGACTTAGATCGACAATGTGATTTTTTTGTCATTTCGACGAAGGAGAAACCACGTTATCTGAGTTACAAGTGCGATTTCTCCTTCGTCGAAATGACATAATAAGCTTTAATAAATAATTGCACACAACGGGTTATCTTATATGATTTATATGTTTAAAATTAAAAACTGTTTGTTTCAGAATATAGCCCACAGAATAGTACCTAATAAAAAAACCGACTGAAGATAGTTCCAATAGGTTTTAGATTTTGATAAAATTTTATTTTAGTCTTTTACTCCCAATTTTTTCAGAATATCTTCTAGTAAACACCATTTCGTTATTGACGATTGTAGCAAATTAGCTCCTACAAATGCGGTAAGCCATAACCAGTTCTGACTCACATAGACTGCCAGCAACAAACTAATTAAGATGAAACTACCTGCTACTGCTCTAATAATTCTATTTTTCATAATTATAAATTTTTTAAATTAATTTGATTTTTCGATCTGAAGAACGGAAACGTGAATTCTAGTAAGTGTTTCTTGTTTGTCATTAAATACACGTACTTCCTCAAATAGCGTATCGACATTTTCTTCTTGCACAAAAGCATAAAAAAGTATCGATTCCGTTTCGTTGATTCCTGTCGCAAACCAATTGCTCTCTATGGCATCTTCGGAAGTGTCTTTAAAACCTATCACTTCCTTATACGTATAGGTTTTTACTTGGGCTTTCTTTAGCATTCCTTTAATGTCTTTTTCAAAAGCCGCTACTGCGGTTATAAGGAGTAATTTCATGTCTTTTTTATTTAAGGATTAATCTAATTTTACTTTCGAGGCAATTACTTATTCTTTTTCCCATTTTTTACGCTCGGTAATGTAATAAATCAACGGCACCACCAAGAGTGTTAACACGGTAGAAACGATAGCTCCAAAGACCAACGAAATAGCTAAGCCTTGAAACAATGGGTCAAACAAGATAATAGACGCTCCAATCACGACAGCCCCAGTAGTCAATAAAATTGGGGAAGTTCGAACTGCTCCTGCCTCGATAATGGCTTGTTTTAGTGGGACACCTTCATTCAATCGGATTTCGATAAAGTCAATTAGCAAGACCGAATTTCGAACCATAACGCCCGCCAATGCAATCATACCAATAAAAGAAGTCGCTGTAAAATAAGCACCTAATAACCAGTGACCAAATACGATCCCAATCAATGAAAGCGGAATCGCTAACATCATTACGATAGGGGTTTTAAAGTTTTGAAACCAACTCACGATTAACATATAAATAATCACAATAGCTACCATAAATGCCACTCCCAAATCACGGAACACTTCTAAAGTAATCTGCCATTCTCCGTCCCATTTTACAGTAAAATCGCTTTCGTCTGTAGGTTGCTCCATGTACAACTCATTGACTTTATAGCCTTTTGGCACTTTCATTTTTGCCAATTGATCGCTCATTCCCAAAATAGCATACACCGGACTTTCTAATGCACCAGCCATATCTGCCGTAACATATACTACTCGTTTTTGGTCTTTTCTATAAATGGTTTTCTGCAAAGTATCGGTTTGCACTTTTACCAAATCACCCACCGGAATCATATTTCCTTGACTTCCCTTAATTTTTAAGCGTTGTATGTCCTGCAAGCTCGTTTTGTCTTTGTCGTCAAGCGAAAGTACAATGCCCACATTATCATTTGAATTTTCATCATACAAATTAGAAATAGGATATTCCTTCAGCAGATAGGTCAAATTTCCAACAACTTGCTGTGGTGCAATTCCGTTAAGCATTGCTTTTTCTTTGTCAACTACGAGTTTGTATTCGGTTTGATTGTCCTCAACCATCCAATCCACATCAACCACATCTGCCGTTTGTTCCAGAATTGTTTTCACTTGTTGTGCTACCTTAATCTGCTCTTTGTAATTAGGCCCATAAATTTCGGCAACCAGAGTCGACAATACAGGTGGTCCTGGTGGCACTTCAATAAGTTTTACATTTGCACCATATTTCTTAGCGATTTTCTGTACAGCAGCGCGCATCGATTTGGCAATTTCATGACTTTGTATAGAACGCTCTTCTTTGTGCAATAAATTCACTTGAATATCTGCCATATTACTTCCGCCACGCATATCATAATGACGTACCAAACCGTTGAAGGTTATTGGCGCAGAAGTTCCAATATAATTTTGATAATTAACCACTTCTGGTTTTGTCGATAAGTATTGTGCTATTTCTTTAGTTACCGCTGCCGTGCGTTCTAGCGTAGTTCCTTCGGGCATATCGATTACTACTTGAAATTCATTTTTATTATCGAAAGGAAGCATTTTTACCACAACCGATTTGTTGAAAAACATGAAAACAGAACCGAATAATAACAAAACCGTCACGCCAACAAGAATTCTCCTTTTAGCACTGCTTTCCAAAAATGGACGTTCTAGTTTATTGTAAATTCTATAAATTCGACTTGTTTCTAATCCTTCCGCTTCTTTATGTTCTTGTGTATCTTTTTCTTGAAGCAAATGATAACCCAAATAAGGTGTTACCGTCAAAGCCACAAACAGAGATAGTATCATCGCAATCGATGCTCCAATTGGCATCGGACTCATATAAGGCCCCATCATTCCAGACACAAAAGCCATAGGTAAAATCGCCGCAATAACTGTAAATGTTGCCAAAATAGTAGGATTCCCGACTTCGTTTATCGCATAAATAGCCGCTTGTTTAAACGGTAGTCGCTTCATTTTAAAATGTCGGTGCATGTTCTCAGCAATAATAATACTGTCATCGACCACAATTCCTACCACAAATACCAAGGCGAAAAGCGTAATTCTATTCAACGTATAATCCAATAAATAATAACTAAATAATGTCAAAGCAAACGTCAATGGTACAGATAAAAACACAACCAATCCGCCGCGCCATCCCATTGCCAACATTACTAAAACCGTCACCGCTACAATAGCAATAAACAAGTGAAATAAGAGTTCGCCAACTTTATCCGATGCAGTTTCGCCATAATTTCGGGTGATTTCAACATGAACATCATCCGGAATTACATTTTTCTTCAACAGCTCCACTTTGGAGATAATTTTCTCCGAAATTTTCATGGCATCAGCGCCTTTCACTTTTCCAACAGAAATTGTAACCGCAGGATATTCGGATTTGGCGGTTTCAAATTTTTCATTGCCCTTTCCATATCCAAAAGAAACATAACTACGTGGTGTTTCTGAACCGTCTTGCACTTTGGCCACTTGTTTCAAATACACCGGTCTATTTTTATTGACACCAACCACCAAGTTCTCTACATCATCTGCATTCGATAAAAATTGTCCCGTAGTTATCAAATATTCCTTGTCGTTTTCTACAAAGCTTCCTGATTGTGAGCTGCCATTATTCGCCTGAATCATTTGCATAATTCCCAACGCATCAACGCCATTCTCGGCCATTTTATCGGTATCAAGAATCACTTTGAGCTCGCGATTGCTGCCACCAATTTCTTTGGTAATAGCCACATCTTTCACTTTCTCAATCTCCGAAGTAACTTCCTCAGCAATTTGTCTTAACTGAAAAGCATCTTCCGTTTCGCTCCAAAGCGTGATTCCCAACATTGGTACATCATCAATCGAGCGTGTTTTTACCATTGGTTTATACACCCCTTTAGGGAACATATCTTCGTGTTTCGCCAACTCGTCATACAATTTTACATACGAGCGCTCTACGTCTTGACCTACATAAAACTGCACAATCAACATCGCTTGACCGTTCATGGCCATTGTGTGCACGTGCTCAACACCTTTTATGTTGGATATGATTTTCTCTAGCGGTTTCGCCACACGACTTTCCACTTCAGATGGACTCGCACCGGGATAACCCACCAAAATATCAGCCATTGGCACATTAATCTGTGGTTCCTCTTCTCTGGGAATCAAAAACGAACTATAAATACCAATAATCATCAAACCCACCATCAACAAAATAGTTAGTTTTGAGTTGATGAAAAAATTGGCTATTTTACCTGAAATACCTTCTTGCATAATTTTTTTATTTGGGCGTGACCCTTCTAAAAGGTCGGGTCGGGCTATCCGTTACAATCGTTTTGTCTCGTAAAAAACGAGTCAAAAAGGATTTTCACTGCTATCCCTCACGCGGAATTAATGACGAATTCTTCTTATTTATATAAAATCAATAGTAATTACTGATCACTGAAATCTGAAAACTGCGTACTTTTTTCTTTTTACTGAATACTAACTAAAGCTCCGTTATACAACTTCCCATCTGCCGAAACGATATATTGCTCCTCTGCCGAAAGACCCGACAACACTTGTACTTGATTACCAAAGTTTTTACCAATGCGCAACCATCTCAAAATCGCAACGTTTCCGGTACCAATTGTATATATTCCCGTTAGTTGACCTTGTTTTATTAAAGCTACTTCGGGAACCAAAACCATTGCATTGTTTGCATCCGATTTTTTATTGGCAATAGGAAACTGCACATTCACAAACATCCCCGACAATACGGAAGCAGCTGTCTTGTCTAAATTTATTTTTACCAAATATTGACCTCCAGTATTCGTAGCAGAACTACTTACTTCACTTACTTTTCCATTCAACTTATCATTAGATGACTTAACCAAAACGGAAACGTTCATTCCCTTCTTAATACTAGCAATATCATTTTCAGAAACCATTGCGGTAACCTGTAATCGCGATACGCCTTCTACACTTACCAATGGCATTCCGGGATTGGCCATATCTCCGTCTTTTACAAAAGTACTAGTCACCACTCCTGAAAACGGTGCCGTAATATTCGAATAAGAGAACTGTGCCATGACCTCGTTACGCATTTGTTTGGCTCCTTCTAAACCCGCTTTTGCCATTTCATAGCGCGCCGTCATATCATCAAGCTCTTTTTGAGAAGCACTTTGTTGCTGAAACAAATTCACAAAACGATCGTAATCTTTTTTGGCATTGTTATAACCCGCACTTGCTTGTAAAATACTAGCATCAACCTGCGCTTTTTTTGCTTGCAAATCAGTATTATTAATACTAACCATTAATTGACCCGCCGCTACTTTTTGTCCTACTTTAACATGAACTTTAGTAACATAGCCCATCATTCTAGTGCTAAGATTGGCACTGTTTTCGGCTTCAATTTTTCCACTCGCAGTAACAAAAGGACTGTTGTTATTGGCAGAGATACCACTTACGTGCACAGCAACAGCAGGTTCTTTGGCAATCGTTTCCTTCTTTTCGCCATTACACGAAGCCAAAACAACTAAGGCTAATACAGGTATAAATATATTTTTCATAATTCTATTTTTATTGATTTTTTGAAATTGCTATTGCTATTGTTTTTTGAATTTGATTCTTTTATTTAGTTAAAAACTGCATATAGCTTTGTGTGAAATTGTATTCGAAAACGGCTTGTAATAACTCCAATTCCTTTTGTGACATTTGGGTTTCTGATTGCAGTAAATCAGTAGTCTTCTCAAGTCCTTGCGTAAAACGATTGCTTCGAATTCTATAGGCTTCTTGCGATTGCTCTAATGCTAGTTTAGAAAGATTGACTTTGTTTTCTGCATCTTTTAGTTGGCGATTCGTTTTGTTTAAGTCCAATTGACTTTTGGCTCTATACTCTTGGTTTTCCATTTCAGCCTTTAAAAAATCGGCCTTTGCTTTCTCCATTTTTCCAATGGATTTATACCCGTCAAAAGCCGTCCAAGACAATTGTGCTCCTACCAAATATCCTTTTGCATTGTTTCCAAAGAAGGTATCATCATACATTTCGTAACTTCCAAAAGCATTCAATCTAGGTAAGAAATTCATTTTACTCGATTGCAGCATTTTTCCGTAAGCTTCAGATGATTTGTCCATCGCTTGAATGTCTTTTCTAGTTGTAGAAAGCATCGGATTCACACTTTCGATGACAATCGTATTATCCAATTCTTCCATTGGTTTATACACTTTATTACTATTGTCTTCATTCAATAGAAAAGCTAAATAATCGGAGGCATTTTGCACATTACTCTTTGCATATTGCAATTGATTCTTGATTTCATTCACACGAAGTTGAACCGAAAGCACATCTGTTTTTTGAAGAATACCTTGTTTGAAATAATTTTCAATCAGTTTCAAATTAGCTTCGGCAGTTTTATTTGCTTTTTCTAAAACTTTCACTGCTTGATAACTCAACTGCAATTCCATGAAAGATTTATTTACTTCCAATTCTAAATATTCTTTACTGCGCTCGGTTTGCAAAGAGAAAGCCTCCATTTTTGCTTTGGCCGCTTGTCTTCCATAAATTCCATCGACATTGATTATGGGTTGCAACACTTCTATCTTGGTAGCGAAATTTTGAGTCTGATCGGGGTTATTCAATAATGCCGGATTAAAATCGGCAGGCGTTAGAATTCCTTGATTCAATTTAGACCCAAAAGCCATCAGCGGATTTGTAGTCGAAATAGCGGTATGCGAAGCCGATATAGTAGGCAGAAACAACGAATTAGATTGTCGGTAATCTGCTTGTGCGGATTTGAAATCCTGATTCGCTATTTTAATCTTAAGATTTTTCTCTGATGCTTGTAGCAAAATATCTTTTTTAGAAATAGACAAGGTATCTTGACTAAATCCCAATCCAGATTGCAGCAGCATTCCCAAAAACAGTATATAATTTATATTCTTCATAATTGTACTAATTGATGAAGCAAAGATATATTTGGCAAAACCAGAAGACAGTAACTTATGTCACACTCGAAAAATAATATGCCGAAAAGGCATTTTGATAGTCATTTTATCAAGAAATGAACGGAATTCATAAGCATTCGTACTTTTATTTTCTAATGAAAACATAGTAGTTATTATGAAACTGTAGGGACGAACTTGGATATTAGAGTACTATTTCGATATAATAGTGTAGATAATTTACTTAGAAGCCCTAGAATTACGATTTTATTCTATTTTTGTAATGTACATAACCCATTTACGCTTAAAATAAGGATCTAAAGTTGATTTGTTGGCAAAAAATCACCTCTTTGCTACTCTTTAGTTTGGAGCACTTTATTCTTTTTTAAAAAATACAACCACTTAATTATGAGGACTACAAAACAAAAAATATTTCTTGCTTCGAAAATTCTTGGGATATGTATTGTTGTACTTGTAATTGTTTTATTATTTTTTAGAAACGAACTTCTAAACCAAGCTATCGACAAAGTTTCAACGAAGATGCAGCGCGAATACAACAGTACGTTTTCTGTAAAAAAAGCTTCATTTGAAGGATTATCGGGCATTGAACTTTCTGAAGTTACTTTGGCTCCCCAAAATCTAGACACTATTTTTAAAATCCAAAAAATAAGAACAAGCGTTAATTTATGGCAGTTATTCCTTGGTGACGTTCAACTGGGAACACTTGAAATAAAAAATGGTTATGTTCAATTGACTAAAAAAGGAAACGTTAAGAACTTTGGCGCCTTCTTAAAAAAAGATAAGGACGAGCCAAAAACAGCTACTAAAAGAGATTATGCATCCTTTGCTTACCGAATAATTTCTAAAGTCTTAAATCTAGTTCCAACAGATATGAGTCTCGAAAATTTAGCTTTTAAATTAGATGATAATGGAACAAAAGCAACGGTAAACTTCAAAAAATTAACTTTATTTGAAACTAAATTAGAATCGAACATCGAAATACAAACCAATTCGTTTGAACAAAGATGGAGAATTAATGGTATCGCCGATCCCAGAAATAAAAAAGGAGATTTACATTTTTTTAACATTGACACAGGCGCAATCAAAGTACCTTATTTAGACGAGCGCTACCATCTAAAAGCAAGTTTTGACTCTATCCGATTTAATGTACAGAACATAGATATGAGTGGCGGAGAATTGCATGTCGACGGTTACAGTTCTATTGCCAACTTAAAAGTGAATCATAGGAGAATTGCGAACAAAGATGTTATCATCAAAAATGCACGATTTGATTATCGCTTTTTGTTGGGATCTGATTTTATTTCGATTGACAGCAGCTCAACCGTTGAATTGAATAAAATAAAATTTCATCCTTATCTATCGTATAACACAGAAGCCGATACAGTCTACAAACTCAATGTTGCCATTCCAAAAATGAAAGCGCAGGACTTTATAAGTTCTCTCCCAGAAGGATTATTTACTCATTTTGAAGGCATGGTAGCAACCGGTGATTTTGATTATAAAATAGAATTCATGTTCAATAAAAACAAACCCAACACCATTGTTTTTACGAGTGATATTAAAAAAGATAATTTAAAAATAACGAAATACGGCAGCACAAATTTGGCAAAAATGAATGGTGCATTTACCTATCAAGCTATTGATAATGGGAAACCACAGCGCCCTATTTTTGTAGGATCTAGCAATCCAAATTATACTCCACTAGATCAAATTTCGCCTTATCTACAAAAATGTGTTTTAACATCCGAAGATCCGTCGTTTATGTCGCATCGCGGTTTTATAAATGAAGCCTTTAAACAGTCGATTCTAAAAAATATTAAAACCAAAAAATTCTCTCGTGGCGCCAGTACAATAAGTATGCAGTTGGTTAAAAACGTATTTCTAACTAGAGAGAAAACATTGTCTAGAAAACTAGAAGAAATTCTTTTGGTGTATATTATAGAAAGCAATCACATTACTAGCAAACAACGTATGTTGGAAGTGTATTTTAATGTTATCGAGTGGGGTCCAAATGTATATGGAATAGGTGAAGCAGCAGGGTTTTATTTCCAGAAAAGGCCAGCCGATTTAAACGTACAAGAGTGCTTGTTTTTGGCTAATATAATTCCGAAACCTAAAAAATTCATGTGGCAATTTGACCAACAAGGTTTACAAAGAGCCTACGCCACCACCCAACAGAATTTCTTAAAAAACTTAATGTTCCGTCGTGGTTTATTAGTTTCTGAAGATACAATTGGATTACCGAAAGCAATTTTACTTACAGGACGTGCGCATTCGTTTTTGAATATCAAAGTAAAAGATTCTACTGTTATTGATACTTTAGAACTAGACAATATGGATTTTGAATTATAAATCACATTTAGCATTAAGATTAAATCCTAACAGGTTTTCAGAACCTGTTAGGTATAATTTTTTTTACAACCTTTTTATTTAAAATTCTTCAAGAAATCCTCTTTGTACGTTGGAGAAACTTCGATTTCTGTACCATCATTTAGCGTAATAACACCGCCTTTATTATAGGATTTGACACAATTTAAATTGATAATATGAGATTTATGAACTCGGATAAAAGGCAAAGGCAGAATTTCTGAAAAGTGCTTCAAAAACCGACAAACCATTTTTTTGTTTCCGTTTTGAAGGTACAAATCGGTAAAATTTCCGTTTCCCCGAAGCCGAACAATTTCTTCCATTTTTACTACTTCAAAACCTTCTAATGTGGGCAAAATTACTTGTTGTTTTTCGGGTTTCGATTCCTGAAAATTTTCAACGATAATCTTATTTCTATTAAAGATTTCGTGATTCAAAATTTGATGATGGACTTTATTAACCGCCACGATCAATTCTTCGATACTAATCGGTTTTAGCAAATAATACGCTGCACTTTGATTCAACGCTTTCAAAGAATACTCGGAAAAAGCAGTTACAAAAATAGTTTCAAAATGCAAATCACTACAGGCTTCTAACACATCAAAAGCATTCCCGAAAGGCATTTCGACATCTAGAAAAACCAATTGTGGTTGCAATTCGTGCAACAACGGAACCGCTTCCTTAATGTTTTCGGCTTCGCCAATGACTTCCACTTGTGGACAATATTTTGTCAAATAATTTTTGAGAACTTCGCGAGCCGCCAATTCATCTTCGACAATAACACTTTTTATCTTTTGAATATTCATCCTATTTTATCAATTAATGGGAAACTAATTTCGACTATCGTTCCTCTTTCAGTAAATGGTTTCTCCAAAATTTGAAAAGAAATATGCTTCTTGTACAACTCATTCAGTAAACCAATACGTTCTTTGGTATTACTCATTCCACGTGATTGATGCACTTTTTGATTATCGGTTTTTAGTTCTTGACTTTTAGTCAAACCAATGCCGTTATCATCAATTCGAATTATTACTTTCCCATTAGCAAGTTCAACTTGCAATAATAGTAAGCCTTTGGCATTTAAATACCGCAATCCGTGCCAAATGGAATTTTCTAAATGAGGCTGAATAATCATATTGGGAACCATCGTTCTTTCGGGGTCCAATTCCGGGTCAACAGTAATTTTGAAATCGAACTTATCCTGAAAACGCAAATGTTCCAATTCTAAATATTTTTTTAACTGTTCCAATTCATTATCCAAGGTAACGAAATCTTTGTTGGAATTCTCCATCGTATTTCGCATCAAATTAGAATACGAGGTCAGGTATTTATTGGCTTCCAGCTCTTTATTTTCAGAAATAAATTGGTTCACACTATTGAGACTGTTGAAAATAAAATGCGGATTCATTTCACGACGCAACGACTGCAAAGCTATTTCTTTATTCTTGGTTTTAATTTTAAATAGCGATTTTACAATCCATACAAAAAGCAATATAAGCAATGCTACAGCGCCCAAAAGAAAATAATTAAAGGTATTTTTCTTTGAAATTAATTCGTCCTTCAACGATTTTTCTTTTTCTAATTGTCGAATTTTATCTTCGCTCACTTGGAAAGTTTTGGCATCTATCAAAGTCGTATCAGAATGAATTAATTGGTCAAAATTTTGAAGAAATTCATCGTACAAAGCCAAACTTTCTTTGTTATTTCCGTTTCTATTGTAATACTGAGTTAATGCCGTCAAACTCTTTTTGGCTTCTGCCGAATTTCCTTTTTGTAGTGCTAACGCAAAAGCTTCTTTCAATGCAACAATGGCTTTGTTCGGTTCTTCTTTTTGAAAATAAAGCGAAGACAGTGATTGCAACTGCTTGATTTGTGTAGTAAAATCTTGTTTGTTTTTAGCTTCCGCCAAAAGTTTTTCGTTAATATCTATCGCTTTGTCAAATTGATTGTCGGAGGCGTACACCTTCGCAATTTCGTTATTAATTTTGATGATTTCAGCCGGCTTATCTTTTGCGTAAGCGAGCGCTTGCTTGTAACTTTCAATGGCAACAATCTTGTTTTTTTGTTCCAATGAATTTTCTGCTTTTTGAACATAAGCTGCAGAGATTTCTTCTGTATTCTTTTCTTTTTTGAGTATATTAATATTCGAATTGACGTAACTTTCCTGAGCCTCAGGATTCGATTTTGACTTTAAACGATTGGCATCATTCGAATTGATTTTCTCGACACTTTTATCTTGAGTAATTTCTCCTGCAACTTCATAATTCTTAATTGCCGCATCATACTTATTTTGAGATTCCTGAACTTTGGCAAGACTTCTGGTAACACGAGTTTTATCATCTACTAATTTTAATTTGGTGAAACTCGTAATTGCTTTTTTGAAGTATTCTTCGGCTCTTGGTAAATCATTTTTACTGAGAAACTCATTCGCCAATCGTTCATAGTTTTGGGCAATTTCTGCTTCGTCGTTTACTTCTAAGGATTTTTTTAGATCATTAGTCACTTTACGCATTTTTGTTACAGGGATCGCTTTCTTTTTAGACAAAGAATCCTGAGCTATAACTGCAAAAGGCAATAATAGCATCAGTAGTAAGAAAGAAAAATATTTGATTTTTAAACCCATTTTATTTTTTTATTGAAATTTGGAAGATCTAAAATAATACCTAACAGGTTCTGGAAACCTGTTAGGAGATAACAAGAACTCCAACCTCTTAGCAACTCAGTCCCGATAACTATCGGTATAGTCGCTCAGCAACTTTTTTTAAACAATGTAAAGTAAAGTATTTTAAAGTCCTCTTACAACTCGTTTCACCAAGTGAAATGACCGTTTCACCATTTGTTCTAAAACAGCGTGTTTTCAATTTCTAAGTTTGGTCTGTAATCAACCCTTAAAAACTAGAAATTATGAAATCGACACTATTCATGACAGCACTTTTGGCAACTACATTATCTTTTGCAAGTTGCAACAATTCGAATGCAAAACCTGTTGAAAAAAACGATACCGAAAAACCAAAAACTGCGGAAAATAATAAAATCCAAGTCGCACTTTTATTAGACACTTCGAGTAGTATGGACGGATTAATCGACCAAGCCAAATCGAGACTTTGGAACATTGTAAATACATTAACGACGCTAAAACATTTGGGAAAAACGCCTGATATCGAAATTGCATTATATGAATACGGAAACGATGGTTTATCCGAAAAGTCGAATTACATACGCCAAGTTACACCACTAACAAATGATTTAGACTTGATTTCTGAAAAATTATTTGCTTTACAAACAAATGGAGGTGAAGAATATTGCGGAGCAGTAATTCAAGATGCAACTAAAAAATTACAATGGGCAAAAGAAACCAACAATATGAAACTCATTTATATTGCAGGAAACGAAGGTTTTGACCAAGGCAGTATCAGCTATAAAGAAGCGATAAGTTTTGCTCTAAAAAATGACATTTATGTGAACACTATCTTTTGCGGAAACAGTCAAGAAGGCATTAATAGCTTTTGGAAAAATGGAGCCGATTACGGAAAAGGGAAATACTTCAACATTGATTCTAATCAATCGATACAATACGTATCAACGCCTTATGACGATCAAATATCTAAATGCAATGAACGTATTAATACTACCTATATTAGCTATGGCGCAAAAGGTCTTTCTAAAAAAATGAACCAAGAAACGCAAGATAATAATGCAAAAGAAGTTTCATCTGCCAACTATGCAGAGCGTGCGGTAAGTAAATCGAAAGCGGTGTACAAAAATGAAAGTTGGGATTTGGTAGATAAAGTAAAAGTCGATGCCAAAGCCATTTCGAAAATTAAAAAAGAGGAATTACCTACTGAACTTCAGAATAAATCGAATGCTGAATTGGAAGTGATTGTAATTCAAAAAACCACAGAGAGAGAAAGCATTCAGAAAGAGATTGGAGAATTGGGCAAAAAACGCCAACTATACATTGATACCGAAGCTAAAAAAACAAAATCACGAGATGATTTAGGAAATGCAATTAGTACTTCTATTGTGGCTTTGGCAAAAGTGAAAGGGTATACTGTCGAGAAATAAAGAAATAGCTATGAAAAAAGCAATCTTTCTTTTAATTTTTATTGGCGTTTTTTGTGTCAGTTTTAAGTGTATTCATAAAAAGGAAATGCTACAACCAATTAAAATAACAGTGCCACTTTCTTCGACAAAAGAAAAACTAGAAAATCATATAAACGATACTAAAAAATTCGTGAACAGTAGTTCAAAATACGATACCGAAATTGGCTTTTTTATAGATATGAAAATTGCATCGGGGAAAAATCGTTTTTTTATATATGATTTAAAAAATAACAAACTACTTGGGAAAGGTTTAGTTGGTCACGGCTCTGGTTCCGAAACTGGAATTCAAGGAGAGCTACAATTTAGCAATGTGAACAATTCACTATGTACTTCATTAGGAAAATATGCTATTGACTATTCGTATAAAGGCACGTTTGGAAAAGCATATAAATTGTACGGATTAGACAAAACCAACAGTAAAGCTTTTGATCGACATGTCGTTTTGCACAAATATTCTGGTGTACCCTATGAGGAACAAGAAGAAGAAATTTGCAACAGTTATGGCTGTCCGATGGTGAATGAACGTTTTTTTACTGAAATTGAAAAAATCATTGACAACTCAAAAAAGAAAATTATTCTTACTATATATTATTGAAAACCATTGAAATTTTCGTTATTTGTAATGGGATATTATAAAATTAAAACACTTTCTTATGTTTAGAAAAGCACTATTATCCGTCATTCTTTTGGTAACAGCCTTTGCATCGGCACAAAAACCAATTTTTACAACCGCTAAAGTAAAAGCCGCTACGGTTTATTTTAATGCCGCCGAAATTTCGCAAACAACGACTGTGAATCTGCCTGCAGGCACTAGTGAAATTGTAATCAAAAACGTAGCAGTCAATTTAAATGAAAATTCGGTGCAAATAGGCGCGCCTGCAACGCTTACTGTACTTTCGGTTCAATTTACAAATGATTACGTTTCGGAATATGAAGTAGATTTAAAATCTCCCGCTTTAAAAAAAGTAAAAGACAGTATTGTTTTGGTACAAAAAGAGCTTTTGAGACTGGGAAATTCTAAAAATGCAGAAACCAAAACCATGCAGCTTTTAGACAAAAACCAACAGGTTTCGGGAGTAAATTCGGGTTTGAATGTGCTTGAATTAATGAAGATGGTCGATTTTTATAAAATCAAACAAAATGAAATTGCCAATACGCTAAATACATTGACAGAAAAAGAACAAAAGCTGAATGAACTTCTTCGAAAACTCAACAACAAGCTCGAAGTGGATACTAGTAAAGAAGAGAAAACTTCGTCTGGAAAATTGATTGTGCAAGTAATGAATAATTTGGCTGGAGCTGTTCCTTTCGACATTACCTATTTAGCTTACAATGCAACCTGGACACCTTTCTATGATTTACGCACCGAAAGTGTTACTGGACCCATTAATATGATGTACAAAGCGCAGGTAGTACAAAACACTGGAATCGATTGGAAAAAAGTAAAACTAACATTGTCAAGCGGTATTCCCAATCAAAACAATCAAGCGCCTTTACTGAATTCTTGGTTTTTGAATTACAGACAGAATGAAAATTTGAATGAAGTGGTTGTTACGGCGTATGGCTTAAAGAGAAAATCAATTTCTAACCAATTGCAGGGAAGAGCGGCTGGTGTACAAATTGAAAAAAACAACGATTATAAAGATAGCCCTCAACCAATTCAAGTAGAATCATCAGTTTCTGATTATACGACGATTGCTGAAAACCAACTGAATATCTCGTTTGATATTGATATTCCGTATGATATTTTATCGAATGGAAAAGTGCATAGCGTTTCGCTAAAAGAAATAAAACTACCTGCAACGTATAAATATTATGCAGTACCAAAAGCAGAAAATGATGCGTTCTTACTTGCTGAAATTGCCGATTACAGCAAATACAACTTACTAAGAGGCGAAGCCAATATTATTTTTGAAGGTATGTATGTGGGTAAAACTTTTATCGAGCCAAGCCAAACTAGTGACACTTTGAGTTTGAGTATGGGTCTGGATAAAAAAGTATCTATTAAACGTGAAAAAGTGGTAGACCAATCGGGAACTAAGTTTTTATCTTCGAAAAAAGAGCAAACTTTTACTTTCGATATTACAATTCGAAACAACAAAAAAGAAGCCATCGAAATGTTGCTAAAAGATCAATATCCATTAAGTTCTAATAAAGATATTGAAATTGAACTACTGCAAAGTGATCGTGCCAAAGTAAACTCTGAAACTGGAATCTTAACTTGGCAGTTGCAACTAAAACCCAATGAGAGTAAGAAAATTAGAATAAGTTACAAAGTACGATATCCTAAAGATCAAATTATTGATAATTTGTAAAAAGCAAAACCCTGTCAGACTTCAAAAATTGACAGGGTTTTTTATTCTATTTTTCTTTATAACTACGGTGCTGGATCAGGAATAATAGCCTGAATAGCATTTATTTCATTCAGAATTTCTTCTGATAGAACTACATCAATCGTAGCAATATTCTGTTTGAGTTGTTCCATTGTGGTTGCACCAATGATAGAGCTAGTTAGAAAAGGCTGTTGTTGAATAAAGGCTAAGGCCAATTGCGTTAATGTCAAGCCATGTTTATGAGCCACTTCCTGATATAATTTTGTTGCTTCGTTACACGTAGCGCTACTGTATCTTGAATATTGAGAAAACAAACGCACTCTAGAATTAGGATGACTTTCGCCTGTTAAAAACTTCCCAGATAGAACACCAAAAGCGAGTGGTGAATAGGCCAATAAACCAACATTCTCACGAAGACAAACTTCGGCAGAAGCATTTTCGAAAAGACGATTCAATAACGAATAGGGGTTTTGAATGGTTTTAATTCTAGGTAAATTATTGTATTTGCTTTCCTCTAAGAAACGCATCATTCCCCAAGGATTTTCATTCGAAACTCCGATGTTTTTTATCTTTCCTGCTTTTACAAAAGTGTCTAAAGTTGTTAGCACTTCGTGAATATTGTCTTCCCAAGCATCGTCTTGTGCTTTGTAACCTCGTTGTCCAAAATAATTGGTTTTACGCTCCGGCCAATGCAGTTGATAGAGATCTAAATAATCAGTTTGCAAGCGCTGTAAACTATTATCTAAGGCATATTTAATACTTGCAGCAGAGAAATCCAGTTTCTCTCGCATGTAGCCAAAAATAGGATTGGGTCCAGCAATTTTAGAAGCTAGAACTATATCTTCTCTTTTTCCAGTTTTCTTCAACCAAGAACCAATAATTTTTTCGGTACTTCCATAGGTTTCTTGCTTTCCAGGAACAGAGTACATCTCGGCTGTGTCAAAGAAATTGATTCCTTTTTCGAGTGCATAATCCATTTGTTCATGTCCTTCGGCTTCTGAGTTTTGTTGACCAAAAGTCATGGTTCCCAGACAAATTTTGCTGACTTTTATATCAGTATTGGGTAAAGTAGTGTATTTCATTTCTTTTAAGTTGCTGAGTTGCTATCCTTATAGTTATAGGGACTAAGTTGCTAAGTTTTTCAGAACAAAGGTAAAAATTAGTTCCTCGGATTTGGTTAGAGTTATTCATATTTTAACAAAAAAAAGGTTCAACGTTTGCACGCGAACCTTTTCAACTTATTAGATTAGTCCCGATAGCTATCGGGATAGCATCTACATTCTAAAACGGATTTAAGGTTTAGATATAATGTTGGTATCGGTCATAACAATTGATCCATTTCTTGCAAGCAATTTACCCTCTATAGTAGCATGCGAGTTCATTGTTATAGAAGTTAAAGCTAATATGTTTCCTTTAAATATAGTGTAGTTTCCAATTGTTGCAGAACCACCCACTTGCCAAAAGATATTTTTCGCTTGAGCACCGCCACTTAAAATCACATTACCTCCAGCGCCACCTATAGAGGTAAAGTCAGAAGCTATTTGAAAAATCCATACCGCATTGGCATCACCTTGCGCATCGAGAGTTAAATCCCCAGATTGTAATAAGAGCGTAGAGGTCGATTTGTAAATACCAGGTGCAAGAGTTTTACCTCCCTGATCACCAGATACGGTTGCAGGTGCAGGTGTAGAAGCGCCTTCGGCAAAAAGATAAGCATTTGTCAAATCTTGTTTGGCTTTTACTAGCATGTCTGCAATCCCTGGAGGAGAAATATCATGTGAAGCATAAATTGCGCCTTGCACTATTATTGCAGGTGGAAATCCAGTAACTGATGAACGTACACCAGGACTTATCCCAACATCCATATTTCTAATTTCGCTGAAACCTGCATTATTACTTACTCCAACGCCTGCTAGAATTCCGAATCTTTCCGCCGATCCAAGATTTACAGTATTACCTGTTAAGGAAGAACTAGTGCTAAAATTCCAAACATAATCGTTGGCTAAAGCGACACCTTGCATGTTTTTGGCTCCCGAAATTGTGGCAGTATAAGTGGTTCCTGGTAAAAGATCTGTGCTTGGGTCAAAAGTTGCTGTTGTGCCTGTGTAGGTAACAGCTCCCGCTAGTGATGTGGTTCCATTTTTTATTGTAAATGTTTTATCATTAATGGTTGTAGGGTCAATAGCAACACTAAAAGTTGCAGAAATCGACTTGTTAATAGGTGTCGCTATTGCATTATCTAATGGATCCGTCGACATAACAGTTGGTGCAGTAATAGTACCTGTAGTAAACATCCAAACATAATTAGAACTCAATGCTGTTCCTTGTAAATTCTTAACTTCTGTAGTTATTGTAGCAGTGTAAAGCGTATTTGCTGTTAAAGAGGCGTTTGGTTTAAAAAATGCAGTGTTACCTTTGTATGCAACACTTCCTGAAATAACATTAGCTCCATCTTTAATTGTAAAAGTGCTTCCGCTTAAGGTTGCTGGATTCATTGGCATATTAAAATTTACAGCTATCACTTTATTCAGAACAACATTTGTCGCTTTGTTAATAGGATCTGTTGAAATCACTACAGGATTTAGTGTTGCACCAGTACTAAATGTCCAAACATAATCAGATTCTAAGGGTTGACCAATTGTATTCTTAGCGCCAGTTTTAATAGTTCCTGTGTATGTTGTATTCGCAGTAAGAGGAGCAATTGGAGTAAATGAAGCTGTTTTTCCGTTTAGGGAAACTGTTCCAGCAACCAATGACGCTCCTTGTATAGTAAAGGTACTAAGATCCAATGTAGAAGCATTCATTTCTTGATTGAATACTACCGAAATGCTTTGGTTCAAAGGAACATTTATAGTTCCATTTCCTGGATTAACAGATGCCACAATAGGAGATTCGCCAGTTGCCTGCTGTACGTCATCTTTTGAGCATCCTGTAATCAAAACAATAATTGCTATTGCAATTATAGAAAATATTTTTTTTGTATTCATTTTTTTAATATTAAATTATTTATTGTGTAAAGGTCACCTTAAATAATGAAAGTATGTTATATCATTATAGTTTATAATTGTGTAATAACTACCTATTCATTCTATAAAAGGTAATGGATTTCGATTTTAACAAAAAAAGGTTCAACGTTTCCACGTGAACCTTTTTTTTAGAATCTTTTTACCTAGAACTTTTTTTACTTAGTCCCGATAACTATCGGGATAGTAACTTTAATTTATATTATTCAACATCTCCGCAATTTCATCCAATCTTGGAGTCAAAATAATTTCTATTCTACGGTTTTTAGCTTTTCCTTCGGCAGTACTGTTACTTCCTAATGGCGCATACTCACTTCTACCAGCTGCGGTTAAATTTTGTTTGTTTACTTTTTTATTCTCACCCAAAATTGATACAATAGCGGTTGCTCTTTTTGTAGAAAGATCCCAGTTATCCGAAATTGGTCCAGAGCCTTCGTAAGGATCATTATCAGTATGCCCTTCAATGAGTACTGAAATGTCTGGGTTATCACCCAATACTTTTCCAACTTCAATGATGGCTTTTTTACCTTCCGTACCTACTGCCCAACTACCTGAATTGAATAGTAGTTTATTCTCCATAGAAACATAAACTTTTCCGTTTTTTTGTTCTACAGTCAAACCTTTCCCTTCAAAACCATTCAGTGCATTCGAAAGTGTTTCTTTTAGTTTTTTCATAGCCGCTTCTTTTGCGGCGATCAAATCTTCTAGTTCTTTTAAACGTTTGCTACTATCGTTTAATTTGTCTTGTTCTATGGCCAAAGCTTTTGCTTTTGCATCCAATTGTGCTAACAAATCACGATTTTTTTTCATGTTGGCTTCGAGTGCGGCGTCGCTATTTTTTTCTAATGCAGCATACGAATCCTGCATAACTCTCATTTTTTCTTTCGCGGCAGCATAATCCGACTGTACTTTGGCTAGATTGGAGTTTACATCATCTAATTTCTTTTTTAGAGCTTCTCTTTCGGATTCTAATTGTTCTTTAGAAGCCAATAAAGCGGCGTTATCGTCGAGAATGGATCTGTTTTCTTTTTTTAAATCGGCAAATTTGGTTTCTAGATCATTGTATATCTTCTTGGAAACACAAGATGTAGAAAGTGCTAAAACTAATAGTCCGATGGAGATTTTTTTAATCATTTTTGTTGCTTTTTAATATTCGTTGGTATTATTTGAGGTTTAATTTTTTTTTATTCCGTAATGTCCTAGCCCAGATGGAAGGGAAAATCCTTTTTTTATCCGCCGCGGCGGATAAAAAAAGATTGGAATGAGAGCTGGATTAGCTCCTTAGCCTTTTTATTTTTTATTGAAATTGCTATTGAAATTGATTTTTGAAATTGCCTTTGTCCTACTCTAATTCGACCAAAACCGGACAATGATCCGAATGCATGGCATCTGGTAATATAACGGCTCTTTTGAGTTTATGTTTTAAAGTGTCGCTCACCAAATTATAATCGATGCGCCATCCTTTGTTATTTCCTCTTGCGCCCGCGCGATAGCTCCACCACGAATATTGATGCGCTTCACTATTAAAATGACGAAAACTATCTACAAAACCTGTTTTCATAAAGCCATCAAGCCATGCTCTTTCTTGTGGTAAAAATCCCGAGACATTTTTGTTTCGAATAGGATCATGGATATCGATTGCCTCGTGGCAAATGTTGTAATCGCCACAAATTATTAGATTTGGGTGTTCAATTTTGAGTTGATTAATGTAATTTTGAAAGTCGTCCATAAACATAAATTTATGGTCTAAACGGTCGATATTGGTTCCAGACGGCAAGTACAAACTCATTACGGAGCAATCGTCAAAATCGACGCGAAGGTTTCTGCCCTCAAAATCCATGTGCTGAATTCCGGTTCCGTACACCACATTATTAGGTTTTATTTTTGAAAGAATTGCTACTCCACTATACCCTTTTTTGGTAGCAGGATAATAATATTGGTACAGATAGCCAGCAGCGGTAATATTGGCAACAGGAATTTGCTCTTCTGTTGCTTTAATTTCTTGTAAACAAATAACATCTGGGTTGGCATGTTGTAGCCATTCTATAAAACCTTTTGTTATGGCAGTTCTAATTCCGTTTACGTTGTAAGAGATTATCTTCATTGTGTTGTTTTTGAATGTATTGAACTAACTTTAGACTAGAATTGATTTTTTAAAACGGATCACTATCTACTATTCTGACAAATTTTTTTCTAGTGTGGAATCCAAAAGTAGTAAAAATGGATAAAGATTGATTTAAAAAAATCATAAAAATGGACTATTTTGCTATCTTTGTCTCTTGCTCAAAAAACAAATAAATGGGTTTAGTAACCGCAAAGGAAGTTGCAAAGACAATTAATACGGATAAGTACGGAGTTTTTGGTACATTTTCTGGTTGGTTGCTGATGAAGGTTTTAAAAATTTCGACTTTAAATCAGGTATATGACAGGAACAAGCATCTAAAAGATGTACCGTTCTTGAATGCTATATTGGATGAATTTCAAATTAAATTTGAGATTCCCGAAGGTGATTTTAAACGACTACCAAAAGACGGTGCTTACATTACGATATCGAATCATCCGCTTGGAGGAATTGATGGAATTTTATTGTTGAAATTAATGCTCGAAAGAGAACCAAATTTTAAAATTATCGCTAATTTTTTATTGCATCGTATAGATCCAATGAAACCTTATATCATGCCCGTCAATCCTTTTGAGCACCACAAAGATGCCAAATCTAGTGTGGTAGGTATTAAGGAAACACTTCGTCATTTAAGAGATGGGAAACCGCTGGGAATGTTTCCCGCCGGAGAGGTTTCTACTTATAAAGACGGACAATTGGTGGTAGACAAAGCGTGGGAAGAAGGTGCTATAAAAGTAATCAGGAAGGCACAAGTTCCTGTAGTTCCTATTTATTTTCATGCACATAATAGCCGTTTGTTTTACCTATTATCAAAAATAAGTGGTACACTTAGAACTGCAAAATTACCATCGGAATTGTTAACTCAAAAGAATAGAGTTATCAAAGTGCGTGTTGGAAAACCAATTTCAGTAGCCGAGCAAAACGAACATAAATCGATTGAAGAGTACACCGAGTTTTTACGAAAGAAAACCTATATGCTGGCCAATCCATTTGTAAAAGATAGTACTTTTTTGCATACTGCTGCGAGCTTAAAGCCAACTAGAAGTCCTAAAAAAATAGTTACTCCTGCTAATACCGATAAAATGATTGCGGAAGTTGCCAATTTGAGAAAGAAAGATCTTCGTCTTTTGCAAAGTAAAAACTACGAAGTGTTTTTTGCCGAAGCAAAGCACATTCCAAATATTCTTCATGAAATTGGTCGTTTGCGCGAAGTGACTTTTAGAGAAGTTGGAGAAGGAACGAACGAATCCATTGACATCGACAAATACGATCTATATTACCGTCATCTCTTTTTGTGGGATGATGACACCAAACAAATTGCTGGCGCTTACCGCATGGGATTGGGATCTCATATTTTTCCGAAATATGGTATTGAAGGTTTTTATCTAAATGGTTTGTTTCGTTTTGAACCGGAATTGAATGATATGATGAGTAAATCTATCGATATGGGTAGAGCTTTTATCATCAAAGAATATCAGCAAAGACCAATGCCGCTATTCTTGTTATGGCGCGGAATTATTCATACTACTTTACATTATCCGGAACATAAGTTTTTGTTGGGTGGAGTGAGCATTAGCAATCAATTTTCGGATTTCTCGAAGTCATTGATGATTGAGTTTATGAAATCACATTACTATGATCCTTATATTGCTCAGTATATTCATCCTAAAAAGGAATATAAAGTCAAGCTTAAAGATGCCGATAAGGATTTTATTTTTGACGAAGCAGAAGCTGATTTAAATAAGTTTGATCGACTAATTGACGAGCTAGAACCTGGAATTTTGAGACTTCCTGTTTTGATAAAAAAATACATCAAACAGAATGCAAAACTGGTTGCATTTAATGTTGATCCTTTATTTAATAATGCGATTGACGGATTGATGTACATTCGGATTTCGGATATTCCAGAAAGCACGATGAAACCTGTTATGGAAGAATTTCAAGCGGAGTTGGAACGCAAGCTAAATGACAAGGAAGGCTAATTAATAGATTGCAGTGTTTAGATTGCAGATTGCAGATTACAGATTTTAGATTTTAGATCGTATAAAAAAAGCCCTCGACAAATCGAGGCCACTGAAAAAGTCCATTAAAAGTAAAAAACGATAAAAACCAAAAAAGAGCATAAACACTACTGTTTATGCTCTTTTTCATTATTTTAAGTCTCTATGATGTCAGAAAATCAAATTTGAGTTTAAAAAACAAACTAAGTAAAAACAAACCCTTATTTAAGCGATTTTTTTATGATTTTTTGAAAAGAGGGACTTTTTCAGTGCCCTCGACAAATCGAGGACTTTTTTTATTTTAAGCATTCTAATGTATTTTTTAATTATCGTAATTTTTAACTGCTTTCTTGAATGCTAGCCACTCATTTTGCGTTAAAACTTGATTTTTCTGAAGCTTTTTACCTTTGATATATTCTAAAATATATTTGGCTCTTTCCTCTGATTCAGGGTGGGAATTGACCCAAGACAAAGCGCTTGATAGTTTATTATCAAAAGACATTTCATATAGAAAATCGGCAAACGGTGCTGGATCTATTTTTGCTTTAAGCATGTATTCAACACTAGCGATATCTGCTTCTTTCTCGAGAGAACGATCATACGCAGTTGAAGATACCTTTTTCATAATCTCACGGATAACTTTACTATTATTATTTCCCGTAGTTATCGACATCAGAACCGAAAAACCAATTTCTTTCGACAACTTCTTCATCACATGATCATTTTCTATATGCGCAATTTCATGACCTAAAACCCCAATCAAAGCTTGTTCGTTCTTTGAAGCTTCAATTAGCCCAGAATACACTACCAAATGACCGTCTGGCAATGCAAAAGCATTAACCTCATCCTTCTTTATAATGTGCACTTTTAAGCTGTCTCGCTCAATTTTATTTTCCTTGCACAAAGGTTTTAAGAGCTTATCTAGTGTTTTGGTAATGGAATCGTTTACTATTATGTCTTCGGTAGTCTTTATTTGATCCCAAATCATGTCTCCAACACCTTTTTCGGTAGCGCTTTTGGCCTTATCGATTTTAAAGAAAGTAATAAAATCAATTTGAGACAATAAAAACCAAATCCCAAAGAAAGCTATGACTAATCCGAGTCCTTTAAATAGTGCTTTCATACTTGGTCTTGCAGATTAAATTAGTGATATCTGAGAAAAAATACATTTCTATATGATTCCCTTTTCTTGTTTGGGTCGCGAGGTATAATGTGAAAATAAATTCTACCAGATTACATGCAACAATTGTAATGATGTAAGCAATATATTGATTGGTTACTTGAACTCCCTCAAAAATGATCGAAATAGTCCACCAAAAACCAACTGTATTAAAAATAAACAGGCCCAGTTGTGCCAAAAGTGCTTGTGTACAATGCCATTTTACAAAAGGGGTGCTTTTTCTATTTCCTAAATAGAAGAAAGCGGATGCCAATAAATTCATTATTGGGAATGGCAAACCAGCAACTAAGGCAACTAAGGACATTAAATAACTGTTTGATGCTCTTTCTAACTCGCTGTCGTACGGTTTATAATTAAATTTTTGTATTGCGATCATAAGTTTTTATGTATATTCCAAATCCAGTTGAGAATAACTAATAAAATCAACGGAATGGCAATTATTTTCTTTTTAAGTAAATTTTCAATTTTAATGTAAAAATCATAAAAAGATTGTTTATTTTTAATAAAGTCCCAAATAATCCAAAGAGGACATACGGTCATAATTACTACAACTAGTATCCCAAAAGGATTTAGATACAATGAAGTTAATACCTCTCCATTAAATATTTGTGAAACAGCGCGTGTAGTGCCACATGATGGGCAGGGCAAATTGGTAACTCTTTTAAAAACACAAACAGTTAAATCTAAACCTGATTTTCTGACCATAGTTAATTTTAAAAAGAGCAACCAACTGTAACCCAAAAAACAAGCCAATAAAATTAAGGAATAGAGCTTGTTTTTCTTCATTCTTAAAGAAATGAATTATTAAAAGCCATTGTGTTTTTTTCTTTAGTAGCTCCTTGAATTAAAAACCAATCTACTATCGTCCAAATCATAAGACCACCACAAGTAAGTAGTTTTCCAACTCCCATTCCTGTATCGCCAATATAGAAACGATCGATCCCGTAAGCCCCTGCAAATATCGAAATTAAAAGTGCAGTAGTCGGATCTTTAAATTGAGTTAATTGCAGTCTATTCCATTGACTATCATCTAAAGTTAGCAATTTCTCTCTTATTATCCTTAAATGATGTCCTTCGAAATACTTAGCGTTCATCATCATGAACATGTCTACTTTTTGTGAATCCATTCTAAAATTTGGTTTTGGTTAAATTCCTACTCTATTTTGGATTTTCGGAAACTCCGTTTTTTTGGCGAATATATAAACATTAAGAGAAACATCTCCGTATTAAAAGTTTATTTTTTTTACTTTACTCTTCAGATAAAGCATAAAAAAATCCCGAAATTTTCGAGATTTTTTTTTATTTTAAAACCAACCTTTTCTACCAACCTGATACATTTGATAAAATTCTTCATCTGATTTCGTTAAGTATATAATACCCTCAACAAATCCAACTATACCTCCAATTCCACAAGTTACAATACTAATACCTATTTGAATCAAGCCTTCTTTTGTGTAGCCCAAAATAAATTTGTGAATTCCTAAATATCCAAAAAGCAACGCTAAAACTCCTGCTAACACTTTTTTGTTTTCTTGACGGATTGGTTGTTGAGTGTCCCAAGTTTCTTGTTTTGAATTCTCCATAATTAAAATATAATTTGTTAGTAATAATTACCAAAAATATACAAAAAAATATAAAATACTATTTATTGTACTAATTAAATCTTAAAAGATCAACCTTTACAATATAGCACCTTAATTTTATCTACAATTACTTGTGCTAATCGCTCATGACTTTCATAGGTCCAGCCTGCAATGTGTGGTGTAAGAATAACTTTTGGACTATCTAACAAATATTGAAAAGCTTCTGGCGTATTTTTATCTTGAAAAAGGGTTTCAAAAGACAACTTTTCATATTCTAAAACATCTAGACCTGCTCCAAGAATCTTTTTAGATTTCATGGCGGTAACCAAATCAGCTGTGACTATATTTTTACCTCTGGAAGTATTTATTATCCAAAACGCTTTTGAGAAAGCATTAATAAAGTCCGAATCTACCATTCTATCCGTTTCGGGTGTCCAAGGAATGTGCAAACTCAAGACCTCCGTTTTTTGTTGCAGTTCTTGTAATGAAACCTGTCTAGCATTTTCGTCTCCCACATTGTGTTTTATATCGTAACACAACACTTCAACATCAAAACCACGTAGTTTTTTAGCAAATGACTTTCCCATATTGCCATAGCCTATAATGCCAACCGTTCTACCATCGAGTTCATATCCTCTGTTTTTTTCTCTGTTCCATTCACCCGAACGAATTTCGCCATCTGCATTATTGAATTTATTGAAAAGTGACAAAATCATCCCAAGTGTATGCTCGGCCACTGCATTTCTATTGCCTTCTGGAGCAGCAATCAGATTGATGTTTTTAGATAAGGCATACTCACAGTCTATACTTTCTAAACCTGCTCCTACTCTAGCAATAAATTGTAGATTAATTGCTTTGTCTAGAAACTGCTTGTCAATTTTAAATCGGCTACGAATAACGATTCCTTGATAATCCTGAATTTTAGCTTCAATTTCTTGTTTGGTCGAAGTAAAATCGGCGTGATTTATAAAACCTGCTTCTTCCAATTGTTCCCAAAGTAAAGGATGATTGCTATCGATGTGAAGTATTTTAATGTCCATGAATGTAGTTAGTAAATTAGAAACTCAAAATTAATTAAAATATTCGACTTACAATTTGAACACAAATTAATTTACAAATGCTTAAATTAGCGTTTTCCTTAAATCATTTTTAAAAAATATGAAGTTAACAAAAACCTTTACAGAATTCTTTCAAAACGAAAAAGCGAGTGGAATTGTACTGCTTTTGGTCACAATACTTTCTTTATTATTAGCAAATTCAGAAATTCAAACCGAATACATTGGTTTTTGGGATACTCAACTTGGTCATCATTCTATAACCCATTGGATTAATGATGGATTAATGACAATTTTCTTTTTACTTATTGGATTAGAATTAGAACGTGAAATGTACAATGGTGAATTAGCCGACATTAAAAATGCTATACTGCCTATTTTTGGAGCACTGGGAGGAATGATTGTTCCCGCGGGAATCTTCTTAGCATTGAATTACGGTACAATTACCCAAAATGGAGCAGGAATTCCTATGGCAACCGATATTGCCTTTGCTGTTGGTGTTCTATCATTACTAGGGAAACGCGTTCCTACGTCTTTAAAAGTATTTTTGACCGCTCTTGCTGTAATAGACGATTTAGGAGCTATCTTGGTTATTGCTATATTTTATACACAAACTATTGTTTTTGTAAATTTATTAATCGCTTTTGGCATTATGGGTCTTTTATTTATTTTA
Source organism: Flavobacteriales bacterium (assembly GCA_038241955.1). Lineage (GTDB taxonomy): Bacteria > Bacteroidota > Bacteroidia > Flavobacteriales > Flavobacteriaceae > Flavobacterium. The sequence goes on along the minus strand of JBBSSR010000001.1, from coordinate 9,262 downwards.
AACAGACGTAAAGTACATAATCTTATTCCGTACCTAATTGGTGGTGCTCTTATGTGGTACTTTATGTTAAATTCAGGAGTGCATGCTACAATTACAGGTGTTTTGTTAGCCTTTGTTATTCCTTTTGGAGATGGAGGAAAGAAAACCTTGTCGTATAAATTACAACATTTTTTACATAAGCCAGTAGGTTTTATTATTCTTCCTTTATTTGCAATGGCCAATACGTGTATAGCCATAAGCGGCGACTGGCATGAAGGTTTAAGCCACGAGAATTCTCTTGGTATCATTCTAGGTCTTGTTGTAGGAAAACCATTGGGAATTTATTTATTTTCTTTCTTTGCTGTAGGCATCGGTATTTGTAAATTACCTAGCGATTTAAAATGGAAAAATATTTTAGGAGCAGGAATGCTAGGAGGAATAGGTTTTACCATGTCTATATTTATTACCATATTGGCTTTTAAAAATGACGGTGAAGAAGTAATAAACTACTCCAAGATTGCCATTTTAATTGCCTCATTTGTAGCGGGTATTATGGGTTACATGTGTTTACATTGGACACTAAAAAGCCCTAAGAAAAAAGTAAAAGTAAAAAACCGAGTATTAGAGATTGAGTAGTTAATTTTCAGCAGTTTTTAAAAGCTTTCAATTTGTATAGCATACAGGAATATATGTGATTTGGTAAAGCTATTTACGGGGCTAAAAGAAACAATTATAATAAAGTATCACTTTAACACAACTTACATAAAAAGCAAAAAGTCAATTACTAAGATAAAGAATCAACAGTACTTTTTTAACTAATCCTTTCAAATTCCGCTAATTAAATGATATCAAAAAAATTAAATACCTTGTCATTTGTGCTATCGATCGGTTTAACATTAATTGTACTGCTCATTACTGCGCAACGTTTTTGGAAACATGTCGTTACGTTACCAGTACAAAATGTACCTGTTGTCAATACTATTCCAATAACAAATCCAATTCAAAGTAGTCTTACTTTGCGAGACAGCATTGTAAACTTCGGAATGGAATATTTGGGAACGCCTTATCTTGCAGCAGGCTGCACCAAAGATGGATTTGATTGTTCGGGCTATGTTTATTTTGTTTATCAACATTTTAATATTAAAGTTCCCCGAAGCTCCATTCAATATAAAAATTTCGGAAAAGAAGTGCCACTTGACAAGCTAAAAAAAGGAGATATTCTGTTGTTTTTGAGTCCTACTAGAAATGTTATAGGTCACGTGGGTATCGTTATCAATCCAAATGGCAACGAAACTGAATTTATCCATTCTTCTTCCGGTCATGAAATGAAAGTGATAATTTCAAGTTTAAAAACCAAAGGCTATGCAAAACGCTTTGTAAAAGCGGTAAATGTTTTATAAATAGTAGCGCACAAAAAAAGAGATTTAGTAGCAAATGTCGCTAGTAAATCTCTTTTTTTCTTTAAACACGGCAGACGCAACTACTTTCTAACCCTTTATTTGTTTCAATGAAGTTTTAATTCCTCTGATTAAAGACGAACTAAAACCATGCATTTCCATTTCGTTTAGTCCTGCAATAGTACATCCTTGAGGCGTGGTTACACGATCAATTAATTGTTCCGGATGTCCTTTTTCTTCTAATAACATTTCGGCAGCTCCTTTTACCGTTTGAGCAGATATAGCGAGAGCCGTTTGCCAGTCAAAGCCAATTTCGATTCCCGCTTGCATAGACGCACGAATGTAGCGCAAAGCAAATGCTGTTCCGCTAGCTGCCAGTACCGTTGCGGCATCCATTAATTTTTCATCAATAATAGGCGCTGTCCCTAGTTCTTGAAAAAGAGCAACTGTATCTTGCGCCTTGTCTTTACTTTTTTCAGTAAAAGCAATACAAGTAGCCGATGCGCCAAATTGAGCCGCAATATTGGGCATTATACGCACAGCGCAATGACTATCTCCTATTTTGTTTTGTAAATTTTCTATCGAAAGTCCGCTTACTGCCGATGCAATCACTTTGTTTGCTATAACCGGCAATATTTCCGCTAAAACGGTATCTACCTGATACGGTTTTATGGTTAGGATAATGAGATCGGCTTCTTGAATAGCCTTGGTATTGTCTGAAGTAACGGTAACACCTAGTTCTTTCAGATGTAAAATAGGCGTAATATTCCGTCTTGTTACGGTAACTTGATTTTCTGAAGTAAATTTTGCAATACCTATTGCGATAGAAGCCCCTAAATTTCCGCCTCCTATTATGTGTACTTTCATGCTGTTGGTTGGTTGTGGTTAATAGTATATGTAGTTAATATTTAAAATCCTAAGATAAGTTTAGCAATAGAGAAGTAGATAAGAATACCGCAAATATCATTGCTAGTGGTAATAAATGGCCCTGTTGCAAGTGCGGGATCAATCCCAAATTTATCCAGAAGTAAGGGAACAAACGTCCCAATAAGTGATGCAATAATAATTACTGAAATTAATGCAATCGTAATTACTAATCCTATAATAGGCTTTTCATTCAAAAGGAAATAACTTCCTAAAAATAAAATTGTTGCCAAGATAACTCCATTTAACAAACTTAAAGAAACTTCTTTTATCAAGCGATTAAATAAAGAACCACTCAGCGTATCATTTGCTAAACCTTGCACTATAATTGCCGAAGATTGTACCCCGACATTTCCAGCCATAGCTGCAATTAGTGGTGTAAAAAAGAACAAATTTCCATGCTCTACCATCGCACCTTCGAATAAGCCAAGAACTCGCACACTAATGAAACCTCCCAAAAGCGCTAAAACTAACCAAGGTAAACGTGCTTTTGTTAATTCTAAAATACTATCATCTGCTTCAACATCTTGTGAGATACCCGCAGCCAATTGATAATCTTGATCCGCTTCTTCCTTAATTACGTCGACGATATCGTCAATAGTAATTCGACCTACCAAACGGCCTAATTCATCAATAACAGGAATGGCTTCTAAATCGTATTTTTGCATGATCCGAGCCACCTCAACATCTTCTGTGTCTACGTTTACCGAATTCAGTTTACGAATATATACGTCACTAACCGCAGTTCTTGAAGAAGTGGTCAACAAATCTTTTAGTGACAAACGTCCTTTTAGTCGATCATCATCATCGACGACATATATGGAGTGGACTCTAGAGATATTTTCGGCTTGAATGCGCATTTCCTTTATACAGGTTAAGACATTCCAGTTTTCATTAACCTTAACCAATTCCTTGTGCATGATTCCCCCAGCTGTATCTTCTGGATAACGAAGCAAGTCAACAATATCTTTAGCATGCTCCACATCTTGAAGTTCCGAAATAACTTCGGCTTTAATAGTGCTAGAAAGCTCTCCAATAATATCTGCAGCATCGTTTGTCTCTAGTTCGTCAAGTTCTTCGGCGATTTCTTTTGGCGAAAGCCTGCTTAATATATTTTCACGCAAATCCTCTTCTAGTTCTAGAAGAATTTCTGCAGTTTTTTCACTATCTAATACTTTAAAAATATAAGTTGCTTCATCAAAATCCAGTTCGTCCAGAATCTCTGCAATATCAGCATGGTGAAGGTCATTCAATAAAACTTCCAGTTGTTGGTCGTTTTTATTTTGAATGAGTAATTCTAGCTCTTGTACTAGTTCTTTGCTGATTTTAAAGTCCATCGGCTTCTATTTTTTGGGTCAATGCAATAAATTCTTTGTAATCTAATTGCTCTGGCCGAAGATTAAAAACGGTATCTTCTCTTAAAGCATCGGACAAATTTAGCGTTTTTAAACTATTGCGTAGCGTCTTTCTACGTTGTTGAAAAGCAGTCTTAACCACCGTGAAAAATAATTTTTCTCCACAAGGTAAACTATAATCTTCCTTTCTTCGCAAACGCAACACACCCGATTTTACTTTTGGTGGCGGAATAAATACATTTTCGTCTACCGTAAAAAGATACTCTGCATCATAGAAAGCTTGAACCAAAACAGAAAGTATTCCGTATGCTTTTGTCCCCTTCTTTTCGCAGATACGTTGTGCCACTTCTTTTTGGAACATTCCTGCAAATTCAGGAATCTGATTACGGTATTCTAAGGCTTTAAAAACAATCTGAGTCGAAATATTATAAGGGAAATTACCAATTATGGCAAATTGTTTTCCATCAAAAACTTCGTTGATATTATAGCGTAGAAAATCCTTAGAGATGATTTTATCTTTCAATTTTGGATAATTCGTATCCAAATAAGTAACTGATTCCTCATCGATTTCGATTACATAAGTAGTAATAGGTTTTTCTAATAAATATTTGGTTAAAACACCCATTCCAGGTCCAATTTCCAGCACATCTTCATATCCTACTAAATTAAGTGTGTCGGCAATGTCTTTTGCAATGCTTTCATCTTTTAAGAAATGTTGTCCGAGGTGTTTTTTGGCTTTTACTTTTTCCATATTATTCTTGCGAGCCAAGACTCGCCTGCTTTTTTAGATTATATTCTCACAAAGACGCAAACGCGCAAAGGAAAACTTATTTTTTTGTAACTAAATAAAACAAATTCAGCTTTAATGCTCTGAAATCACTTCCAACTCGGTTCTAAAAGCTAGCATTTTATCGCCAAATAATTTCAAACCTTCTTCCCTTAATTTTGGAGCATCTTCCTCATAATACTTTTGTAAAGTTTCTCTACTATCCGTTGTGTATTGAACCGAATAGGTAACACCTCCCATTTCCTCTTCTATCAAAACGCGAGCAAACTTAGCGGAAGTAAATTTACCATTGCCAAGCATTTCAGGAATGTGTTTGTGTTGCATCCAAATCATCCATTGGTCATGAACGCTTTCGTGTATGTTTGTGGTTACGTTGTATATAATCATTATTTAGATTTTTAGATTTTTGGATATTTAGATTTTTAGACAATTAGATTTTGGGATATTTAAATTTTTGGATTTTTGGGTTATTAGATAGCTCGAACAATCTAATTGTCTAATTGTCTAATTGTCTAACAATCTAAATATCCATTTATAAATTAGTATCTCCTCTTAACTCCCTATATTTCTTTCTTGCATCTACAAAATAAATACTATCCTGATGGCTAAAAATTATCTTTTCATACAAGGCCTTGGCTTTATCAGGCTGCTGCAGTTGTTTGTTGTAAATATCTGCTGAAAAATACAAAGCTTCATCTATATAAATTCCATCACTATGGTGGTCTATTATTTCTTGGTATTGGCTTAAAGCCAAAGAATAATCACCTAATTTTTCATACAACTGTCCCAATCGCAACAAAGTTACTGCTTCTATTTCCTGACCTTTAAAACTTTTTAAAATAGCCTGAAGCTGCGCTATTGCTTCCTGATCTTTATTTTGGTACAAAAGATAATCTCCTTTTGCGAATTCCTTTAATGCCGTTTGTGTCGAATCGGCGACGGTATTGTCATTTATCAACAAGAAATACTCCAAAGCGTCATTCGCAATCAGCTGTGTGTTCGCCGACTTTAATTCCTTGAACTGCTTTAATGCCCATTCAAAATCAGTTTTAAAATAACTTGTCTTGGCCGCCTTTAAACTCGCTTGATGCGACAGTATATCATTTTTTAAATCCTCTTGTATTTGAGAATAATAAAGTAATGCCTGATTGAATTTCTGTTCGGACAGCAAAATATCGGCCAATTCCATTTTACAAAGCGCCTGATCATAACTGTTTAATTGCAAGTCTAATGCTCGTTTGACAATTGCCTTTGCTTCAATAGCATTCTTCATATTGAAAGCCAAAAAATGTGCCTGCATTAACTGCAAAGATAAGGTAATTGGGGCAATGCCATATTGTTTTAGCAAAGCATCGAATTGAGAGTTGACTGTTGCAAAGTCTTTTTGCTGAACTTTTTCAATTTTCATTTTCATCAAAAACGTATTCGCCTGAACAATCACCTCAATATCAGTGGTGTTTTCTAATACATAAGTCAGAACTTCTTTGGCCACATCATAATCTTCTTCTTCAATGGCCATTTGCGCTAAACTTACTATACTCGAAAGTGATTCAGGATTTCTTTTGTAAATGGCTTTCTCTTGAATAAATGCTTTCCCAAACTCTTTTTGTTGTACATAAAACCAACTCAAATAGCGGTTCCAAAAGACATCTTGGTTTTTTTGAACCCGAATTATTAACGCTTTGCGTAAACTTTCGTTAAATTTTGAATCTTCATCCTTAGACATGTAGCGCGACAACTGACTTTGAATCATCATAGAATTCTCAGGGTTTGCAGTCGCTTCGTCTAGAAAAGTAGAAATCATCTTATCCGTGTCGCCTAATTGCCCGTAGAGCAATGCCATTTGGTAATTAAAATTGGAAGTAGGAATCAACTCCAGCGCCACCTGATAGGATTTTAAAGCATATTCGAGCAGTACTTTTTTCTCGAATGCAGCGGCAACAGCATAGACCTCGTTTGGACTTTTCTTGATTTTCTCTACTGCCTCATCATAGTACTTTTTGGCTTTAGCCTCATTTTTCTGCAACTGAAAATTGTATCCTAAATCGATCCAAATCGTGGCTTGTTTGTATTTTGTCATTCGATCCTGAATCGACTTTTCGGCAGTATCAAACTGCTTTAATTGCTGTAAACAGTCTATTTTTCGTTGAAAGTAAAAAGGATTAGAAGGCATTCCATCTGATAATTCTTGGTAACTGACCAAAGCTTTATCAAAATCTCCTTTTTCAAAATAATACTGCGCCAATTGCTCGTTTTGTGAAAAACAAACCAATGAAAAAAACAAAGTGATATGTAGAAATAGTTTTTTCATTAGTAACAATTTATTTCTTTGAACAAAATTTAATTATTCGCCATATAGGGCATATAAGAATATATAAGTTTTATGAAATTATAATATTTCATTTCATGAATCAAATAAAAATATACAAGTTCTTGAGTTTAAAAACTAAAAACCCTTAAATAATCTTATATGCCTTATATGCCTTATATGGTAAATTAAATACTTAATCAATAATATCAAATCCGCAATACGATCTCAAAACCTCTGGGATTACGATTCCTTCTGGCGTTTGGTAATTTTCTAAAATTCCGGCTAGCACTCTTGGCAAAGCCAATGAACTTCCGTTTAGCGTGTGGGCCAATTGGTTTTTCCCGTCTTTGTCTTTAAAACGCAATTTCAAACGATTCGCTTGAAAAGTTTCAAAGTTAGATACAGAAGAAATTTCTAACCAACGGTCTTGTGCGGTAGAAAAAACTTCAAAATCATACGTTAAGGCCGATGTGAAACCCATATCACCACCACAAAGTCTTAAGATTCTGTAAGGTAACTTTAGCTCTTGCAAAATACTTTTTACGTGTTCTACCATTCCATCAAGAGCAGCATATGAATTATCAGGGTGTTCCACCCTAACGATTTCTACTTTATCAAATTGATGCAAACGGTTCAAACCACGAACATGCGCTCCGTAAGAACCTGCTTCACGACGAAAACAAGGCGTATACGCTGTAGTTAAAATTGGCAATTCATTTTCTGCCAAAATAACATCTCTAAAGATATTAGTCACTGGAACCTCTGCAGTTGGAATTAAATACAAATCATCTGTAGCATCATGATACATTTGCCCTTCTTTATCTGGCAATTGTCCTGTTCCATACGCTGATGCTTCATTCACCATATGTGGTACTTGGACTTCTTTATAACCAGCAGCCGTATTTTTATCTAAAAAATAATTTATAAGTGCGCGTTGTAATTTTGCTCCTTTTCCTTTATAAACTGGAAATCCTGCTCCTGCAATTTTTACACCCAATTCAAAATCAATAATGTCGTATTTTTTTACTAAATCCCAATGTGGCTGTGCTCCTTCGTGCAAAACAGGAATAGTACCTTCTTGAAAAACGTTGAGGTTTTCCTCAGGAGTTTTGCCAATAGGAACAATGTCTGCTGGAAGGTTTGGTAAAGTATATAATTTTTGAGTTAGTTCATTCGCTAAAATATCTGCGGTTTCGGCCAAAGCTTTACTTTTCTCTTTTAGTACAACTGTTTTTTCTTTTAAAATAGCCGCTTTCGATTTTTCTCCCGCTTTCATCAAATCGCCAATATCTTTGGATAATTTATTAGATTCAGATAAAACACCATCTAGCTCCACCTGTGTAGCGCGACGTTTTTCGTCTAATTGTACCACTTCTTCAACTATAGATTTGGCATCCATGTTTCTTTTTGCCAAAGCGTTGATTACTTTCTCCTGATTGTCTCTAATAAATGCGATCTGTAACATAGTCTGATTTTATATCTCTACTTTTATAATAATGGAAGCAAATTTAAGAAAATGTTTGCTAACAACACGACAAAGTTTATAATGTACTCCATATTTTGCCAACCAAAATAGAAGTGCGCGGTTTTCGATACTAACCAAATCAATTATTTGTGCAGCAAAACCAATAATTATGTAACAATTTTTTTTAAAATACAAAATTAAATATAAATAATATAGTAGATTTGTCCCATAATTCTTAAAAAAAAATCATGAAAAAAATCTTTTTATTAGCTGCTTTCGCTTTTATAACAAATGGTGTATTTGCACAAGCTCCTCTTGAAGTAGGAGGTGTTCAATTAAATGCTGGAGTGGGAACTACTGGATGGGGAATTCCAGTTTATGTAGGTGTTGATTTCGGAATTGTAAGGGATGTAACTCTTGGTGCACAGCTCTCTTATCAAACTGACAACAACTCGTACGGTTATTTAAACAATTCTTATAAATACAAATCATCTGCTATAGGAATTGGTGTTAACGGAAATTATCATTTTAATAGAATATTAGATATGCCAAGTAAATTTGATTTTTATGCTGGAGCAAATCTTACGTTCTATATTTGGGATGACAAATATGACAACAACAACAATAACATTGTTTATCCTGAAAACAACAATGCTACATTAGCTCCTGGAGTTCAAGTAGGTGGTCGTTATTTCTTTACTGATAACTTTGGTTTAAACCTAGAATTATTAGCTGGAGAAACAGGAACTACTGGTGCAAAATTTGGAATTACATATAAATTCTAATTTTAGAATAACTACAATAACGAGAAAGCCATTTGAGACAATCAGGTGGCTTTTTTGATTTTAATAGGATTGTATCGGCAAGATTCGAACAAGAATAAATTGTAAGACTGTGCGTATCGGCGGATTCAAGGACCTATCGCAACAAGTCCATTAGTTATTTAGTTATTCAAAGTTAGTTTTTTTGTTGCATATTGTCGTCAAATTCAGAATAACTTTTTTGGCTTTTTAAGGAGCCAAAAGTTATTTCCGAATTGGCCTT